>NZ_PXWG01000388.1 GCF_003011965.1 Streptosporangium nondiastaticum
TGTGGTCGACCTGCGGGCGGCCGGCTGCCGGGCGCCGGCGGTGCTGTCGTATCCGGCGGGCTCGGTCGTCGTCGTGTCGGGGCTGCCCGGCAGCGGCAAGAGCACCCTCATGCGCCGCTGGTCGGCCGCGGCCCCCGCCGTCGACCCGCGGGCCGCCCACGAGCGGTGGCAGGCGCGCATGCCGGACCGGCTGCCGTACGCCGTCTACCGCCCGTGCGCACGGCTCGACCACTTCCTGCGGATCCGGGCGGCCGTGCGCAGCGGGGAGCCCGTCCTGGTGCACGACTGCGGCAGCCGCCCGTGGATGCGGCGCTGGCTGGCCCGCGAGGCCGGCCGCCGGGGCCACGAGCTGCATCTGGTGCTGCTGGACGTGGGTACGGCGCGGGCGCTGGAGGGCCAGCGGGA
>NZ_PXWG01000389.1 GCF_003011965.1 Streptosporangium nondiastaticum
CACCTCGGACGATTACCCCCACAAGCTCTCGAGCCCCATGGCGTTCTTCTGGACGATGGTGATCTTCCTGATCATCGTCGGCTTCGTCGCCGCGATCCTCTTCCGCCAGGCGCAGGCCGCCTTCTTCAGCAATCCCGGCCTCAGCGGCCTCATCCTCGGCGTGCTGCTGATCGGCATACTCTTGGTCTTCAACCATGTGCTGGCGCTGCGGCCAGAGGTGCGCTGGTTCAATTCCTTCCGCGCGGCCGGAAGCGCCGAGAAGGTCGGGCGCGACCCGGTTCTCCTCGCCCCGATGCGCGCGCTGATCGGCCGGCACCATTCGGTGGCGCTGTCGACGGCGACGCTGCGCTCGATTCTCGATTCCATCGCCACGCGCCTCGACGAATCGCGCGACACGTCCCGCTA
>NZ_PXWG01000390.1 GCF_003011965.1 Streptosporangium nondiastaticum
GACAGCAGCAGGTAGATCGCCGTCACCACCGCGTAAGCCTCGAAGGTGCGGAACGTGTAGTTCTCGATCTCGCGGCCGGCGGCGGTCAGCTCGGCCACGCCGATGGCCATGGCCAGGCTGGTGTTCTTGACCAGCAGCAGCGTCTGGTTCAAGAGCGGCGGGATGGCGATGCGGAAGGCCTGCGGCAGCACCACGCAGCGCATGGTGCGCAGAAAACCGAGGCCCAGCGCGCGCGCCGCCTCGACCTGGCCCGGCGGGATGCCGCGCACCGCGCTGCGCAGGTCTTCGCAGACATAGGCCGACATCACCAGGCCGATGGCGATGCACGACAGGATGAACTCGCTGCCATGTGTGTTGAGCCAGTCGGTGGCGACCTGTGGCAGCAGGGCCGGCACGCCGAAATAC
>NZ_PXWG01000391.1 GCF_003011965.1 Streptosporangium nondiastaticum
GCGCTCGGGCCCGTGTGCGCGTTCGAGTCGTTGCGCGTCTGGCCGTCTTCCCTCGGAAACAGGAAGCCGTTGGTGAGATCGATGCCGAGCAGTGGCGTCGGCGCCGAGGACGCACCGAGCGTGTTGCGACCGTTCCGGAAGATGCTGTTTCCGAGGATCTGGTTTCCGATGTTTGGTTGCCCCCCCGCGGATACGGGATTGCCGAAAACCGCGACGCCGGCGCTGCCATTGAAGGCGATGACGTTTCCGGCGGTCGCCCCCGTTCCACCGATGGTGTTGAACGACACCCCCGGCTCGTTCGCCTGCGCGGGCCCCAGTGGCGCCGCGTATCCGTTGGCGCTGCGCAATGCAATGCCCTGCAGCAGGTTGCCCGCTGCAGTTACGCCATCCGATCCGACGCCGATG
>NZ_PXWG01000392.1 GCF_003011965.1 Streptosporangium nondiastaticum
GAGCGCCTATCCGTCAAAGAACCATCAACAAGACCTCACTCGTCCCCCGCCGAGCCGAAGCCCTCCAAGCCGAAGCGACAGCGCAGCACGACGGCCGAGCCGCCGCGCGAAGAGGTCAAGGCGCTGTGCTCCCACCTCCGGGACCTGGTCGTAGCGAACGGCTCCAAAGAGCCCACTCGGTCGGCCAAGAACACCTGGCTTGTCGACGCCCGCCGACTGCTGGACATCGACAAGCGACCCGTTGCCGAAGCGCACGCGTTGATCGACTGGTGTCAGAACGACTCGTTCTGGAAGGCGAACGTGCGCTGCATGGATTCATTTCGTCGCCAGTACGACGCCCTCCGTCTCCGGGCCCAAGCAGAGAACGGCGGCAGGCACCTGAATTCGGTGCAACCTCCACGGA
>NZ_PXWG01000393.1 GCF_003011965.1 Streptosporangium nondiastaticum
ACAAACCTTTCAGTAGATGGGAATGGTGGTCGACCCGAGGACCCCGAACGTGGCGTCCCCGAGCACCCACACCGTCGGGTTGAACACCGGCGACAGCTGAAGCGTCACGGTCCACTGCGACGACTCGGCGGCGATCTGGTGTTCGATCTTCTCGATGTAGTAGTCCCCGGTGCGCGTGAACGCCGACCGCCGGGTCACCGTCACCCGCTGCGACAGCTCCAGCCTGAGAATGATCGGGAACAGGGCGGGGTTCGCGGCCGGGTCGAGGATCAGTGTCGCCACCCGCGTTACCGGGGTGCCGTAGCGCACCAGGTAGAAGATCCCGGCCTGGGTGAGGTCGAAGTCCTGGTTGACCTGAACGGTTTGGGTGATGATCCGCTGCCCGTAGTTGGCCTGCGTCGCG
>NZ_PXWG01000394.1 GCF_003011965.1 Streptosporangium nondiastaticum
TTCCCAAGCGTTTTTAACTTTGAAAAATCTGGCACTTCATCGAGTACATCTTGCACGCTTTCATATTCCACAATATAAGCCTGTGCATTTTGATACACAGCCTTAAAAGGCTTTTGAAGCGCTTCATCTAAGATAGCCGGGTAATCGTCAAGTTTCTGCGCTGGTCGAACAGGAAAATTCATTTGAATCTTGCCATCTTGTGCTTGCGACACGATAAAAATGCCTAAATCTTTTACGTGAAACTGGAGCGTTTTGGCTGTGGTGTAATCTTTAAATAATACAAAAGCACTGGCCAGCGTGGCATGCCCACAAAATGCAACTTCGCTGATTGGAGAAAACCAACGAATTTCAAAATTCTGATGATCCAAAAATTTTACAAAAGCAGTTTCAGACAAATTGTT
>NZ_PXWG01000395.1 GCF_003011965.1 Streptosporangium nondiastaticum
ACCGTGGAAGATCGTCCTGAAGCACGCCGAACAGCGCCTGGAGATCGGCCTGGACGTCCTCGAAAGCGGTCGCCGGCCGCGACTGCTGGCGCGCCTGGAGCGACGCGAGATCGCCGTGCGCCTGCTCGACTGCGACGGACGCTGGGCCAGCGCCGAACTCGACGGCATTCGCCGCCGCCACGCCTACCACCTGGACGGCGGGCGCCTCTGGCTATACGGCCACGGCGGCAACCTCGAACTGCTCGACGTCACCCACGCCGGCGCCAGCGCCCAGGTCGGCGCCAGTTCCGGCACGCTCAAGGCGCCGATGGACGGCGCCATCGTCGAGGTGCTGGTCGGCGAGGGCGAACGGGTCGGCAAGGGCCAACTGCTGCTGGTGCTGGAGGCAATGAAGATGGAAC
>NZ_PXWG01000396.1 GCF_003011965.1 Streptosporangium nondiastaticum
CTGGCCGGCATCCTCGGCACGCTGGTGCTGGTCGGCGGCCTGCGCTGGTGGCAGCACATGGTGGCCCTGGAAGCCCGTGCGCCGCGGCGCCCTGGCGCGCCGCCGTCACCGGCCCCCGGGGTGCCTCGGGCGGCCGAGCCCGACGCTGCGCTGCAACCCGTGGCCGAAGCCGCTCAGCGCGCGCGCCTCACCGACCCGCTCACGGGCCTGTGCACCCGGCTGATGCTCGAGGACCAGCTGGCCTCGGCCGTGCTGCGGGCCGAAGCCCGGCGCCGGCGGGTGGCCTTGCTCTACATCGACCTTGACGGATTCAAGCCGGTCAACGACTCCTTCGGGCATGGCGCGGGTGACACCCTGCTGCGCGAGGTGGGGCGCCGGCTCGACGAGCAGGGGCGCAGCAC
>NZ_PXWG01000397.1 GCF_003011965.1 Streptosporangium nondiastaticum
CAGCGACTTTCCGGCCCCCAGCGTGCGCCAGACCACCAGCTCCTGATAGCGCTGGCGCATACCGACCTGGACCTGCGCCAGCAGCAGCAAAATACCGCACGCGGTCACCAGCACCACCATCACCTCCAGCGCCCGACTGACCTGCGTCAACACCTGACCCACCTGACGGAGAATCGCGCCAATATCCAGCAGGCTGACGGTGGGGAATTCGCGGTTAAGCTGCGTCAACAGCGTATTGCCGTTATCCCAGCGGAAGCTGGTCAGCCAGCTCTGCGGCTGCTCGTCAAGCGCATTCGGCGGGAAGATAAAGAAGAAGTTTGGCCGCAGACTTTCCCAGTCAACTTTGCGTACGCTGGTGACCGTCGCGCTGAACTCCTGAGTATCGCCGGTAAAGGTCACGC
>NZ_PXWG01000039.1 GCF_003011965.1 Streptosporangium nondiastaticum
CGCGGGACCGGCGGCACGGGCGAAGCGAGCGCGGGCGCCGCGGGCTTGGCGAGACCGGCGGGCGGCGCGGGCATCGGCTCGCCCTCGGCGGGCGCCGGCCGGCTCGTGCCGGGCACCCAGGCGGTGCCGCTCCAGTAACGGATATAGCCAGGAATGGAAGGGTCCGGATAAAACCCTTCCACGGGGCTGTTGTCGGCGGATCCTGAGGAAGGGGCGCTCATGGTCTCCGATGTCCCGTATCTGCTCGGCCGTACTGCGGTGTCGGTGCTCGGTGGGGCGGGCGACGACAAGCAGTCTGCCGCACTCGAGCGACGTGGGGCGCGCTGCTCCCCTGCCTCATGACCTCTATGCACAAAAGGCAACCGGGCGCGCTGCACACAGGTCTACCAGACGGCTCTCCACTCTGCGGCCGTCCCGCGGGCGGGACCACTCACACGTGCGACCGGCGCACCGGTTCGGCGAAGTCGCGTAATGGTGTGGGGGTCGTTGCGCTCTCTGTCGGTGCGGGTCCGTTCGCGAGGGGCCACGGACCGAGAGAAGCAGAGCAGAGAGGGCGCACTTCATGCACACCGTGGTGGAAAGAGAGCTGGAGATCGACCTGGTGCTGTCGCCCGAGCGCAGCATCCCCGTGCCGTCGCGGCTGAGCTACCGGACGGCCGACCCGTACGCGGTGCACATCGCCTTCCACGTCACCTCGGAGGCCCCGGTGCACTGGACGTTCGCGCGCGAGCTGCTGGTCGAGGGGGTGTTCCGGCCGTGCGGCAGCGGGGACGTGCGGGTGTGGCCGACGCGGACGGACGGGCGCAGCGTGGTGTGCATGGCGCTGTCCTCGCCGGACGGCGCCGCGCTGCTGGAGGCCCCGGCGCCGGCGGTGTCGGCGTGGCTGGAGCGGACGCTGCGGGTGGTGGCGCCGGGGTCGGAGCGGGAGCGGCTGGAGCTGGACGCGGCGCTGAAGGAGATTCTCGGCGCGTGACGCGCCGGTGCGGGTGCCGGCACCGGCGCGTCAAGTGCCTTACGCGTCCAGCACTTTGCCCGGGTTCAGGATATTGAGGGGGTCGAAGGCCCTTTTGATCCCCCGCTGGATCTCCAGGCCCACGGGGCCCAGCTCCCTCGCGAGCCACTCCTTCTTCAGGACGCCCACGCCGTGCTCGCCGGTGATCGTGCCGCCCAGCTCCAGCCCGAGGGCCATGATCGCGTCGAAGGACTCGCGGGCGCGGCGCGCCTCGTCGGCGTCGGCGGGGTCGAAGCAGACGACGGGGTGGGTGTTGCCGTCGCCGGCGTGGGCGCAGACGCCGATGGTGAGCCCGTACTTGCGGGCGATCTCCGCGGTGCCCTCCAGCATGTCGGCGAGGCGGGAGCGGGGCACGCAGACGTCGTCGATCATGGTGGCGGGCCGGAGTGCCTCCAGGGCGGTGAGGGAGAGCCGGCGGGCCTGCAGGAGCAGGTCGGACTCGGCGGCGTCCTCGGCGGGGACGACCTGGTCGGCGCCGGCGGCCGTGCACAGCTCGGCGACGGCGGCGAGGTCCGCGGCCGGGTCGGGGGTGTCGAAGGCGGCGAGGAGGAGGGCTTCGGTGCTCTCCGGGAGGCCCATCCTCGCCATGGCGTTGACGGCGCGGACGGTCGTGCGGTCCATGAGCTCCAGCAGCGAGGGGGCGTGGCCGCGGGCCATGATCTGCCGGACGGCCTCGCCGGCCGCGGCGACGGACGGGAACTCGGCGGCGAGCGCGAGCTGTTGGGGCGGGGCGGGCCGCAGCGCGAGGACGGCCCGGACGACGATCCCGAGGCTGCCCTCGGAGCCGGTGAACAGGCGGGTGAGGTCGTAGCCCGCGACGCCCTTGGCGGTGCGGCGGCCCGTCTTCAGCAGCCGGCCGTCGGCGAGGACCACGTCGAGGCCGAGGACGTACTCGGCGGTGACGCCGTACTTCACGCAGCACAGGCCGCCCGAGGCGGTGCCGATGTTGCCGCCGATGGTGCACTGCTCCCAGCTGGACGGGTCGGGCGGGTAGTAGAGGCCCTGTTCGGCGACGGCGCGGGAGAGGACGGCGTTGACGACGCCCGGTTCGACGACGGCGACGCGGTCGACGGGGTCGATCTCCAGGATGCGGTCCATCTTGACGAGGGAGAGCACGATGCAGCCGTCGGCGGCGTTGGCCGCGCCGGACAGGCCCGTGCGGGCGCCCTGCGGGACGACGGGGACCCGCAGGGCGGTGGCGGTGCGCATGACGTGCTGCACCTGCTCCACGGTGCGGGGGAGCGTGACGACGGCGGGGGCGCCTGCGGTGCAGAAGCTCGCCATGTCGTTGGCGTAGCTCCGGGTGACGTCCGGGTCGGTGAGGATCGCCTCGGCGGGTAGGCCTTCGCGCAGGTGCTCGATCAGTTCGCCCATGCGGGGGTCCTTCCCCTACCCGCCCCTTCCCGAACCGGGGCTCCGCCCCGGACCCCGGTCCTCAAACGCCGGACGGCTTATTTTTTAGAGATTGCCCCGCTTCTCCTGCTCCCGCTCGATGGCCTCGAAGAGCGCCTTGAAGTTGCCCTTGCCGAAGCCCATCGACCCGTGCCGCTCGATCATCTCGAAGAAGACGGTGGGCCGGTCCTGCACCGGCTTGGTGAAGATCTGGAGCAGGTAGCCGTCCTCGTCGCGGTCGGCGAGGATCTTCAGTTCGCGCAGGGTGTCGACGGGGACGCGGGTCTCGCCGACCCACTCCCCCAGCGTGTCGTAGTACGAGTCGGGGGTGTCGAGGAACTGCACGCCGGCCGCCCGCATGGCGCGCACGGTCGCGACGATGTCGTTCGTCGCGAGGGCGATGTGCTGGACGCCGGGGCCGTTGTAGAACTCCAGGTACTCGTCGATCTGCGACTTCTTCTTGGCGATGGCCGGCTCGTTGAGCGGGAACTTCACCTTGCGGGTGCCGTCCGCGACGACCTTCGACATGAGGGCGGAGTACTCGGTGGCGATGTCGTCGCCGACGAACTCCTTCATGTTCGTGAAGTGCATGACGTTGTTGTAGAACGCCACCCACTCGTTCATCTTGCCGAGCTCGACGTTGCCCACGCAGTGGTCGATCGCCTGGAAGCGGCGGTCGCCGGGCTCGACGAGCGGCTTGGCGGCGACGTAGCCGGGCAGGTACGGGCCGGTGTAGGCGGACCGCTCCACGAGCGTGTGGCGGGTCTGACCGTACGTGGCGATGGCGGCGAGGACGACGGTGCCGTGCTCGTCCGTGACCTCGTGCGGGGCCTCCAGGCCGGTCGCGCCGTGCTCGACGGCGTAGGCGTAGGCGGCGCGGGCGTCCGGCACCTCGATGGCGAGGTCGACGACGCCGTCGCCGTGCTCGGTGACGTGCTCGGCGAGGAAGCGGCCGTGGTCGGTGGCGGCCTTGATGACCGTGGTGAGGACGAAGCGCGCGCCGCCGGACTCCAGGACGTAGGAGGCGGTCTCGCGGCTGCCGTTCTCCGGGCCGCGGTAGGCGACGAGCTTCATGCCGAAGGCGGTGGAGTAGTAGTGGGCGGCCTGCTTGGCGTTGCCGACGGCGAAGACGACCGCGTCCATCCCCTTGACCGGGAACGGGTCCGCCTGCCGTGCGGTGTGCGGGGTGTGATCGGTGGTCTGTGTCATGGCCGCAGCGTCCCGCCGATCCACAAGGTGCGCAATAGTTTGCGTATCTACTGGGCATATTGCAGAGCGAACCGCCGGTAACACCGGACGTTCTGTACATGCTGACCACTGGGAGGACCGTGTGGCGATCGATCGTTTGGACGGGCGGCTGATCGAGCTGCTGGCCGAGGAGCCGCGGATCGGCGTCCTGGAGGCCTCGCGCCGGCTGGGCGTGGCGCGCGGGACCGTCCAGGCGCGGCTGGACCGGCTGCAGGCGCAGGGCGTCATCCGCGGCTTCGGCCCGGACGTGGACCCCGCGGCGCTGGGCTATCCGGTGACGGCCTTCGCGACGCTGGAGATCAAGCAGGGGCAGGGCGGCGACGTGCGGTCGCACCTGGCGACCGTGCCCGAGGTGCTGGAGCTGCACACCACGACCGGGCGCGGCGACATGCTCTGCCGCCTGGTCGCACGCTCGAACGCCGACCTCCAGCGTGTGATCGACCGCGTTGTGGGTTTTGATGGCATCGTGCGGGCCTCCACGGCGATCGTCATGGAGAACGCCGTGCCGCTGCGGATCATCCCGCTGGTGCAGCAGGCGTCGCAGGACCAGGACCCGCACCGGCCCTGACCGTGGCGGCGCCCAGGCGCGGAGGGAGGCGAGCGGGTGAGCTTCTGGCAGTACGTGGCCGGCCGCCGCGCCCAGCTGCTGGCGGACGCCTGGCAGCACGCGAGCGCCGTCTTCCAGTGCATGGTCGTCGCCACCCTCCTGGGCGTGGTGATCGGCGTGCTCACGTACCGCCGGGAGTGGGCCGGGAACCTGGCGGTGACCACGACGGCCACGCTGCTGACCATCCCCTCCCTCGCCCTGCTCGGCCTGCTCGTCCCGCTCACCGGCCTGGGCGTCGCGCCGACGGTCACGGCGCTCGTGCTCTACGGGCTGCTGCCGATCGTCCGCAACGCGGTCGTGGGGCTGCGGGGCGTGGACCCCTCGCTCGTGGACGCCGCGAAGGGGATCGGGATGTCCCGGGCGGCCCGGCTCCTGCGCGTCGAGCTGCCGCTGGCCTGGCCGCCGATCCTCACCGGGATCCGGGTGGCCACCCAGATGCTGATGGGCATCGCGGCCGTCGCCGCGTACGCCTCCGGGCCCGGCCTCGGCAACGAGATCTTCCGCGGCGTCTCGTCGCTGGGCAGCGCCAACGCCCTCAACCAGGTGCTCGCCGGAACGCTCGGGATCATCGTGCTCGCCCTGCTGTTCGACGCGGCGTACGTGCTGATCGGGCGGCTGACGATCCCGGGCGGGATCCGTGGCTGAGTCCGCGCAGCGCCCTCCGGAGGACCGGGCGCGGACCTCCGGCGCCACCATCCACCTGGAGAACCTCACCAAGCGCTACCCCGGCAACCCGGCCCCCGCCGTGGACTGCGTGACCATGGACATCAAGGCCGGGGAGCTGGTGGTCTTCGTCGGCCCGTCCGGCTGCGGCAAGACCACCACCATGAAGATGATCAACCGGCTGATCGAGCCGACGTCGGGCCGGATCCGCATCGACGGCGAGGACGTCACCGGCATCGACCCGGTCCGGCTGCGCCGCAAGATCGGCTACGCGATCCAGGCGTCCGGGCTCTTCCCCCACATGACCGTCGCGCAGAACATCTCCCTCGTCCCGCGCATGACCGGCTGGTCCAAGCGGCGGATCGCCGAGCGGGTGGAGGAGATGCTGGACCTGGTGGGGCTCGACCCCGGCGAGTTCCACGGCCGCTATCCGCGCCAGCTCTCCGGCGGGCAGCAGCAGCGCGTCGGCGTGGCCCGCGCCCTGGCCGCCGACCCGCCGGTGCTGCTGATGGACGAGCCGTTCGGCGCGGTCGACCCGATCACCCGTGACCACCTCCAGGACGAGCTGATCCGGCTGCAGCACGAGCTGCACAAGACGATCGTCTTCGTCACCCACGACTTCGACGAGGCGATCAAGCTCGGCGACCGGATCGCGGTGCTCCGCGAGCGCTCGCACATCGCCCAGTTCGACACCCCGGAAGCCATCCTCACCAACCCCGCCGACGACTTCGTCTCCGGCTTCGTGGGCGCGGGCGCGGCCCTCAAACGGCTCAACCTCACGCGCGTGCGGGACGTGGGCGTCGTCGACTTCCCCACCGCCACCATCGACGACCCCCTGCAGACGATCTTCGACCGGCTGCGCGCGGGCACCACCAACGAGGTGCTGCTGCTGGACCGGCACCACCGCCCGTACAAGTGGCTGCGGCGCGGCGACCTGATGCGGGCCAAGGGCTCCCTCGTGCGCGCCGGCACCCTCGTGCACGACACCGTCACCCGCGACGCGACGCTGCGCGACGCGCTGGAGGCCGTCCTCATCGACAACGCGGGCCGGGTGCCGGTCACCGGGCGGCGCGGCCGGTACGAGGGCGTCGTCGACATGGAGACGCTGATGAACTCCGTGCACGAACTCCTGGAGGAGGACCGGCTGGACGCCGTCGAGCACCAGCACCTGCTGGAGGAGCAGCGGGCCCAGCAGGTGCTGGAGGAGCAGGAGGGCACGACGGACGCGCCGGAGGAGCTGGCGTGAGGGAGCGGCTGGAGACCAGGGACACCGTCGGGCAGCCGGAGGCCGCGGAGGCCGGCGCCCCGCCGGGCAAGGACGCCCCCGAAGGGCCTCCCCCGCGGGCGGCGGCCCCGCCCCGCCGCGTCACCTGGCAGAAGCTCACCATCCTGCCCGCCTTCCTGCTGGCCCTGCTGCTGGCGACCTGGCTGTGGTTCCGCGGCGCCGACCTCGACTCCATCGCCCGGAACTCCATCGCCGACGGCAACGTCTGGCTGCGCCTGCGGCAGCACGTCGTCCTCACCGTCGTCTCCACCTTCTTCGTCCTGGTCATCGCCATCCCGCTGGGCATCCTGCTCACCCGCCGCCGGCTGCGCCCCGCCGCGCCCGCCGTCATCGCCGTCGCGAACGTCGGCCAGGCCACGCCCGCGATCGGCCTGCTGGCGCTCCTGGTGATCTGGCTGGGCATCGGGATGCAGGCCGCGCTCGTCGGCATGGTCGTCTACGCGGTGCTGCCCGTGCTCGCCAACACGATCGCGGGACTGCGGGCCATCGACCCGACGCTGGTGGAGGCCGCGCGCGGCATCGGCATGTCCGCCCTGGGCGTGCTGCGCCGGGTCGAACTGCCCCTGGCCGTGCCGCTGATCCTCGCGGGCGTGCGGACGGCCCTCGTCCTCAACGTGGGGACGGCGACGCTCGCCTACTTCGGCGGGGGCGGCGGGCTCGGCGACCTGATCGCGTCGGGCATCACCAACCAGCGGATGCCGGTGCTGGTGCTGGGGTCGGTCCTGACCGTGGCGCTCGCCCTGCTCGTGGACTGGATGGCGTCCCTGGCCGAGCTGCTGCTGCGGCCGCGCGGGCTGGGGGCGTCCTGACATGGGCGGCCGGAGAGCGCACCGGGCGGCGCCGGCCCTGGCGCTGGCGCTGCTGGCCGCCACGTCCGCCGGCTGCGGCCTGACCAGCGGCTCCCCGCTGGCCGAAAGCGTCCGGCCCGGCTCGGTCGGCCAGGGCCTGCCGCTCAAGGGCGCCTCCCTGACCGTCACCTCGAAGAGCTTCAGCGAGAACATCGTGCTCGGCCAGATCATGGGCCTCGCCTTCAAGGCCGCCGGCGCGAGCGTGCTGGACCGCACCAACATCCAGGGCTCGATCGGGGCGCGCGAGGCCGTCCGGTCCGGCGGCGCGGACGCCATGTACGAGTACACGGGCACCGCCTGGATCACCTACCTCGGCCACGACGAGCCGATCCCCGACCCGCAGCGGCAGTGGCGGGCCGTCCGCGACGCCGACGCCCGCAACGGCCTCACCTGGCTCGCGCCCGCCGCGCTCGACAACACGTACGCCCTGGCCATGAACCGCGCCGGCGCCCGCGCGTACGGCACCCGCACGCTCTCCGAGGTGGCCGCCCTGTCGAGGCGCGACCCGGGGGCCGTGACCCTGTGCGTCGAGACGGAGTTCGCGGCGCGCGACGACGGGCTGCAGGGCATGGCGAAGGCGTACGGCATGAACGTGCCCGCCTCCCGCGTCCAGAAGATGGACGGCGGCATCATCTACACCCAGGTCTCCGGCGGGCGCTCCTGCACCTTCGGCGAGGTGTTCACCACCGACGGCCGCATCGCGGCCATGCACCTCGTCGTCATGCGCGACGACCGGCGCTTCTTCCCCAACTACAACGCGGCACCCGAGATCAACAGCGCCACCCTGCGCCGGTATCCGGCGATCAAGGACGTCCTGGACCCCATCACGGCACGGCTCGACAACGACGTGGCCCGGGAGCTCAACGCCGAGGTGGACGTGGCGGGGAAGGACCCGCGGGAGGTCGCGGAGGAGTGGCTGGTGAGGGAAGGGTTCATCACCCGCTGAGCGCTCGGCGGGCGGGGAAATCAGCAGGTGGGGACGTTGTTCTCGTCGCCGGACGCGAGGGCCCGCAGCGACTTGACCGCGTCCTGCAGCTTCTCCACCGGGACCAGCTGCAGCCCCTTGGGCAGGTTGGCCTTGGCCGCCGAGCACTCGGCCTTCGGGACGAGGAAGACCGTCGCGCCGTCGCGCCGGGCCGCCTGCGTCTTCAGCGGGACGCCGCCGACCTCGCCGACGGTCCCGTCGGCGTCGATGGTGCCCGTGCCGGAGATGACGCGCCCGCCCGTGAGCTCGCCGCCGCGGCCGTCGCCGTCGACCTTGTCGATGATGCCGAGGGTGAAGAGCAGCCCCGCGCTCGGCCCGCCCACGTCGCCGAGACTGAGGCCGATCTTCAGCTCGCCGGGCGAGCGGTGCAGGTAGCGGCGGGCGGCGTCGGTGGCCGAGTCCTGCGACTTCTTCATCTCCGCCTGGTTGTGCGCGTCGACCTCCTCGTCGGAGTCGCCCACGGGGTAGACGGCGTCGTGCGGCATGACGGCCCGGTCCGTACGGGACCAGCCGCTGATCACGTCGCCGAGGTCCACGTCGACGCGCGGGCCCGTCACCACGATCGTGGTCATGCGCAGCTGGCCGGTGGTCTTCCGCGCGGAGGCACCCTCGATCTCGATCACCTGCTTGCCCTCGTGGGAGCCGAGCACGTCCACCGTGGAGCCGGGCTGCGCCACCGAGAACGGCAGCGGCACGAAGGGCACGGAGGCGAGCAGGGCGACGACGGGCACGGCGCAGACGGCGAGGATCCGGGCGCGGCGGGACCGGGCGGGCCGCCCGGCAGGAGCGGGCGCGGCCGGAGCAGGCGTGGTCGGAGCGGGCATGCAGCGAATCTAGTTCACCGGCGTCCCTTCCGTGACATGCGCCCTCGCCGGGCGAGGCGCGGCGAGGGCGTACGGCGTGCAGCACGCCGGGGTCACCTCAGGGCGTCCGCAACCTCCTTCGCCGCTTCCATCACGCGCGGGCCCACACGCTCGGGAATCGTGTCCGTGAGCATCACCACTCCCACGCTGCCCTCGATCCCCAGGACGCCGAGCAGCGGCGCCGCCGCGCCGCTCGCGCCGGCCTCCAGCTCGCCGTGGGTGAGGGCGTAGCCGGGGCTGTCGGCCTCGCCGCGGCGGGCGGCGAGTATGGCGCGGCCGGCCGCCCCCCGGTCCAGGGGATGGCGGAAGCCCGCGCGGTAGGCCACGTGGTAGTCCGTCCACGTCGGCTCGACGACGGCCACCGCGAGCGCCTCGGTGCCGTCGACGAGCGTGAGGTGGGCGGTGGCCCCGATGTCCTCGGCCAGGGAGCGCAGGGCGGGCAGGGCCGCCTCGCGCACCAGCGGGTGCACCTGGCGGCCGAGCCGCAGCACCCCGAGGCCCACCCGGGCGCGGCCGCCGATGTCCCGGCGGACCAGTGCGTGCTGCTCCAGTGTGGCGAGCAGTCGGTAGACGACCGTCCGGTTGACCCCGAGCCGGGTGGACAGCTCGGTGACGGTCAGGCCGTGGTCGGTGTCGGCGAGCAGTTTGAGGACGCGCAGTCCCCGGTCGAGCGTCTGCGAGGTCTCCGCTGTCACGACGCCCCTCCTCCGATGTATGGCGGCTCTCGTCGGGTGGGGTGCGCCGCCGGTCCGCAGCCGGCAGCGCGCGAGGAGAGGCCGCCGGCGGCTTGTCGCTTCTTGCAGCTCTTCTGTACCGGCTGCGCTCCGCGGCGGCGCTGCCACGGGGCGTGTGCGTGACCGGCACCGTAGCGCCGCCGGTCCGCTCAGCGGAAGAGTCTGCCCGCGATCCGGTCAGGCCAGGGCCGAATTACGGATATCGGGGCCGGCGTCCCATCATGCGGACGCCGGCCCCGGCGCCGAAGGGGCGGGGCGGGGGCCCTACTTCATGCGCGTGGCCCACTCCCGCACCTTGCGGATGCGCTCGTTGAGCTGGCCGGCCGTGGCCTCCGCGCTCGGCGGGCCGCCGCAGACGCGGCGGAGTTCGGTGTGGACGACGCCGTGGGGCTTGCCGCTCTGGTGGACGTAGGCGCCGACCAGGGTGTTGAGCTGCTTGCGGAGCTCCAGGAGCTCCTTGTGGGTGACCACCGGGCGCCGCTCGGCGGGCAGTTCGAGGAGGTCCGCCTCGGCGTCCGGCCGCTTGCGGCTGTGCGCGATCTGGCGCGCCTGCCGCTTCTGCAGCAGCAGCTGCACCTGCTCGGGCTCCAGCAGGCCGGGGATGCCGAGGTAGTCCTGCTCCTCCTCGCTGCCCGCGTGCGCCTGCATGCCGAACTCGGCGTTGTTGTAGAGCACCCGGTCGAAGACCGCGTCCGATTCCAGGGCCTCGAAGGAGAGTTGGTCGTCGGTGCCGGTGTCCTCGTCCTGCTGGCGCTCCGCCTCGGCGAGGAGCTTCTCCTCCTCCGCGTACGGGTCCTCCTCGCCGTCGCCCTTCTTCGGCTTGTCGAGGACGTGGTCGCGCTCGACCTCCATCTCGTTGGCGAAGGTCAGCAGGTCGGGGACGGTCGGCAGGAAGACGGACGCCGTCTCGCCGCGGCGCCGGGAGCGCACGAAGCGGCCGACGGCCTGGGCGAAGAACAGCGGCGTGGAGATCGTCGTCGCGTAGACGCCGACCGCGAGCCGGGGCACGTCGACGCCCTCGGACACCATGCGGACGGCGACCATCCAGCGGTCGTCGCCGTGCGAGAAGTCGTCGATGCGCTGGGACGCGCCGCTGTCGTCGGACAGCACGAGCGTGGCGCCCTCGCCGGTGATCTCGCGGATCAGCTTGGCGTAGGCGCGGGCGGACTCCTGGTCGGACGCGATCACGAGGGCGCCCGCGTCCGGGATGGACTTGCGCACCTCGGTCAGCCGGCGGTCGGCCGCGCGCAGCACGTTCGGCATCCACTCGCCGCGCGGGTCGAGCGCGGTGCGCCAGGCCTGGGAGACGGCGTCCTTGGTCATGGGCTCGCCGAGGCGGGCCGCGATCTCGTCGCCCGCCTTGGTGCGCCAGCGCATGTTGCCGCTGTAGGAGAGGAAGATGACCGGGCGGACGACGCCGTCGCCGAGGGCGTTGCCGTATCCGTACGTGTAGTCGGCGGAGGAGCGGCGGATGCCGTCGTTGCCCTCCTCGTACGTCACGAACGGGATCGGGTTCGTGTCCGAGCGGAAGGGCGTGCCGGTCAGGGCGAGCCGGCGGGTGGCGGGCTCGAAGGCCTCCAGGCACGCCTCGCCCCAGGACTTGGAGTCGCCGGCGTGGTGGATCTCGTCGAGGATGACGAGGGTCTTGCGCTGCTCGCAGCGGTTCCGGTGCAGCATCGGGCGCACGCCCACGCCGGCGTAGGTCACGGCGACGCCGTGGTACTCGCGGCCGAGGGGGCCGGCGCTGTACTCCGGGTCGAGCTTGATGCCTATCCGGGCGGCCGCTTCCGCCCACTGCTTCTTCAGGTGCTCGGTCGGGGCGACGACGGTCACCTGCTGGACGACGTGGTGGTGCAGCAGCCAGGAGGCCAGGGTGAGGGCGAAGGTCGTCTTGCCGGCGCCGGGGGTGGCGACGGCGAGGAAGTCGCGCGGCTGCTCCTGGACGTACTTCTCCATGGCGCCCTGCTGCCAGGCGCGGAGCTTGTTGGCGGTACCCCAAGGGGCCCGGCCGGGGAAAGCAGGGGAGAGATGGTGGTTCGTGGTGGTGGTAGTCACGGTCTCCGTCGGCTGGGTCGGCGGTCGGCAACCGCGTCAGCCTACCGGGGCCGGGGTTCACGCTCCGGGGTTACGCCCCGGGGTCACCCGAGGGTGGGACCGAGGTCACACCGCGGCCGGCGGCCTCCCGCGGCGCGAGCCGGGTGGCCACGTACGCGCCCACCAGCGCGAACGCCGCCGCGGCCGCGAAGACCGCCGCGAAGGCGTGCGGCGGGGCGGCGGAACCGGCCGCGGCCGTGGTCACCGAGCCCCCGCCGGACGAGACGAAGAGCACTCCGGCCAGCCCGACCAGGAGGATGCTGCCGAGCGCGTCCGACGTCTGCAGGGAGGCCGCGTTCGTGCCCTCCTCGCCCGGCCGGGACAGCTTCAGCAGGAGCACCGCGCCGCTGGAGATCGTCAGGCCCATGCCGTAGCCGCCGAACACCCAGGACGCCCCGGCCACCCACACCGGCACCCCGTGCACCAGCACCGTCGCCATCAGCACGACGGCGAGCGCCACCAGCCCCATGCCGAGGCTCATCAGCCGCTCGCGGTACGGCTCGGCCCGGCGGCGGCTCTGGGTGTACGAACCGAGCGCCCACGACAGCCCGCCGCCCGTGAGGGAGAAGCCCGCGAGCGTCGCGGACAGGCCGCGCTCCGTGACCAGCATCAGCGGGATGAAGCTCTCCGCGGCCACGAACGAGCCCTGCGCGATGCCGCGCAGCAGCACCACCGAGGGCAGCC
Organism: Streptosporangium nondiastaticum; assembly: GCF_003011965.1. Classification (GTDB taxonomy): domain Bacteria; phylum Actinomycetota; class Actinomycetes; order Streptomycetales; family Streptomycetaceae; genus Streptomyces; species Streptomyces nondiastaticus. The sequence goes on from NZ_PXWG01000039.1 coordinate 12,416, forward strand.
CGCGGCGGGCCCGGAAGGTGCCGGCCGGCAGCAGGCGCCGGATGCAGGGCACCAGCAGGGCGAGCCCGGCGGCGGCCGGCAGCAGCGCCCATGGCGTGAGGTCCTGCCCCGCGTACTGCAGCAGCCCCGCGCCCGCCGCGACGGCCAGCGCCAGCAGGATCCGGCGCCGGTCGGCCGTCCCGGCCGGCGGGCCCGGCGGCAGGGCGCGCAGCGCCGGGAGCATCACCACGAGGGGCAGCAGGACCAGCACCGGGATGGCCAGGAACACCCAGCGCCAGCCGAGCTGCTCCGTGACCGCGCCCGCCACCAGCGGGCCGACGATCACCGGCACCACCCAGGCCGCCGAGAACGAGGCCATGACCGAGGCGCGCAGCCGCTCCGGATACGCCCGGCCGACCACCACGTACAGCGCGACGATCACCAGCCCGCCACCGATGCCCTGCACTCCGCGCCCCGCGACGAACATCCACATGCTCCGCGCCGTGCCGGCGACGACGAGTCCGGTGCCGAAGGCCGCGATGCCGGCGAAGAGGGGGGCGAGGGGCCCGGAGCGGTCGCACCACTCCCCCGACAGCGTCATCGCGAAGAGGCTCGCGGTGAAGAAGGCGGAGAAGGCGAAGGCGTAGAGGCCGATGCCGTCGAGGGCGCGGGCGGCGACGGGCATCGCCGTGTTGACCGCGCTCGCCTCGAAGGCGATCAGGGAGACGACCGAGATGATGCCCAGGGTGAGCGCCCGGTGACGGCGCCCGAGTATGCCGTCGCCCGCGTCGTCCTGCGGTGCGGCGGCCTGGGCCGGGGTCATGGATTCGGCGGCGGTCATACCGCGAGCGTACGGAGGGGGCGGGGTCCGGGCACGTGGCGCGAGGAGGAGATGGGGTGGGACTTGGGTCCTAAACACATCGGGGTGGCTGGAATGGGCCCGCCCCCCGCCGCGGCGGCGCGCAACCACCGTGGGGAGGGGCCGGCGGGATCCCGGCGGCCGGGGCTGTGCGGGCGGGCGCCCCGGGGCCGTACGTACGGGCGCTGGGGACCGTACGTAATGGGCGGCCGGGACCGTACGGTACGGGCGCCTGGGACCGTATGCGTACCCGGTCAAGCCGTCAGCAGGACACCCCCGTACGACGCCCCCGCGATCACGACCCACGAGCACAGCCCCAGCGCGGCGACCCGCCCGCCGGTGCGGACCAGCGACGGCAGGTGGACGGCGCTGCCGAGCCCGAAGAGGGCGGCGGCGAGGAGGAGCTCCTGGGCGTGGGCAGCGAGGTCCAGCCCGGCGGCCGGGACCCACCCGGTGGTGCGGACGGCGACCATGGCGAGGAAGCCGAGCACGAAGAGCGGGACGAGCGGGGGCCGCTTCCCGGCCGGCTCGGCGGACGCCTGCGCGGACGCCCCCGCAGACGACTGCGCGGACGCCTGCCGCCGCTTGCGTACGGACACGGCCACCGCCGCGACGAGCGGCGCCAGCAGCGCCACGCGCATCAGCTTGACGAGGACGGCGTCGGTGAGCGCCACGGGCCCGGCGGTCTGGGCCGTGGCCACGACCTGGCCGACGTCGTGGACGCCGGCACCGACCCAGCGGCCGAACTGGGCGTCGTCGAGCCCCAGCGGGTGGTGCAGGAGCGGCAGGACGGCGATGGCGAGGGTGCCGCAGAGGGTGACCAGGGCGACGGAGGTCGCCACGTCCTCCTCGTCGCTGCCGGAGACCTCGCTGACCGCGCCGATCGCCGAGGCGCCGCAGATCGAGTAGCCGGTGGCGATGAGGAGCGGCTGGTCGCCGCGGAGGCCGAGCCGGCGCCCGAGCCAGAGCGTGCCGGCGAAGGTGGCCGCCACGACGGCGACGACCATGGCGACGGTGGCCCAGCCGAGGCCGAGGACGTCGTCGAGGCCGAGCTTGAGCCCGAGCAGGACGACGCCGATCCGCATCAGCCGCTTGCCGGCGAGGGTGAGGCCGGGCCGGGCGCCGCCGCGCACCCAGACCCGTACGCCGGGGGCGTGGGCCGCGGCGATGCCGAGGACGACGGCGGCGGTGAGCATGGGGACGGCGGGGACGAGCAGGTGCACGACCCAGGCCGCGGCCACGCCGCCGGCGGCGGTGGCGAGGCCGGGGAGGGGGCCGGGGGCGGGCCGCGGCGGTGTGCTCGTGCGGACGCGGTCGGTACGGGGGGTGAGGAGTGCCATCAGATTTCGTCGGTCGGGAGGTCGTAGACGCGCCGGACGCTGGAGCCCAGGCGGGAGATGTCGGCGCCGTAGATGTGGAGGGAGATCGCCTTGGCCGTACAGGCGTTGCGGACGCGGTGGATGTCGCCGGGCGGCGCGAAGCCGCACACGTCGCCCTGGTGGTTGACGACGTCCTCGGTGGCGACGAGGCGGGCGGTGGTGCCGTCGGGCACGAGGCGGTAGCGGCGCTCGCTCTCGGTGCCCTCGTGGACGCCGGTGACGCACCACGAGACGTGGTCGTGGATGGCGGTCCGCTGGCCGGGCAGCCACACGAGGGCGACGACGGAGAAGCTGCCGTCGTGCTCGGCGTGCAGGATGTGCTGCCGGTAGCGGTCGGGGTCGCCCTCCTGCTGTTCGGCGGTGAGCAGGTCGTCGGCGCCGAGGTGGGCGGCGAGCCGCTCGCCGACGAGGTAGGCCGTCGTGTCGGGCGGCAGGCCACGGCCTACGGCTTCCCTGACGTCGTCGACGAGTTGGGCGAGGCGCGCGGTCGTCGGGGCTGCGGTGGGAGTGGTCATGAGTGCAGGGTCGAGGCGGTCGGTCCGGCGGGTCCAACGACAGTCTGTTGACCGGAACCCAACGAGCGCTTATGGATCGGCTGACCGGTTTGCGGCCGGCCGCCGGCCGGTCAGCAGCCGACGCGCCGGGCGGCGACCGCCTTGAGCTCGTCCAGGACGAGCGCGGTCGCCGGGATCCGCAGGTGGTCGCGCAGCACGTACGCCGAGACCTGGCGGCGCGAGGCCGGGTCGAGGGCGCGCCCGGTGATCCGGTCGTGGCGCATGAAGGACAGGACGAGGCCGGGCATCATCGCGATGCCGAGGCCCTCGGCGACCAGCGACTGGACGACGAGGTTGTCGTCGGTGGTGAAGGCTATGTCGGGCGCGAAGCCGACCTCGGCGCACTCGTGGAGGAAGTTGGTGCGGCAGCGCAGGCAGCCGGCGATCCAGCGCTCCCCGGCCAGGTCGGCGAGTTTGACGGCGCGGCGGCGGGCGAGGGGGTGCCCTATGGGCATCAGGACGGTGAGCTGGTCCTCCATGAGCGGTATCTCCACCAGCTCCTCGGGGACCTGTTCGTGCAGGCCGGGGTAGGTGAAGGCGAGGGTGATGTCGCACTCGCCGCGCACGAGGCGGCGGATCGAGTCGGGCGGCTCGCCCTCCAGGAGCTCGACGCGGATGCCGGGGTGGTCGGCGGCGAGCCGGGCGAGCGCCTCGGGTATCAGCGTGGCGCTGGCGCTGGGGAAGGCGCAGACCCTGACGCGTCCGGCGCGCAGGCGCGTCAGCGAACTCATCTGCTGCTGGGCGGCGGTGAGACTGTCGAGGATGGTCTCCGCGTGCCGGGCGAGCGCCTCGCCGGCCTCGGTGAGCCGCATGCGGCGGCCGACGCGGGTGAACAGCGGGGTGCCGACGGAGCGTTCCAGCGCCTTCATCTGCTGGGTGATCGCGGGCTGGGTGTAGCCGAGCACGCGGGCGGCCGCGGAGTACGAACCGGCCGTGACCACCGCGTGGAACGTCTTGATGTGCCGCGAGTCGAACACGCGGGAATCATAAGCGGAATTTGGGATAGCGGGGAGAGAGGTGAGGGGTAGCTTCTGGATTACCGGACGGAAGGGATAAGGCAGGCTTATGCCGCATTACGTGTCGTACGACGGAGTGGAACTGAGCTACCGGATGCTGGAGGGGCCGGAGAGCGCAGGTCCTCCCCTGGTGTGCCTGGCGGGCGGCCCGGGGCGGGACGCCGCGTACCTGGGCACCCTGGGCGGCCTGGACGCCCACCGCACCCTGATCATCCCGGACAGCCGCGGCACGGGCGCCTCCCCGCCCTCCCCCGAGCCGTGGGGGTACGCGTTCCCGGCGCTCGCCGAGGACCTGGAGTCCCTCCGCGCGCACCTGGGCCTTGCGTCCTTCGCCCTGCTCGCCCACGACGCGGCCTGCGCGACGGCCCAGGCCTACGCGGCGCAGCACGGCGACCGCCTCACCCGGCTGGTGCTGGTCACCCCCGGCTCGCGGCTCCAGGGCGAACTGCCCGACGACGCCGAGGAGATCTTCGAGTCCCGCGCGGCGGAGGACTGGTGGACGGACGCGTACGTGGCCCTCCACACCCTCCCCACGGCCGCCGACATGGCCGAGGTCCGCAGCCTCCTGCTGCGCGCCGCCCCCATGGGCTACGGCCGCTGGGAAGCCCCCCAGCGCGCCCACGCCGCCACCGAACCCGACCAGCTCGGCCCGGTCCCCCGCGCCGGCTTCTGGCAGGGCGTCGACGACCCGGCCCGCCACGCCCTCCTCGCCCGCCTCCCCGAGGTCGGCTGCCCGGTCCTGGTCATCAGGGGCGACCGGGACGCGCTGGCGGGAATGCGCGCGGGGGAGCTGGTGGCGGCGTCCTTCCGCACGGCGGCGGTCCGCACGCTGCACGGCGTGGGGCACTACCCGTGGGTGGACGAGCCGGACCTCTTCCGGCCGGTGGTGGAGTCCTTCCTGGAACGGGGTTACGACCCGGAGGCGGTGTGAACGCACGATGGCAGTCGCATTGCGGCGGGGGCCGGACCGTTGAACGCCGTGGTGCGCAGCCATAGTGTCCACACCAGGAGCACAACTTGGCCGTGTGCCCGAGTGGTTGAGGGACTCGCCTGCAAAGCGAGTTACGCCGGTTCGATTCCGGTCACGGCCTCTACGCGGATCTGAGTACGCCTACTCAAACCGGATTGAGTGAGCGTGCGCTCCCGCGGAAGGCACACCCCGAGGTGTGATCACCTCATGAAGACAAAGCCGACGCCGGAAGCCCTCCCCGGCCTCCCCGGCCCCACGCCCGAGCGACCCAACGGCGTCGGCATGGCGGCACTGGTGCTGGCCGTCCTGGCAGTACTGGCCGCCGGCACCGTCTGGGGCATTCCACTGGCCGTCCCGCTCGGTCTGGCCGCGACGGTCTGCGGCGCGATCGGCTGGAGAAGGGTGAAGCAGGACAGAGCCGATGAACGCGCCCCGGCGCTCATCGGCCTCTCCCTGGGAGCCACGGCCACGGCTGTCTGCCTGGGCCTGACGATCTGGTTCGTCGACGGCCTGTCCCACCTCGACGAAAGGCCGGAGGACCTGGTCTCCAGGGGCGGCAAGTACGAGACGCCCCTGGACCCCGGCGGAACGGCCCGCTACCGGGACGGCATCCGGGTGACGGTCAGCAAGGCCCGCCGCGTCCCGAACCGCCCCGGTGACGCCGCCCTGGCGAAGGGCGAGGTGACCTACGAGTTCACGGTCACGTACGTCAACGATCAGGGGAAGTCCGTCAGCCTGGCGTCGAGCGGCATCAGAAGCGAACAGAAATTCAAGCCGGACGGCCTCACCTCCACCGGCCCCACGAGCCCGGAATTCCCGAAGGAACTCGCGCCCCACCAGAAGGTGGCGGTGAAAATGCACACCACCGCCCCACCGGACGCAACCGCCTTGGACTTCAGCTGCACCCCGACGGACTACCGGGCCGAAGCCCACTGGCTACTGCCACTCCGCTGACTCCACTGACTCCGATGCCTCCGATGCCTCCGTAGCCCGCTCAACGGAATCTGTAAGGTACACGCCAGGTGCCTGTGCTGCGCCGACCGGCGCCGGACGGGTAGAGGCGCGCGCATAGGGGGGGGGAAGCCTATGAGTTCCGGGAGTTCTGGCGAACAGCAGTCAGCGCAGCAGCCGCAGCCGCAGCCGCAGCCGAACCAAGCGACAGCCGGCGGGGTGGGCGGCGGCCAGGGGATGGCGAGCTCCGCCGGCGACAAGCAGCGGGCGGCGTCGTACATAGAGCAGCATCTGCTGCCGGACACCAGGGCTGCCGGCCGCATCGGCGAAGGCGGCGGCCCGGTTCAGCCACCACTGGTCGCGGGGGCCGCACGGTCGAGCCTGCTGAAGCCGGACACGGGGTTGAAAGGGCTGTCCGCTTGGGCCGCGGACAAAGGGCTGTCGGAGGCGATGGCGGTCTGGCAGGGACAGACGAACGGCCTGTTGAACCGGCTGAACCGCGAGCTGGACGCGCTGCGCGGCACGAACACCCTCTTCCGAGGTCAGGACGTCGCCATCGGGGAGCAATTCGGCTCGACGAGAGGGACGCAGAGCCCGTCCCGCAGCCGAATAAACGAATGGTGACGGGTGGGGAGGGGGAGCATGCCGCTGAGTTATGAAGACGTGACGACAGCCGACTTGGCGCCACTGCTGGGCGCATCCGAGATGTGGCAGAAGATGGGAGAGCGCTTCGGCGAGCTCAAGGGCCATTACGAAGCACACGTCCAACGTGCCCTGGCCAATGGCAACTGGCAGGGGCTGGCCCTAGCCGCACATCAGAGCAGCGCTGCGTTCACCGCCTCCGAGTACGCCGCGGCCAAGGCAGAAGCACTGGCCGTCGCGAGCCTGCTGAAGCAAGCGCATACCGAGCTCTCCCGGCTGCAGAAAGCAGTGAAGGACCTGGTCGCCGACGCCAAGGCGAAGGACTACAAGGTCGACGACTCGGGCAAGGCCGTATACGTCGGCTTCGACAAGCTGTCCGCACAGGAGAAGCAGGCCCTCCAGCACGACCCGGACTATCCCCGGGCGGTGGCCGACGCCCAGCAGAAGGCACAGGAATGGACCGACAGCATCGCGAAGGCGGTCCAGGCCGTTGATGAGGCCGACCAGAGCATCCGCCGGGCGCTGACACGCGCGGCGGGCTTCGGCGGATTCAACGCGGACGCCGAGGGCGACTTGACCAAGGCGGGAGTGCCGGAGGCCCGCGCTACGACAACCGACGGGTGGAAAGTCACGGCGACCGGGCCCGCTGCCGGTTCCTCTGCGACCGGCAGCCCCTCATACGGCAAGGAGAGCAGGTTCAAGGCATACGGCGACCTGGGCCACGTGACCGCGCAGAGATCGCTCACCGACGGGCCTGCGGATGTGTCGGTGACCGCCGACGCCTATGCGGGGTCAAGGGCAACAGCGAACTACGGCTTCAGCGACAAGGGCGTCAGCGCCGCCGCCGAGATGTCCTGGGGAGGGCGGGGCATGATCGAAGTACGCGAAGACAGCGGACATATCCCCCTCTATCTGCGAGCTGACGGATTCGTCGGTGAAGAGGCCGGAGTCAGCGCCAAGGCGACCAAGAAGGAGGGCAGCGTAGGCGCGAAGGCATTCGGGGGAGCGAAGGGTGGCGTGGCCGGTGGCTTCGAGTTCGCCGGCATCGGCATCGGCGGAACGGCCGAGGGGTGGGCCGGCTCCGGCGCGGAGGGCAAGCTCGGCTACCAGAAGGACGACAAGACCGGCAAGTGGAAGATCGGCGGCAAAGCAGGTGTCGCGGCGCCGCTCGGCGGCGCCTTGGGAGTCGAGATCACCGTCGATCCGGACAAGTTCGGCAAAACCGTCGGCCATGCGGCTGAGGCGATCGGTGCCGGCTCCATCAAGAACGCCGTCAGCAACTGGTTCTGATGCGTTCCCCTGTGAAAGGAGGCCGTGAAATGGCCGCAACACTGCCGGTGCCGATCGAATTCCACCTGCCTGAGGGCTGGCTCCCAGTCGATCCGGACACGATCGGGGCCACTGGCGTGGCCTTTGCTGCGGTGCATCCGCAGCCGGACGGCGGGTTCACTGCCAACATCACCATCGATGGTGAGTACCGGCCGGACGCGGCGGCACTGGCCCAGATCGCCGACGAATCGGTACGGCGCTTGGGAGAGTTCGCCGAGTCAGTGACAGTGACCGCTCGGCACGAGGTCGGCTCCCCGGATGCACCCGCCCTGACTCAGCGGCTGACCTTCGCAGCGGAGGCTGGTGCCGCACGCCGCGACCTTGTCCAGTCCCAGGTGTACTTGTCCGTACTGGACGTCGCGGACCCCCGCCGACGGGCGGTGGTCCGGCTGGCCCTGACGGCCACCGCGCTCCAGCACGGCACCGTTCTTGCCGAATTCCAGGACTTCGTACGCACAGTGGGCCTGAGCGCCGGGGCGGAGGCTTAGTGATGGGCCGGCTCCAGGACAAATGGCTCGGCACCAGATACCCCGACAACGACGTCGTACCGCTTTCCGCCGCGGAGGTCCGGAACGCGCTCCTCACCATCAACGGCCCTCGCGTGCCGTTCCGCATACGCGATGCCGGCCCCACGGAGAACGCCGACGTGGTGGCGGAGTGGTGGTTCCGGACGACCGGTCTCGACGACGACATGCCCCGCCGGCAAGAGGAGCACAGACTCAGGATCCGGATGCGCCTGGACCCGTCAGGGCGTGAGGTGCGGTTCATCCAGGAGAAATGGTCTTCCGCCGGTGGCGGGCCGCACATGCAGCACGCGTACCGTCGTGGGCGATCATTCACGGTGGAGTGGAAATACGAGCGGGGGCCCGACGGCCGTCGACGCAAAGTCACGACGTTGGACACGCGCGACGTGAAAAGGGCTCTGCAGAAGGCGACTCTCAGCTCAGGGTGGATCTGGCGCGGAGTGTCCCAGCTGTAACCGGTCTATGGGCGTTTGCGGCGGCGGTTAAGGACAATGGGAGTGGCGATCGCCGCCCCCACCACGACTGCGGCTCCGGCGCCGAGAGCGATCCATTTGGTGGGGGTGCCGCCGCCGTTGTTCGCCGAAGCGTCGGTACCGGAATGCTTCGAAAGGTTGTCGGCGGTGTCCTGACCGTCACCACTCTTCGGACTCTGCGCAGGCGCCGGCCCCGGAAGGGGGTTCACGTCAGCCGGGCCCGGGTCGCCCGGATCCTTGAGGGCGATGCGGGGGCGGACGGCGCCGTAGCCGACGTAGTCGTTGCGCTTTTCGGCTGTGCCGGTGCCGCCGGCGGTGTTGATGAGGACGCGGGTGACTTGGTTGGCGGTCCAGGTGGGGTGGACGGACCAGATCAGGGCGGCGGAGGCGGAGGCGAGGGCCGTGGCATCGCTGGTGCCATTGCCTCGGCAGAGTTCAGTACCGCCCGCGCAGGCCGCGTACATATCTGTGCCTGGTGCAGACAAATCCACCTGGGGGCCGTGCTGCGACCAACTCGCTGCGGCACCTTCCTGATCAACGCCAGCTACGCCGATGACGCCCGGGTATGCGGCGGGGTACTCCACCACGTTGCCCTTGTCACCCGAGTTACCAGCCGCAGCGAAGATCATCTTTCCCTTGCTCAAGGCATAGGAGATGGCCTTCTCCTCTTCCTCATCGCCTGGGCCACCCAGCGAAATATTGATGATCTTTGCATCAGACTCCGCCGCGTAGTGGAGTGCGTCGACCATCGACTTCGTGCCATCCAAAGCGGTCCCTTTCTGCCTCACTCGGATAGGAAGGATCTTCGCCCCAGGAGCCAGGCCGTAGGAGCCTGTAACCCGTCCTCTCTTTCCCGTTCCGGCAATGAGGGCCGCCATCTTGCTGCCGTGGCCTTCGGTATCCGTGCGTGCGTCGTCCGGCTGCCCTGAGAAGTTCTTCCCTTCGAGTACCTGGCCTTGAAGGTCGGGCAGGCTCGCATCGACTCCGGTGTCGATCACAGCCACTGCGATCCCGGCGCCGGTACTCGTCTCCCACATCTCCTCTGCGTGCATCACATCCAGATGCCACTGGCGGGAGCGGACGGTGTCGGCGTGAGCTGGCGAGGCCGCCACCCCAGTCACGATTAGCGTGACGAGCAAAGAAGCAACGACACGAGTACTGCGCATGTGGATGGGCCCTCTACTCAATCACCGGTGGCACAACGCGCTTGTTGTCCTGGTTCCAGGTCTCCTCATCTTCGACCAGGTAGTCGGGGCGTCGACCGCCAGACCGCCCCTCCGGAGCGGCGCCACCTGCCCCTGTCGCAGGCATGAAGCCGCCCATCATCCCGGGCCGACCAGAGGCGTTGTTGCGGTTCTCCCCCGTGCCCGCGCCACGGACCAGACCAGTGCCGCCCGGAGTGAAGGCTGCACTGCCACCTCCAGGACGGCCTCCGACAATTCCACCCGGCTCCGTTGCTCTGGCTCTGCCTGCTCCGGTTCCTGGGCTACTGGCTGCAGGCCCGGGCACACCGCCGAAACCCGTACCGGGGACCATGGGCGGTCGGGTCTGCCCCTGCCGCGGGGAGGGTTCCGTACCGAATACCGGAACCCGTCCCGGGTTCTGGGTCGGCACAGACGATCCACGCGGCGTGCGGCGGCCACCGACGATGCCATCGCGCGGCACGTTCGGCAGCCGAATGTCCGGACGGCGGCTGGTACCAGGCCCGGCCTCTGGAGCCGGAATCCTGGGGGTCGGCCGCCCGCTCCGATCAGGAATTGGCCTTCCCGGGCGGCGGTCCGTATCGGGACGCCCTTCAGACCCAGGCCAGTTGGGTACAGGGATATGCGGCACGGGAATCTGCGTCTTCCCGGCATCCGGCGGTGTGACCAGATGCCGTTCCGGCTGCGGAACTGTCACACGCGGGGGTGCGTCAACGCCGCCGGAGAGATCGAGTTCCGGCCGCCGAACCAGCCGTTCCGCAGGTCCGGACGGCGTCGAGACGCCGCCAGAACCGCTACCAGCTGAAGCAGCGCCCACGTAGCCCGCAGGCGAGACCCTAGCCGTTGAACCCGTCGACGGCGCTCCGGCACCGTCGACAGGGAAGTCGACATACTCACTCGGATCGCTTGGCGACTTCTTGGCCGGCATCACCTTTTCCGGCATAGGCCGAAAATTAGGTCTGGGCGCCCGCAAGATCTGCGTCGCCGACTGATCGTACGACTCCGCCAGCGCCTTCATCAGCCCAGCTGCTGCCTTGTGGTTGTCATCGAGTCGCTTCTGGGCGTCGTACGCCTCCTTCTGCGTAGGGCCGCCACTCACCAGGTTGTTGCCGCCGAGAGGCTCCAGGCCGGGCATGGGGACCTTGCCCAGCGCCAGCGGATGGTTCTTCAGCCAGGCGTCGACCGTGGCCTTGTCCTGCGGCGAGTACTTCGGCATACGTCGCGCGCTGCCCAGGTCCGTGGACGCGAAGTGCATCCACTTGTCGACCTCCTTGGCGTAATCGCTGAGCCGGAGCGTCTCATTGGCCATGGAGTTGCCCCACCTGCGGAAGGCTTCGCCGGCCTCGCCCGACCAGACGACACCCTCGATATGTTTCTTGAGGTCGTCGCCGAGCTCCTTGATGGCCTGGGCCGCGCCCTTGAGGGTGAGGGCGACCGAGGAGACGCGGTGCTGGTCGGCGTTCTCGACCATGGCCTGGAGCTTCTCGTGCGGGATGGCGTAGAAGTTCTGGACAGGCGTGCACATCGGCAACTGTCGCGGGTCCTTGTCACTTCTGGGCAAGGCTTGGTCGGTCACGGGTGCTGTGCTTCCTTCCCTCGTCTAGAAGTGGGTGGGCCTGCCTGATCCGTTGTTGCTGCCATCGGCGGGCAGTTCCGTACGGGGCCCCGTCCTCGACGTGTGCGGCTGCGCCGGCCCGGCATCCGGGTCGAGCTTCGGGTCGTACTGGCGCCGCATCCGCTCATGGATCGCCCAAAGCTTCTCCCGCTCCTCCGCGTCCGCGTTGGCGTAGCCTCCATGGGCTTCCAGCATGGCGTCGCCGAGTGCCTTGATCTGGTCGTTGAGGAGCTGAGAGAGCGTCACCAGGTCGGAGTGAACGGAGTAGTAGACGCCGTAGAGCGCCTCCGCAGCGCTGAATCCCTGGCCCAGGTGGGCCTGCGTCAACCCCGTGTCGGCCATCTTGCTCGGCGCCCCGTCGGATTCGTCGAGCGTCCTCAGCAGCTCATCCACTCGGCCCTTGAACTTCTTCAGCGAGGCCAGTTCGGCTGCGAAGCCCCCCTGGGGCGATGCCTGCTCAGTCACGTGCGCCTCTTCACTGCCTTCCCCACCCCGCGGCCGCCCGTCAACCCTCGGCCGTCACATGTGACTTCACGCTACACACTACTGCCAGGCAGTGACATTCACATAAGGATCAGGAGTTGACGGCCGCCGCCACCGCCGCCTGCGGGCGGATCGGCAGGCGGTTGACCGGGCGGCCCGTTGCCGCTCGTACCGCTGCTGCCACCGCCGCCGGGGACGTCACGACCGGCACCGCGCTGATCGCCTTGGCGCCGAACGGGGCGACCACGTCCCGTTCCTCGACCAGCTTCACGATGTGGATGTCGGGGATGTCCAGGGACGTGGGCAGGGCGTAGCCGGTGAGGTCCGGGCGGCGGACCATTCCGCCCGCGGTGCGGAGGTTCTCCGTCAGGGCTGCGCCCACGCCCTGGGTCACTCCCGCTTCGATGCGGGACCTCGCCTGCGCCGGGTTGAGGACCCGGCCCACGTCCTGGGCCACCGCCATTTCGACGACTCGGACGGATCCCAGTTCCACGTCCACGTCCACGACCGCGCGCACCGCGCAGAAGGCGATGCCCACGAAGGCGTCGCCCTGCCCGTACTCGTCGAGCGGCTCGGTCGGGTGGGGGCGGCACTGGGCCGTGGCCCAGAGTTCCTTGCCGTCCAGGGCCTCGGCGACCGTCGTGCTCAGGACGCCGTCGTACGAGGTGATCTTTCCGTCGGCGATCGTCAGCAGCTCCGCGGACATGCCGAACTGTGCGGCCAGCGGCTGCAGCAGTTGCGTCCGCACCATCCGGGCCGCCCGCTCGACCGCGCCGCCCGAGACCCACGTGTGGCGGCTGTGCGCGCCGGGGCCGGAGGGGGGCTGGTCGGTGTCGACGGGGGCGACGTAGACCTCGTCCAGGCCCAGGACTTCCTGGACGATCTGGCGGGCGAGGGTCGAGAAGCCCTGGCCGGTCTCCACGGCCGCGCAGATGACCGTCGCCGTCGGGCCGGTCACCTTGACCGTCGCCGTCGAGACCTCGTCGGCGCCCTCCGCGCCGAGCATGTGCACCATGCCCAGGCCGTAGCCGACGCCGCGCCGCACCGCGCCGGGCTCGCCCGCGCCGTCGGGGCCGCCGGGCAGCATCCACTCCTCCTCGGGGTCGTCGGAGGGGAGGGCGGGCAGCGGGTAGTCGCGGACGGCGCGCAGGAGTTCGGCGACGGGCGCGGGGCAGGTGACGGTCTGGCCGGTGGGCAGCAGGTCGCCCGTGGCCATCACGTTGCGCAGGCGCAGCTCCGCCGGGTCGAGGCCCAGGCGGGCCGCGAGCTTGTCCATCTGGCCCTCGTACGCGGCGCACACCTGCATGGCGCCCTCGCCGCGCACGTGGCCGGACGGCGGGTTGTTCGTACGGACGGCCCAGCCCTCGACGAAGGCGTGCGGGACCACGTACGGGCCGCAGGCGAAGGCCACGGCTGCGGCCAGGGCGTCGGACGAGGAGTCGGCGTAGGCGCCCGCGTCCAGCAGGATCTGCGCCTCGACCTTCACCAGCTTGCCGTCGGCGTCCGCGTGGTGGCGGTAGCGCAGCAGGGTGGGGTGGCGGTGCGGGTGGCCGAGGAAGGACTCCTCGCGGGTGGCGACGAGCTTGACGGGGTGGCCGGTGCGCAGCGCGAGCAGGCCGAGCGGCAGCTGCATGCCGGGGTCCTCGCGGTCGCCCGTCGCGCCGGGCACGCCGGTGACGACGATCTTCACGCGCTCCGGTGCCAGGCCGAAGCAGGCGGCGGCGAGGTCGCGGTCGGCGTGCGGGTCCGTGGACGCGGTGTAGATCTCGACGCCGCCGTCGGGGCGGGGCACGGCCAGGCCGGCCTCGGCGCCGATGGGCGCGGGGTCCTGGCGGCCGATCCGGTACAGCCCCTCGACGATCACCTCGCCGACGACCTCCGGGTCGCCGAAGCGCAGCGGGATGTGGCGGATCAGATTGCCGTCGGGGTGCAGCGGCTCGGCGGAGAACGCCTGCTCGGGGTCGGTGACCGGCTCCAGCACCTCGTACTCGACGGCGATGGCCGCCGCGGCCAGCCGCGCCGTGTCGGGGTGGTCGGCGGCGACGGCGGCGATCGGCTCGCCATGGTGGCGCACGATGTCGGACGCGAAGACCGGCCGGTCGGCGACCTTGCGGCCGTGGGCGGCGTCGCCCGGCACGTCCGCGTGCGTGACGACGGCGCGGACGCCCGGCATGCGGGCGGCCTCGGAGGTGTCGATCGACAGGATGCGGGCGTGCGGGTGCGGGGAGCGCAGGAGCGCGGCCCACAGCAGGCCCTCCGCCCACAGGTCGGCCGCGTACGGGTAGATGCCCTGGGCCTTGGCCTCCGCGTCGGCCGGGGGGAGGGAGGCGCCGATGCCGTGCGTCGGTTCGGCGGGGCCGCCGGGCGAGGCGAGCGTGGGGACGGTGATGGCCGTGGCGCCGCCGTCGGTCATGCCGGTCGTTCCCGTCATGCCGCCCATTCCGCCGCTTCCCGTCATGCCGTCGCCCTTCCGCTGCCCCCGCCGTGCGGGCCCGCCTGGTGCGGGATGCGGGCCTGGTCCGCATCCGGCTGCACAGCCTCGTACGGCTGCTGCGCGTCCTGAAGCCCGTGCGCCGGCCCCTGCGCCACGCCATGCTCCAGGCCCTGCTCAAGTCCCTGATCAAGTCCCTGCTGGAGCTCCTGCTCGTGAGCCGCGGCCGCCTCGCGCTCGCCGACGACCTGGCGGACCGCGTCGAGCACGCCCCGGTAGCCCGAGCAGCGGCAGAGGTTGCCGCAGATGGCCTGGCGGGTCTCCAGCTCGGTCGGGGCGTGGTTGCCCTCCAGCAGGTCGTGCATGGTCATCGCCATGCCCGGCACGCAGAAGCCGCACTGCACGGCGCCGCACTCGGCGAGCGCCCGCTGCACGTCGGACGGCCGCCCGTCGACGGCGAGGCCCTCGACCGTACGGATCTCCGAGCCGGCGGTGGTCGCGGCCGGGACCAGGCAGGAGGCCACCAGGCGGCCGTCGACCTGGACCGAGCAGGCCCCGCACTCGCCCTGCGAGCACCCGTCCTTGGCCCCGGCCAGGCCGAGGCGCTCGCGCAGCACGTACAGCAGCGACTCGCCGATCCAGGCGTCGGTCACGGGCCGGTCGGTGCCGTTGACGCGCAGGACGTACGAGGCGCAGGGGTGCTCGGTGTGGGGGGCGAGGGGGTGGGCCCCGAGGGGGTCCTGGCCGAGCGGGTCGTGTCCGAGGGGGGCGTACGCGGGCGGCGCGGGCTCCTCATGGGCGGGCCCGCCGTCCGCCGTCGCGGCCACGGCACCGGCAGCAGCGCCGGCACCGGCGGCAGCTGCGGCACCGGCCGCCTCCGGCCCGCTCTGCTGCGGTACGAACGGCTCCGGCATCGTGGGCTGCTGGGCGGGCTCGTCCGGCTGAGTCGGCTGCTCCGCCTCCGCGGACTGCCCCGGCTCGTGGGAGAGCGTGGGCAGGCCGGGCTGCTCGGCCGGCTCCACCGGTTCGGCAGCCTGCTCGGTCATCCCGGTGGGCCCGGGCTGCTCAGCCATCCCGGTGTGCCCGGGCTGCTCGCCGTGCCCGGAATGCTCGCCGTGGCCGAACGACTCCGCGTGCATCGCCTGATGCGGCAGCGTCGTCCGGGCAGGCTGCTGCTCCGGCTCACCGGCCGGATGCTCCGGCTGCTCCGGCTGCTCCGACGGCAACGAGGGCGCCGAGTACTCAGGGTGCTCCAGGTGCTCCGGCTGCCCCGGGTGTACCGGCTGCTCCGGCTCCTCCGCAGCGTCAGCCGCCCCGGCCGCCGTGGCTGCCGCAGCCGCCGTCTCCGCCGCGGCCGTCTCCGCACCGCCCGGATTATCGCCCGTACCGGTGACATCCGTGACGTACTGCGGCACGGTGAACGCGCCCGTCACGTCCACGGCCGGCGGCTCGCCGGAAGCGGAATTCTCGGCGACCGGACTCGCAAAGCCGTCCAGCGCGTACTCACCGGACGTGTCGGCCGCGTCCGCAGCCTCCTCGGGAACAACCGGAACCGACCACTGGCCGGTGCCGCCCGGAATGGGCGTACCGGCGGCAGGCGTGGCCGCGGCCAGCGACTGGCGCCAGGAGTCGTCCACGGGCTGCGCGGACCACGGAGCGGGGGCCGCGGCCGGAGCCGCGCCCGCGGGCTCCTGCGCCGGGCCGCCCCGGACCAGGTACTCACCGGACTCGTCGACGGGGTCGTCGCCCGCGGCCGGAACGGACCACTGGCCGGTCGAACCCGTCGAGGCGTCGCCCGGCATCGGCCACTCCGCGGTGGCCTGCGGATCGGCCTCGTGAGTTCCGTGCGCGCCGTGCGATCCGTGCGCGCTATGCGTTCCGTGCGCGTCATGCGATCCGTGCACGTCATGCGCACCATGCACGTCGTGCGCACCGTGCGCCTCATGCACGCCATGCGCATCGTGCGCACCGCCGTCGTGACCCGTATGCGCCTCGCCCTGAGGCACATGCGCCCCGTACGGCGCCTGCGCCCCCTGCGGCACCCCCCACTGCCCGTGCGCCCCCGCGGCCGCCGGAGCCTGCTGCCACGAGTCCGCGGACGGCGGGACGTATCCGCCCGAACCGGCCGCGGCCAGCGGGTCCCAGGCGCCCGTGCCGGACATGGCCGCGCCCGGGTGGGCGAGGAGCTCCGGGGGCAGCTGCAGGAACGTGGTGCCCTCGTCGTACTCCCCGCCGCGCGGGATCGGCTCCCAGCCGGCCGGGCCGGCGGCGTGGGCCTGTCGCTGTTCGTCACTCACGCGAGTGCCCTCCCCAGTGCTCGGCGGGCCAGAGTCGCCACCGTACGACGCAGGTGCAGCGCGGCGGGCGGCAGGGTGCCCGGCTCCCCGCCGTCGGGAGCGGGCGCGGGGTCCGGGATGCACGCCGCGGCGACGTACTCGCCGAAGGCGGCGCACGCCTCGGGGGCGAGCGTGCGCTCGCCGTCCCAGTCGATGAGCGAGGCGACCCAGCGCTCGGCGTCGAGGGGGCGCAGCGGCATGGGCGCGACGGCGCCCACCGCGCAGCGCACGCCCCGCCGGGCGGGGTCGAGGACGACGGCCACGGACGCGCTGGCCCGGCCGGGGCCGGTGCGTCCGGTGGCCTTGAGGAAGGTCTGCGGGGCGTGCAGCAGCGGCACGCGGACGTAGCCGATGAGCTCGCCGGGGCCGAGCATCTCGTAGCCGGCGAGGAGGTGGCCGACGGGGATCTCGCGGCGGCCGCCGCCGGGCCCGGCGATGACGAGGGAGGCTTCGAGGGCGGCGAGGACGGGCAGGGCGTCGCCGGTCGGGGCGGCGGAGGCGATGTTGCCCCCGAGCGTGCCGGCGTTGCGGATCTGGGGCGGGCCGGCGGCGCGCGCGGCGGCCGCGAGCGCCGGGATGAGGGCCGCGAAGTCGGGGCGGCCCATCCGGGCGTGGGTGAGGCCGGCGCCGAGCAGGGCGTGGCCGTCCTGGTACTGCCAGCCGCGGATCTCGCTGATGCGGCCGAGGCCGACGAGCCCGGCGGGCCGCAGCAGCCCGGAGTTGACGGCGGCCATCAGATCGGTGCCACCCGCGACGGGCACGGCCGCGGGCATGGCGGCCAGCGCCGCCACGGCCTCGTCGAGCGAGCCCGGCAGCGTCACCGTGTGCGCCGCCTGCGGTGCGTGCGTGGTCAACCCAGCTGCCCCTTCCCCGGTGGTCCCGGCTGTCCGGCCTGATCCCGCCGTACGATCCCGCCGTACGGTACGTCCTCACGGCCCGGACGTGGCAACTCTGGCACATCTTCGGACTCCGCCGTCGCGAGGGTCCACGAACCGCCGATCCGTCCCCGGCAATGCGAATGGTCCGATTTTCGGGAGTGTCCCCGTTGTGTACGGATTGCCATTGTCAGGGGGCCTTTTTACGACTTACGGCAGTGTGTGAAGGACCACCGTGCCAGCCGCCCGCCGCCGGGACGCGCAGCTTGGCCGTGGCTCACACGATCGGGGGCGCGCCCTCGATCGGGCGTCCGAGGACGCCGGGGCGGCGCTGCCAGGGCCTGGGGCCGCCCGGGGGCCGGTAGTCCACGCCGAGGGCGTCGAGCCGGGCGTAATGGGCGGTCATACGGCGTTCGAACGCCGGGTAGTCGCGCTCGGCGGGGGCGGGCAGGTGCGACCAGACGGTCTCGGCGAAGGCGGCGAGGCGCGGAAAGGCCTGGTAGTCGAGGCGCTGCTGGTTCTCCGTCACCTCGCTCCACAGGTTGGCCTGGGCGCCCAGGACGCGCGCGGCGGCCTCGCCGAGCCCCGGCGGCACGGGCTCGAAGCGGTAGACGTCCTCCAGGGTGCGGACGTAGCCGATGGGTACGGGCTCGTCGGTACCGGCCGCCTGCCGGTGGTCCAGGTACACCTGCTGTTCGGGGCACATGACGACGTCGTGCCCGGCGCGCGCGGCGGCGATCCCGCCCGCGTAGCCCCGCCAGGAGGAGACGGTGGCGCCCTCCGC
The DNA here is from genome assembly GCF_003011965.1 of Streptosporangium nondiastaticum. Classification (GTDB taxonomy): domain Bacteria; phylum Actinomycetota; class Actinomycetes; order Streptomycetales; family Streptomycetaceae; genus Streptomyces; species Streptomyces nondiastaticus. Next base: position 30,818 of record NZ_PXWG01000039.1, read on the forward strand.
CAGGCCCCCTTCGAGGATCTCGTCCCAGCCGACGAGGCGCCGGCCGCGCTCGGCCAGCCAGCGGTCGAAGTGCCGGACGAACCAGCTCTGCAGCTCGTCCTCACCGGCCAGCCCCAGCTCCCGGATCCGGGCCTGCGCGGCCGGGGACGCCTTCCACTGGTCCTTGGGGCACTCGTCGCCGCCGATGTGCACGAAGGGCGACGGGAAGAGGGCGAGGACCTCCGTCAGCACGCCCTCGTAGAAGGCGAGGACGGCATCGGACGGGGCGAGGACGTTCGGGCTGACGCCCCACGTGTCCCACACCGTCAGGGCGGCGGTGTCGACGACGTCCGAGTTGCCGAGCTCCGGATACGCGGCGACGGCGGCCTGCGAGTGGCCCGGGATGTCGATTTCCGGGACGACGGTGATGTGCCGCTCGGCGGCGTAGGCGACGATCTCGCGGATGTCGTCCTGCGTGTAGTAGCCCCCGTGCGGCCGCTCGTCCCACAGCGGCGACGCCCGGTGCCCGAGCTTGGTGCGGGAGCGCCAGGCGCCCGCCTCCGTGAGCCGCGGGTGGCGCAGGATCTCGATCCGCCAGCCCTGGTCGTCCGTCAGGTGCAGGTGCAGGACGTTGAGCTTGTGCGCGGCGAGCAGGTCCAGGTACCGCAGCACGCCGTCCTTGGGCAGGAAGTGGCGGGCGACGTCGAGGAGGACGCCGCGCCACCGGAACCGCGGCGCGTCCTCGACGGCGCATGCGGGCACGGCCCACTCGCGCTTTCCCGTGACCGGCGCCCGCCGGAAGGCCTCCGGGCCGAGCAGCTGACGGAGGGTCTGCGCCCCCCAGAAGACTCCGGCCGCGCTGCCGCCGCCGATCCTCAGGACACGGCCGTCCACGGCGATGCGGTAGCCCTCGGGGCCGAGCTCCCGCCCGACGGCCGGGTCGACGCTCAGCACGACGCGGCCGCCACCGTCCTCGCCCGGTGCGAGCGGCACGCCCGGTGCGAGCGGCAGCCCCGTCGCGGCGCCGACGGTGGCGCGCAGCCAGCGGGCGACGCCCTCGGTGCCGGGCCGCGCCTCCAGCAGGGTCTCCTCGCCGAGGACGTACGGCCCGGCGGCCGGCACGTCACGGACCGATGCCGGCCCGGGGATCAGATCGGTCATGTGTCAGTCCTTCACCGCTCCGCCGAGGCCCGACACGAGCCTCCGCTGGACGAGTACGAAGAAGACGAGCACCGGCACGGTCATGACGGTGGACGCCGCCATGATGCCGCCCCAGTCGTTGCCCTCGTCCTTGAAGAAGACGAGGAGCGCCATGGGGAGGGTGGAGTTCTCGGTGGCGCTGACGATGAAGGACTTCGCGAAGAGGAAGTCGTTCCACGTCGAGATGAACGAGAAGACGCTCGTGGCGACGAGCCCGGGGAAGACCAGCGGGAAGAGAATCCGCCACAGGAAGCGGGCCCGGGTCGCGCCGTCGAGGTACGCGGCCTCCTCCAGCGTCTCCGGCACCGCCCGGACGAACCCGCGCAGCATCCAGACGGCGAAGGGCAGCGAGAAGGCGATGTGCGGCAGGATCAGCGAGCCGAGCGTGTTGAGGCCGATGCCGGGCACGTACGCGCCGGCGTCGCGCAGGAGGAAGAACAGCGGGATGGTGAGCGCCTCGACCGGCACCATCTGGGCGACGAGGAACATCACGAGCAGGGTCGTCCGGAACCGGAAGCGGAAGCGGGTGACGGCGGTCGCGGCGAGGAAGGCCACGACCGCGGAGACGACGACCACGGTGCCCGCGACGAGCAGGCTGTTGAGGAAGTAGCGCGCGAAGTCCTGCTGCCCGAAGACGCGACGGAAGGCGTCCAGGGAGGGCGCGGACGTCCAGGGGCGGGGGCGGTCGCCCAGCACCTCCCCCTCCGGCTTGAGGGCCGAGAGCACCATCCAGTAGAGGGGGAAGGCGACCACGGCCGCCGTCAGCAGCGCCGCCGCCTCCGCGGCGAGCCGGCCGTACCGTCTGCCCGCCCCGTGCCGCCGTCTCATATCTCCTCCCCCTGGCTCCGCAGCAGCCGCAGGTACGCGAGCGTGACGGCCAGCAGGATCAGCAGCATCACCACGCCGATGGCCGAGCCGAGGCTGTACTGCGAGGAGGCGAACGCCTTCTGGTACGCGTAGACGTTCAGGGTCAGGTTCTGCCCGGCGATCCCGCCGCCGTTGGTCATGACGTAGATCTGCGTGAACACCTTGAAGTCCCAGATGACGGACTGGAGGGTGACGACGACCAGGATCGGCCGCAGCATGGGCGCCGTGACCGCGCGCCAGATGCGCCACTGCGAGGCCCCGTCCAGGGCGGCGGCCTCCAGGACCTCGGCCGGGACGGCCCGGATGCCCGCGTAGACGGTCACCATGACGAAGGGGAACGAGCACCAGACGACTTCGAGGAGGACGAGCGCGAAGGCGCTGTAGCGGTCGTACGTCCACGAGTAGCCGTCGAAGCCGCTCATGCCGAGCCGGGTGAGCAGCTTGTCCACAGGCCCGAAGTCGGGGTCGAAGAGGAAGAGCCAGACCGTCGAGCCGGTGACGGCGGGCGTGGCCCAGGCGCCGAGCGCCGCGGTCATCAGCGCGAGGCGGGGCAGGGCGCGGACGCGGGTGAGGAGCACGGCGAGCGCGCAGCCGGTGGCGAGGGTGGCGAGCACGCAGGCCGCCGCGAAGAGGACGGTGGTGAGGAGCACCTCCCGGAACTGGCCGTCGCGGAAGAGCGCCGCGTAGTTGCCGAAGCCCTGGAAGGAGGTCGGCCGGCCGCCGCTGACCTGGGCCTGGGTGTACTCCAGGAAGGAGATGAGCCCGAGCTGATAGACGGGGTAGAGCAGCAGCCCGCCGAGGAGGACGAGGGCGGGGGCGAGGTAGATCCAGGGCGTCCAGCGGCTGTGGGTGCGCATCGTGCCGTCCCCCGCCCTCAGCCCGCGGCCCGGAAGGCGCTGTTCATCTTCTTCGCCGCGGCCGAGGCCGCCGCGTCCACGCTCCTGCGGCCGCTCACGATCTCCTGGAACATGACCGGCAGCACCTGCCCGGCGTCGATGGCGGCCCACGCGGGGGTCACGGGCACGAAGGCCGCGCCCGCGGAAAGCGTCCGCACGAAGGGCTCGACGTAGGGCTGTCTGCGGGCCGCCTCGCGGCGCACGTCCGTGTAGGTGGGCAGGAAGCCCATGGCGTCGAAGAGCTCGGACTGGGTGCGCTTGCCGGTGAGGGTCCGCATCAGCTCGACGGCGAGCGTGCGGTGGGAACTGCTCTTGAGGACCCCGATGTTGTTCCCGCCCGCGAACGCGGGGGCGATGCTGCCCTCCTCGGCGCCGGGCAGCGGGACGACCGCGTACCGGCCCGCGGCCTTGCCGTTCTCGACGGCCCGGTGGCTGAAGTCCCCGCCGATGGCCATGGCCGCCCTGCCGGAGGCGAACGCCTCGACGGTGGCGTTGCCGCCCAGTTGCGCGCATTTGGCGGGCGGGCAGTTGTGCTCGCCGAAGAGGCCGGTGTACGCCGTGATGCCCCGTTTCGCCGCCTCGCTGTCGACGGCCGCGGTGTACTTCCTGCCCTTCTTCTCCGCTAACGCACCGCCGTTGGCCCACAGGAAGGGCAGGGCGCCGTACGTGTACGAGCCGCCGACCGCGAGCCCGTAGAGGTCCGGCCGCTCCCGGTGGATGCGGCGGGCGGTCTCCGCGAGCTCGGCCTGGGTGCGCGGCGGGCGCAGGCCGAGCTCGCGGAAGACGTCCGTGCGGTAGTAGAGGGCGCGGACGCCGACGAACAGCGGGGCGCCGTAGACCTTCCCGTCGACGGTGACGGAGCGGCGGGCGGCGGGATCGGTGTCCCGCGCCTCGGGCCAGGCGGCGAAGTCGGCGGTGACGTCGGCCAGTCCGCCGTCCCGGACGTAGCCGGCGGTGTCGGTGTTGCCGTACTCGATGACGTCGGGGGCGCTGCGGGGGTCGTTGAAGGCGGCCTTGATCCGCTGGGCGCGCGTCTCGACGGGGATGTAGGTGACGTCGACGCGGGCGCCGCGGTGCTCCCGGGCGAAGGCGGCGACGGCCTTGCCGACCACGGCGGCCTTGGGCCCGTTGTCGACCTCCCGGAAGAGCCAGACCCGCAGGAGCCCCGTCCGCTCGTCGCCGCCGGCGGCACCGGTGGAGGTGGAGGGGGCGCAGCCGGTCAGGGCGGCGGCCGTCGCCAGGGCGGCCGCCGTGAGCAGAGCCACCACACCGGACGGGCGGCCGGACGGTGTCATGAGGGTCCCTCCCGCGTGGCGTTGCAACATACGCAATGGGCGTTTCGCTCAGCACAACTGGCAGGAGACTAGGGGTGTGCCATGGCCCCGACAAGAGGTCTCCACCACTCTGTGATCGGCGAAAGCGCTCCGTGCAACGGCTCGCGCAAACGGGGCGTGCGACGCGCCCTGTAACGCACGCGGCCCCCGGGACGCGCCGGAGCGCGTCCCGGGGGCCGGGAAGGTTGTGTGGCCTGCGGAGAGGAGGCCGCGGGGGCTACTTCTTGTCGCCGCCCTTGCCGCCCTTGTCCTTGTCCCCGCCGGCGCCCATGCCGTCGAAGATCTCCTTGCACATCGGACAGACCGGGTACTTCTTCGGGTCGCGCCCGGGGACCCAGACCTTGCCGCACAGGGCGACGACCGGGGAACCGGAGAGCGCGCTCTCCATGATCTTGTCCTTCTGGACGTAGTGGGCGTAGCGCTCGTGGTCGCCGTCGCCGTGCGACACCTGCGGCGTCGGCTCTACGAGGGTGCCGGTCCCTGCCCCGCGCTCGGGCTCAAGAGTGCTCATGGTCTCCAAGGGTACTGGGGCGCACCGCCGAGTTCCGATCCCCGGTCCCGTCGTTTCGCAAGCGGGTCGCGCCCCTCCGCGGGGCGGGTCCCCCGGCCGGCGCCGCGGGGCCGCTCCGGGGAGGCCTCCGGGTCAGTTCAGGCTGGGGTCGTCCGGATACGTGGCCACCATCGCCAGCTCGTTGCGCTGGCGCCGCAGCACCGCGCGCCACAGCTGCGAGGGGTCCGGCGAGGAGACGTCGCCCGGCTCGGACTCCACCACGTACCACGCGCCCTCGACGAGCTCGTCCTCCAGCTGGCCCGGGCCCCAGCCGGCATAGCCGGCGAAGATGCGCAGCGAGCCGAGGGCGGCCGCGAGCAGCTCCGGCGGGGCCTCCAGGTCGACGAGGCCGATCGCGCCGTGGACGCGGCGCCAGCCGAGCGGGCCGTCGCCGGCGACGGCGGCGGAGCCCGTCGCGCCGTGCCCCTCCCCCGGCACCACGGCCACGCCCAGCGCCGAGTCCAGCGAGACGGGGCCGCCCTGGAAGACCACGCCCGGCTCCCCGGCCAGCGCGGCCCAGGACTCCAGGATGTCGGCCACCCCGACGGGGGTCGGGCGGTTCAGGATCACGCCGAGGGAACCCTCCTCATCGTGATCGAGCAGCAGCACCACCGCGCGGTCGAAATTCGGGTCAGCGAGCGCCGGTGTCGCGACAAGCAGCCGTCCTGTGAGCGAGGACACCTCGGACATGGGCACATGATCCCGCATTTCGGGCCCGCGCGGGGGGTGGACGCCCACTCCGGCAAGAAAGGGGCGGCCCGTGGCGCGCCGCCGATAACCGGTAGCGACCATTCCATTAACGGAGCGTGTTGTTGCAAAGCCATGACGTGCCCGGAGGCCCCTCAGGCATGCAGGAGGGCCCCCTCGTCGCATTACCCTTTCTTCTTGCCCCCTGCCCAACTCCAGGAACGCGAGATCCATGACCGGCCCTGACGATGTCCTGCTTGTCCACGGCGGTACCCCGCTCGAGGGCGAGATCCGTGTCCGCGGCGCGAAGAACCTCGTGCCCAAGGCCATGGTCGCCGCCCTGCTCGGGCACGGCCCCAGCCGGCTGCGCAACGTCCCCGACATCCGCGACGTGCGCGTCGTGCGCGGACTGCTGCAGCTGCACGGCGTGACCGTCCGCCCCGGCGACGAGCCCGGCGAGCTGGTCCTCGACCCCACCTACGTGGAGAGCGCCAACGTCGCGGACATCGACGCGCACGCCGGCTCCTCGCGCATCCCGATCCTGCTGTGCGGCCCGCTGCTGCACCGCCTCGGCCACGCCTTCATCCCGGGCCTGGGCGGCTGCGACATCGGCGGCCGGCCGATCGACTTCCACTTCGAGGTGCTCCGCCAGTTCGGCGCGACCATCGAGAAGCGCGAGGGCGGCCAGTACCTGGAGGCCCCGCAGCGGCTGCGCGGCTGCAAGATCCGCCTGCCCTACCCCTCGGTCGGCGCGACCGAGCAGGTCCTGCTCACCGCCGTGCTGGCGGAGGGCGTCACGGAGCTGTCCAACGCCGCCGTGGAGCCGGAGATCGAGGACCTCATCTGCGTGCTGCAGAAGATGGGCGCGATCATCGCCATGGACACCGACCGGACCATCCGGATCACCGGTGTCGACAAGCTCGGCGGCTACAACCACCGCGCGCTCTCGGACCGCCTGGAGGCGGCCTCCTGGGCGTCCGCGGCGCTGGCCACCAAGGGCAACATCTACGTGCGCGGCGCGCAGCAGCGCTCGATGATGACCTTCCTCAACACCTACCGCAAGGTCGGCGGCGCCTTCGAGATCGACGACGAGGGCATCCGCTTCTGGCACCCGGGCGGCTCGCTCAACGCCATCGCGCTGGAGACGGACGTCCACCCCGGCTTCCAGACCGACTGGCAGCAGCCGCTGGTCGTGGCGCTGACGCAGGCGGCGGGCCTGTCCATCGTCCACGAGACGGTGTACGAGTCGCGCCTCGGCTTCACCTCGGCGCTGAACCAGATGGGTGCTCACATCCAGCTGTACCGCGAGTGCCTGGGCGGTTCCGCCTGCCGCTTCGGCCAGCGGAACTTCCTGCACTCGGCGGTCGTCTCCGGCCCGACGAAGCTGCAGGGCTCCGACATGGTCGTCCCGGACCTCCGCGGCGGCTTCTCGTACCTGATCGCGGCCCTGGCGGCCGAGGGCACCTCGCGGGTCCACGGCATCGACCTGATCAACCGCGGCTACGAGAACTTCATGCAGAAGCTGAAGGACCTGGGCGCGAACGTGGAGATGCCGGGCGGCACCGCCGCCTGAGGCTTCGGCGCCGGCGTCGGGATGCCCGGCGGCACCGCCGCCTGAGCGTCCCCCATCTGACGGATCGTAAGCGTCTGTACGGGCCATCCAAGGCCCGTACAGACGCTTTCGTGCATCCGGGTGGCTCCGGGCCCCGTACGGGCCTCCGAGGGGCCGTACGGGGCCCGGAAAGCCCAAAGGGCGGGCACCCCGGCCGGGGTGCCCGCCCTCTCAGCGCTGAGCGCAGCGCTAAAGGCTTACTTGCCCTTGGCGGCTTCCTTGAGCTTGGAGCCCGCGGAGACCTTCACGCTGTAACCGGCAGCGATCTGGATCGGCTCACCCGTCTGCGGGTTGCGAGCGGTCCGAGCGGCACGGTGGGTGCGCTCGAAGGTCAGGAAGCCGGGGATGGTGACCTTCTCGTCGCCCTTGGCGACGACCTCGCCGACGGTCTCGGCGAGCGCGGCCAGAACGGCGTCGGCGTCCTTGCGGGTCACCTCGGCGCGGTCGGCCAGCGCGGCCACCAGCTCACTGCGGTTCATGTTGTACTCCCGTGTTCTTCTTGCCAATGAGGCGTGAGATCGAAGCCGATGCTGCCAGGGCCCTCGGACAGTCCCCGGACCCGGGTCCGTTGCCAGACCCTCGCGCCCGGTTACGCATCCTGCCCCCACCAGTGGCGGGAAAGCCAATCCGGCACCCTGGAGAGTCACACGGAAAGCGGCACAGCCTCGGATACAGCCGCATTTCTGCGGCCTGATTTCTGCCCGACACCTTAGGGGCAGGTCGCGGGCCCGAAGGCCCGCGACGCGCCGTCATCAGACGGTCGTGGTGCCCGTCACAGCCGCACCGGCGGCTTTCGCGGCCTCGCGCACGGCGCCCGCGACCGTCCCCGCGACCTTCTCGTTGAAGACGCTGGGGATGATGTAGTTCGCGTTGAGCTCGTCCTCGGTGACGACGTCGGCGAGGGCGCCGGCGGCCGCGAGCATCATCTCGGTGTTGACCGTGCGGGACTGCGCGTCGAGCAGGCCGCGGAAGACGCCGGGGAAGACCAGCACGTTGTTGATCTGGTTCGGGAAGTCCGAACGGCCCGTGGCCACCACCGCGGCCGTCTGCCGGGCAACCGCCGGGTCGACCTCCGGGTCGGGGTTGGCCAGCGCGAACACGATCGCACCCTCCGCCATCGCCGCCACATCGTCACCGTCGAGGACATTGGGAGCCGAGACACCGATGAAGACGTCCGCGCCCCGCACGGCCTCCTTCAGCGTCCCCGTGATGCCCTCCGGGTTGGTGTTGTCCGCGATCCACCGCAGCGCCGTCTCCGGCCCCGCATCGACCAGATCCGCACGCCCCGCATGAACGACACCATGAATGTCCGCGACCACGGCGTGCTTGACACCGGCCGCCAGCAGCAGCTTCAGGATCGCCGTACCCGCCGCACCCGCACCCGACATGACGACCCGTACGTCACCGATCGCCTTGCCCACCACCCGCAGCGCGTTCGTCAGCGCCGCCAGCACCACGATCGCCGTGCCGTGCTGGTCGTCGTGGAAGACCGGGATGTCCAGCGCCTCCCGCAGCCGCGCCTCGATCTCGAAACAGCGCGGCGCGGAGATGTCCTCCAGGTTGATGCCCGCGAACCCCGGCGCAATCGCCTTGACGATCTCCACGATCGCGTCGGAGTCCTGCGTGTCCAGGCAGATCGGCCACGCATCGATACCCGCGAACCGCTTGAAGAGAGCCGCCTTGCCCTCCATCACCGGCAGCGCCGCCTTCGGGCCGATGTTGCCCAGACCCAGCACCGCCGACCCGTCCGTGACCACCGCAACGCTGTTGCGCTTGATCGTCAGACGCCGCGCGTCCTCCGGGTTCTCCGCGATCGCCATGCAGACGCGGGCGACGCCGGGCGTGTAGATCATGGAGAGGTCGTCACGGTTGCGGATGGGGTGCTTCGACGCCATCTCGATCTTGCCACCGAGGTGCATCAGGAACGTACGGTCCGAGACCTTGCCCAGCACCACGCCCTCGATGCTGCGCAGCTGCTCGACGATCTCCTCGGCGTGGGCGGTGGAGGTCGCGGCGATGGTGACGTCGATCCGGAGCTTCTCGTGGCCGGAGGCGGTGACGTCGAGGCCGGTCACGGATCCGCCGGAGGACTCCACGGCCGTGGTGAGCTGGCTGACCGACGTCCCGCTCGCGGGGACCTCCAGCCGGACCGTCATCGAGTACGAGACGCTTGGCGCCGTTGCCATGGCCGACTTCCTCTGCTTTCCCTGGTTTCGCTGATGCGCGGCTCGATCGTCCCACCTACCCGCGAGTAGGGGGTAACCAGGTCCGGGTTCCGGAAATAAAGTTCCGCAAAAGCCGACGGGCGCCCTTCCCGGAGGAAGGGCGCCCGTCAGAACGCTTGTGACACCGACCCGCCATGCTCGCCTCGCGGCAAGTGGTCGCTCGTAGCGACGAAGGTTGGGCCCGGGGGCTTGGATCGAGCCGGTGCCGCACCCAGGCTAACAAACCGTCCCCGGAAGTCATTCCGCCCCGGCGAATTCACTCCTGGGGACTCCCCCGGCGGCCCCCCGGGGAGTCCTCGTGGACGGTTGCCCTCAGTCCCGCAGCAGATCCGGCACGCCGTCGGCGTCCGGGTCGTCGCGCTCGCCGGAGAGCACCGTCAGGCGCTGCGTGGCGCGGGTCAGCGCCACGTACAGCACGCGCAGGCCCGCCGGGGACTCGTCGGCGATCTCGGCCGGGGAGACGACGATCGTCGCGTCGTACTCCAGGCCCTTCGCCTCCAGGCTGCCCAGCACCACGACCCGGTCGCCGAGCCCGGCCACCCAGCCGCGGGCCTCGGCGCGCCGGCCCATGGGCACGACCACGCCGACCGTGCCCTCGACGTCCGCCAGCAGGTGCTCCGCCTCGGCCCGCACGGCCGGGCCGAGGGCGGCGCCCGCGACGGCGAAGCGCGGCACGACGCCCGTGGAGCGGACGGCCGCCGGGGACTCCATGCCCGGCATCGCGAGCGCCAGCACCTTGGCCGCGAGCTCGGCGATCTCCGCGGGGTTGCGGTAGTTCACGGTGAGCCGGAAGCGGGTGCGGCGGCGGGCGCCGAGCGCTTCGTCGCGGGCGGCGGCGGCCTCGTCCGGGTCGGACCACGAGGACTGCGCCGGGTCGCCGACGATCGTCCAGGTGGCCGTGCGGCCGCGGCGGCCGACCATCCGCCACTGCATGGGCGTCAGGTCCTGCGCCTCGTCGACGATGACGTGCGCGTAGTCGCGGCGCTCCTCGGCCAGGCGCTCGGCGCGCTCGCGGCGCGACTCCGAGCGCTGCGGCATCAGCTCCTCCAGCCCGGTCAGCGCGTCGAGCGGGTCGTACTCGCGCGGCTTCTTCGGGCGGGCCGGGGCGCCGAGGAGCGTCTCCAGCTCGTCCAGCAGGGCCACGTCGTGCACGGACAGCGGGCCGCGGCCGGCGGCGTCCAGGCGGCGCAGCGAGCGGGCCAGCAGCCGGGTCTCGCGCGGGTTGAGCACCCGGCGCGAGAAGCGGGCGAGGCGCTTCTCGTCGGCCATGCACGCCAGCACCTGACGCGGTGTCAACTCCGGCCACCAGGCGTCGAGGAAGGCGAGGAAGTCGTCCTCGGTGGTGATGTCCTCGTCGAAGGCGGAGCGGGCCTCGGCGGCGAGCTCGGGGTCGGTGTAGCGCTTGGGGCCGCCGGCCCTGGACCACAGGGCGTCGAGGATCAGCCGGCGGGCGCGCGGGCGCAGCAGGTTGACGGGCGCGGTGCCGCCGAGGGCGGTGTTGCGGATGCGCTTGAGTTCCTCGGCGCCGAGCTCGATGCGGGCGCCGAAGGCGACGACGCGCAGGCGGTCGGGCGGGCCGCCGCGGCGCCCGCCCCCGTTGCCGTGGCCGCCGGCGTTCCCCTCGGCGAGGGCGCCGTCCAGCGACAGCTGGCCGTCCTCGCCCGCCGGGGCCGCGGAGGGGCGTACCGGAGCGGTACCCGGGCCGGTGCCCTCCAGCGCGCCGCGGACCGCCTTGCGGAGCACCTTGAGCATCCGCGAGGAGCCCTTGATGCGCGCCACGGCCGGCTCGTCGTACGTGTCGGCCTCGGCGCCGTCGACCAGCGAGCCGACGGCGCGGATGGCGACCTGCCCCTCCTCGCCGAGGGAGGGCAGCACGCCCTCGGTGTAGGCGACGAGGAGCGGGGTCGGGGAGACGACGAGGATGCCGCCCGCGTAGCGGCGGCGGTCCTGGTAGAGGAGGTAGGCGGCGCGGTGCAGGGCCACGGCGGTCTTGCCGGTGCCGGGCCCGCCCTCGACCTCGGTCACCGACGCGGCGGGCGCGCGGATGACCATGTCCTGCTCGGCCTGGATGGAGGAGACGATGTCGCGCATCGTGTGGCTGCGGGCCTGGCCGAGCGCGGCCATCAGCGCGCCGTCGCCGACGATCGGCAGGGCGCTCCCGCCGAGCGTGGCGGTCAGCTCCGGGCGCAGCAGGTCGTCCTCGACGCCGAGGACGCGGCGGCCCTTGGAGCGGATCACGCGGCGGCGGACGACGCGGCCGGGCGCCACGGGCGTGGCCCGGTAGAAGGGCGCGGCGGCGGGCGCCCGCCAGTCGATGACGAGCGGGGAGTAGTCGGCGTCGAGGACGCCGATGCGGCCGATGTGCAGGGTCTCGGCGATCTCGGCCCGGTCGCCGCGGACGGCGTCGTCGGCGGGCTCGACGGAGGTGTAGGCGCCGTCGGGGCCCTTCTTGCCGTCCTTGCCGAGCAGCAGGTCGATGCGGCCGAAGAGGAAGTCCTCGAACTCGCTGTTGAGCCGGTTGAGGTGCACCCCGGCCCGGAAGACCTGGGCGTCCCGCTCGGCGAGCGCGCCGGGCGTGCCGACCTGCCCGCGCTTGGCGGCGTCGTCCATGAGGAACTCGGCCTCGTGGATCTTCTCCTCCAGGCGCCGGTACACCCGGTCCAGATGCTGTTGTTCCGTACCGATCTCGCGGTCGCGGACCCCGTCGGGCTCGCTCTGCGGTCCGGTCGCCACCTGCGCGTGCGTGGCGTTCTGCGCGGCCACCCAAGCCCCCTTCTGCTGTGCCTAGGGCAGCCGTCAACCGTACGCGAACACAGGCGCTGAGCGCACCTGTCAGGACATGGTTGTTTTTATTCGGGATTCGGGCTGAATGGGTTTTGGTCACACCTTGACGGTGGCGAGGAGTTTGCCGTCGAGGGTGCGCACCTCGAACCGGGAGATGTCGTTCCGGTTGAGTGCGGCGCCGCCGTGCGTGTACAGCGGCTCCTTGCTCCATTTGTCGCCCTTGTCGCCCTTGTCGGTCGCGGCGGCCGCGGCGGCCGCGTCCGTCCCGTCCAGGCCGTATCCGCCCGGCGGGACCGCCCACGTCGTCACCACCTGCCGCTCCCCGTTCTTCCCCACGGCCACGAGATCGCAGGTCAGCGGGCCTCTGACGTGGGCGAGCCGGAGCGCCACGTGGGTGCCCCAGGGCTTCTGCTGCAGCGAGACCGTCGCGTCGACCTTCGTCGCCGGATCCACCGCGCCGATCTTCTCGCCGTCCTCGTACATCTGCTTCGCCGCGCTCACGCCGCTGTGGTCCGGCGCCTCCTCGGAGAAGACCGCCGCGCCCACCAGCGGGCCCGCGACGATCAGCGCGGCGGCGGCCGCGACCAGGCACAGGCGGCGGACGCGCTGCGCGCGGCGCCCGGCCGCGACCCGGCCCAGCAGCCGGTCGAGCAGCGCCGGATCCGGGCGGGGCGCGAGGGCCTCCGGGGCGGGCGCCGCCTCCTTCAGCTCGGCGAGCAGCGGCGTCAGGCCCATCAGGCCGTCGAGCTCGGCCGCGCACTCCGGGCACCCGGCGAGGTGCTCCTCGAACCGGGCCGCGTCCGCCTCGTCGAGGACGCCCAGCGCATAGGCGCCCACGGCGGTGTGCCGCTCGTGCCGCTCGTCCTGCCCGTGGTCAGGTGCCGGCCGGTTCATGCCGTCACTCCTCGTTCTTCGAGCGAGAGCTTCATGGAGCGCAGTGCGTAGAAGACGCGGGACCGCACGGTCCCCGCCGGCACGCCCAGCACCTCGGCCGCCTCGCTCACGGTACGTCCCCTGAAATAGGTCTCTATCAGCGCCTCCCGGTGCGCCTCCGTCAGGTCGCCCAGCGCGTCGGAGATCGTCATCAGGCGCAGCGCCCGGTCGATCTCGTCCGCCGCCGGGAGCAGCTCCAGCGGGCCCGGATCGACCTCCCGCGGGCGCGCCTGCCGGCTGCGGTGGTTGTCGATGACGATGCGCCGGGCGACGGTCACCAGCCAGGGCCGTACGGAGCCGGGGGCCCCGCGCAGCCGGTCGGCGTTGCGCCAGGCGCGCAGCAGCGTCTCCTGGACGACGTCCTCCGCCCGCTGGCGGTCCCCGTCCACCAGGCGCAGCACGAAGGCGAGGAGCGGGCCCGCGTGCTCTTCGTAGAGCGCCCGCATCAGTTCCTCGTCGGGGCTCGTCCTGTCAGCCACGGCGGCATCCTTGCGCAAGCCTTCTCCCTGGTCGATAGCGCGCGTCGGTGATCCGGCCGGTACCCGTCAGTAGCCGCAGCCGCCGGTTCCGCCCACGCCCTGGCCCTCATGAGTACGGGCCGGGCGTCCGGCCTGTTCAGCACGTGGCGAAGAAATCCGGGGGCATCCCCGCCCCACGGATCGAATGGCGCCTTCGTTCAGCCGCGGGCCCGTGACACAGGCCTCATTTCCCCGCTGAACGGGGGCCGGTGCCGGGCCCGTACGACAGCCCGGAAGACCGGTGCAGGGGGCACCGGCTCCGTACGGGGAGGACGGGGAGGTTCGCCATGAACCGCATCGGCATGAATCGCATCGGCACGAACCGCACCGGGATGAACCGCACCGGCAAGCGCCGGACGATCGTGGCCACCGCCACCGCGGCGGCCGTCGCCGCGGGGGTGGGCATCGCCTTCGCAGTGGTGCCGGGCGGGGAGGACGGCGCGGCGGCGGCCCCCGCGGCGGCGCACTCCGGGCACGGGGGCGGGGACGGCGGCCCGCTCGGGCCGGTCAGCAGCCCCAACCGCGAGGGCGCCGCCTTCTTCGCCGCCGCCCTCAACGGCGCGAACGAGGTCCCCGCGGCGGACGGCAAGGCCACCGGCGACAAGGACGGGCAGGCCGTCGCCTTCCTGCGCGTCCAGGGCGACGACGTGTCCTTCGCCTTCTCCTTCCGCGGCATCGCCGCACCCACCGCGGCCCACCTCCACCAGGGGGAACGCGGCAAGAACGGCGACGTGCGGATCCCGTTCTTCGCGCAGCAGCTGCCCGACGGACGGACCAGCGCCACCGGCACGGTGAAGGTCACCGACCAAAAGCTCCTGGACGCCCTCGCGTCCGGGCCCGGCGGCTTCTACCTCAACCTGCACACCGGCGAGTTCCCCGGCGGGGCGGTGCGGGGGCAGGTGCACCGGCTGAGCGCGCCGCTCGACATGAACGGCGCCGTGAACGCCGTCCAGGCGTCCGTCGTCGAAGGCCGCCAGATCTACGCGTGCCGCAAGCAGGACGGCGGCGGGTTCGCCTTCGTCCAGGACAACGTCGCCGCCACGCTCAGCGGGAACATCGCCCACTCCTTCGTACGGCCCGGCGGCGACCCGCAGTGGGTCGCGCCCGACCGGTCCGCCGTCACCGGCAAGGTCGTCACCAAGACCCCCAACGGGGACGGGAACATCCCCGAACTCGACCTGCGCGCGGCCCGGTCCGGCGCGGGAACGGGCGTCCTCGCCACCACCACGGAGATCCTGCGGCTCAACACGCGGGGCGGCGTCGCCCCGGCCGGGCCCTGCGACCCGCAGCGGCAGCCGGCGGCGGCCGTGCCGTACCGGGCGGACTACGTCTTCATCGGGCGCTGACCAGGGATCGGACGCTGACCGGAGGCGGGGGCCGTCAGGCTGACGGCCCGCTGCCCGCGCCGCCGCCGTCAGCGGGTGCCGACCGCGCGGCGGCGGTGCCGGGCCACGCGCGCGCGGTTCCCGCAGACCTCGCTGGAACACCAGCGACGCCGGCGGCCGCGGGACGTGTCCAGATAGACCAGGGAACACGACTCCCCCTCGCAGCGGCGCAACTGGCCGCGCGCGGCGGGGTCGGTGAGCAACTCCACCGCGTCGCGCGCGATCTGCCCGAGCAGGGCGCCGCAGTCGGGCGCCCCGACGAGGCTCCGCGACAGGACCCCGTCGGCGCCCCGGTCCGCCTTCAGCGCGGGCGGGGCCGTGGCGGCGAGGGCGTTCACCCGCTCCAGGTCGGGGCCGGCGGCGCGGCCGTCGACCTCGGCGTGGACGACGCGGTGCAGGAGGTCGCGGGCCGCGCGGAAACGGCCGAGCCAGGTCACGTCCACGGCCGCCAGGGGGGTGCCGGGCGGGACGGCTCCCGAGCCGAGGAGCCAGTCGCGCAGGCGCTCGGGGCTGTCGAGCCGCTCGACCGGCTCCTCGCCGGGCCGGCCGCCGTCGGCCGTGGCCGCCAGATCCAGACAGAGCCGCCCGGCGTCGAACCTCAACCCGCCCGAAGCCGCCGCCACCCCACCAGAGTGCCTCGCGAGCGCCGGGGTGTTAACCCCACGCCCCGCCGCGCACGGCGGCCGCCGCGTCGGGGGCTCCGCGAAATCCCCCCGCCGCAACGGCGATCAACCACCACGGTGCAGACCGGCGGTGCCCGGCCCACCGCCGGTACGGCACCGCCGACCACCACCATCGGGGTCGCTCGCCACCGCGGCGGAGGCAAATACAGGCACCCCCGCACGAGCCACCGCCGCGGCGGAAGACAGCCGGCGCCCGCTCCCATCACTGCCGCCACCGGCACCATCCCCCGCCGCCGCGGAGGCAAGTGCGTACCCTCGCGCACAAGCCCGCGCGCCGCGCGCTACGTGCTACGCGCTACGCGCTACGCGCGCATCACCGCCTCATCCCCCGGCGGGAGCCACGCCCCCGCCGGCCGGGTCAGCCAAGAGCCGTCCGCCGCCAAAGACGCCGCCGCTGTCCGCAAGGACGTCAGCGCCGGGTGGCGCAGGCCGCGGCGCCAGACCATCGAGACCGGGGAGAGCGGCACGGGGTCGACGAGAGGCCGCAGGACCATCCCCGGGACGTCGATGAACTCCACGCTCGCCAGGACCGACCACCCCCGCCGCCGCACCACCCGCACGAACTCGCCCTCGCCCTCGATCTCCGGGAAGGGCGCCGCGATCCCGATGCCCCGCCCCTCGAAGAGCCGCTCGGCGAGGTCCGTCCACTCGGCGGTGGCCGGGTTGCCCGCGGCGGCGTAGAGCGTCTCTCCCGCGAGGGAGTCCAGCGGCACCTCCGGCAGGGCGGCCAGCCGGTGTTCCCCGGGCAGGAGCACGGCCATCGGCTCGTACCGTACGGGGCAGTGCTCCAGCCGCTCCCGCACCGCCGGGCCGAGGCCGGCCACGCGCCCGAAGGAGACGTCCAGGCGCCCCGCGAGGATCTCGCCGGCCGCACCGGTGAGCCCGCTGTGGAAGCGGGCCACCAGCTCGTGCTCCGGCGCCGCACCGCGCGCGGCGGTCAGCACCCGCCAGCCCGTGCCGACCGTGGCCGCGCAGTCCACGATCAGCGGCCGTTCCTCCTGCGCCCAGGCCGCGTCGAGTTCCTCGTGCGCGGCGAGCACCCGCCGCGCGTACGGCAGGAGCCGTTCGCCCTCGGCGGTGAGCGTGACCTGGCGCGTCGTCCGCGTGAACAGCACGCTGCCCAGCCGCTGTTCGAGCCGTCGGACGTCCCGGCTCAGCGCCTGCTGGGCGGTGAACAGCCGGGCCGCGGCCCGGGTGAAGTGCAGTTCCTCGGCGACCACGGTGAACGCCCGCAGCAGGCGCGGTTCTATGTCGTACGGCACGGGCCGTAGTCAACAACAGATGTGCGTGAACGGCGACAACAGATGTGCGTGAATGGCGACCGATCGGGTGTTGGACCGCGGCCCGGGGCCGCAACGAGGCTTCTCCCATGCCCCCGCACAACCCCCTCGCCCCGTACGCCCGTCTCTTCGCCGTCCCCGGCGCCCGCGCCTTCACCGCCTGGAACCTCCTCGCCCGCCTCCCCATGGGCATGTTCGGCGTCAGCGCCGTCCTGATGATCTCCGCCGCCCGCGGCTCGTACGCGCTCGCCGGCGCCGTCACCGCGACCGGTCTCGCCGCGACGGCGGTCGTCGGCCCGCTGACGGCCCGGCTCGTGGACCGCCACGGGCAGGCCCGCGTCACCGTCCCCGCGGCCGGACTGGCCGCGCTGGGCTCCCTGGCCCTGGTCGTGTGCGTGCGCGCGGACGCCCCCGCCTGGACCCTGTTCGCCTGCTACGCGGCGACCGCGACCACCCCCAACACCGGCGGCATGTCCCGCGCCCGCTGGTCGCACCTCCTGCGCGCCGACCCGGCCGCCCTGCACACCGCCAACTCCTTCGAGCAGGCCGCGGACGAGGCGTGCTTCATGCTCGGGCCGGTCCTCGCGACGTTCCTGTGCACGTCCTTCTTCCCGGAGGCGGGCACGCTGACCGCCGCGCTGATGTTCCTCACCGGCGCCGTGCTCTTCGCGGCCCAGAAGCGCACCGAACCCCCCATAGCCACCGGCTCCGTACGCCCGCGCTCGCCGCTCCGCGGAAACCCCGGCCTGACCGCGGTCCTGGCCGCCTTCCTCTGCACGGGCGCGCTGTTCGGCTCGCTGGAGGTCGTGACGATCGGCTTCGCCGACGCCGAGGGCCACCGCCCCGCCGCGGGAGCCGTCCTGGCCCTGCAGGCCGCGGGCTCCTGCGCGGCGGGCCTGCTCTACGGGCTGACGCGCCCGTCGGCCCCCGCGGCCGCCCGCTTCCCCCGCTGCCTGGCGGCGATGGCCGCCCTCGCGCTGCTGCCGCTCGCGGCGACGACCGCGGGCGGCGGCCTCCCCGCCCTCGCCGTCGCGCTGCTCCTGGCGGGCATGGCCACGGCGCCCACCATGGTCACGGGCATGAACCTCGTCCAGGGCCTGACCCCGCCCGGCAGCCTCAACGAGGGCATGACCCTGGCCGTGACCGGCCTCCTCGCCGGCATCGCGGCCGGCTCCGCGGCCGGCGGCTACGCCGTGGAGCACGCGGGGGCCGCGGGCTACGCCGTGCCGGCCGCCGCCGCGGCGACCGCGCTGCTCACGGCGACGGCGGGCCGCCGGGCCCTCGCCGCGCGGCCCGCCGCCTGAGGAGCGTCCCGAGGCCCGCGGCCGCCAGCACCCCGCCGGTCGTCCCGCCCGCCACGTAGGCCACGGTCATCCCGGAGCTCCCGCCGGCCCCCGAGGTTCCGGAGGCTTCTGAGGTTCTGGAGGACCCTGAGGACCCGGAGGTTCCGGAGGCCCCTGAGGCCCCGGGCGTCGCGGTGGCGGCCGTGACCTCCAGGTGCGCCACTTTCGTGACCCGCCCGTGGTGGCTGGCCACCGTGACCGCGTACGTCCCGGGCGCGAGCCCCTGCCGGATCCGGGCGGGCGCGAAGTACCGCGGGTCGTCCCCGTCGCCCGCCTTGCTGTCGTCGCGCCGCAGCCGCACCGGCCGCTCGAACGCCGGCGACGTGGCCGTCAGCCGCTCCTCCTCGCCCGGGTCGGGCGACCTGTCGCGCCACAGGACGTTGACGGTGCCGCCGGCGGGGACCCGGTGCCCGCGGGCGCGGGCGTCCTCCGGCCCGGACGTCGCCGAGGTGCCGAAGAATGCGGGCCCGCGCGCACGGCCGACGTAGTCGCGGTCGCCGGGCCGCGCCGCCCGCACCGTCAGCGGCTTCTCGTCGACGACGCGCCCGCCCGGCCCGTACAGCGTGACCTTGTACGTGCCGTCGCGGACGCCCTGCGGCAGCTCGGCCGCCCCGGAGAACAGCCGCGGATTGTTCCAGTCCGTGCTCGCCGGGTCGTGCGCGAGGCGCACCTCCTTGCGGAAGGCGGGCGAGCGCACGGTGAAGGACTGCCCGGTCTCGCCGGGGTACAGGTCGTCGTACGCCATCCACAGCCGCTCCCCCTGCCGCAGCACGTCGCCGGGCGTGGCCGCCGTGAAGCTCGGCCGCCGCGACTGCTTCACCTCGACGCGGTCCTTCGCGACGACCCGGCCGCCGGCCCGCACGGTGAGCGGGTACGTGCCCGGCCGGGTGGTCATCGCGATGGCCGGACGGCCGTGGTGGGCGTGCGCGCGGGGCGCGAGCCGTACGGCGTGCGGGAAGACGGGCGAGGAGACGGTGACGTCGCCCCCCTCGCGCACGCCCTGCACCTCTATGTCGACGAGCTCGCCGGGGCGGTTGTCGAAGGCGCTGTTGAGCAGCACGTGTACGGGGCCGCCGTCACCTACGCGGCTGCTGTCGCCGGCGAACGCCGGAGCGGCGCCTCCTGCGCACCACAGGGCTCCCGTGACCAGCACTGCGGCCACTGCCGTACGCGTCCGGTTCACCGGGCCACCACCCCCTCGCCATGGAGCGTCACCAGGAAAGAGGGCCGGGGAAGCCGATCGGTTGCGCGGGCCCGGCATGACAAAAGCCCCTGGCCTGCGTTTCCGCAGATCAGGGGCTTTTGCCCACATGGGATGAGTGGAGATGGCGGGAATCGAACCCGCGTCCAACGGTGCAGAATCAGGGCTTCTCCGAGCGCAGTCCGCTGCGATTTTCTCGGCCCCGGAGATCACGCGGACAAGTCTCCGACGGGCTCAGTCACTGTTTGATTTCCCACCCACCCCCGTGACCGGGGTCAGTGGTTTAGTTCCCTAGCTGATGCCAGGATCCGGGTCGGGAACAGCCCCGGGCTGACACTTCGCAAGTCGCTACTTAGGCAGCGAGGGCGAAGGAATCGCGCTTGGTGTTGGCGATTATTGGTTGCGACATATGGTTTACGAGATCATTGCCGCTTCCTCGGCTCGCTTCCCCTGCTTCGACATCCGCTGTCGAAACCGATCATCCCCATGTTGATTTTTCAATCTGCGCAACCCAGGGTCCCCCCTGCGCTGCTGCCTCCATCGTACGTGAACCACGTACGACCGTGCCAGCGTATTACCGCTGCTGGGCCCGCGCGGCGGACGCCCGCTGCCGGCGGCGCGCCGCGGCGATCGCCCGGTTCGACTCGCGGGTGTCCTGCTTCTCGCGCAGGGTCTGCCGCTTGTCGTACTCCTTCTTGCCCTTGGCCAGGGCGATCTCGACCTTGGCCCGGCCCTCCTTGAAGTAGATGGCGAGGGGCACGATGGTGTGTCCCGTCTCCTGCGACTTGGAGTCGAGCTTGTCGATCTCGGCCCGGTGCAGCAGCAGCTTGCGCTTGCGGCGCGCGCTGTGGTTGGTCCACGTGCCCTGGGTGTACTCGGGGATGTGGGCGTTGTGCAGCCACGCCTCGCCGCCGTCGATCTGCACGAAGCCGTCGACCAGCGAGGAGCGCCCCTGCCGCAGCGACTTGACCTCCGTGCCGGTGAGGACCATGCCGCACTCGTACGTGGTCAGGATGTGGTAGTCGTAGCGCGCCTTCTTGTTCTGCGCGACGAGCTTGCGCCCCGTCTCTTTCTTGTCCTTAGCCATAGCGCCGCCATTCTCGCACTAGGACCCGCCCCCGAGGCCACTCAATACTGTGCGGGCCCGCTCCTCGGCGTCGCCGCGGACCAGCAGGTCGGGGGCGATGCCCCGGCCGTCGACGACGCGCCCCGCCGGGGTGCGGTAGTGGCCGACGGTGAGCTCGGCGACGGAGCCGTCCGCGAGGCGGCTCGGCATCTGCACGGAGCCCTTGCCGAAGGTCCGCGAGCCGACGACGACCGCCCGGCCGCGGTCCTGCAGGGCGCCGGCCAGGAGCTCGGCGGCGCTCATCGTGCCGCCGTCGACGAGGACCACGAGCGGCAGGGCGGTGGCTCCGCCGGTGCGGGCCTCCAGGGCGCGCTGGCTGCCGTGCACGTCGTAGGTGGCGACGAGCCCGCCGTCGAGGAAGGCGGAGGCGGCCGTGACCGCCTCGTCGACCAGGCCGCCGGAGTTCCCCCGCAGGTCGAGGAGGATGCCCTCGCCCGGCAGGGCCTCCGCGGCGGCGGCGCGCACCTGCTCGCCGGAGCCCCGCGTGAACGAGCCGACCTTGATCCGTACGGCCGCGGCCCCCGCGGCGCCGGCCCCGGCGAGGCGCTCGGCCGTCACGCTCTCGGTGGTCAGCCGTTCCCGGTACAGGGTGCGCTCCCAGCTGCTGCCGGCGCGCTCGATCCCGATCCGTACGGGCGTGCCCGGGCCCGGCCAGGCGGTGGTGTCGCCGCGGAGGCGGGCGACGACCTCGGTGACGGGGCGGCCGTCGACGGGCGTGCCGTCGATGCTGCGCAGCAGGTCGCCGGAGCGGAGGCCGGCCCGGTCGGCGGGGCTGCCGGGGCGGACGCTGTCGATCTCGGTGCGGCCGCCGGCGGCCCGCCGCGCGGAGAGGCCGACCCCGATGTAGGAGCCGTTCAGGGCGCGCTCCAGGCCCTCGTACTCGCGGGCGCTGTAGACGGCGCTCCAGCGGTCGCCGCTGCGGCCGACGACCTCGGCCGCGGCCTCCGCGGCGGACTTGCCGTCCTCGACGGCCCGCGCCGCGGCGGCCTCGACCTCCGTGCGGTCGACGGGGGCGCCGGCGCC
>NZ_PXWG01000003.1 GCF_003011965.1 Streptosporangium nondiastaticum
GCCGAGGCGCTGCTGCGGCTCGCGGCCCGCTGCGACGCGGCCTTCGTGTGGGCGCTCGTCGAGCACCGGCTGCGCGGCGGCGACGCGCCCGGCGGCGCCCTGGCCGACACGGTCGCCGAGCTCGCCGAGGCCGCGCCCGGCTCGCGGCTGAACCTGCTGCTCACGGACGGCACCTCGATCGCTGCCACCACCTGGGGCGACACGCTCTGGTACCTGGCGGACCCGGCCGGCCGGACCGCGGTCGCCTCCGAGCCCTACGACGACGACCCCCGCTGGACCGAGGTCCCCGACCGCACCCTGCTCACCGCGACCCGCACCGCCGTCACCCTGACACCGCTCAAGGAGCCCTGCCCGTGAGCCCGTTCGCCCTGACCCGCACCCTCCCCGCCGACGCGACCGCGGCCGCCCTGCGCGCCGACGTCGCCACGGGCCTGACCCGCACCCCCAAGGAGCTCCCGCCGAAGTGGTTCTACGACGCGCGCGGCAGCGAGCTGTTCGACGAGATCACCCGGCTGCCCGAGTACTACCCGACGCGCGCGGAACGCGAGATCATCGTCGCCCGTGCCGGCGAGATCGCCGCGGCCACCGGCGCCCGCACCCTCGTGGAGCTCGGCTCCGGCTCCTCCGAGAAGACCCGCCACCTCATCAGCGCCCTGGCCGCCCGCAACTCCCTCGACCACTACGTGCCCGTCGACGTCAGCGAGAGCGCCCTGACCGGCGCTGCCGAGGGCCTGCTCGCCGACCACCCGGCCCTCACGGTGCACGCCCTCGTCGCCGACTTCCAGTACGGCCTGCACCTGCCCGCCACCCCCGCGCCGCGCCTGCTCGCCTTCCTCGGCGGCACCATCGGCAACCTCCGCCCGAAGGAACGATCCGCCTTCTTCGCCGCCGTCCGCGCCGAGCTGGCCCCCGGCGACGCCCTGCTCCTGGGCACGGACCTGGTCAAGGACGAGCGGACGCTGGTGCGGGCCTACGACGACGCGGCGGGCGTGACCGCCGCCTTCAACAAGAACGTCCTCACCGTCATCAACCGCGAACTGGAGGCCGACTTCGATCCGGACGCCTTCGACCACGTGGCCCTGTGGGACGCGCGGGAGGAGTGGATCGAGATGCGGCTGCGGGCCCGCGGCGCCCTCGTCGCGAAGATCCCCGCGCTCGACCTCGCCGTCCACTTCGCCGCGGGCGAGGAGTTGCGCACGGAGATCTCCGCGAAGTTCCGCGAGCCGGGGGTACGGGCCGAGCTCGCGGCGGCCGGGCTGGAGACCACGCACTGGTGGACGGACGAGGAGGGGCGGTTCGCGCTGTCGCTGTCGGCGCCCGTGCCGGTGCCGGGGCGCGCCGGTTAGCCTCGCCGTGTGAAGGATGAGGTGAACGAACCGCAGAACCAGGGTCTGCCGGCCGGCTTCGAGCGCGGCACGGACGGGCCCAAGGTGATCGTCGCCGGCGTCGACGGCTCCGACACGTCCTGGCGTGCCGCCGCCTACGCCGCCGGCCTGGCCCGCCGTCAGCGCGCGCTGCTCGCCGTCGTCTACGTGCAGCCGCTGCTGACGGGCGGCGCGGCGCTGGGCGCGCCCGTGGCGGAGACGACGGAGGAGGTCGCCGAGGAGCTCCTCGCCGAGATCCGCGACGCGGCCGAGCGGCTGCGCGGCGAGCCCGGGGTGCGCTGGGAGTTCCACACCTTCCGCGGCGATCCCTACCAGGGCCTCGTCCAGGCCGCCGACGACCTCAAGGCGGACGCGGTGGTGGTCGGCGCCTCGGAGCGCGCCGGCCACCGCATCGTCGGCTCGGTCGCCGTGCGCCTGGTGAAGGCGGGCCGCTGGCCCGTGACCGTGGTCCCGTAGGAGACGGAGGGGTGTCCCCGCGCGCAGGGGCGGGTAGCCTGCCGCTGCCCGCAGACAAGGAGGTCCGGCCATGGCCGACGAGGAAGAGGAAACGGAAGAGACGGAGGCGTCCGCCGCGGCGGACGGGGCGCTGGAGCTCACGGACCACGAGGGGGTCCTGGCGCTGCGCCTGTCCGGCGGGGACGTCATCCCCCGGGCCATCCCCGTCCTCGACGAGTCCGGGAAGCTCCTGGCCGTCTACACGGCGGGCCCGCCCGTCCCGCCCGCGGCCGCCTCCGCGCCCGACGTCCTCGCGGAGCGCTCGGTGGTCGAGTTGCGGTGAGCCGGGCGCCCGCGCTCGCCTCGCGGGGGCGCGGGGTGTCCCGGAGCGCCTGTGGGAGCCTCACCCGGCTCGTCCCGGGGGCGCGTGGCCGGTGCCACGCCAACGGCGGCGCTCGTCTCGCGGGCCGGCTTCCGGTCGGCCAGGGTGGTGACGGCAGGGCACCTCAGCCGTCTGGAGAAACAACGATGACGAACCACACGTACCGCGTGACCGAGATCGTCGGCTCGTCCCCCGAGGGCGTGGACCAGGCCGTCCGCAACGGTCTCTCCCGTGCGTCGCAGACGCTGAGGAACCTCGACTGGTTCGAAGTGGTCCAGATCCGGGGGCATCTGGAGAACGGTGAGATCGGGCACTACCAGGTCGGCCTGAAGGTCGGTTTCCGCCTGGAGAACGGCGACTGAAGGCCCTCGGAGCACGGTCAGGCCCCGCCTCCTCCGCGAACAGCGGGGCAAGGCGGGGCCTCGTGTCGGCCCGGGAGAGCAGCGAAGCGCTCGTGGACGTCCGCGCCGGGCCCGGCGTGGCGGCTCATGAGGCGGTGCGGGCGGGCGTGTCCCCGGCCCCCTCCCGCGCCGCCGCCGGCACCAGGTGCGCCTGCCCGGCGAGGATCACCAGCGTGCCCACGGCGACCCCCAGGACACCGCACGTCGCGGCCCACGCGGCCCCCGCCTCCTCCAGGACCGTGCCGGTGACCGCCGATCCCAGCGCCACGCCCGCCGTCATCAGGGTCACCAGCCACGCGAACGCCTCGGTGACGGTGCCCGCCGGGGCGAGCTCGCCCACCAGCACGAACACGACGGTGAGCACGGGCGCGAGGAACAGCCCGGTGAAGAGCATCAGGCAGGCCATGTACGGCGGGGCCGGCAGCAGGCACAGCAGCCCGTACCCGGCGGTCAGGCCGAGCATCATCAGCAGCGTCCGGCGCGGCGGCGCCACCCGCCAGCGCCGCACCGCCCCGTAGGCCAGGCCTCCGGTGAGCGCGCCGAGCGCGTTGAGGGAGAGCAGCGCCGGGGCGCCGCCGGGCAGCCGGTGTCCCTCCGCGTAGGAGACGACGAGGACGTTGAGCGTGCCGATGGCGACGCCCACGCCCGTGAGGCCCGTGATCAGGACGACGAAGCCCCGGCTGCGCAGCGGCCCCAGCCAGTCGGCGGACCTGGCGGGCGCCCGCCAGGCGCGGGCGGGCGGGGCGGTGACGACGACGAGCACTCCGGCGACGCCCAGGAGCGCGCCCGCCCACAGCGCCGCCGCGGGCGAGGCGACCGCCACGCCGCCGGCCACCACCAGCGGCCCGCCGACGAAGACCAGTTCCTGGGACGCGGAGTCCAGCGCGTAGGCCGACTCCAGCCTCCCGGGCGCGACGATGTCGGGCCACAGGGCCCGCAGGCACGGCTCCAGCGGAGGAGTGGCCGCACCGGCGAGCACGACCCCGCCCAGGACGGCCGCGGTGCTGCCGGGCGCGACGGCGACGACGGCGAAGCCCACGGCCGCCACGAGGGCAGTCGGCAGCAGGACGCGCGGCTGGCCCACCCGGTCCACCAGCCGGCCCAGCAACGGCCCGCCCACGGCGGAGGCGACCGCGAACGCCCCGACGGCCACGCCCACGAAGCCGTACGACGCGCCGGCCTGACGCAGCGCCAGCGGCACCGCGACGGCGGCCATCGCGCTCGGCAGCCGCCCGACGAGCGTGCCCAGGAGCAGTCTGACCACATGGGGGCCGCGCAGCAGGTCCGCGTACCTCACGGGGAGACCTCCCCGTCCGCCGAAGTCTCCGGCCGCAGGGCCCTGTCCGGTGGCGAGGTGCTCGCGGGTGGGTTCACAAGGCGATGGTTATACGTAACACCCGACCCGTCAAGGAATTTCCGGCAGGCTCGCACAGGGCCCGGCGGGGGGTGCGCGGAGTGGAGGCGCTCACTCCGGCCGGAGCGAGCCGCCAGTGGCCGTCGTCGCCACACCTGCCGCGCGGGGCATCATGACAGCACGTCAACCACTCGCTACCCTCGGCGCTGACAACGATGTCGGCATCCTACGTGGCGTCACCCGAGGGGCGTGGACGATGAGATGGACCGGACACCTGCGCTCGCGCACCTGCGCGGCCGCACTCGCACTCGCGGCGGCAGTGGGCGGGACCTCGCTCACCGCCCCGGAGCCGGCCGCGGCGGCCGGCGGGCTCACCGGCCTGGTGAACCCCTTCATCGGCACCCAGAACGAGGGGAACACCTTCCCCGGCGCCGCCGTGCCGTTCGGCATGGTGCAGCTCTCCCCCGACACCGGCCACAGCACGGGCTACGACTACAAGCACGACCACATCCGCGGCTTCAGCACCGTGCACCTCTCCGGCGTGGGCTGCCGCATCGGCGGCGACCTGCCCGTCCTGCCCACGACGGGTGACGTGCAGCAGACCGACAACGCCCGCTACGCGGCGCGGTTCAGCCACCGCGACGAGACGGCCCGCCCCGGCTACTACCGGGTCGGCCTCTCCTCCTACGGCGGCATCACCGCCGAGCTCACCGCGGGCTCCCGCACGGGCCACCAGCGCTACACCTTCCCCGCCACGGACAAGGCCAACGTCCTGCTCAACACCGGGCAGTCACTGCACCGCACCGTCTCCACGACCGTCGAGGTCCTCGACTCCCGCACCGTCCGTTCCGCCATCACCGGCCGCGGCTTCTGCCAGGACACCCGCCCGTACACGGTCCACACGATCACGCGCTTCGACCGGCCCTTCACCGCCTTCGGCACCTGGAACGGCGATCAGGTCTCCCAGGGGACCCGGAAGTCCACGTCCGCCGGCCGCAACGGCGCCTGGGTGCGCTTCGACACCACCCGCGACCGCACCGTGGAGGCCACCACGGCCATCAGCTACGTCGACGCGGCCGGCGCCGCCGGCAACCTCCGCGCGGAGGACGACGGCTTCGACCGCACCGCCCGCGCCGCGCGCGACGCGTGGGAGCGCCGCCTGGGCGCCGTCCGCGTCCAGGGCGGTGGCGAAGGACTGCGCCGCACCTTCTACTCCTCGCTGTACCGCGCGTTCCTCGCGCCCAACACCGGCAGCGACGCCGACGGCCGCTACACCGGCTGGGACCAGCGGATCCACCGCGCCCGCGGCTTCACCTACTACCAGAACTGGTCGCTGTGGGACACCTACCGCACCCAGGCGCAGCTGCTCGCGCTGCTCGCGCCCGAGGAGTCGCGGGACATGGCCCTGTCGGTGCTGCGGGTGGAGGCCGACGGCGGCTGGCTGCCCAAGTGGGGCTACGGCACGGTCGAGACGAACATCATGACCGGCGACCCGGTGACCCCCTTCCTCACCAACGCCTACCAGCACGGGCTGCTCAAGGGCCACGAGGAGGAGGCCTACAGGGTGCTGAAGCGCAACGCGGACGGCGTCCCGCCCAAGGACTCCCCGTACGTGGGCCGCGACGGCAACGACCGCTACATCAAGGACGGTTACGTCCCCTGCACGCCCTCCAGGCCCAAGGACAAGCCGGGCGACTCCGACCTGCACCAGGGCGGTTCGGCGACGCTGGAGTACGCGCTGGCCGACGGCGTGCTCGCGAAGATGGCCCGCTCGCTCGGCCACCGCGCGGACGCCGAGCGCTACGCAGCCCGCTCCCGGAACTACCGCAACGTCTTCGACCCGGAGACGGGGTTCTTCCGGGCCCGCGGCGCCGACGGCGCGTTCACCGGCCCGGCCGACCCGGCGAAGAGCATCTGCTTCCACGAGGGCACCGCGTGGCAGTACCAGTGGCTCGTGCCGCAGGACCTGCCCGGGATGGTGGACCTGATCGGCGGCAGGGCGCGGGCGAACTCCCGGCTGGACTCCTTCTTCGCCTACGACCGGCTCGTCCGCGACCCCGCGCGCACGGCCCGCGAGGTGTGGGTCCACGGCCCGTACGACTACTACAACGCCGACAAGTACAACCCGCAGAACGAGCCCGACCTGATCGCCCCGTACACGTACCTGTCGACCGGGCAGCCGTGGAAGACGACCGACGTCGTGCACGCCGCGCTCACCCTCTTCACCGACGCGCCCACCGGTATGACCGGCAACGACGACCTGGGCACGATGTCCGCGTGGATGGTGCTCTCCGCCATCGGCGTGTTCCCCGTGCAGCCCGGTGCGGACGTGTGGGGGCTCAGCACACCGGTGTTCGATCGGGTGGACGTCGACCTCGACGGCAGCCGGTTCACCGTGACCGCCCCGGGCACCTCGGACCGCGACCGCTACGTGCAGTCGGTCCGGCTGGACGGGGAGCGCTACGGGCGGACGTACCTGACGTCACGCCAGATCACCGGGGGCGGGCGGCTCGACTTCACGGTCGGCGCCGACCCCTCCGACTGGGGCACCGGGGCCGCCGCCGCGGCACCCGCCATCGGCTGAACCCCGCCCGCCGGCGCGGGGCGGCGCCTTCCGTCGCCGCCCCGCGCGGTCCATGATGACCGCGATGATCCGCCGTCAGCGCCGACGAGAGGACATGACATGGCCGGGCTCCGGACGGGACAGGGCATTCTGCGCCGCAAACCGATCGAGACGATCGAGGAGGCGGAGGAGGCCGAGGCGCACGGCGAGCACCTGACCCGGGCCCTGGGGCTCTGGCAGCTCACGGCCATCGGGGTCGGCGGCATCATCGGCGCGGGCATCTTCAGCCTCGCCGGCACCATCGCCAACGGCGTCGCCGGCCCGGCCGTGCTCGTCTCCTTCCTCATCGCGGGCGTCGCGAGCGCGGCGGCGGCCTTCTCGTACGCCGAGTTCGCCGGCCTGATCCCGCGGGCCGGATCCGCGTACACCTACGGCTACGCGGTCCTCGGCGAGATCGGCGGCTGGTTCATCGGCTGGGACCTCCTGCTGGAGTACACGGCGATCGTCGCGGTCGTGGCCATCGGCATCTCCGGGTACATCAACTTCCTGCTCGGCGAGACGAACGCCCACCTGCCGGCGTGGATGCTCGGCGCGCCGGGCACCGGCACCGGGCACCGGGTGGACCTGTTCGCGGCGCTGCTGTGCCTGCTGATCGCCTGGCTGCTCAACATGGGCATCAAGAGCGCGGCCCGCTTCGAGACCGTGGTCGTGGTCCTGAAGGTCCTCGTCGTGCTGCTGGTGATCGGCGTCGGCTTCTTCCACATCAACTCGGACAACTACACCCCCTTCTTCCCCTTCGGTCTCAGCGGCGCGTTCACGGGCGCGGCCACGGTCTTCTTCGCGGTCTTCGGCTACGACGCGATGTCCACGGCGGCCGAGGAGTCCAAGGACGCCCAGCGCCACATGCCGCGGGCCATCCTCTACTCGCTCGCCATCTCGATGGTGCTGTACGTGCTGGCCTGCCTGGTGCTCACCGGCATGCAGAACTACAAGGACATCGACAAGGCGAGCGGCTTCTCCACCGCCTTCAAGTCGGTCGGGCTCGGCGGGATCGCCGACGTCATCGCCGTGGGCGCCATCATCGGCATCCTCACCGTCATGTTCACCTTCATGCTCGGCGTCACCCGGGTCTGGTTCGCCATGAGCCGGGACGGCCTGCTGCCGAAGTGGTTCGCCAAGACCCATCCCACGCGGCACGTGCCGACGCGCGTCACCTGGATCGTGGGGGTGGCGTCGGCGGCCATCGCGGGCCTCGTCCCGATCGGGGAGGCGGCGGAGCTGACCAACATCGGCATCCTGCTGGCCTTCGCGGTCGTGTGCACGGCGGTGATCGTGCTGCGCTACCGGCGGCCCGAACTGCCGCGCTCCTTCCGCTGCCCGTGGGTGCCGGTCGTGCCGGGGATCGGGGTCGCCGCGTCGATCTGGCTGATCACGTACCTCGCGTGGCAGACGTGGGTGCGGTTCGCGGTGTGGTTCGTGGTGGGGCTGGTGGTGTACTTCGCGTACTCGTACAAGCACTCGGAGCTGAGGCATGCGGACGCGCGAGGGATCCCGCAGGACTAGCCGGCCGGGGGGAGGTTCCGGCGGATCTGCTACTTCAGCAACCGGGACAGCCGGCGGTCGGCGAGCGGCTTGCCGCCCGTCTGGCACGTGGGGCAGTACTGCAGCGAGGAGTCGCTGAAGGACACCTCGCGGATGGTGTCGCCGCACACGGGGCACGGGTGCCCGGCCCGCCCGTGCACCCGCAGGCCGCTCTTCTTCTCCGCCTTCAGCTCGGCCGCGGCGTGCCCCCGTGCCCGCTCCACCGCCTCGTGCAGCACGGTGCGCAGCGCCCCGTACAGGGCGGCGGTCTCGTCCTCCGTCAGGCTCGCGGCGAGCTTGAAGGGCGACATGCGGGCCGCGTGCAGGATCTCGTCCGAGTAGGCGTTGCCGATGCCCGCGATCACGCCCTGATCGCGCAGGACGCCCTTGAGCTGCCGCCGCTCGTCGCGCAGCAGGGCGGCGAAGACGTCCAGGGTGAAGTCCGGGGAGAGGGGGTCGGGGCCCAGCCGCGCGATGCCGGGCACCGCCGCGACGTCGTGCACGCAGTAGGCGGCCAGCCGCTTCTGCGTGCCCGCCTCGGTGAGGTCGAAGCCGCCGCCCCCGGCGAGCCGCACGCGCAGCGCGAGCGGGCCCTTGCCGGGGCGCGGGGGTGCCTCCGGCAGGGTGTCCTGCCAGCGCAGCCAGCCGGCGCGGGCCAGGTGGAGGACGAGGTGCGGTCCGTCGTCGCCGGTGGAGACGGCGAGGAACTTGCCGCACCGGCGCACGCCGGTGACCTCCCGGCCCTCCAGGGCCGTGAGCGGCGGGTCGTAGGTCTTGAGGACGCTCACGGCCACGGGCAGCACGCGCTCGACCGTACGGCCGACGAGGTGCCCGGTGAGGAACCCGGCGAGCGCTTCGACCTCCGGCAGCTCAGGCATGGCTCCAGTCTGCCGCAGGGCGGGGGCCCGGCAAGCGGGGCACGTGACGGGACCGCCGCAACGGTGATCGACCACTACGGCGCGTTCCGGCGGTGCCGGACCCGCCTCGGCCGGCACGCGGCGCGGTCAGCTGACGCGCGCGTCCCACTCGACGCGGTACGACGTCAGCCAGTCGTCGGCGCCGTCGGACGCCGCGGGGGTCCGCGGCTGTTCCGGCGGGGTCGCGACGCGCTCCGCCATCGCGGCGCTGAGCGCCACCACTCGCTCCACCCGCTCGCGCCGCAGCCGCTCGTACGCGGCGAAGGCCTCCGCCGGGCCGGGCAGGTCGCGCAGGCAGCGCGCGAGGACCACGCCGTCCTCGATGGCCATCGACGCGCCCTGCGCGGCGTTCGGCGCCGTGGCGTGCACGGCGTCGCCGACGAGGACGGCGCGGTCGCCGTGCCAGACGGGCAGGGTGGGGATGTCGTACGCGTTCACGCCGACGACGGCGTCGCCGGTGGCGGAGACGAGCTCGGTCACGGGCGTGTGGTCGCCGGCGAAGGCCGCGAGGACGCGCTCCCGCCAGCCGGCGGGGCTGATCGCGGCGAGCGCCGGGCGGGGCTGCTCGGGCGCGGGGATGTTGGCGAACCAGTACGTGGAACCGTCGGGCGCGCTCGTGCAGCCGAAGAAGGCGCGCTGGCCGTAAACCATCCGGTACGTGCGGTCCGGGACGGCGTGGGCGGCGTCGTGGGTGCGGCCGCAGACCGTGAGCTGGCCGGTGTGGCGGGGCGGGGGCGCCGCGGGGTCGAGGAGGGTGCGGGTGCGGGAGTGGATGCCGTCGGCGCCGATGAGGACGTCGCCCTCGGCGCGAGTGCCGTCCGCGAAGTACGCCACGACGCCGTCCGGTCCGGTCGTGGCGTCCACGAGCCGCTTTCCGTACGCGACGCGGACGCCCCGCCGGACGGCCTCGTCGCGCAGCGCCCGGTAGAGGGCGGCGCGCTGCAGGGTGCGCGGGCTGAGGCCGTCGTCGCCCGCGCCGGTGAGGGGCCGTGCGCCGAGCCGGGCTCCGGTGGGGCCGAGGAACTCCACGGTGTCGGCGGCGAAGGAGCAGGCGAGGACGGGCTCGTCGGCGCCGACGGCGCGCAGGGCGGCCAGGCCGTTGGCGAAGAGGACGAGGAACGCCCCGAGGTGGTCCGCACCGGTCGGATGCGCCTCGTGGACGGTCGCTTCGATGCCGGCGCGCCGCAGCGCCATCGCGGTGACGGGTCCGGCGATGCCGCCGCCGATGACCAGGGCGTGGGTCATGCTCCGAGCGTAAGGGGGAAGGGGGGCGGTGCGTCCAGAGCGCGTGGGGCGCTGCGCTGCCCAGCGCGGCGCCGGCGGGCGGCCGCACCGACGCGGCTTGACCGCCCGTCACCTCCGCGCCGCCCGGGCCTCCGTGCGGAGCTCAGCCCTCGCCCCCTCCCCCGGCCAGCGCCTGCGTCAGGTACCGTGCCGTCACGCTCCCGGCGGCCCCGGCGACTTCCCGCGGCGTTCCGGCCGCCACCACGCGGCCGCCCTCGGCGCCGCCTCCGGGGCCGAGGTCCAGGACGTGGTCCGCGCCCGCGGCGACCGTCATGTCGTGTTCCACCACGACGACCGTGTTGCCGGCGTCGACCAGGCCGTGCAGCTGCCGCATGAGCAGCTCGGTGTCGGCCGGGTGCAGGCCGGTGGTGGGCTCGTCCAGGACGTAGAGGGTGTGGCCGCGGTGGGTGCGCTGGAGCTCGGTGGCGAGCTTGATGCGCTGCGCCTCGCCGCCGGAGAGCTCGGTGGCGGGCCGGCCCAGCCGCAGGTAGCCGAGGCCGACGTCCTGGAGGGTGCGCAGGCCGCGGCGCGCGGCGGGCACGTCGGCGAGGAAGTCCGCGGCGGCGTCGACGGTCATGCCGAGGACTTCCGCGATGTTCGCGCCCCGGTAGGTGATCTCCAGCGTCTCGGGGTTGTAGCGCGCGCCGGCGCACGCCTCGCAGGGGGCGTACGAGCCGGGCAGGAAGAGCAGTTCGACGGCGACGAAGCCCTCGCCCTGGCAGGCCTCGCAGCGGCCGGCGGCGACGTTGAAGGAGAACCGGCCCGCGGTGTAGCCGCGTTCGCGGGCGCCCTCGGTGGCGGCGAAGACCTTGCGCACGGCGTCGAAGAGGCCGGTGTACGTGGCGAGGTTGGAGCGCGGGGTGCGGCCGATCGGCTTCTGGTCGACGCGCACCAGGCGGTCGACGGCGGCCAGGCCCTCGGCGGCGAACTCCGGCCCGCTGCCGTCGAGGTGGGCCGCGACGGCGTCGGCCAGGACCTGCCCGACGAGCGTGGACTTGCCGGAGCCGGACACGCCCGTGACCGCGGTGAACACGCCGAGCGGGAACTCGGCGTCGAGGCCGCGCAGGTTGTGCCGGGTGACGCCGCGCAGGCGCACCGCGCCGGAGGGCTCGCGGGGCGTGCGCGGCGAGGGGGCCTCCTCGGCGAAGACGAAGCGGCGGGTCATGGATTCCTTGACGTCCGCGAGGCCCTCGACCGGGCCGCTGTAGAGGACCTGCCCGCCGTGCTCCCCGGCACCCGGGCCGACCTCGACGATCCAGTCGGCCCGGCGCACGACGTCCATGTGGTGCTCGACGAGGAAGAGGGAGTTGCCCGCGGCCTTGAGCCGGTCGAGGACGGTCAGGAGGGCGGCGCTGTCGGCGGGGTGCAGGCCCGCGGAGGGCTCGTCGAGGACGTACACGACGCCGAAGAGGCCCGAGCGCAGCTGCGTCGCGAGCCGCAGCCGTTGCAGCTCGCCCGCGGACAGGGTGGGGGTGGGCCGGTCCATGGCGAGGTAGCCCAGGCCGAGCTCCGTGAGGACCTCGATGCGGGCCACGAGGTCCCCGGCGAGGGTCGCCGCGGCGCCGTCGCCGCCGAGGGCGGGCCGGAGCGTCTGCGCGAGGGCGGACAGCGGCAGGGCGGCGAGCGCGGCGATGTCCTGCCCCGCGAAGGTGACGGCGAGCGCCTCCGGGCGCAGCCGCCTGCCGCGGCAGGCCGGGCAGTCGGCGCTGACGAGGTGCCGCTCGGCGCGGGCGCGCAGCGGGGCGCTCTTGGAGTCGGCGACGGTGTGCAGGACGTAGCGGCGGGCGCTCATGTACGTGCCCTGGTAGGGGCGTTGGATGCGCTCGGCGTCGCGGACGGGGTGGACGGTGACGACGGGCTGCTCGTCGGTGAAGAGGATCCAGTCGCGGGCCTCCTGCGGGAGCTCGCGCCAGGGCCGGTCGACGTCGTGGCCGAGGGCGTCGAGGATGTCCCGCAGGTTCTTGCCCTGCCAGGCGCCGGGCCAGGCGGCGATCGCGCCCTCGCGGATGGACAGCGAGGGGTCGGGGACGAGCGACTCCTCGGTGACCCGGTGCACGACGCCGAGGCCGTGGCACTCCGGGCAGGCGCCGGCGGCGGTGTTCGGCGAGAACGCGTCGGAGTCGAGGCGCGCGGCGCCCTCGGGGTGGTCGCCCGCGCGGGAGAACAGCATGCGCAGGGAGTTCGACAGCGTGGTGACCGTGCCGACGGAGGAGCGCGAGGTGGGCGCGGAGCGGCGCTGCTCCAGGGCCACGGCCGGCGGCAGCCCGGTGATCGCCTCGACCCGGGGCGCACCCACCTGGTGGATCAGCCGGCGCGCGTACGGGGCGACGGATTCGAAGTAGCGGCGCTGGGCCTCGGCGTAGACGGTGCCGAAGGCGAGGCTGCTCTTGCCGGAACCGGAGACCCCGGCGAAGACGACGAGCGCGTCGCGGGGGATGTCGACGTCCACGGCCTTGAGGTTGTGCTCGCGGGCACCGCGCACCCGGACGTAGGGGTCGTGCATGAGGGGCTCCGGGGGCGCGCGGGCGGGGATCGGTGCCGAGTTTATGTCCCCGCCCGGCAAAATGGGATCATCGCCTCATGCGCCTGACCGAACTCGCATCCGTGGGACCCTTCTTCGCCCTGCGGACCGGCGAGGCGCCCGCCGGCGCCGCGGAATACGGGCCGCTGCTCGACGAGCGGACGGTGCGCGCCCGGGTGGAGACCGTCGCGGAGCGGCTGGGGACTCAGGACCGGCGCGTGGCCGCTTCCGTCGCCTACCAGGGCATCGCGGGGCGGCTGCTGTCGGTCGCCCTGGGCTCGGGGGTCCTCACCGGCGAGGTGCCCGCACTCGCCGGCGACCGGCTGCACTGGCACCCGGCCCGCACCGCGCCGGACGACCTGTGGCTGCCCGGGCCTGCGGCCCTGCCGCAGCCCGCGGACGGCGGGCTCGCGGACCTGATCCGCGCGCACGTCCTGCACGGCCCCCTGGCCGACCTGCACCGCATCACGCGCGCGGTCGTCCCGGTCTCCGGCCGCCTCCTGTGGGGCAACGCCGCGTCCTCGCTCGCCGGCTCCCTGCGCGTGCTGCACGCCTGGTGCCACGATCAGGGCCGGCCCGGGGACGCGGCCCGCGCGACCGCCCTCGCCCGCGCCGTGCTCGGCGACCCGCTCCTGCGCGGCACCGGCACCCTCGCGGCGGGCGGCCCGCCGCACGCCGCGCCGTCCTTCGTGCGCAGCACCTGCTGCCTGTACTACCGCGTGCTGCCGGGCGGGATGTGCGGCGACTGCGTGCTGCGGCACGCGCCGCCCCGCGTGCGCTGAGGGAACGTGGCGGGCGGCCACTCGCGCGTCGAGAGCACTCCGAGGACGTACGCCTTCGCCACGAGCGCCGTGCGGTTGGGCACGCGCCAGCGCCGGGTGAGCCGGGTCAGGTGGTAGTTGACCCCGTCCACGGTCAGCCCGACCGCCTTGCCGATGGCGGCCGTCGTCGCCCCCGCGGCGGCCAGGGCCAGGATGTGCCCCTCCACCACGCTGACCTCGGCGACCGGCTCCGCCGGCCGGGGGATCGTCTCGGTGGCGGCGGCCCGCACCCGCAGCACCGCCAGCAGCATGGGGCTCGGCGGGAAGCCGTCGCCGACGGGGTCCACGAGCAGCTCGCCCTCCCGTTCGACGCCGCCCGCGCCCGCCAGCCAGCGGACCTCGATCGGGTGACGCGGGCGGCGGCCGAGCCGCAGCGCCTCGATGTGCCGGTCGAGCCGGCCCGGCAGCCGGGGCCGGAACAGCTCGTGCAGGTTCCGGCCGCGCAGCCGGCCCGGTGACGTGCCCCACTCGGCGGCCATGGCCGGGTTCGCGACCGTGACCTCGCCGTCCGGCCGGCAGACCGCGATCGGCGTCGGGATGCGGTCGAGGAGCAGCAGGAAATGATTGCGCCAACTGATGTATTCGTCGCTCACCACGGTATGCCCGGCCCCTCGCTCGTCCCGTGCCCGTCCAAGGGCCTGTCCAGTGCTTGCCCGGCGGGCCGGGCCCGGGAGCGTCGGGCCGCGAACCACTGCACAATCGTGCAGTTCTGTATACGACCGGAATAAGCGACTTGCAGCGGGGCGGGTGACGGCGTCCGCGGCCGGCCGGTCGCGGCGTCCGGAGGCCCCGGCATCCGGCCGGCCCCGTTTGGACCGCTGCCCGGCGGACACCCGGAGAACGCGGACCACCGGAGAACCCACGCAACCGGAACCCAGGAGGCGGTCGTGAACA
Organism: Streptosporangium nondiastaticum; assembly: GCF_003011965.1. Lineage (GTDB taxonomy): Bacteria > Actinomycetota > Actinomycetes > Streptomycetales > Streptomycetaceae > Streptomyces > Streptomyces nondiastaticus. The sequence goes on from NZ_PXWG01000003.1 coordinate 14,539, forward strand.
GCCGACCCCGGATCGTGATCGTCGGAGCCGGATTCGCCGGCTACCAGGCCGCCCGCGAGCTGTCCCGCAGGGCGCGCGGCGCCGCCGAGATCGTGCTCGTCAACCCGCACGACCACTTCCTCTACCTGCCCCTCCTCCCCGAGGTGGCGGCGGGCCTGCTCGAACCGCGCAGGGTGACGGTGTCCCTGACCGGGACGCTGCCGCGCGTGCGGCTGGTCCTCGGGCAGGTGGACACGGTCGACCTCGACGGGCGGCGCGTCGGGTACACCGGCCCCGAGGGCGACCGCGGGTCCCTGCGCTACGACCGGCTCCTGCTGACCGTGGGCAGCGTCAACAAGCTGCTGCCGGTGCCCGGCGTGGCCGAGCGCGCCCACGGCTTCCGCGGTCTGCCCGAGGCCCTCTACCTGCGCGACCACGTCGTGCGCCAGACGGAGCTGGCCGCCGCCGCGGCCTCCGCGGAGGAGTGCGCCGCCCGGCTGACGTTCGTGGTCGCCGGCGCGGGCTACACGGGCACCGAAGTGGCCGCGCACGGCGTGCTGTTCACGGACTCCCTCGTACGCCGCAACAGCGCCCTGCGCGCGGCGGGCGCCCGCCCCCGCTGGCTGCTGCTCGATCTGGCCCCGCGCCTCCTCCCCGAGCTGGACGAGCGCCTGTCGCGCACCGCGGACCGCGTGCTCCGCCGCCGCGGCGTGGAGATCCGTACGCGCACGTCCGTCAAGGAGGCCACGCGCGAGGGCGTGCACCTGGACGACGGCGAGTTCGTCCCCACCCGCTCCCTGGTCTGGTGCGTGGGCGTCCGCCCGGACCCACTGGTCGCAGGCCTCGGCCTGCCCACGGAGCAGGGCCGGCTGTGCGTGGACGAGTACTTGGCCGTCCCCGGCCGGCCGGAGGTCCTCGCCTGCGGCGACGCCGCGGCCGTGCCCGACCTCACCCGGCCCGGCGAGTACACCCCCATGACCGCCCAGCACGCCCAGCGGCAGGGCCGGACCGCCGGCCGCAACATCGCCGCCTCCTTCGGGCGCGGCGAGCGCCGCCCCTACCGCCACCGCGACCTGGGCTTCACCGTCGACCTCGGCGGCGTCCAGGCCGCGGCCGACCCGCTGCACGTCCCGCTGTCAGGGCCGCTGGCCAGTGCCGTCACCCGCGGCTATCACCTGGCGGCGATGCCCGGCAACCGCGTCCGGGTGGCCGCCGACTGGCTCCTGGACGCGGTCCTGCCCCGCCAGGGTGTGCAGCTGGGGCTCGTCCGCGCCGGGTCCGTCCCCCTGGACACCGAGAGCCCCGAGGTGGCCCGCACGCCCGGGTGGGAGGCGTAGGGCCGCCGGCCGCCGCGGGCCGGTCCCCGTCGTCGCAGGCGGCAGCCCGCCTTCAGCTCTCGGCCGCGGCCGCCGTGCGGGCCGCCCAGCGCTGTTCGACCTTGCCGAAGCGCCAGTAGCCGAGGGCGGCCGCCCACACCACCACGAACAGGCCGACGATGACGAAGCCGACGTTGTCGAGGTTCAGGCCGGCGATCCAGCCGGTCACCGCGTCGTCCAGGCCCAGCTTCTCGTGCAGGACGCCGACGAGTTCGATGGTGCCGATGAGGAAGGCGACGGCGATGGACAGCCCGGTGATGGTGAGGTTGTAGTAGACCTTGCGGACCGGGTTGGAGAACGCCCACTGGTAGGCGAAGTTCATGAACGTGCCGTCGAGGGTGTCGAAGAGGCTCATGCCCGCGGCGAACAGCAGCGGCAGGCACACGATCGCGTACCAGGGCAGGCCCGCGGCGGCGCCGCTGCCCGCCATCACCATCAGCGTGACCTCGGTGGCCGTGTCGAAGCCGAGGCCGAAGAGGAAGCCCAGCGGGTACATCTGGCCGGGGCGGGTGATCGAGCGGGTGAAGCGGCCGAGGATGCGGTTCATGAAGCCGCGCGAGTCCAGGTGCTGCTCCAGCTCGGCCTCGTCGTAACGGCCCTCGCGCATCGCGCGGAAGATCCGCAGGATGCCGGCGAGGGCGACGAGGTTGAGCGCGGCGATGAGGTAGAGGAAGCCGCCGGAGGCGGTCGTGCCGACGATGCCGAGCGTCTGGTGGGTGGTGGACTCCTCGTCCATCAGCGTGCCGGCGAGCTGCGTTCCGCCCGCCACCAGCAGGGTCAGCAGCACGACGACGCTGGAGTGCCCGAGGGCGAACCAGAAGCCGACGGAGACCGGGCGCTTGCCGTCGGCCATCAGCTTGCGGGTGGTGTTGTCGATGGCGGCGATGTGGTCGGCGTCGAAGGCGTGCCGCATGCCGAGGGTGTAGGCGGTGATGCCGAGGCCGACGCCGTAGACCTTGGAGCCGACGGTGTAGTGGTTGGGGACGACGAGCAGGTACAGCACGCCGAACGCGACGACGTGCAGGGCGGCGATGACGGCCAGCAGGCCGGCGGTCCGCACGGTGTCCTGGCGGCGCCAGCGGAAGGCGGGCACGGCGCCGCCGGGAGAATCGGTGGGTCGGGACATGGGGTTGAACGCTCCAGCACCTCGTGGACCATTTGCGAGATGCCGTGGCCGGTCTCCTGGCTTACGGGTCCGTTCGCGCCCGTCCCCGCCTTCCCGGCAGCCGGCTGCGGCCAGTGGCTCCGCGCGCCCGTGGGGCGGCGCGCGGAATGGGACGGTCACTCCCCGATCACAGTGGCGAGGGCCGCTCCGGACTGGGACCTCGACGGTCCGTCACCGGTCTTCCCGAACACCACGGCCGGGTCACTTTAGCGTCCGGGGTACGCGAATGCGAAGGGATCGCAGCTGCGGGGTCTTTGCAAGTGCGTTGCCGGGTGCCCCGGGCGCCGAGCGCGCCGCGCCTGCGGTCCCGGGCGCCCGGCCCGGTGTCCGCTCGGCACCGCCGGACTCCAGCATTTCGGCTCGACGCCGTTGCGGCGGAGGAGCGGGTTGCGGCCCTGCGGCCAGGGCGAGCGGGGCCCGGCCCCGTGCAGGCCGGGCGCCGCCCCGGGCCCGGCCCCGCTCAAGGCTCCCGCGGGCCCTCCAGCGCCTGGCCGCCGAAGTTCCCCTCGCCCTCGGCCGCCCGCTGCCACCAGGCCTCCAGGGCGGCCTGGTCCATGGCCGCCCAGTCGGGCGCGGCCTGCACCTGGGCGCGGCCGAGGCGGCGCCCCATTTCGACGACGGCGCGGCCGGCGGGCGTCCGCGCCGCGTCGTACGTGGCCACGGCCTCCGCCCAGCTCCCGGCGGAGGCCAGGCAGCGCTCCAGCACGGTCGCGTCCTGCAGGGCCTTCACGGCGCCGCTGCCGGAGTGCGGGCGGGCGACGGCGGCCGCGTCGCCGAGGAGGACGAGCCGGCCCTCCCCGTAGCGCGGCACGCACAGGTCGTGGACGGGCTGCACGTAGGTGGCGTCCTTGGGCGTGCGCCGGACGACCTCCTGCCAGTACGGCGGGAAGTGCGCGTCCACGACGGCGCGGTGATGCGCCGTCAGCGCCTCGGGCACCCGGCCGGGCGGGAGGCCCGCCGCGTCGTCGACGGACAGGGCGTGGGCCGGGTCGGCGGGCGCGGTGTAGAAGACCCAGTTGGCGCTGGTGCCGGTGCCGCCCGGCCCGGGAATGCGGTAGACGATCATGTGGCCGCCGGGGAAGGCGACGTTCGCGGCCTCCTCGCGGGCCCACGCGCCGGCCGGTCCCGGAAGATCCTCCTCCGGAAGGGCGCCGCGCCACGCCAGGTATCCGGCGTAACCGGGCACGGTCGCGTCCCGGGTTGCGGCCCGGACGACGGAGCGGTATCCGTCGGCGCCGACGACGAGGTCGAAGCGCTCCTCGCGGCCGCCGGCCAGGCGCAGCACGGCTCCGCCGGGCCCGGGCAGCACCCGCTCGACCGCCGTGCCGCGCTCGTAGGCGACGGAGGCGGGTATGCGGGCCCGCAGCGCGCTCCACAGCGACCCCCAGTTGTACGAACGGAACCCGAATGGCAGCGCCCCCACCCGCCGCCCGGCCCGGCTGCCGTCCTCCCGCACGATCCAGGGGCGCGAGGTCAGCCGCACCCACGGGATGCCCGGGTCCAGGTGCCCGGCCGCCTCCAGCTCGGCGTACCGCCGGTCGTGGACGGCGAGGCCGACGCCCCGCTCCGCGAGCCCTCCGGCCGCCCGCTCGAAGACCACCACCTCGCCGGCGCCCGCGCGCGCCACGGCGAGCGCGGCCGCGCATCCGGCGATCGAGCCGCCCACGACCGCCACCCGTCCTGTAAGCATCTCCCACCCCTTTCGTCACACCCGTCACTGACGGAACCTACCCGGCCGTTTGCAGCCGCAGCCGCCGGGCGTGTCGTAACGGTGGACGGGGCCGACACGCCGGTGCTACCAGTGCATTGAACGCATAATCAGGTCAGCCGGACCCCATCCGGCACGAGAAGGGGCTGACCGCCATGGCAGGTACGGGAAGACCGCCGACGGATCAGGTCGGCTTCGTGCGCCGGATCGGCCTGTTCCAGGCCACCGCCATCAACATGAGCCAGATGTGCGGCATAGGCCCCTTCGTCACCATCCCCCTGATGGTCGCGGCGTTCGGCGGCCCGCACGCCGTCATCGGGTTCGTCGCGGGCGCCGTGCTGGCCCTGGCCGACGGGCTGATCTGGGCCGAGCTCGGCGCCTCGCTGCCCGGCGCGGGCGGCAGCTACGTCTATCTGCGCCAGGCCTTCCAGTACCGCACGGGAAAGCTGATGCCGTTCCTGTTCGTCTGGACGATGATGCTCTACTTCCCGGTGGCCCTGTCGACGGGCGTCATCGGCTTCGTGCAGTACCTCACGTACCTCTGGCCCGGCATGACGCAGACGCAGGGCGACCTGACGGGCCTGGGGCTCATCGCCCTCGTCGTCGCGGCGCTGTGGGGGCGGGTGGAGAACCTGGCGCGGATCACCGCCGTGCTGTGGTGCGTGATGATCGCCTCCGTCCTCCTGGTGATCGCCGCCGCCTACACCCACTTCAGCCCGGACCTGGCCTTCACCTACCCGTCCGGCGCCTTCGAGCTGACGTCGAGTCACTTCTGGATCGGCTTCGCGGCGGGCCTGACCATCGGCATCTACGACTACGGCGGCTACAACACGACCGCGTACATGGGCGCCGAGATCAAGGACCCCGGGCGCAACATCCCGCGCTCCATCATCTACTCCGTCCTCGGCATCATGGCCATCTACCTGCTGCTGCAGATCGGCACGCTGGGCGTGGTCGACTGGGAGGACATGCTCGACCCCGAGAACCCCGCGTCCTCGTCCATCGCCTCGGCGGTGATGGAGACGACGTGGGGCAAGGGCGCGGCGGACGCCGTCACCGTGCTGGTCCTCGTCACGGCCCTCGCCTCGGTCTTCACGGGCCTGCTCGGGGCCTCCCGGATCCCGTACAACGCGGCCCGGGAGAGGGTGTTCTTCCGGCCCTTCGCCGTCCTGCACCCGCGCCACCGCTTCCCCGTGCTGGGCCTGCTGTCCATGGGCGGCATCGGCTGCGTGGCGTTCCTGATAGGGCGTCACACGGATCTGGCGACGCTCATCCAGCTGCTGCTGACGGTCATGGTGCTCGTCCAGGCGCTCGGTCAGATCGCGGCCGTCACGGTGCTGCGGCGGCGCCAGCCCGGGCTGCGGCGCCCGTACCGGATGTGGCTCTACCCGCTGCCGAGCGTGGTCGCGCTCGTCGGCTGGCTCGTCATCTACGGCTACGCGGACCGGAATTCGCCCGGCCGGCACCCCATCGAATGGTCCCTGGCCTGGGTCGGTGCCGGCTGCGTGGCGTTCCTGCTGTGGGCGCGCTACGAGAAGGTGTGGCCGTTCGGGCCGCGGGAGATCAGCGAGGAGTACCTGCACGGCGCCGACCCCGACACGGACCCGGGCGCGGGGGCGGGCTCGGTGCCCGATCCCCGCCCGGACGCCGAGGGCGGCACCGGTCCGGACGCCGGTCCCGGCGCCGACCCCGACGCGGACCCCGGCACCGGAGTCCCCGCCGAGCGGTGATACTTGCATTCATGCCTGTTTCTGCCTCCCCGCACTCACCTCCCGCCCCACGCACACCTGCCGCACGCCGCAGGCTGTACTGGCACCGCCTCTTCTTCGGGCTGTGGTTCCGCCCGGTCGAGATCCTGGACGAGGCGCGGGACCGGAGCGTGTGGGGGGCGGCGGCGTTCCTCTGCGTGCTCTGCGGGGTGCTGGGCACGATGGGCCGGGACTCCTTCTGGGAGGGGTGGCGGGTGGGCCCCGCGTTCGCCCTGGAGGCCATGGCGATAGCCGACGCGGTCCTCGTCCTCGCGAGCCTGCTGCTGGGCATCGCCACGCAGGCGATCGCGCGCCGGCTCGGCGGCAACGGCAAGTTCGGCCCGACGGTCACCCTGTTCGTCGTGGTGTTCTGGGCGACGGACCTGCCGCGGCTCGCCCTCGACGCGTGCCTGCCCGGGGACTCCTTCCCCGTGCGGGCGGCCGCCTGGATCACCTCGGCCTTCGGCTACGCCTTCGCCACGCTGCTGATCCGCGGTCAGCACCACCTGCCCACGCACAAGGCCGTGGCGGCGGTGAGCATACAGATGCTGGCGGCGGTGGCCCTGCTGAAGTTCCCCGCGGCCACGGGCTGACGCGCCCGGAGATCCCCTCGAGGGAGTCGACGGCCCGCCCGGTGCGACGGGGGATGCACACCGGGCGGGCTCGAAGACAGTTCTACCTCATCAAGGATGGGTCATGCACCAAAAACCTGTTCGGCCTTGCCGGCTACCAGCGGACAGGGAGCGAAATCAGGCCACGTGCCCGCACCGAGGGCCGCCACGCCAGCTCCTTCCGCGCCACGTCGAGCGCGAGCCCCGGGAACCGCTCCAGCAGCGCTGCCAGCGCGGTTTCCGTCTCCATCCTGGCCAGCGGGGCGCCGAGGCAGTAATGGATCCCGTGACCCAGCGCGAGATGACCGGAACGATCACGGTTCAGATCCAGCCGATCCGGCTCGGGAAAGTGATGAGGGTCACGATTGGCGGCGGCGATGGACAGCAGGACGGTCTCCCCGGCCGGTACGGTCACCCCGCCGATCTCCACGTTCTCCAGCGGAAACCTGCGGATCGCGAGCGGCGAGGGCCCGTCCCACCGCATGAACTCCTCGACGGCCGCTGCGAGTCCGGCCGGATTCGCTCGCAAAGACTCCATCAAGGCCGGGCGGTCCAGCAGCCCCAGCACGGCGTTGGCGATCAGGTGGACGGTGTTCTCGTAGCCCGCGAAGAGGATCAGGAAGGCGAGCGAGGACAGCTCGTCCTCGGAGAGCCGGTCCTCCCCCTCGCCCCCGTCGCCGTCGCGGACCGCGATGAGGTCGGAGAGCAGGTCGTCGCCGGGGGCGGCGCGCTTGCTCGCGATGAGCCCGGTGAAGAAGCGCATCAAGCTGCCGATGGCTTCCTTCATCAGCTCCGGCCGGGACGGGTCGGGGGCGATGAGCACATCGGTCCACGCCCGGAAGTCCCGCCGCTGGTCCTGCGGCACGCCCAGCAGGTCGCATATGACGGTGATGGGCAGCGGGCCCGCGTAGGACGCCAGCAGGTCCGTACGGCCCTCGGCCTCGACCGCGTCGAGGAGTTCGTCGGCGACCTTGCGCACCGGTTCGCGGAGTTTGTCCACGCGGCCGGGGGTGAAGGCCTTGACGACGAGGCGGCGGATGCGGGTGTGGTCCGGGGGATCCATGTTGAGCAGGTTGGCGTCGAGCGCCGGAGGCAGTGCGAATCCGGCGTAGTTGCCGGGGGCGGCGTTGGCCTTGTCCAGCGACATCCGCGGGTCGGCGAGCGCCCGGCGGACGTCCTCGTAGCGGGTCACCAGCCAGGCGGGCCGGCCGTCGGGGCCGGTGAAGCGGTGGACCGGGCCGGCCTCGCGCAGTCTGGCGTAGGTGCCGTACGGGTCGTTGATGAGCGCGCTGACGTCGAAGGGCGCGGAAGGGGTGGGGTTGGGCATGGGACCCGACTCTAGAAGATCGGCCGATGAGGGGTCGGGGAACGGGTGCCGCGTCGGGCGCGGCCCTTCGCCGGATCCCGCCGGAGGCGGACGCGCACGGGCGGCGCCGGGACCGTCGTGGTGACGGACCCGGCGCCGGCCTGTGGCGCAGGCGGCCTTGACCCCCGTCCAGGGCCGCCTCGTCCATGGGCCGCACGCCGTCAGGGACGGCGTGCCGCGCTCATCTCCCGTAGTTCTTCGAGGACCGCGTCGACCACCGGGTCGTGGTAGACGTCCGCGACGAGGGCCAGGTGCTCGTGCTCCTCGGCCGGATCGGCGCTGACGGTGATGACGACGCTGTCGGCGTGCGGTGCGGGCACGTGCCCGGTGACCTGGTTCTGCAGGCCGCGCCGGAGGGCCGCGGCCTCCACGACCGCGGCGAGCCGGCGCGGTTCGAGCGCGGCGCCGGTCGCCTTGCGGCGGGCGATGTCCAGGACGGCGGGCTCGACGTGGCGGCGGATGCCGCGCTGGATGTCGCGGATCTCCGCCATCTGCCGGTTCGCCCGCCACTCCAGGTCGGCGAAGGGCCAGCGGCCCGTCAGGCCGTGCCCGGTGAGGGTGACCTCGGGGGCGTGCGCGGTGACGTCCTGCCAGAGCGGCTGCAGCCGGCGGAGCCGGCGCCACGCGGCGGCCCGGGGACCCGCGGCGGGCAGCGAGAAGCCGAGCAGGACCAGCAGGGCGGCCACCGAGGCGCTCATCGGGGCGACGCCGTTGGACAGCCAGTAGGCGTCGTGGCCCGCCCAGCTCAGCACGAAGCCGGCGAGCTTGCACAGGCAGTAGAACAGACCGAGCCAGCAGCCCGCGGCGAGCGTCCGCAGGCCCTTGGCGAGCCAGCCCGGGCCGAGCTGGGTCGCGTAGCGCGGGCAGAGGGCGCCGAGGCCGGCGAGGCTCGTGCCGAAAATGGCCAGATACAGCACCAGGAAGGCGACGACTCCGGGCGCGTCGGCGTAGGCGGTGCTGAAGTCGCGGGGGTGCTCCACGGCGTCGGGGCGGCCGACGGCGAAGCACACGACGGCCGCGGCCCAGGCGGTGGTCACGACGGCCACGGCGACCCGGGCGCGCGTGGCGGCCCGGGCGCGGGCCGCGGCGTCGCCGCGGCTGGTCCAGCGCAGCAGCAGGATCGTGGCGCCGGAGGCGAACAGGACCACGGCCGAGTAGAGGAAGACCATGGCCAGGTTGGCGACGCCGGTCAGCCGGTCGAACGCGCGGTAGACGCTCGGCGCGGAGAACAGGAAGACGACCGGAACGCCGGCGGTCATCAGGGCGGTGAGGCCCAGGTCGACGTTGCCGCGGTCGCGGAACCACGCGCGGGTCTTGTAGCCGACGATGGCCCAGGTGATCGCGCTGAAGGTCAGGTAGAGGGCGTCAAACAACGTCGCCTCCGCTGCTCGCGCCGGCTCCGCCGTGCTCCCTGATGGCGCGCCGGACGTGCTGCAGGGCGGGGCCGAGGGAGGCCGCCAGCTCGGCGGCCTCGCCCTCCAGGCGGGCGTCCTGGCCGGGCGGCGGGGGCACGACCTTCTCCATGAGGAGGGTGCCGAGGATCTCGGTCTCGCGCTCGGTGAGGTTGTCGTAGCAGTGGTGGCGGGCGAGGCCCGCGGTCAGGCCCATGCGGCGCATGGCGGTCGCCACGTCGACCGAGGGGGTCCACACCTTGAGGGCGTCCTCGGTGACGGCCGGGTCCTGGTCGTGGCCGAGGAGCAGGTGGCCGATCTCGTGCAGCACGATGTGGACCTGGTGCCAGGGGGACGTCTTCTGCTCGTAGATGACCCAGTACGCGTCGTCGGTGGTCGCGGTCATGCCGGAGACGACGCCGTCGAGGCTCATGGGGACCAGGCGGATCGGGCGGCCGACGCGGCGCGCGACGACGTCGCACAGGCCCTGCAGGTCGGTGGACGCGGGCAGCGCGAGCTCCTGGATGAGCTGCTTGCACCGGCGCCGTATGCGCCCCACTCGCATGCCTGCACCGTCCTCGTCCTCGGTACGCCGCCAGTACGTGAAGAGCCGGTCATCCGTGACGGTCACGGGCGCCCCTCACCACCCGCGTCGGGCGGGTCGGACGGAAGGTTCATCTGCTGCCGGAACTGGCTGATGATGGTGGTCAGGCTGTCCTGCACCTCGGGCGGCAGGCCGACCGAGCGCAGGGCGATGGCCCGCACCCGCTGGTCGCGCATGGCGACGAGGAAGCGGACCTCCTCCTCCACGCGCTCGGCCTGCGAGGCCGTCAGGTCGCCCATCAGATAGCCGACGGGCACCGCGAAGAACTTGGCCAGGGCGCGCAGCACGTCCGGGCTGGGGTTGGCGCGGCGGCCGTTGCGCAGCATCGACAGATACTGCTCGGTGAGGCCGGTCTCGCCGTACTCGTCGCCGTTGGTGATCTCGTCGGCGACGTGGCTGTTGGTGTAGGGCGCACCGGGCGGGTGCATGTTCGCGAACAGGTAGTTGAGCCGCGCCGCGAGCGTGCTGCGCGCGTCGCCTGCTGCCCTGTCGCCCCCCGCTGCCATATGCTCCCGTCCTCACCGGCCGACGTTCCCCCGCTCACCTCACGGCCAGTTAAGCCGGGGGGTGACTGCGAGACGCATCCTGTCACGGCCTAGGCCTGTAGCACTAGTCCCCCCTTGGTTTCAGCTCGGTGACGGACTTAACCACGAGTTGATGGAGCGATGAACGACCGGGTCATTCCGGGGCGCGGGCGTTCCGCTTCCCCGTGGGAAAGCGCTCGGACCGCCGCAGGAATTCCGCCGGATCCTCGGGGGCGGGCCCGCCCGGCGGGCGAATTCCGCCGGGGGGAGGCACACTTGCCGGCCCGCTCCGGGTGTCCCACGTCCTCGTGAATCCTGTCGCGTCCTGGCCTTTCACCCCGGTCCCGCCCGTAGGACGATGACACGCTCGCCACGAGGAGGTATCCGACCATGCCCAGACCTCACAGACCCCGCACCCTGCACGGCCTGGCCGCCGCCCTGCTGTCGGGGCTGCTGGTCGCCGCCGCGTCCGGCACCGGCGCGGCCGCCGCCGGCGGGCCTTTGCGGCGCGCCGCGGCCGAGGCCGACGCGTACTGGACACCGGAGCGCATGGCGGCCGCCCTGCCGGCCGGGCAGCGCGCGGGAGGCGCGGGCCGGGCGCACGCCGGTGACGTGCCGCCCAGCCATCCGTTCGACGGGCTGCCGCAGGTGGGCACGTTCTTCTGGACCGACGGGACCAACACCGGCCGCTTCTGCGGCGGCACGGTCGTCCGCAGCCCGCACCGGGACCTGGCCGTGAGCGCGGCCCACTGCCTGCGCTCGCCGGACCCCAAGAAGCGGCTGACGTTCGTGCCCCAGTACCACGACGGGCTCAAGCCCCACGGCGTCTTCCCCGTGGAGGAGATCCACATCGACCAGCGCTACTACGACCTGGGGACGGACCGCGGCGCGCGCTGGGACTACACGGTGCTGCGGCTCGGGCAGCGCGACGACGGCGAGAACGTGCAGGACGTCGTCGGCGGCTTCGGGCTCGGGATCCGCCCGGGGTACGCGCACCGCGACGTGCGGCTGATCGGCTATCCGGGCAGCAGCGACGCCAAGTACCCCAAGCCGCTGGACTGCTCCTCCTCGACGCACCGCTACACCAGCACGGACCCGAACGCCCCGGGCGACTTCCTGGAGATCGCCTGCGCGGGCTACGTCGGCGGCACGTCGGGCGGGCCGTTCCTCGTCCGCGGGGAGTACGGGTACGAGGTCATCGGGGTGATCGGGGGCTACCACACCGGGGGCGACACCCCGGACATCTCGTACAGCTCGTACTTCACGACCGATCTGCTGGAGCTGTACCTGGACGCCGTGGACGGCGACCGGCCCGCGGGCCGGTGAGCGGGGCGCCGTAGCCCCGCCCACCGGCCGCGCGGGGCTGCTACTGCCGTGCGGGGCGCCGCGGGTGGCGGGTCAGCACGTAGCCGCCGATGGCCGCGAGCGCGCCGAGGACGGCGCCGCCGACGGTCCACGCCCAGCGGTCCGACCACCAGCTGCCGTTCCAGCCGTCCTCGGGCTCCCCGACGGCGGCGGCGTGCAGCGGTGCCACCTCGCCGCCCTCGGCGCGGGCGCCGCCCGCGTCCTTCGCCGTCGCCTCGACCTCCGCCTTCACGGGCAGGCCGTGGTCCCGGTCGGGGCCCTCGGTCAGCGTGAGGCGGATGTAGTACGCGCCGGGCAGCGGGTCGTTCGCCCAGCGCTCGGCCCACGGGCGGACGGTCCGCAGCGTGCAGGTCAGGGTCACCGAGGCGTCCCGCTCGGAGGCCCGCTGCGTGGGCTCGCCGGAGGCGCAGGCCTGGCGGCGGCGCAGCCCGTCGTAGACGTCGATCTGCCAGACGGCGGCACCGTGCCGGGCGGACGCCTCCGGCAGGTTCACGGTGGCCTTCACCTGCGGCTGCTGCCCGGCGCCGGCCGGGAACTGCCAGTAGAGGTAGTCGCCGGTGGAGGCGTCGGCCGTGGCCTTCTGGCCCTGCTTGAGGACGGTGGCCGTGCGGAAGCCCGTGCCGGCCTCCGTGGGCGCGCTGTCCTCGGCGGCGGAGGCGCTCGGGCTCGGGGAGGCGGCAGCGGCGGCGCCGGCCGAGGTGAACAGTGCGGCGGCGGCGAGCAGTCCGGCCGCGGCCGCGCGGGCCGCGGGGGCCCTCAGGGGAAGCCTCATCAGTTCGCCCTCCACACCGTGACGCGCCAGCGGGAGACCCAGCCCCACACCAGCCCTGTGATCAGCCCGGTCAGGGCCAGGACGCCCAGCAGCACCCAGCCCCGGCCGAGGCCGAAGGCGGCCAGGTCGGAGGGGTCGTCCGGGGCGTCGGCGAGGTCCACGGCCAGCTCGACGGGCAGGCCCGGGTCGCGCTTGACGTTCGCGGGGGCCGAGAAGGAGCTGGAGACCTCCAGGCAGACGGTCCGCGGCTCCTTGCCCTTCTCGTCCTCGTCGCCGGACTGGCCGTTGGCGTAGCGCAGGCCGGACGAGACGACGTCCGTCCGCCCGCTGCCCGCCTCGGCGCCGCGGACGAGCTCTTGCCCGCCTTCGCTCACGGCGCGCACCAGCACGCCGTAGTCACGGTCGACGGCGCGGTCCGCGCCGATGCTCACCGACGTGCGCAGCTCCTGGCCCGGCTTCACCTTGACGCGGTACCAGCGGTGCTCGGAGAACGTCTCGCGGTCGGTCCACAGGCCGGCGCCGAGCTCGGGGGCCTTGGCGCAGGAGTCCGTGCCCTGGACGGGCTTCGGGGTCTCGACGGGCGTCTCGGACCGGCGCACGAGCTGCTTGATCCGGCCGGACAGCTCCTTGGTGTGCCGCACGGTGCTGTACGTGCCGCCGGTGGCCTCGGCGATGCAGCTGAGCTGCTCGCGCGTCTTGTCGTCCTGGGCCAGGCCCAGGGTGTCGATCGTCAGGTGCGTGCCCTTGGCCGCGAGTTCGCGGGCCACGTCGCACGGGTCCGGCTGGCCGCAGGAGTCCTCGCCGTCGGTGATGAGGACGATGCGGCGGGTGCCGCCGTCCGTGCCGAGGTCCTGGTCGGCGCCGCGCAGGGCGTAGCCGATGGGGGTCCAGCCGGTGGGCCGCAGCGTCGCGACGCGGGTCTTGGCCTCGGTGCGGTCGACGCGGCCGACGGGGTAGAGCTGCTTGCTGTCGCGGCAGCCGAGCTCCTTGTTGTCACCGCCGTAGTCGGCGCCGAGGGTGCGGATGCCGAGCCGCACGCCTTCCGGGACCGCGTCGATGACCTCGTTGAACGCCTGCTGTGCGGCCGCCATGCGGGTGCGGGTGCCGCCGTCCACGTCCTGGGCGCGCATCGAGCCGCTGACGTCCAGCACCAGCTCGACCTTCGGGGAGTCCTTCGGGGGGCCGTCGGCGGCGTTCGCCGGCGCGATCCCCCCGGCCAGGGCGGCGAGGAGGGCGCACGCGCCCGCTGCCAGCCGTTTTCTGATGATCATCCAAACGATCCTACTGACCGCCGGAGGCCGAGATTCCTGGGGACGGCCGCCGCACCGGCTCACCGTGCGGATCGCCGTGCTCCTGACCGCCGTTCAGCAGCCCCCAGCCGAGGAGGGCGGCGACGGCGAGCGCGGTCCAGCCTCCGCCGCGCCCGCTGCGCGCGGGCGGCTTCGTACAGGCGCAGCCGGCGTGCCGGCAGCAGCAGGTGTGGTCGGTCATCGGGCCCTCCGCCCCTCGGTCCGGCCGGTGCCCCCTCCCCCCGCGCGGGGGCACCGGTACGGTCAAGGCTCGGCGCTGCGGCCGGGAAGGAGTGCACCGCGCGTGCACAGCACGAGTGGCGCGCGTCACACGTTCCGGGGACCGCTGCGGGCGAACGCGCGCAGCCCGGCCAGGTCGTGGACGACGACGCACCCGCGTCCCGCGCCGACGACGCCGTCGCCGATCTCGCGCAGCCGGGCGCTGACGGTGTTGCGGGAAACGCCCAAGTACTGGGCGAGCTCGGACCTGGTGACGGCCAGTTCGACGCCGGGACCGGCGGTGTCCCCGCCCATGGCGGCCACGAGCGCGAGCAGCGCCTGCGCGACCCGCTCGCAGGAGCCGCCGCGGCCGGCCCGCGCGCGGTCGGACTCCCCGAGCCGGATGAGGGCGTGCTCGTGCAGGACCGGCGACAGCCCGTGCCGCTCGACGAACCGCCGGAAGCGGTCCTTCTCCACCACGGCGACCTCGCAGGCGGAGATGGCCTCGACCGTGGCCAGCCGGGCCGCACCGCTCCGGGCGACCGCGGCTTCGCCGACCACGTCGCCCGCGCCGCGGAACGCCAGCACGCGCACCGTGCCGTCCCGCTCCGCGTAGGTCACCTTGACGACCCCGCAGGCCAGGGCGAGCGCGTGCGTGCCGGGGTCGCCCTGCCGCAGCAGCACGTCCCCGGCGCGGTGCGCGCGCCTGCGGCCCTCCGCGAGCAGCGCCCCCCACAAGGGGGCGCCGATCAGGCCGGCGAGGGTCACGCCCAGGGCATGCCCGGGCGGTTCCTCCGCCGCGTACGACCGTCCGCCCATGGGGCAGACCCTAGCCCTCCGTCCCCTCCTCCAGGGATCCCTCGGTCTCCAGGAAGACCTGCCGCAGCGCTTCGAGCGTCTCCGCGTCGGGCTTGGCCCACATGCCGCGGCTCTCCGCCTCCAGGAGGCGCTCGGAGATGCCGTGCAGGGCCCAGGGGTTGGCCTCCTGCAGGAAGGCGCGGTTCTCCGGGTCCAGCACGTAGGTCTGGGCGAGCTTGTCGTACATCCAGTCCGCGACGACGCCGGTCGTGGCGTCGTAGCCGAACAAGTAGTCCACCGTGGCGGCGAGTTCGAACGCGCCCTTGTAGCCGTGGCGGCGCATGGCCTCGATCCAGCGCGGGTTGACCACGCGGGCGCGGAAGACGCGGGAGGTCTCCTCGACGAGGGTGCGGGTGCGGATCGTCTCGGGGCGGGTGGAGTCGCCGATGTACGCCTCCGGGGCCCTGCCCCGCAGCGCCTTGACCGTGGCGACCATGCCGCCGTGGTACTGGAAGTAGTCGTCGGAGTCGGCGATGTCGTGCTCGCGGGTGTCCGTGTTCTTGGCCGCGACCGCGATGCGCTTGTACGCCGTCTCCATCTCCTCGCGGGCCGGGCGGCCTTCGAGGCCGCGGCCGTAGGCGTAGCCGCCCCAGACCGTGTAGACCTCGGCGAGGTCGGCGTCGGTGCGCCAGTCGCGGCTGTCGATCAGCTGGAGCAGGCCGGCGCCGTACGTGCCCGGGCGGGAGCCGAAGATGCGGGTGGTGGCGCGGCGCTCGTCGCCGTGCGCGGCGAGGTCGGCCTGGGCGTGGGCGCGGACGTAGTTGCCCTCCGGGGCCTCGTCCAGGGAGGCCACGAGCCGGACCGCGTCGTCCAGGAGGCCGATCACGTGCGGGAAGGCGTCGCGGAAGAAGCCGCTGATGCGGAGGGTGACGTCGATGCGGGGGCGGCCGAGCTCCTCCGGGGAGACGGCCTCCAGGCCCGTCACGCGGCGCGACGCCTCGTCCCACACGGGGCGGACGCCCAGCAGGGCGAGGGCCTCCGCCACGTCGTCGCCCGCCGTGCGCATCGCGCTCGTGCCCCACAGGGACAGACCGACCGACTGCGGCCACTCGCCGTTGTCCGTGCGGTAGCGCTCCAGGAGGGAGTCCGCGAGGGCCTGGCCGGTCTCCCACGCGAGGCGGCTGGGGACGGCCTTGGGGTCGACGGAGTAGAAGTTGCGGCCGGTCGGGAGGACGTTGACGAGACCGCGGAGCGGCGAGCCGGACGGGCCGGCGGGGACGAAGCGGCCGGCCAGGGCCTTCACGGCGTTGTCAAGCTCGCTCGTCGTCCCCGCGAGGCGGGGGACCACTTCGCGTGCCGCGAAGTCCAGGACGGCCTCGACGGGGTCGGGGACAGCCATGTCGGTGCCCCGCACCAGGGGCTGTGCCCACCCGTCCCGCCCCGCGGGACGATTGCCCACAGTGGCCGAGACGGCTGCCGGGTCCCAGCCGGCCGCTTCCATGGCCTCCACCAAAGCGCGGGCCTCGGCTTCCGCCCGGTCCGCCGTCATCCGCGTCGCGGCCGACTCGTCCAGGCCGAGGGCCTCTCGCAGGCCCGGCAGCGCCGTTTTGCCGCCCCAGATCTGACGGGCTCGCAGAATCGCCAGGACCAGGTTCACGCGATCGGCGCCCACCGGGGCGGAGCCCAGGACGTGCAGGCCGTCGCGGATCTGCGCGTCCTTGACCTCGCACAGCCAGCCGTCGACGTGCAGCAGGAAGTCGTCGAAGCCGTCGTCGTCCGGGCGCTCGTCCATGCCGAGGTCGTGGTCGAGCCTGGCGGCCTGGATGAGGGTCCAGATCTGGGCGCGGATCGCCGGCAGCTTGGCCGGGTCCATCGCGGAGATCTGCGCGTACTCGTCGAGGAGCTGTTCGAGGCGCGTGATGTCGCCGTACGACTCGGCACGGGCCATCGGCGGCACGAGGTGGTCGACGAGCGTGGCGTGGGCGCGGCGCTTGGCCTGCGTGCCCTCGCCCGGGTCGTTGACGAGGAAGGGGTAGACGAGCGGGAGGTCGCCGAGCGCGGCGTCGGGGCCGCAGGCGGCGGACAGGCCGGCGTTCTTGCCGGGCAGCCACTCCAGGTTGCCGTGCTTGCCGAGGTGCACCATGGCGTCGGCGCCGAAGCCGCCGTCCTCGCGGGCGGCCGCGATCCAGCGGTACGCGGCGAGGTAGTGGTGCGAGGGCGGCAGGTCGGGGTCGTGGTAGATGGCGATGGGGTTCTCGCCGAAGCCGCGCGGCGGCTGGATGAGGATCAGCAGGTTGCCGCGGCGCAGGGCGGCCAGGACGATGTCGCCCTCGGGGTTGCGGCTGCGGTCGAGGAACATCTCGCCGGGCGCCGGGCCCCAGTGCTCCTCGACGGACTCGCGCAGCTCCTGCGGCAGCCGTGCGTACCAGCGCTTGTAGTCGGCGGCCGGGATGCGGACGGGGTTGCGGGCGAGCTGCTCCTCGGTGAGCCAGTCCTGGTCGTGGCCGCCGGCCTCGATGAGGGCGTAGATGAGCTCGTCGCCGTCGCCGGACTCCAGGCCGGGCACGGCTTCGTCGCCGAAGTCGTAGCCCTCTTCGCGCAGTCGGCGCAGGAGCGCGACGGCGCTGGCGGGGGTGTCGAGGCCGACGGCGTTACCGATGCGGGAGTGCTTGGTGGGGTACGCGGAGAGGACGAGCGCGATCCGCTTCTCGGCGGCGGGGACGTGGCGCAGCCGGGCGTGGCGGACGGCGATGCCGGCGACGCGGGCGGCGCGCTCGGGGTCGGCGACGTAGGCGGGCAGGCCGTCCTCGTCGACCTCCTTGAAGGAGAACGGGACGGTGATGATGCGGCCGTCGAACTCGGGCACGGCGACCTGGGTGGCGGCGTCGAGCGGCGAGAGGCCCTCGTCGTTCTCCTCCCAGGCGCTGCGCGGGCCGGTCAGGCACAGGGCCTGCAGGATCGGCACGTCGAGGGCGGCCAGCGCGCCGGCGTCCCAGGACTCGTCGTCGCCGCCGGCGGAGGCCTCGGCGGGCTTGGTGCCACCCGCGGCGAGCACGGTGGTGACGACGGCGTCGGCGCCGCGCAGGGCGTCGATCAGCTCGGGCTCGGGGGCCCGCAGCGAGGCCACGTACAGCGGCAGGGCACGGCCCCCGGCGTCCTCGATCGCGCCGCACAGGGCCTCGACGAACGCGGTGTTGCCGCTCATGTGGTGGGCGCGGTAGTAGAGCACCGCGACGAGCGGGCCGCTCGCGCCGGGCCGGGGGGTGCGGTCCAGCTCGCCCCAGGCGGGGGCGGCGGCCGGGGGCTCGAAGCCGTGGCCGGTGAGGAGCACGGTGTCGGAGAGGAAGCGGGCCAGCTGTTCGAGGTTGGCCGGGCCGCCGTGGGCGAGGTAGGCGTGGGCCTCGGCGGCGATGCCGACGGGGACGGTGGACGCCTCCATCAGCTGGGCGTCGGGCGCCTGTTCGCCGGTCAGCACGACCACGGGGCGGTCGCCGGCGAGCAGCAGGTCCAGGCCCTCCTGCCAGGCGCGGATGCCGCCGAGGAGGCGGACGACGACGAGGTCGGTGCCCTCCAGGAGCTCCGGGAGGTCGTCGAGGGCGAGCCGGGCCGGGTTGGCGAGCCGGTACGTGACCGGGCCCCCGTGAGCAGCAGCCGCGCGGGCGCTGAGCAGGTCGGTGTCGGACGTCGACAGGAGAAGGATCACGCGGCGCTCCCCAGGGCATCGTGGGTCGCCCGGGATGCCCGGCACCGGAATGTGCGCATGCGGCGGCAAGCCTTCCTCGGGGTCCGCGCCCCGGGCGGTTGGAGGACGGCGGGAGTTCCTGACTCGCCCGGCGCGAGGGCCGGGCTCACAGTGGCGGGACCGTGCCGGAGTCTCACCGGCTTCCTCCCCTGTCGCCGTCGCTGGCGTTTGGCGGAGCGGCGCTCGCGGAGCGAGCGCTGTTCCACCGTGGAGCATAGTAAAGCCCAGGCAGGCGGCGGTGCGGGAGTGTCCGGGGCGTGCGGCAGGCGGCCGTGCGCCGGGCAGGGGCGTCGGTATGCTCGCGGCCATGTCCACCACCCCCGCACCTCCCCCGGACCGGGCCGCCGCCACTGCCGGCACGCCCTCCGCGGGGCCCGTCCGCGAGCGGGGCGACGCCTGCCCCGGCGCGCTGCGGCTGCACGCCGCGGACGACGGGACGCTGGCCCGGATCCGGCTGCCCGGCGGTGTTTTGACGTCCCGTCAGGCGAGCTTGCTGGCCGGCCTGGCGGAGACCCTGGGCGACGGGCACCTCGATCTGACCTCGCGCGGCAACGTCCAGCTGCGGGGTCTGCCCGCCGATTGCGGCGGCCTGCTCGCCGAGCGGCTGCGGCTGCGCGGCCTGCTGCCGTCGGACCGGCACGACCGGATCCGCAATGTGGCGGCCTCGCCGCTGTGCGGCCTGGACGGCTTTTCTCCTGATTCCGCTTCGGGTTCGGAGAGGGCGCCGGCCGATGTCCAGGCATGGGCCCGTGAACTGGACGGACTGCTCTGCGCCGACGACGGCGCCGAGGCCCTCACGGACCTCTCCGGAAGGTTCCTCTTCGGACTGGATGACGGGCGGGGCGACATCGTGGCCCTGCGGCCCGATGTGACATTGATCGCAAGCGGCGCCGGGCGGGCCGGCCTGTGCTTCGGCACCACCGGGCCCGGCCTGCGCGTCGCCGCCGCGGACGCCCCGCGCGCGGCCGTCCTGGCGGCGGCCGAGTTCCTGGCGGTGCGGGAGGCCTCCGGCAGCACGGCGTGGCGCGTACGAGAGCTGGCGCCCGGAGCGCGGCCGACCGCCGCGCGGCTCGCGGAGCGGCTCACGGAGGCGGGCATCGCCTCCACTCCGCTGCCCGGCCTCCGGCTCCCTCTCGGCGAACCGCCCGTACCGGGCGTCGTCACCGGCCCCGACGGCACCAGCGCCCTGTCCGTGACGGCACCCCTGGGCCGGCTGACCGCCGCTCAATGGCGGCTCGCCGTCCGCATGGCCACCAAGGAGGGGGAGCAGACGATCCGGGTCACCCCCTGGCGCGGCCTCGTCCTCCCCGGCTTCCCCGCGGAGGAGGCCCCCCGCCTGCTGGCGGACCTCGCGGACAGCGGGTTCGTCACCTCCGCGGAATCCGCCTGGCACCGCGCGGGCGCGTGCGCCGGGCGGCCCGGATGCGCCAAGTCCCTCGCCGACGTGCGGGCGGACGCGGCGGCCTGCCTCGCGAGCGGGCAGGCTGCTGGTGCGACGGCGCTCCCGGTCTACTGGTCCGGGTGCGAGCGGCGCTGCGGGCACCCCGGGGGCGGCCCGTGGGTCGACGTCCTGGCGACGGGCGACGGCTACCGGGTGACGGTGCGGGACGAGAGCGGCGGCCGGCAGGGCGCCGGGCCCCGGACAGTGACGACGGCAGGACTCGCCGGCGCGGTGGCGGCGGCACGTACCACGACATGAACGAGGACAACGAGGCCACAGTGTTCGACTACGACAAGGACGGCGCGTCCATCTACCGCCAGTCCTTCGCCACCATCCGCGCCGAGGCGGACCTCGGCGGGCTGCCGCCCGACGTCGGCCGGGTCGCGGTGCGCATGATCCACGCCTGCGGGATGACGGACCTCGTCAAGGACCTCGCCTACTCCCCCGGCGTCGTCGCGAAGGCGCGCGCCGCGCTCCTCGCCGGGGCGCCGGTCCTGTGCGACGCGAACATGGTCGCCAGCGGCGTCACCCGCAAGCGCCTGCCCGCGGACAACGAGGTGCTGTGCACCCTCGCCGACCCGGCGGTGCCCGAGCTGGCGCAGCGCATGGGCACGACCCGCAGCGCCGCGGCCCTGGAGCTGTGGCGCGACAAGCTGGACGGCGCCGTCGTGGCGGTCGGCAACGCGCCCACCGCGCTCTTCCGGCTGCTGGAGATGGTGGCCGAGGGCGCGCCCCGGCCGGCCGCCGTGCTCGGCATCCCGGTCGGCTTCATAGGCGCCGCCGAGTCCAAGGACGCCCTGGCCGGCAGCCCGCTGGGGCTGGAGTACCTGGTGGTGCGGGGGCGGCGCGGCGGCAGTGCCATGGCCGCGGCCGCGATCAACGCGATAGCGAGCGAGGAAGAGTGAGCGAGCAGCATCCGCATCCGCAGACGACGACGGGCCGGCTGTACGGGGTGGGGCTCGGCCCCGGCGACCCGTCGCTGATGACCGTACGGGCCGTCGAGGTCATCGCGGCGGCGGACGTCGTCGCGTACCACAGCGCCCGGCACGGCCGCTCCATCGCGCGCTCCATCGCCGAACGCCACCTGCGGCCCGGCCACATCGAGGAGCGCCTGGTCTACCCGGTCACCACCGGGACCACGGACCACCCCGGCGGCTACCGGGGCGCCATGGAGGAGTTCTACGAGGAGGCCGCGGCGCGGCTCGCCGCGCACCTGGACGCCGGGCGCACGGTCGCCGTCCTCGCCGAGGGCGACCCGCTCTTCTACAGCTCGTACCAGCACATGCACAAGCGCCTCGCCCACCGCTATCCGACGGAGGTCGTGCCGGGCGTCACGTCGTTCAGCGCGGCGTCGGCCCGCCTCGGCGAGCCCCTCGTCGAGGGCGAGGAGGTCCTGACGATCCTGCCGGGCACGCTGCCCGAGGAGGAGCTCACGGCGCGGCTCGCGGCCACGGACTCGGCCGTGGTGATGAAGCTCGGGCGCACGTTCCCCGCCGTCCGGGGCGCGCTGGAGCGGTCCGGACGGCTGGACGACGCCCGGTACGTCGAGCGCGCGACGATGAGCGGCGAGCGCACGGGGCGGCTCGCCGACGTGGACCCCTCGTCGGTGCCGTACTTCTCGGTCGCCGTCCTGCCCAGCCGCGTGGACGCCGAGCCGCGCGCCGGGCGCGGCGAGGTCGTGGTCGTCGGCCTCGGCCCGGCCGGCCCGCTGTGGCTCACGCCCGAGGCGCGCGGCGAGCTCGCGGCCGCGCAGGACGTCGTCGGCTACAGCACGTACGTGGACCGGGTGCCGGCCCGCCCCGGCCAGCGCCGCCACGCCTCCGACAACAAGGTCGAGTCCGAGCGGGCCGAGTTCGCGCTGGACCTGGCGCGGCAGGGGCGGCGCGTCGCCGTCGTCTCCTCCGGCGACCCCGGCGTCTTCGCCATGGCCACGGCGGTCCTGGAAGTGGCCTCCGAAGGTCCCTACCTCGACATCCCGGTCCGGGTGGTGCCCGGCATGACGGCCGCCCACGCGGCCGCCTCCCGCGCGGGCGCCCCGCTGGGCCACGACTACGCGGTCGTCTCCCTCTCCGACCGGCTCAAGCCGTGGGAGGTCATCGCCGAGCGGCTGCGCTCCGCCGCCTCCGCGGACCTGGTCCTGGCCCTGTACAACCCCGGCTCCCGCAGCCGCGTCTGGCAGGTCGGCAAGGCCCGCGAACTGCTCCTGGAGTTCCGCGCCCCGGACACGCCGGTGGTCGTCGCCCGCGACGTGGGCGGCCCGTCGGAGTCCGTCCGCATCGTCCCCCTCGGCGAACTCGACCCCGCGGAGGTCGACATGCGCACGATCCTCCTCGTCGGCTCGACACAGACGCAGGTGGCGACCCGCACGGCGGACGGCTCCCCGGAGAGGATCGTCTGGACGCCGCGACGGTATCCGGAGGCGTGACGCACGCGTGACGGCGGGCCGGCACCGCCGGGCCGGTGCGCGACGGTTGCTCGCCGTCGCGGCGGAATGCCCTGCGGGGCCCGCAGCTTGGATGCGGCCTCACCGCGGCAGGAGCGGGCTGCGCGGCGGCGGCGAGCCGCGTCCGCGGTGCCGGCACGGTGTCCGCCGCGCGGCGGCGAGCAGCCGCCGCCTGCGTCGCCGACGGTGCCGGACCCGGCTCAAGCGTTCCGGAACTGCCGGTCCAGCCACTCCCGGGCCTCCGCCGGGTCCGCGGCCGTCGGGACGCCCTCCGGTGTCGGCGGCCGTCGGACCACCACGACCGGTATGCCCGCCTCGCGGGCCGCCGTCAGTTTGGCCGCCGTTGCCGCCGCACCGCTGTCCTTCGTGACCAGGACGTCGATCCGGTGCCGCCGGATCAGTTCGCGCTCGGCCTCGACCGTGAAGGGACCTCGGTCCAGGACGACTTCCATACGGGGCGGGGCCGGCGGCTCGGGGGCGTCCACGGAGCGGACCAGGAACCACAGCCGGCCGAGGTGGGCGAAGGCCGCCAGGCCCATGCGGCCCGTGGTCAGGAACACCCGTTCCCCCAGGGCCGGCAGCGCCTCCGCCGCCTCGTCCAGCGAGCCCACGTCGTGCCAGTCGTCCCCCGGTCCCGCGACCCACCCGGGACGGCGGACGGCCAGCAAGGGAACATGGACCTCTGCGGCGGCCTCCGCCGCGTTGAAACTGATCGTGCCGGCGAAAGGATGGGTGGCGTCGATGAGCGCGTCCACCTGCTGCTCGCGCAGCCACCGGGCGAGGCCCTCGGGGCCGCCGAACCCCCCGATGCGGACCTCTCCGGCGGGCAGGCGCGGCTGCGCCACGCGGCCCGCGAGGGACGTGGTCACGCGCAGCCCGGGAAGCGCATCGAGTTCGCCGGCCAGCCGGCGCGCCTCCGTCGTGCCGCCCAGGATCAGGATGTGGCGCTCGGCTCCCACGTCGTGCCTTTCCGTTCGCTTCGCGGACGGTTCCGCACCGCCGGTCCCCCGCATTGTGGTCGCTCGCCGCCGCGGCGGGAAAATCTTGGGGAGCACCCCGTGACCGATGTCACCGAAGCGGCCGGCGCCACGGCCGGCAAGGCCGCCGGCGGGCGGGCCGCCCAGCTGCAGCACACCGGTCTGCGCCACGGCTGGACGACCGGCGCGTGCGCGACCGCCGCCACCACCGCCGCGTACACCGCGCTCCTCACGGGCGAGTTCCCCGACCCCGTGACGATCACCCTGCCCAAGGGGCAGACGCCCGCGTTCGCGATCGCCGCGGAGCGGCTGATCTCCGGGGACGCCGGTCCCTCCGCCATGGCCGGCATCGTCAAGGACGCCGGTGACGATCCGGACGTCACCCACGGCGCGCTGATCCGCGCGACGGTGCGGATCCTCCCGCCCGGTTCCGGGGTCGTGTTCCGGGCCGGCCCGGGCGTGGGCACCGTCACGCGCCCCGGGCTGCCCCTGGACGTGGGCGAGCCCGCCATCAACCCCGTGCCCCGGCAGCTCATGCGCGACCACGTCGCCGAGGTCGCGGCCCGGCACGGCGGCTCGGGCGACGTCGAGATCGAGGTCTCGGTCGACCACGGCGCGGAGATCGCCCGCTCGACCTGGAACCCCCGGCTCGGGATCCTGGGCGGCATCTCCATCCTCGGCACCACGGGCATCGTCGTGCCGTACTCGTGCTCCGCCTGGATCGACAGCATCCGGCGCGGCGTGGACGTGGCCCGCGCGGCGGGCCGCCGCCACGTCGCGGGCTGTACGGGGTCCACGTCGGAGAAGGTCGCGGTCGCCGTGCACGGCCTGCCGGAGGACGCCCTGCTGGACATGGGCGACTTCGCGGGCGCCGTGCTCAAGTACCTCCGTCGGCACCCGGTGGACCGGCTCACCGTCGCGGGCGGCTTCGCCAAGCTGTCGAAGCTGGCCGCCGGCCACCTCGACCTGCACTCGGGACGGTCCCAGGTCGACAAGGGGTTCCTCGCGGAACTGGCCCGGCGCGGCGGCTCGGGCGAGGAGCTGGCGGCCGCCGTCGCCTCCGCCAACACCGGCCTGGAGGCCCTGCGGCTGTGCGAGGCGGCCGGCGTCCCGCTCGGCGACCTGGTCGCCGCCACCGCCCGCGACGAGGCGCTCGCCGTGCTGCGCGGCGCGCCCGTCGCGGTCGATGTGATCTGCATCGACCGCGCGGGCGCGATCGTGGGACGGGCGGGGCCGGTGGGGCCGCGCGGGAGCTAGCGGCTTCGGCTAGCGGAGGGTGTTGACCGCCGCGGCGGCCGCCGCCGGCTTGTCCTTCACCGGCTTCGGGATCGCCCCGCAGAACTCGCCCTCAAACATGTTCTCGAACGGCGGGCTGTCGTTGAGCCAGTCACCGTTGATGTTGAAGGTGAGCATGTGCTTGCCGTCGCGCGTGCCCGCGGACCCGCTGAGGGAGCCCCAGACGACGCCGTCGTGCCCGTACACCTGCACGCCGCAGGTCAGCTTGCGGGAGATGATGCCGAGGCCGTAGGTGTAGTGCTCGCCCGTCTCGACGGTGGTGAGCATCTCGTCCAGCTGCTTCTTCGGCAGCAGCTTGCCCTGCAGGAGGCTGCTGTAGAAGCGGTTGAGGTCGCCGCTCGTGCTCACGACCTCGCCCGTGGCGCCGGACCAGGACGGCCGGTACTCGGTGGCGTCGTAGATCTCCGGGCCCGGGTCGGGCACGTAGAGCTTGGAGTAGCCGACCGGGTGCGGCGCCGGCAGCTTCGGATCCGTGCCGGGGAAGGTGGTCTCCTTCAGGCCCAGCGGCTTGACGATGCGCCGCTCGGCCTCGCGGGCGTACGGCTTCCCCGTCGCCTTCTCGATGATCATGCCGCCGAGCACGAAGTTGGTGTTGGAGTACCGCCAGCCCTTGCCGGGCTCGAAGTCCGGGCCGTACTTGATGCCCATGGCGACGATCTGCTCGGGCGTCTTGATGTCGTACCGGTGCTCGAAGAACCCCTGGCCGTTCATCTGCTCGTTCCACTCGGGCGTGGACACCATGTCGTGCACGCCGCTGGTGTGGTTGAGGAGGTGACGGATCGTGATCTTGTCGGCGTCGTAGCCGTTGCCCTTGACCACGCCGGGGAGCCACTTCTCGACGGAGTCGTCGATGCTCAGCTTCCCCTCCGCTTCCAGCTGCAGCAGGACCGTCGCGACGAAGGACTTGGTGATGCTGCCCGCGCGGAAGTGGTCGGCGGCCGTGCGCTTGCGCTTCGTGGCGGTGTCCGCGTAGCCGGCGGAGCCGGACCAGGTGCCCTTGGGCGTCAGCGTCCCCGCGGCGACGCCGGGCATGCCGGCGGCGGCGAGGCCGTTCAGGGCCTCCTGGGTGGCGGCGTGGCTCTCGGCGCCGGCCGGGGCGTCCGCCGCGGCGGCGGCCGGGCCGATCGCGGTGGCCGCGAGCGTGGTGGCCGTGAGGGCCACGAGGGCCGCTCGTACGGTCTTTGACGCGCGCTCGGGCATACGGGTCTTCGGCATGCGGGTCCCCCCTGGGATGATCATGTGCAGGTAAGCATAGGCTAACCTCACTTAGCGCAGGGGTCACGGTGGCGGTCCACCGAGTACAGGTAGCTGTCCGGGAACTGCTCCGCCGCCAGCGTCCGGCCCACGATGATGACCGCCGTGCGGACCACCCCCGCCGCCGCGACCTTCTCCGCGATGTCGGCGAGCGTCCCGCGCAGGACCAGTTCGTCCGGGCGGCTGGCCATCGCGACGACGGCGGCCGGGCAGTCGGCGCCGTAGTGCGGGAGGAGCTCCGCGACGACCTCGCCGGTGTAGCGGGCGGCGAGGTGCAGGACGAGCAGGGCGCCGCTGCGGCCCAGGGTCGCGAGGTCCTCGCCGGGGGGCATGGGGGTGGCCTGGCGGGCGATCCGCGTGAGGATCACCGTCTGACCGACCGTCGGCACGGTCAGCTCACGGCCGAGGGCGGCGGCCGCCGCGGCGAAGGCGGGGACGCCCGGCACGATCTCGTACGGGATGCCGGCCGCGTCCAGGCGGCGCATCTGCTCGGCCACGGCGCTGAAGACGGAGGGGTCGCCGGAGTGCAGGCGCGCCACGTCGTGACCCGCCTCATGAGCCCGGGTCAGCTCCTCGGTGATCTGGTCGAGGGTCAGGCCGGCGGTGTCCACCAGACGGGCGTCCGGGGGGCACTCGGCGAGGAGTTCGCGCGGGACGAGGCTGCCCGCGTAGAGGCAGACGCCGCAGCGGCCGAGGGTGCGGGCGCCGCGCACGGTGATGAGGTCGGCGGCGCCGGGGCCGGCGCCGATGAAGTACACGGTCACGGGGCGGGGTCTCCTGTCGGTGGGGAAGTCGGTGCCGGGGCGGGTTTCACCACGGACCACTGAGTCACCGGCATGGCCTGCCTCCAGCCCGTGAAGCCGCCCACGGGGACCGCCTGGGCGACCGACAGGCGGGTCAGCTCGCCGCCGGCGCGGCCGTACCAGTAGGTGAGCAGCGTCTCGGATTCGAGGGTGACCGTGTTGGCCACCAGGCGGCCGCCCGGGGGCAGCGCCTCCCAGCACGCGCCCAGCAGGCCGGGTGAGGTGAGGCCGCCGCCGATGAAGACGGCGTCGGGGACTTCCAGTTCCGCCAGTGCCGCGGGGGCCGCGCCGGTGACGACGCGGAGGCCGGGGACGCCCAGTTTCTCGGCGTTGCGGGTGATGCGGGCCGCTCTTGCGGGGTCGCGCTCGATGGTGACGGCGCGGCAGGTGCGGTGGGTTCGCATCCACTCGATGGCGATCGAGCCGGAGCCGCCGCCGATGTCCCAGAGGAGTTCGCCGGGGGCGGGGGCGAGCGTCGCGAGGGTGACTGCTCGTACGTGTCGCTTCGTCAGCTGGCCGTCGTGCTCGTAGGCGTCGTCGGGCAGGCCGGGCGTGAGGGGGAGGCGGGGCGCGCCGGGGGCGCGCCGGCAGGTGACGGCGATGACGTTGAGGGCGTCGCCGGGTGCGTGGTGCCAGTCCTCGGCCGTGCCGTCGAGGCGCCGTTCGGCCGGGGAGCCGAGCTGTTCCAGGACGGTCATGCGGCTCGGGCCGTAGCCGTGGTCGCGGAGGTGCGCGGCGACCTCGGCGGGGGTGCCGGCGCCCGAGCTGAGGACCAGCAGGCTCCGGCGGTCGTGGAGGGCCGCGGTGAGCGTCGCCGGGGGGCGGCCGACGAGGCTCACCACCTCCGCCTGCTCCAGCGGTATGCCCAGGCGGGCGCAGGCGTACGAGACGGAGGACGGGTGCGGGAGCACGTGCAGCCGGTCGGGGCCGACGGTTTCGGCGAGGGTGCGGCCGATGCCGAAGAACATGGGGTCGCCGCTGGCGAGCACGCAGACGCGGCGGCCGGCGTGCGCCGCGAGCAGGCCCGGGACGGCCGGGCGGAGGGGGGAGGGCCAGGGGACGCGTTCGGCGGGGCAGGCGGCGGGCAGCAGGTCCAGCTGGCGGGGGCCGCCGATGATCACCTCGGCGGCGCGCAGCGCCTCCTGGGAGGCGGGGGCGAGGCCGGACCAGCCGTCGGCACCGATGCCGACGACGGTGACGGGGGCGGGGCTCACGGGGCTGTCACCTCGGCGTTCGCTGCGGGCTGGGGCACGGGAACTCTACTGACCGCGGGCGGCGGCGCGGCATGCGGGCCCTTATTGCATATGCTGTGCAATTGCGAGAAGAAAGCAGGAGGTGCGGCGTGGTGCGTTCGCCGGTGGTGCTGGGGATCGAGTCGTCCTGCGACGAGACCGGCGCCGGTCTGGTGCGGGACGGGAAGCTGCTGGGCCACGCGGTGGCCTCCAGCATGGACGAGCACGCGCGCTTCGGCGGCGTCGTCCCCGAGATCGCGGCCCGCGCGCACGTGCACGCGGCCGCGCCCGTCGTGCACGCCGCCCTCGCCGACGCCGGGCTGACGATGCGGGACATCGGCGCCGTCGCCGTGACCACCGGGCCCGGCCTCTCCGGCGCGCTCCAGGTGGGCCTGGCCGCGGCGAAGGGGCTCGCCTACGCCCTGGATGTGCCGCTGTACGGGGTGCACCACCTCGCGGGGCACGTGGCCGCGGACACGCTGGAGCACGGGCCGCTGCCCGACCCGTGCATGGTGCTCATCGTCTCCGGCGGGCACACGTCGCTGCTGCTCGTACGGGACCTCGCGCGCGACCCGATCGTGCACCTCGGCGACACGCTGGACGACGCGGCGGGCGAGTGCTTCGACAAGGTGGCCCGGGTCTTCGGGCTGCCCTACCCGGGCGGGCCCGCCGTGGACCGGGCGGCCCGGGAGGGCGATCCGGGGGCGGTGCCGTTCCCGCGGCCGCTCACGGGGCCGCGGGACGATCCGTACGCCTTCTCGTTCTCCGGGCTGAAGACGGCCGCCGCGCGGTGGGCGGAACAGCACCGCGCTGCCGGGCGGGCGCTGCCGGTCGCGGACGGGGCGGCGTCCCTGCAGGAGGCGGTGGCCGACGTCCTCACGCGCAAGGCGGTGGCCGCCTGCGTCGAGCACGGGGTGGGAACGCTGGTCGTCGTCGGCGGCGTCGCCGCCAACTCCCGGGTGCGGGCCCTGGCCCGGCAGCGGTGCGCCGCCGCGGGCGTCGAACTGCGGGTGCCGCCGCTGCGGCTGTGCACGGACAACGGCGCGATGATCGCCGCCGTGGGCGACCTCCTGGCCCGCGCGGGCGCCCCGGCGGCTCCCCTGCACGTCTCGATCGACCCGTCGGCCCCGCTGGAGTACGCGACGCTCCATCCGGTCGCGCGACGCGTCATGGCGTAGCCGGGGCGGAGGGTCCGGCACCGCGGCGGTGCCGCCCGGCGGCAGGCCCGTCCGGCACCGCCGGCCCCCTGCGTGGGGGCTCATCGCCGCCGCGGCGGAAAAGCTGTCGAGCTCCGGCCGCATCACTTCCGCCGCTACGGCGAGCAACCACGGCTGTGATCTCCGGCAGTGCCGAACCCGCAGTTCACTCCGGAGCGAGCCCCGAACCCACGACCGGCCCCGGCCCGCGCACTTCTTCCGCCGCCACGGCGAACAACCACCACGGCGGCAATCGGCGGTGCCGAACCCACAAGGCGCCCGCGGCAACCCGCCGCGCCCCCGGGTCACTCCCCGATCGTTCGGACCCCGGCGAAGCCGACCCCGCCGCCGAGCGTGACGCAGTCACCCTCGTACCGCGTACGGATACACGAAGCCGCGCCCTGCGCGATGGTGAGGTCGCGCTGGAGCGCCGCGGTGAGGGAGAGCGCCGCCGCCCCCGTCGCCTCGTCCTCCGCGATGCCGTCGCCACGGCGCGGGAAGCCCCGGGCGCGGACGCGGCCCGTCGGCTCGTGCTGCCAGGACCAGGCGTAGAGCCAGCCGTCGCCGGGCGGCGGGGCGGGGAGGGCGTCGACGTCCGCGGGCAGGGCGTGCTGCTGGAGGAGGCGGCCCGCGGCCCAGGAGGCGCGGGCGCGGATCCACGTGGCGCCGTCCGCCGTCCAGGACGGCACGTCGCCCGCGGACGGCCGCAACACGTCGGCCGCGTACCCGTGCTGCCGCAGGTGCCGGGCCACGCCCACGAGCGGGTGCCCGGCGAAGGGCAGGCGCCCGCTGGGGGTGAAGATGTCGACGACCCCGCGCGCGGCGTCGTCGACGAACACCGTCTCGCTGAAGCCCAGCCCGGCGGCCAGCCGCTGCCGCGCGGCGGGGCCGGGGACGGCCGGGCCGTCGTGGACGACTCCGAGGAGGTTGCCGCCGGAGCCGTCCGGGCCGGTGAAGACCCGCAGGACGCGGACGTCCACGGCCGGCGCCTTACCAGCCCGCCGGGCGGTAGTCCTTGAGGAAGCAGCCGTACAGGTCCTCGCCCTGTTCGCCGCGCACGATCGGGTCGTAGACGCGGGCCGCGCCGTCGACGAGGTCGAGGGGGGCGTGGAAGCCGGCCTCGGCGAGGCGGACCTTGTCCGGGTGGGGGCGCTCGTCGGTGATCCAGCCGGTGTCGACGCTGGTCATGAGGATGTTGTCGGCCTGGAACATCTCCTGTGCGCTGGTGCGCGTGAGCATGTTGAGCGCGGCCTTGGCCATGTTGGTGTGCGGGTGGCCCGCACCCTTGTAGCCGCGGCTGAAGACGCCTTCCATGGCGGAGACGTTGACGACGTACTTGCGGCGGGCGGCGGACGCGGCCATCGCCGGGCGGAGCCGGCTGATCAGGATGAACGGCGCGGTCGAGTTGCACAGCTGCACTTCGAGCAGTTCGACCGGGTCGACCTCGGAGACCGTCTGCACCCAGCTGTTGCTGTCGTGCAGGTCGGGTACGAGCCCGCCCGCGTCGATGGCCGTGCCCGCCTCGATACGGGCGAGCGAGGCCGAGCCGCTGACGAGCGCGAGATCGGTGACGTCCTGCGCGCTCAGGCCGCCGTCGCGGGCCGACGGCAGCGCGGCGACGGAGTCCACGGAACCGCTGCCGAAGGTGCCGATCACCTCGGCGGCGGGCAGCTCGCCCGCGGGCAGCGGCGCGGACTCGGCGGCGACCAGCTCGCTGTACGCGCGCGGGGAGCGGCGTACGGTCTGGGCGGCATTGTTGATCAGGATGTCGAGGGGGCCCTCGGCCGCCACGGAGTCGGCGAGGGCGACCACCTGCGCGGGGTCGCGCAGGTCTATGCCGACGATCTTGAGGCGGTGCATCCACTCGTCGCTGTCCGGCATCGCCTTGAAGCGGCGGATGGCGTCGTTGGGGAAGCGCGTGGTGATCGTGGTGTGCGCGCCGTCGCGCAGCAGCCGCAGCGCGATGTACATGCCGATCTTGGCGCGGCCGCCGGTGAGCAGTGCGCGCCGGCCGGTCAGGTCCGCGCGGGCGTCGCGGCGGGCCCGGTTCTCGGCCGCGCACGCGCGGCAGAGCTGGTGGTAGAAGGCGTCGACCTCGACGTAGCGGGACTTGCAGGTGTAGCAGGAGCGGGGGCGCTCCAGGATGCCCGCTATCTCGCCGAGCGTGCTGGAGCTGGGCAGGATGCCCTGCGTCTCGTCGTCGATGCGGTCGGCGGAGCCGGTGGCGGTGGCCTCGGTGACGGCGCGGTCGTGGGCGGTCTTGGCGGCGCGCCGCTCCTGGCGGCGGCGCTGCTTGACCGTGCGGTAGATGCCGGACGTGGCGCGGCGGATCGCGATCGCGTCGGGGTGGTCGACGGGCAGTTCGTCGAGCTCTTCGAGCACGCTCAGGCAGATCGCCATGCGCTCGGGGTCGATGCCCGACCCGTACTCCTCCGTTGCGTCCACGCCTTCGCGGCTGCCTTCAGTGACCTCGGTGACCGTCATCGCCGCTGTTGTTTCCCGGTTCGTCTGTTCGAATGAAGCTTCCAGGAAACTGTACGTACGCAGCCACGGTGGCACCAAACGTGCAGGCGTGAGCCGTGCGACACAGGCTCCGCACCCGGCACCCGCGCCCCACTCGCGCCTCAAACATCACATACCACTTATTGGGTCTTCCGGGTTAATTACCTCTTTCAGTGTCGATAACGCCTCAACCCCCCTCGTTACACCGGACACAATTGCCGCTCACCACCCATGAGAAAGGTCTAGCCATGTCGCGTATCGCCAAGGCCGCCGTCCTGACCGCTGCTGCAGGCGTCGCCGTCACCGGCGCCGCCGGAGTCGCCTCCGCCAGTGCGGGAGCGAGCGGCGCGGCCGTCGGCTCGCCCGGCGTCATCTCCGGCAACACCATTCAGATCCCGATTCAGGTCCCGATCAACCTGTGCGGCAACACGATCGACATCATTGCCCTCCTGAACCCGACCTTCGGGAACACCTGCGTCATCGCCGGCTAGTGAACCCCGCGCCCAGGTGGGACCACCGGACCCACCTGCGCGGTAGGCGCGGGAGGGGTCACAGTCAGCCGCCGGAATCCTGACCTGCGCTTTCGTGGCGCCCATCACGCTCGTCGTGGTGGGCGCCACGGCCGTTCCCGGCGTCCTCCCGCCCGCTCTCGCCGTCCTCCGCCACCGCGCGGCCGGACCGCTGGGCGCCGGGGAGGTCGGGTATCTCCACGACCGGCGGGAGGTCGGGGGTCAGGTGCGTGTGGCCTGCGGTCATCGTCGGTGCCTGCCTTATGAGGGGGAACGGGAGAGGGGGGCGAGGGGTCAGCCCGGGGCCGGGGTGTGCCGGGCCGTCGCGGGGGCGAGGAGTTCCTCGCGCAGCCGTGCGCAGGTCCGGCTGAGGATGCGCGATATCTGCATCTGGGAGACGCCCAGCCGCGCGCCGATCTGTTTCTGGGTGAGGTTGCCGAAGAACCGCCAGTACAGGACGTACCTCTCCCGCTCGGAGAGCGTGCCGAGCAGCGGCTTGAGGGACTGCCGGTCGACCACCAGGTCCAGCGCCGGGTCCAGCCCGCCGAGGGTGTCGGAGAGCGGGAGGTCGCCCGCGCCCTGCACGGGGTGGTCCAGCGACAGCGTGTTGTGCACGCCCTCGGCGGCCAGGCCCCGGAGCACCTCGTCCTCCGTCAGGCCGCACTCGGCGGCGAGCTCGGCCGGGCGGGGCCGGGTGCGGGCGTCGCGCTGGCCGAGGGCCGTCTGCGCGGCCCGCACGGCGGTGCGGAGCTCCTGGTCCCGGCGGGGGATGTGCAGCGACCAGGCGTGGTCGCGGATGTGCCGCCTGAGCTCGCCGGCGATCGTGGGCACGGCGAAGGTCTCGAAGGCGTGGCCGAGCCGCGGGTCGTACCGGTCCACCGCGTTGACCAGCCCCAGCGCCGCGACCTGCCGCAGGTCCGCGGGGGTCTCTCCGCTGCTGCGGAAACGCAGGCTGATGCGCTCCGCCATGGGCAGCCAGGCGGCGATGAGCTCCTGCCGCAGCCGGTCGCGCTCGGCGCCGGCCGGCAGCTCCGCCAGGCGGGCGAAGGAGGCGGCGGTGTCGGGGGCGTCGCGGTTGCGCCGCCGCGCGGCCCCCCGGTCCATGGTCGTCGTCCGGTCCATGGTCACAGTCCTCCTCGCTCCTGAGCAAAAGGAGTGCCTGCCGGCCGGAAGCACCTTCCGGATAGTTGCGGCTGCCCTCGCGGGACATCCGCAAACAGGTCGGCGGATCACCTCCGCGGGGCCGCGGGGGCGGCGGCCGGGAGGCCGGCCACATGCCCAAGGATCACCCGGGCGGACCGGTTCCGCGACTTGGCGCAGCCAATGCGTGACGGAGGGTGACACTTCGCCCGGGGCAGGGCCCATCGGCGCCCAAAGGTGGCCGGACCGGCCCTACGCGCCGTCCGCCGGCGGATGGCAGCGTGTCCGGTGCCCGGCCGCGGGCGTTTGGCGCGCCCGGCGGCGGGTACCCGGCACCGCGTCCCGAGGAGGCCGTATGCCCGAGCACGCCGACCGCACCGCCGGACCGGGAACGGGCGGGCCTCCGGGCCCGCAGCCGGACGGACCCTCCGACGCCGAACTGACCGCGCTCGACGCCCACTGGCGCGCCGCCAACTACCTGGCGGCCGGACAGATCTACCTGCTGAGCAACCCGCTGCTGGCCGTCCCCCTGGAGCCCGAGCACATCAAGCCCCGCCTGCTCGGCCACTGGGGCACCTCGCCCGGCCTCAACCTGGTCCACACCCACCTCAACCGCGTCGTCAAGGCGCGCGGGCTGAACGCCGTCTGCATCTGGGGGCCGGGGCACGGCGGCCCCGCCGTGCTCGCCAACGCGTGGCTGGACGGCAGCTACGGCGAGGTCTACCCGGACGTGAGCCGGGACGCCGACGGCATGGAGCGGCTGTTCCGGCAGTTCTCCTTCCCCGGCGGCGTGCCCAGCCACGTCGCCCCGGAGACCCCCGGCTCCCTCCACGAGGGCGGCGAGCTGGGCTACTCCCTCGCCCACGCCTACGGGGCCGCCCTCGACAACCCGGATCTGCTCGTGGCCTGCGTGGTCGGCGACGGCGAGGCCGAGACCGGCCCGCTGGCCGCCTCCTGGCACGCGAACAAGTTCCTCGACCCGGTCCACGACGGCGCCGTCCTGCCGGTCCTGCACCTCAACGGCTACAAGATCGCCAACCCCACGGTGCTCGCCCGGCTGCCCGAGGCCGAGCTGGACAAGCTCCTGCGCGGGTACGGCCACGATCCGGTCCACGTCACCGGCGACGACCCCATGGAGGTGCACCGCGCCCTCGCCCGCGCCATGGACCGGGCCCTGGACCACATCGCGACCGCCCAGCGCGTCGCCCGCGAGGAGGGCGTGACCGGCCGGCCGCACTGGCCGCTGATCGTGCTCCGTACTCCCAAGGGCTGGACGGGCCCGCGCGAGGTCGACGGCGTGCCCGTGGAGGGCACGTGGCGCTCCCACCAGGTGCCGCTCGCCGGCGTCCGCGACAACCCGGCGCACCTGCGGCAGCTGGAGGCCTGGCTGCGCTCGTACCGGCCGGAAGAGCTCTTCGACGAGGAGGGGCGGCCGCGCCCCGAAGTCCTCGCGCACGTACCGGAGGGCGGCCGGCGGCTCGGCGCCAACCCGCACGCCAACGGCGGCCTGTTCACGCGCTCCCTGCCCGTCCCGCCCCTGGAGCACTACGCGGTGCCCGTCGACAAGCCGGGCGCCGCCCTGCACGAGCCGACCCGGGTCCTCGGCGGGCTGCTGGCCCAGATCATGGCCGACACGGCCGGCAGCCGTAACTTCCGCGTCGTCGGGCCGGACGAGACCGCCTCCAACCGGCTCGACGCCCTCTACGCCGCCACCGGCAAGGCGTGGCAGGCCGAGGAGCTGCCCACGGACGAACACCTCGCCCACGACGGCCGGGTGATGGAGGTGCTCTCCGAACACCTCTGCCAGGGCTGGCTGGAGGGGTACACCCTCACCGGCCGCCACGGCCTGTTCTCCTGCTACGAGGCGTTCGTCCACATCGTCGACTCGATGGTCAACCAGCACATCAAGTGGCTCAGGACCGCGCGGACCCTGCCGTGGCGCCGCCCCGTCCCCTCCCTCAACTACCTGCTGACCTCACACGTCTGGCGCCAGGACCACAACGGCTTCTCCCACCAGGACCCCGGCTTCGTCGACCACGTCCTCAACAAGTCGCCCGAGGTCGTGCGCGTCTACCTGCCGCCGGACGCCAACACGCTGCTGTGCGTGGCCGATCACGTGCTGCGCAGCCGCGA
This sequence comes from Streptosporangium nondiastaticum, assembly GCF_003011965.1. GTDB lineage: Bacteria > Actinomycetota > Actinomycetes > Streptomycetales > Streptomycetaceae > Streptomyces > Streptomyces nondiastaticus. Next base: position 50,122 of record NZ_PXWG01000003.1, read on the forward strand.
CTACGTCAACGTGGTCGTCGCCGGCAAGCAGCCCTGCTTCGACTGGCTCGGCCTGGAGGCGGCCCGCGCGCACTGCGCCCGCGGCGCGGGCGTGTGGGAGTGGGCGGGCACCGAGACCGGCGACCGGCCCCCGGACGCCGTCCTCGCCTGCGCCGGCGACGTCCCCACCCAGGAGGTGCTGGCCGCCGCCGACCTGCTCCGCCACGAACTGCCCGGGCTGGCCCTGCGGGTCGTCAACGTCGTCGACATGACGCGGCTCCTGCCGCAGGAGGAGCACCCGCACGGCATGCCGGACCAGGAGTACGACGCGCTGTTCACACCCGACAGGCCCGTCGTCTTCGCGTACCACGGCTATCCGTGGCTGGTCCACCGCCTCGCCTACCGGCGCGCGGGCCACGCCAACCTGCACGTCCGCGGCTACAAGGAGGCGGGGACGACGACCACCCCCTTCGACATGGTCGTCCGCAACGACCTCGACCGCTACCGCCTCGTCATGGACGTCATCGACCGGGTGCCGGGCCTGGGCGTGCGCGCGGCGTCCGTACGGCAGGCGATGGCCGATGCGCGGACGCGGCACCACGCGTGGATCCGCGAGCACGGGGTGGACATGCCGGAGGTCGCGGAGTGGAGCTGGCGAGGCTGACGGGGGCGGCCCGCCGGCGTCCGTGACGTGCGTCACCGCGGCGAAACCTTGACGCCCCGGTCGTGTAATCGATTACCTGACCCGCACAGCAGCCGCACGAAATCGATTACACGACCGGGGCCGGGAGGCGCAGCGCCATGGCGAACATCAAGGACGTCGCCGAGCGGGCCGGCGTCTCGGTCGCCACCGTCTCCCGCGTCCTCAACGGCCGCTCCCCCGTCGCCGAGACCCGCGAGCGCGTGCTGGCCGCCGTGGCCGAGCTCGGCTACCGACCCAACGTCGTCGCCCGCTCCCTGCGCACCGCGCGGACCCGCACGCTCGGGCTCGTCATCAGCGACCTGCGCAACCCCTTCTTCACCGAACTGGCCGACGCCGTCGAGCAGGAGGCCCGGCGGCTGGGCTACAGCCTGATCATCGGCAACGCCGGCGAGAGCACGCGGCAGCAGGACGACCACATCCGCACCCTCCTCGACCGGCGCATCGACGGCCTGCTGGTCAGCTCGGCGGGCACCGGCTCGCCGATGCTCCGCGAGGCCGCCGAGGCCGGCACGCCGCTCGTGCTCCTCGACCGCACGGTGCCGGGCGTCGCCGCCCCCTGCGTCCGGGCGGAGGGCCGGGCCGCGCTGACGGAGCTCGCGGCGCACCTGGCGGCGCTGGGACGGCGCCGGCCGGCCGTCATCGTCGCGCCGGCCGGGACGCCCGTCGGGGACGAGCGCCTGGAGGTGTTCCGGGCGGCCCTCGCCGCCCACGGCATCGCCCTGCCCCCGGAGCGCGCCGGCGCCTCGCCGGACCTGCGCCCGGAGGGCGGCCGGCAGGTGATGCGGCGGCTGCTGGACCTCCCGGAGCCGCCGGACGCCGTGCTGGCCACCGACAACCTGATGGCGCTCGGCGCCCTGGACGAGATGCGGGCGCGGGGGCTGCGCGTCCCCTCCGACGTAGCCCTCGTCGCCTTCGACGACGTGGCGTGGTTCGCCCACCTCGACCCGCCGCTCACGGCCGTCGCCCAGCCGACGCGCGCGCTGGGCGAGGCCGCCGTCCACGCGCTGCTGGAGCGGATCGAGGGGCGCGAGGCCCCGTCCGTGCTGCTCCCCGCCCGGCTCGTGAAGCGCCGCTCCTGCGGCGAACCGGCAACCCACTGACATCAGGAGACAGGAGAGGGGCAGCGCATGACCGGCGTCAACGACGACGTTCCGGACGGCCGCGAGCTACTGCGGGTCGAGGGCGTCACCAAGGCGTTCCCGGGCGTCCGGGCCCTGGACGGCGTCGACCTGACCCTGCGCGCGGGCGAGGTGCACGTGCTCCTCGGCGAGAACGGCGCCGGCAAGAGCACCCTCATCAAGATGCTCGCCGGCGTCCACCGGCCCGACACGGGCCGCGTCCTGGTGGCCGGCCGCGAGGTCGCCGTCCGGTCCGCGCAGGACGCGGAACGGCTCGGCATCGCCACCATCCACCAGGAGTTCAACCTCGTGCCCGGCCTGACCGTCGCCGAGAACATCTTCCTGGGCCGCCAGCCGCGCACCCGCCTCGGGCTGATCGACCGGCGCGCCATGCGGGCGCGGGCCGCGGAACTCCTGCGCCGCGTGCGCCTGGACGTCTCCCCCGCCGCCCCGGTCGCGGAGCTCGGCATCGCCCGCCTGCAGATGGTGGAGATCGCCAAGGCCCTGAGCCTCGGCGCCCGCGTCCTGATCATGGACGAGCCGACGGCGGTGCTCACCTCCGAGGAGGTGGGCACGCTCTTCGACATCGTCCGCGAGCTGCGCGACAGCGGCGTCGGCATCGTCTTCATCACCCACCACCTGGAGGAGATCGCGGCGCTCGGGGACCGGGTGACGGTCCTGCGCGACGGCCGCTCGGTCGCCGAAGTGCCCGCCACCACCGGCGAGGACGAGCTGATCCGGCTGATGGTCGGCCGCGACATCGCCGAGCAGTACCCGCGCGAGCGGCCCGCGGAGCCCGGCGCGCCGCTCCTGCGCGTGCGCGGGCTGACCCGCGAACCCGCCTTCCGCGACGTCGGCTTCGACGTCCGGGCCGGTGAGGTCGTCGGGTTCGCGGGCCTGGTCGGGGCGGGCCGCACGGAGGTGGCGCGGGCGCTGTTCGGCGTGGACCGCTATGACGCCGGGACCGTCGAGGTCGACGGCCGGGCACTGGCGCGCGGCGACGTCCGGGCGGCGATGCGGGCCGGGCTCGGGCTCGTCCCCGAGGACCGCAAGGGCCAGGGCCTGCTGCTGGACGCCTCGCTGGGCGACAACCTCACCCTGGCCCGGCTGGAGCGGGACACCCGGGGCGGCTTCGTGGACCGGCGCGGCCAGCGGCGGGAGGCGGCCGCGGTCGCGGAGCGGCTGAAGGTGCGCATGAGCGGCCTGGAGCAGTCCGCGCGCACCCTCTCCGGCGGCAACCAGCAGAAGATCGTCATCGGCAAGTGGCTGCTGGCCGGGGCCCGGCTGCTGATCCTCGACGAGCCGACGCGCGGCATCGACGTCGGCGCGAAGGTCGAGATCTACCGGCTCGTCAACGAGCTGACGGCGGCGGGCCACGCGGTGCTGATGATCTCCAGCGACCTGCCCGAGGTGCTCGGCATGAGCGACCGGGTGCTGGTCATGGCCCAGGGCCGGATCGCCGGGGAGCTGGCGGGCGAGCGGGCCACGCAGGACGCCGTGATGGAGCTGGCCCTGCGGCCGGCGAACGAGGGCAACACGTACGAGGCGAGCGCGATGGAGGGCTCCGATGTCGGCTGAGGTGCTGCGGGCGCCCGGGAGCAGTGCCCCCGGGCAGTGGTTCGCGAGGGCGGTGCTCCGCAACGGCCCGCTGGGCGGGCTGATCGCCCTGGTCGTGGTGATGGCGGTGCTGTCCCGGGACTTCCTGAACGGGCAGAACCTCCTCAACGTGGGCGTGCAGGCGTCGGTGACGGCGATCCTGGCGTTCGGCGTCACGTTCGTGATCGTGTCGGCGGGCATCGACCTGTCCGTCGGCTCGGTCGCCGCCCTCTCGGCGACCGTCGTGGCGTGGTGCGCGACGAAGGAGGGCCTGCCCGTCTGGCTGTCGGTGCTGCTCGGCCTGGCCGTGGGCGCCGCGGCGGGGCTGGTCTCCGGCGCGCTCGTCGCGTACGGGAGGCTGCCCGCGTTCATCGCCACCCTGGCGATGCTCTCGGTCGGCCGCGGCCTGGCCCTCGTGATCTCCGGCGGCTCCCCCATCGCCTTCCCCTCCGCCCTCGGCGGGCTCGGCGGCACGCTCGGCGGCTGGCTGCCCGTGCCGGTCCTCGTGCTGGCCGCCACGGGAGCGCTCGCGGCGCTGGTCCTGGCCCGTACGTACACCGGCCGGGCGATGTTCGCGATCGGCGGCAACGAGGAGGCGGCCCGGCTGTCGGGGATCGACGTCCGGCGCCGCAAGCTCGTCATCTACGCGCTGTCCGGGCTGTTCGCGGCCGTGGCCGGCATCGTGCTGGCCGCCCGGCTGACCTCCGCGCAGCCGCAGGCCGCGGTGGGCTACGAGCTGGACGCCATCGCGGCCGTGGTGATCGGCGGGGCGAGCCTGTCGGGGGGCTCCGGCAAGGCGTCCGGCACGCTGATCGGCGCGCTGATCCTCGCGGTGCTGCGCAACGGCCTCAACCTGCTGAGCGTGTCGGCGTTCTGGCAGCAGGTGGCGACGGGCCTGGTCATCGCGCTGGCCGTGCTGCTGGACACGCTGCGGCGCCGGAGCGCGCGATGAAGCGCGTCCCGGCGGTGACGGCGGCGCTCACCGCGGCCCTGGCCCTGTCCCTGTCCGGCTGCGACCGCGGCGGGAACACCGACCTCGGGCTCGCCCTGTCGACGATGAACAACCCCTTCTTCGTCGGCATCAAGGAGGGCGCCCGGGCGGAGGCGGAGGCCCGCGGCCTGAAGATCAACATCACGGACGCGCAGAACGACCCCATCCAGCAGATCAACCAGGTGGAGACGTTCACGAGCCAGAACGTCAAGGCCGCCGTCATCAATCCCGTCGACTCCGACGCGGCGGTCCCGGCCGTGGGCGTGGCCAACCGGGCGAAGGTGCCGGTGATCTCCATCGACCGGGGCGTGAACGGCGGCCGGGTCGGCTCGACGATCGCCTCCGACAACGTCGAGGGCGGGCGGCTGGCGGCCAGGACGCTCGCCGAGTCCCTCGGCGGCCGGGGGAAGGTGGCGTTCCTGGAGGGGCAGCCGGGGACGTCGGCGGCGCGCGAGCGCGGCAAGGGCTTCGAGGAGGGCATCAGGGCCTACCCGGGCATCGAGGTCGTGGCGCGGCAGCCCGCCGACTTCGACCGCACCAAGGGCATGGACGTGATGGCGAACATGCTCCAGGCGCACCGGGACCTCGTAGGCGTCTTCGCCGCGAACGACGAGATGGCGCTCGGCGCGGCCAAGGCCCTGGGCTCCGCTTCGGGCAAGAGGGTGAAGGTCGTGGCCTTCGACGGCACGCCGGACGGGATCGCCGCCGTCCGGACCGGGACGCTGACCGCGACCGTCGCCCAGCAGCCGCGGCTGCTGGGCCGGCAGGCGGTGGACTGGGCGGTGAAGGCGGCGCGGGGCGAGCGGCTGCCGGCCCGGGTGAAGGTGCCGGTCGTGCTGGTGACCAAGGAGAACGCGGACGGATTCGATGGGTGACGAGAAGATGTACGACGTACTGGTGGTGGGGTCGGCGAACGCGGACCTGACGGTCCGGGTGGAGCGGCGGCCCGGCGCGGGCGAGACCGTGCTGGGCACGGATCTGGTCGAGTCGGCGGGCGGCAAGGGCGCCAACCAGGCCGCCGCGGCGGCCCGTCTCGGCGCCCGGACGGCGCTGCTGGCCAAGGTCGGTGACGACGCGTTCGGCGAGCTGCTGCTGGCCGGGCAGCGCGAGGCCGGCACGGAGCTGCGGCACGTGCTGGTCGAGGCGGGCGCGCGGACGGGCACGGCGATGATCGTGGTCGGCCCGGACGGGGACAACAGCATCGTGGTGTCGCCGGGCGCGAACGCCCGGCTCCTGCCGGAGGACGTCGAGGCGGCGCGGGACGTCATCGCCGCCTCGGCCGTGGTCTCCCTGCAGCTGGAGGTCCCGCCCGCGACCGTGCGGGCGGCCGCCGAGACGGCCCGGGACGCGGGCGCGCGCGTCGTGGTCAACCCGTCGCCGGCGCCGGACCGGCTGGACACCGAGGTCCTCACGGCGGCCGACCCGCTCGTCGTCAACGAGCACGAGGCCCGGCACCTGACGCAGCTCGTCGACGGCACGCCGGAGGCGTGGGCCCGTGCCCTGCGCGACCAGGGCGCCCGCTCGGTCGTCGTCACCCTCGGCGCCGAGGGGGCGCTCGCCCTGGAGGCGGGGGCCGGGGAAGCGGTGGCGGTGCCCGGCGTCAAGGCCGAGGCCGTGGACACCACGGGCGCCGGGGACGCCTTCACGGGCGCGCTCGCGGCCCGGCTGGCGGCGGGCGCCTCGCTGGCGGAGGCGGCGCGCTTCGCCGTACGGGTCGGCGCCGCGTCCGTGACCCGGCCGGGTGCGCAGCCGTCGTACCCGACCCTGGCGGAACTGCCCCCGGAGCCGGGACAGTTCACCTGATCCCGGGCACGAGTCCGTCACCCGCCGGGTGAACCGCCTGCCCCGGCGGGTGAAGCATTTGTGACGGGAATTGTGCGGGCGCCATAGGCCGGGTGGGGTGAACGCACCAGGAGCGGGGTACGTGGGTGCCCGACCTGTCCGTACGAGCCGGAGGTGCCCGATGCGCCTGATGCGCCGCCAAGTCGCCGCCGTGGCCGCTGCCGCCGCCGTGGCCGCCACTGCCGTCGCCGTCGCCCTGCCGTCACCGCAACCCGCCGCGGCCGACGGGGAGAAGGCCCTCGCCTGGACCGCGGTGCACCGCACCGGCAGCCCGCCCGAGCACCCCAGGGAGGGCGACACCTGGGCCGTCTACGCCGACTTGAAGGGCCCGTCCGGCGAGTCCGCCGGGGACGGCAGCGCCGTCTGCACGGTCGTCCTCACCCGGTACGAGGGCGTGGTCGCCCAGTGCCGGTACGTGCTGCGCGGGACGGACGGCACCCTGGTCCTGGAGTCCATGGAGAACCGCTTCGGCCGCGGCCCGTACAGCGCCGACGCAGCCGTCGTCGGCGGCACGGGAGCGTACGCGGGCGCCAAGGGCGAGGTGCGGCTCACCGTCGAGAGCCGGCGCACGCTCTACCAGGTCCGCCTGAAGTAGCCCGGAACGTCCGTGAGACGGCCCGGCGAGGCCCTGTCACGGTCCCGGGACGGCAGGAGGCGCCGGGACCGCGCGGGCGATGAGGAGGGCCACGTCGTCCTGGTCGTTGCCGGGGCGCAGGGACGTCAGGAGGAGGTCGCAGGTGGCCTCCAGGCCTGCGGGGGCGTCCTCCAGGACGGTGAGGAGGGCTTCGAGGCGGGCGTCGATGGCCTCGTCGCGGGTCTCCACCAGGCCGTCGGTGTAGAGGACGAGGCCGTCGCCGGGCGCGAGGTCGACGGCCGTGTTCTCGAAGGGGATGCCGCCGACGCCCAGCGGGGCCCCGGCGGGGAGGTCGACGAGGGCCGGGGGCCGGCCGGGGCGGAGGTGGACCGGGGGGAGGTGGCCGGCGTTGGCCACGCAGCAGCTTCCGCTCCGCGGGTCGTACACGGCGTAGAGGCACGTCGCGATCATCTGGTCGAGACCACTGGCGGTGTGGTCGAGGTGGTGCAGCACCCGGGCCGGGTCGAGGCCGAGCTGGGAGAGGGTGCGGGCGGCGGTGCGCAGCTGTCCCATGGCGGCCGCGGCGTTGATGCCGCTGCCCATGACGTCGCCGACGACCAGGGCGCTCTTCTCGCCGTCCTGCGGGATCACGTCGAACCAGTCGCCGCCGACCCTGCTGGCGGTGCCGGCGGGCTGGTAGCGGCAGGCGATCTCCAGGCCGGCGGGGTCCTGGGGCCGCTGGGGCAGCAGGGTGCGCTGGAGGGTGAGGGCGGTGGCGCGCTCGCGCTGGTACCAGCGGGCGTTGTCGATGGAGACCGCGGCGCGGGCGGCGAGCTCGGCGGCGAGGGCGGCGTCGTCCTCGCCGAAGGGGAGCGGGTTGGCGATGCGCTTGAGGTCGAGGGCGCCGAGCACCTCGCCGCGGGCGATGAGGGGCACGGCCATGTAGGAGTGCAGGCCGGCGCGGGCGAGCAGGCGGGCCGCGTCGGCGTCGCGGGCGATCTCCGGCAGGTCCTCGGCGTGCACGCGGGAGACCCTGACCGGGCGGCCGGTGCGCACGCAGCGGGCGACGAGCCGGTCGTGGTCGTACTTGGCGATCCGGCCGGGCGGGTCGGCGGCCCGCACGGCGTCGGCGCAGGCGGCGGCCGTCGTGTCGTCCGTGCCGCGCGCGGCGGCGACGGCCAGGGCCCGGAAGACCGCGGCGCGGCCCGCCGGGGTGCCGGCGCGGTCGCCGTCGACGACGCTGTCGAGGACGTCGACGGCCGCGACGTCGGCGAGCCGGGGCACCACGACCTCGGCGAGCTCGCGCGCGGTCTGCTCCAGCTCCAGGGTGGTGCCGATCAGCACGGAGGCGTCGGCGATGAGCGCGGTGCGGCGGCGGGCTTCCTCAAGGGTGCGGTGGCGGTCGGTGACGTCGACGAGGGAGGTGGCGACGCCGAGGACCTGGCCGCCCGGGTCCTCCAGGCGGTAGTACGAGATGAGCTGGGCCTGCTCCTCGCTCGCGCCGCCGCCCTCGTGGCCGACGGCGAACCGGTCGAGCAGCGGGGTGCCGGTGGCGAGGACCTCGCGCATGGCCGCCTCGATGGCGCCGGTGTCCGCGCGGGGCAGCACCTCGCGGACGGTGCGTCCGGTGCACTGCTCGGCGCGCAGGCCGTAAATGCGTTCGAGGGCGGGGTTGACCATGACGTAGCGGAAGGAGGTGTCGAGGACCGCGAGGCCGATCGGGGACTGGGTGACCAGGCCGAGGGACAGGGCGAGGTCCTGCTCGACCTTGCGCAGGACCTCCCGGTCGGTGGCGATGCCGAGGGCGAAGAACTCGCCGTGCCGGTCTTCCAGGCGCACGTTGCGGAACTCCACCAGCCGGGTGCCGCCGTCCTTGTGGCGGGCGGGGAAGACCACGGCGAAGGTCTCGCCCTCGCCCATGACCTCGGCGAACAGCTGCAGCACCGCGTCGACGTCGTCCTCGGCGACCAGCAGCCGGGCGGCGTACTGGCCGAGGGCCTCGGCCGCGCTCCAGCCGAAGAGCTGCTCGGCCTGCGGGCTCCACAGCACGATCCGGCCCTCGCGGTCCAGCACTCCGGCGGCCACGCCGAGCACGTCCAGCAGGCTGCCCGGGACGTACGGCGCACGGCCGGAGGTCTGCTGGACGGGGCGGGCCCGGAATGCGTCGGTCGCGCCCATCGAGGACCTCCTTCCGCCCGCCGCAGCGACTCCATGGTCTCTCCGAACCGGGCGGGCGCGCAGCCGCGGGCGGCCGGGCGGCGGCCCGCGGGGCCGCGGCGGGGCGCGCTAGGGGAGGCGGAGGGTGAACCAGACGGTCTTGCCGTTGCCGGAGGCGTGGTGGCCCCACTGGGCGGCGATCTGCTCGACGAGCCACATGCCGCGCCCGTTCTCGCTGTCGGGGCCGGCCTCGCCGCAGCGGGGCAGGTAGCCGCCCGGGTCGGTGACCTGGGCGACGAGGTGGCCCTCGCCCCGGCTCAGGACGAGCTGGATGCCCTGCGGCGTCCCGGGGACGTGCACGACGGCGTTGGTGACGAGCTCCGAGAGCAGGAGGGCCGCGTCGTCGGCGAGCTCGTGCAGGCCCCACTCGGCCAGCAGCGCCCGGGAGAACCGGCGGGCGGCCGCGACGGAGCGCTCCGTCGCCGGGAGGGAGAGGGCCTGGGTGGCGCGGCCGGGGGGCCGGGCGCCGGGCGGCAGGCCGGGGTGGGCATGCCGCCGGGAGAGCGGGCCGTGCATGCACAGCGGGATGTGGGGGCCCCAGGGAGCGGGAAGCTTCCGCGGGGAGGCGGCCCAGAGGGCGATCGCCGGGTCGGTGGCGCTGGTGAGGGCGTCAGCCGAATGCAAGGTGCTCGCGGTGTCGCGGCTGGTCGCATACATGTGGCTCACGTGCAATCGGGATAGCGCTCGCTGGCGCTGGATGTGGTTCCCCCCACAGTCGCCTGCTTTTCGCCAGAGGTCTATACCCACTTGGTCACGGTGTCCGTGCGGAGTGCGATCCCCGCAGGTCGGGGGCGGTGGGGGCGGCGCAAATTCGCGCCGCCCCGGTGAGCGGCGCCGCTAGTTTCTGGGGCACTCCTTCCAGGCCAGGTGGTAGATGGTGTTGAGGTCGCCGTCGGTGGAGTCCATCGTCATGAAGCTGGTGGTCTTGGACGGGTCGGAGGTGCCCGCGTTGACCCGCAGCTCCGTGTTGATGTTGAAGTTCCGCTTCTCGCCGCAAGGGGCCCAGACCAGCGCGGCCACGTCGACGCGGTCGGTGGCCTGCCAGTTGTCCGCGTAGTTGCCGCGGAAGGTGTGGCTGATGGGCGTGGTCACGGAGGACCCCTGGAAGTAGTACGAGGCCTTCTCCGTGCCGCTCGCCCCGGGCTCCAGCTTCGCGTAGCCGCGGTAGTCCGCGCTGGCGATGGCGTACGTGAAGCCCTGGGGGACGTGCACGATCAGGTTGAGCTGGCAGTTCTTGCGGAAGTCGGTCGGCTTGGACCCCACGCCCACCTGGGCGAGGTAGTCGCTGTAGGTGACCGTGAAGGCCGTGTTGTCGGGCGCGACGGCCACCGCGGCCGTGCCCGCGGGGCAACCGGAGCCGTTGACCGTGGCGATCTCGATCACGATCTTGTCCGGGGGCGGATTGACGATGATCGACGCGTCGTACGTGGATATCGGTGAGGCGAACAGTGCCGCGAGCGCGGCTCCTGCGATAAGGCCGCCGGGCATGGCTCTCCAATCGGTTGTCCTCGGAATGAGCGACTTCATTTCGGCCGGGATCCCGGAGGACGCCGGACCGGAATGGGTGGGAGCATGGTTCGGTTAGGACATGGACATGCCATGCCCTGCCTCCCAAGAACCCCTGGGGACGGGGAGCGTTCGAATGGTAGGAGGCGCCACCCGAGTGCGCCAGACTCCGCGTAGGACAACCGTTCCCCGGTTCCCGTCAGCCGGTGGAAGCCCAGGTGAGCGGGGCCGACGGACCGTCACAACCCCGCTGCGCCTGTAGACACATGCTCAATACAGGGAAAACGGCGGCACCGGGCCGCACCCGGAACCGTGAATTCACCCCGATTTTCCCGGCGCCCGCCGGCGCCCGCGGAAGCGTTCCGGAATTCGGGCGGGCGCCGGGCGTAACCCGGAAGGGCCTCAGGGCGTTCCCCTTAGCCCGGGAAAGGCCTGGCCGAGATGGACACAGAGCAGGGAGATGAGAACCGCGGCCGTGATCACACCGAGGCACCCCAGCACATCGCGCAGGGTGCTCGCCAGCGGGCCCAGCGGCTCCTGCGGGGCCGGCAGCGGCGCGGGCGGTACGGGTGCGGTGGGCGGGACGGCCGCGCGGTCCTCAGGTCTGGGCGGGCTGTGCATGGGGCGAACTCGTGCGCCGTGCGGTAGCGGGAGCCGGTCCGGGCGCGGCACCGGCGGCGGGCTGCTGCGCGCCGGCGCCGTACTGGGCGGCCTGGAGCTCGTACATCGACCGGTACAGGCCGCCCTCGACGGCCATCAGCTCCTCGTGCGTGCCCTTGCCCACCACCCGCCCGTGGTCGAGGACGTAGATGAGGTCGGCGGTGGCCGTCGCGGCGAGCCGGTGGGTGATCAGCAGGACGGTCGTGCCGTCGTCGGTCAGCGTCCGCAGCGACTGGAACGCCTCGGCCTCCGCGCGCGGGTCGAGGGCCGAGGTCGGCTCGTCGACGATCAGCAGGGGCGCGCGGCGGTAGCGCGCGCGGGCGCTGCCCAGGCGCTGCCACTGGCCGCCGGAGATCTGCGTGCCGCGCTCGAAGCCCTTGACCACGAGGCTGTCCCACTGGTGCGGCAGGGACGCGACGACGCCGGTGGCGCCGGACTCGGCGGCCGCGCGCTCGATGCGAGCCTGGTCCGGGGGCGTCCCGGGGCGGCCGATGTGCACGTTGGCGCGGGCGGTCATCGGCCAGCGGGGGAAGTCCTGGGAGAGGACGGACACGTGGTCGAAGAGCTGGTCGCGGTCGGCGTCGCGAATCTCGACGCCGTTCCAGTACAGGTGCCCGGAGGTGGGCAGGTAGAGCCCGGCGACCAGCTTGGACAGGGTGGTCTTGCCGGAGCCGTTCGCCCCGACCAGGGCGACGACCTTGCCGGGCGGGACGGTCAGACTCACGTCGCTGAGCGCGGCCGCCGGGGCGCCGGGGTAGACGAAGGTGACCTTCTCCAGCCGGATCTCCTTCACGCCGCACGGCAGCGGCGTGCCGCCCGCGGGGATGGCGTGGCGCTCGGCCTCCGCGCAGGCGCGCTCCAGGTCGCCGAGGTACATGGCCTCCTCGTAGAGGCGGTTGGTCTGGGTCACCAGCGCGGTGAGGCTCGCGCCGGCGGCCCGTACGGCGATGACCGCGGTGCCCGCGACGGCCAGCGGCATCCCGCCGGAGGCGAGCAGCAGCCACAGCACGCCGTAGACGGCGAGCGCACCGCCCCCCGAGAGGGCGGACGCGGCGCTGCACGTGACCGCCTCGGCGCGGGCGAGGCGCTGCTGCTCCTTCTCGACGGTGGCGGCCATGTCGTCGTAGGCGCCGACGAGCATGCGGCCGGCGCCGTGCACGCGGATCTCGGCGGCGGTGTCGTGGCCGGTGAGTGTGGAGGTGATGACGGAGATGGCGCGCCGGTGCTCGATCCAGGCGTGCCGGGAGGCGTACTGGCGGCGGGCGGTGACGACCGCGCCCCAGCCCTTGGGGGCCGCGACGAGGACGAGCATGAACACGAGCGAGGGGTGCAGCAGGGCGAGCACCCCGGCCGAAGCGGCCAGTCCCACGAGGGCGTTGACGACCGTGACGGAGGAGCCGATCATCAGGCGGACCGAGTCGGTGCCGAACCGGCCCGCGTCGAGGAGGCGGTGGAAGTCCTTGTCCTCCAGCACCGCGAGCTCGACGCGGACCGCACCGCGGTAGAAGCGGGCGGTGCACACCCGTTCCACCTTCGGCTCCAGCTGCCCGGCGGCCGCCAGGGAGACGGCCGAGAGCAGGGCGGTGGCGGCGGCGACGGACGTGACGGCGAGCAGCGAGGGCAGGGCTTCGCGCAGCCGGGCGGGGGTGGGGCCGGCGGTGAAGAGGGCGGTCAGGGCCCGGTTGGCGGCGACCAGCCCGAAGGCGCGCGTCAGGCCCTGGCCCAGCTCGGCGCCGAGCAGCGTGCACAGCGCCCGGGGGTCCTCGCGCCAGGCGGCCCGGGCGACGGTGGCGACCATGGCGGGCAGCTGCCGGGCCATCGCCCAGAAGGAGAGCCGCAGCAGCGGCCGTTCGTGGGTGACGAAGGCCTTGTCGGGCCGCAAGGCGCCGCCGAACAGCAGGAGTTCGCTCTCCGACACGGGGAACGTGCGCGGCGGCCGCCGCGCGAAGGGCGTCACCGTGGCTCCGGTGCGCGGTAGGCTCGCGGGCCGGTCGGGGGCGCGGTGGGTGGCGCGCCGCGGGACGCCGCGGGGGACGCGGGGCGGGACATGGAAGCCTCCTGGGGGCGGTGGGGCTGGCCGGCGGGTGCGGGCAGGAGGGCGCTGGTGCTTGGCGGCGAGACGCGTCGGTGAACCGATCCGTGCCAAGGGCATGGCCGAGAGACACGCCGGGGCTGCGGTACGCGGCGGCGTGCCGTGGGAGTCGGACTGAGGGTGGTGGACGGGACTCCGGCGGACGGCTGCTCGTCCGGTGCCGTCGGGGTGTCCGCGGCTTTCCGGTGCCCGTTTCCGGACAGGTAGGACTCTAACCGGCCCGGCCCGCGGGAGCGTTCGCCAACCCGCAGTTCCCCGCAGACTGTTCACTCGTTCAGGTATAAATCATCGCCGGTTCCCGGGAGTTGGTACAACGCGAGCCCGGACCCCACCGACGGGGTCCGGGCTCGCGGTCCCGCGCGGGGGCGCGGTCAGTCCTCGTGCGCCGCGGAGGGGAGCCGGCGCAGGTTCAGGGGCGTGTGCTTCTTGAAGGCGTAGTCGAGCATCTCGGCGGCGTCCGGGTAGCGGCTCGCGGCGTCGTTGAGGATGACGCCGACGACGCTCCGGCCGCCGCTCCGCGCGGCGAACACCAGGCAGGGGCCCGCGGCGGAGGTGGTCCCGGTCTTGACGCCGGTGACCCCGCCGTACGAGCCGAGCAGCTTGTTGGTGTTGTACCAGGTGTAGAGCCGGTTGACGTTCTTGGCCTTCTGCTGGGTGTTCAGCGCGCCGGTGACCGTGCGGAACGTGCTGTTGCGCAGCGCGTGCAGGGAGAGGACGGCCAGGTCCTGCGGGGTGGAGTAGTTCCGGCCCGCGGAGGAGATGCCGTCGAAGGAGTCGTAGTTGGTGCCGCCCAGCTTCAGCTGCCGGGCCTTGGCGTTCATCTTGGCGATGAACGACTTCGTGCGGGCCGCCTCGTCGGAGCCGGTGCCGAAGGCGTCGGCGAGGGCGTAGGCGGCGTCGCAGCCGGAGGGGAGCATCAGCGCGTAGAGCAGCTGACGTGCGGTCAGCTTGTCGCCGGTGCGGAGGTCGGCCGTGCTCGCCTCGGTCCGCTGGACGTAGTCGCGGTAGGACTGCTTGATCTCGATCTGCCGGTCGAGGTCCGCGCCCGGGGTGTCGAGGACGACCACCGCGGTCATGATCTTCGTGGTGCTGGCCATGGGCCGCCTGACCGTGGCCGCCTTGCCCCACAGGGAGCGCCCGGAGCGGGCGTCCATCAGGTAGGCGCCCTTGGCGCCGACCGAAGGGCCGGGCGCGGCCTGCGCGGCCGGTGCCGGGAGGGCGGCGGCGACCGCCGCGGCCGTCGCCGTCACCGTTGCCGCCAGGGGCGCTCCCCACGCTCCCCGGCGGCGGTCCTGCTCTCCCCCACGTCGCTGCATCAAGGCTCCATTCCTCGGGTGTCGGGTCGGGGCGAGCGGCATCGTCGCACCGGCCCGCGCGAGGGAAGAAATCCGAACCCCTCACGGGTGAACGGGACTTCAGATGCTGACGGGACGCGTGGAGGCGGGTGTGGTACGAGGAAGAGCCCGCCCGGGTGACCCGGGCGGGCTCTTCCTCTCAGTGCGGCGGTTCGGGGCGGCCGGTCGCGGGCCGCCGCTCAGCCTGCCGGCGCCGCCGTCCGCGCCTTCTCCCCCGGCGCCCCGGCCCGGGGGGCCAGAAGCCGCTCGGCGAAGCGGCCGAAGACGAGGCCGAAGCCCGTCCACAGCACGAGCTGGATGGCGAGGGACGACAGGCGGAACTTCCAGAGCAGGTCCGCCGGGAAGTCGTCGGGCAGTTCGTTGACCGAGGGCAGGAAGGCGTACGCGAGGCCGACCGCGGCCACGAAGGCCGCGCCCGCCGCGACGGTCGCGTTCCAGTTGCCCAGGCGGGGCGCGAGGCGCTTGCCGAGGATGACCGCGGCGACCGTCAGCAGGATGCTGAGCGCGATCATCAGGAAGAACAGCGCGGTGCGCTTGTCGAGGGAGTCGGGGTCGCCGACGGACGGCGGGTTCGCCGGGTACTTCAGGAACGGCACGACGTAGAGGGTGAGGAGCGCGCCCAGCGAGACCAGGGCGGCCGTCGCCCGGGGGCCGAAGCGGCCGATGCGGCCCAGCGCCGCGCAGAACACCAGCGAGGCGATGCCGCCCAGGGCGACGCCGTACACGAGGACGCCGGTGGCCAGGCCGGCCGTGGACTGCAGGGTGCGGCTGACCGGCTCGTCACCCCCGCCGTGGTCGTGGCTGTGCGCCTCCTCGAAGGCGATGGCGGAGTCCACATGGGGCTCGCCCAGCAGATAGGCGACGACGAGCGCCAGGACGCCGGCCGCGAGGCCCGCGAGCATGCCGCGGACGAGCAGGGCTCTGACGGAGATCGAGTTCACGGTGGTACCCCCGGCCGGTCGTCAGTGGCAGGGGAAGCCGAGCAGGTGGCGCCCGTCGTGGACCCACTCGTGCACGTTCTCTCCGGAGATG
The DNA here is from genome assembly GCF_003011965.1 of Streptosporangium nondiastaticum. GTDB lineage: Bacteria > Actinomycetota > Actinomycetes > Streptomycetales > Streptomycetaceae > Streptomyces > Streptomyces nondiastaticus. Next base: position 65,787 of record NZ_PXWG01000003.1, read on the forward strand.
ACGGAGGTGGCGCCCTGCTCGGCGCCGACGAAGTAGAGCAGGACGAGCATGAGGATGCCGGCGAAGAGCGCCCACGGGGCGATCTCCTTCAGCGAGATGGGCGCTACCGCGGGTATGGCGGTGGATGCGGCGGGGGCCGGAGCGGTGGACTGGGCCATGGCAGAACCTCCTGGGAAAACACGCGTCCCAATAGTCGGGGCCTAGGACGACAGTGCGGGGTCTGACTTCCCTGCGGACTTCCGCCGGGTACACAGTGGCGCGACCGTGCCGGGTTCTCACCGGACTTCCGTCACACCGTCGTCGTTGCCACGCGACCGTACCGCGCACCGGTGGACTGCGCCACGGCGTACGGATGCGCACCCCGGCGCGCGCCCCCGGCGGTGTCCGTGATCTGCTGATTCGCGGCGGGCACCGCCCGTTGACAGGCCCGCCGGCCAAGGGAGATGACGACTGCCATGACCGTCCGTGTGATGCTGATCTCACCCGCCGCGGCCGCCGCGCACGAGGCCCGGTTCGGGGACGACGGCCCGCTCGACGCGGCGGCGCTGCGCCGTACGCGGGCGGCCGGACCGCTGCCCGCGGCGGGCCGGGTGCTGACCGCGCCGTCCCCCCGCTGCCGGGAGACGGCGGCGGTCCTCGGCGCGGACGCCGCCGGGGACGAGCCCGCCCTCCGCGACCTCGACGCGGGGCGCTGGCGGGGCCGGGAGCTGATGGAGCTCGGCGCGTCCGAACCGGAAGCGCTCGCCGCCTGGTTGACGGACCCGGACGCGGCGCCGCACGGCGGCGAGTCGGTCCGCGACGTCATCGCCCGCGCCGGGGAGTGGCTGGACGGCCTGGAGGACGGCAGGGTGCTGGCCGTCGCGGCCCCGGCCGCCATCCGCGCCGCGGTGGTCCACGGCCTGGCGCTGCCGGCGCAGTCGTTCTGGCGCCTGGACGTCCAGCCCCTGTCCCTGACCGAACTGACGGGCCGCGGCGGCCGCTGGAACCTGCGCTGCGGGGTTCCGCTGGCGCGGGAGCACGACGGGACCCCGGGCGACCGAGCTCACCCCACCTCGCCTGCGGGAACACAAAGTTCTTAGGCTAGCCTTACCTTATGACTGTCTCGCAAGTGGGCCCCCCGGAGGTGCAGCCCGCCGGCCAACAGGCCCCGGCGGGGCGCGTGCACGGCAACCGGGCCGTCCTGACCGCCTCGGCCGCACTCGTGCTGGCGGTCCTCGTGCTGTCCGCCCTGTCGCTGTCCGTCGGGGCCGGCGAGGTCGGGGCCGGGGACGTGCTGGACTACGTCCTCGGCCGGCACGGAGCGCGGGACAGCTCCCGCCTGTCGCTGGTCGTGGGCGACCTGCGCCTCCCCCGCACGCTCACCGCGCTGGCCGTCGGCGCCGCCCTCGGCACGGCCGGCTGCCTGCTGCAGGCCGTCACCCGCAACCCCCTGGCCGAGACGGGCCTGCTCGGCGTCAACGCGGGCGCCTCGCTCGGCGTCGTCGTCGGCATCGCCTTCCTCGGCGTGCACAGCGGCTACGGCTATCTGCTGTGGGCGTTCGGGGGCGCCGTCCTCGCCAGCGCCCTGGTGCTGCTCATCGCGAACCGCCGCGGCGGCGGCTCCCCGATGCGCCTGGTGCTCGCCGGGTCCGCGCTGGGCGCCACCTTCGGCGGCATCACCAGCGTGCTCATCGTGAACTCCGCCGAGACCTACGACCGCTTCCGCTTCTGGGTCCTCGGCTCGCTCGCGGGCGTCGAGGGCTTCACCAAGCTGACGAGCCTCGCCCCCGTCCTCGCCGCCGGCTTCGTCGTGGCGCTCCTCATCGCCCGCCCGCTCTCCGCCCTCGCCCTCGGCGACGACCTCGCCAAGGGGCTGGGCCACCGGCCCGGCGTCATCCGCGTCGTGGTGGCCGTTGCCGTGACCCTGCTCACCGCCGCGTCGGTGGCGCTCGTCGGCCCCATCTCCTTCCTCGGCCTGCTCGCCGGATTCCTCGCACGGGCCGTCACCGGGCCCCGCCTGACGGCACAGCTCGTGCTCGCCGGCCTCATCGGCGCGGGCGTGCTCACCGGCTCCGACGTCCTGGCCCGCGTGGTCTCCCGACCGTTCGAGGCGCCCGTCTCCGTCATCATCGCGCTCTTCGGCGCCCCCGTCCTCATCGGCATCGTCCGCTCCCGCCGGATGGCCTCGATGGGCATGACCGACCCCGCCGCCGACGAGGGCCCCAAGGGCGGCCGCACGGCGCCCGTCCGGCTGCCGCTGCCCCGCAAGGGCGAGGGCGGCGGCGACAGCCTCGTCGTCCGCACCGGCTCCCTGTCGCTGCTCGTGCACCGCCGCGCCGCCGTCGCCGCGTTCGCCCTCGCCGCCGTGCTCGTCGGCGCCGTCGTGCTGTCCGCGTACGCCGGGCAGAGCGAGATGGGCCTGGGCCGCACGTTCAGCGCCGTCTTCGGGTCGGGCGACCGCTTCGACGTCCTGCTCGTCCAGAAGTTCCGGCTCGGCCGGATCGTGGCCGGGCTGGCCGCGGGCGCGGCCCTCGGGCTCGCCGGCTGCCTGACGCAGACCCTCGCCCGCAACCGGCTCGCCACGCCCGAGCTGCTCGGCGTCAACGACGGCGCCACTGCCGCCGTCCTGCTGTCGGCCACGCTCAGCGGCACGTTCGGCGCCTGGTGGGCCGGTCCGCTCGGCGCGCTCGCCGCCGTCCTCGTCGTCACCGCCGTGTCCGGGGGCCTCGGGCAGCGCGGCTACCGCGTCCTCGTCGTCGGCCTCGCCATGTCGGCGCTCGCCTCGGCGGTCACCCAGGTCGTGCTCTCGCGCCGCTCCCTGAACTCGGCCAGTTCGCTGTACGTGTGGACGTCCGGCAGCCTCAACGGCCGCAGCTACTCCGTGGCCGTTCCCGTCCTCATCGGCCTCGCGGTGCTCGTGCCGCTCGCCCTCGTCGTCGCCCGCCACCTCAACGTGCTGCGGTTCGACGACTCCACCGCCGCCTCGCTCGGTGTCGCGCCGGGGCGGGTGCGGCTGGTGTGCATGCTGCTCGCGGTCGGCCTCGCCGGCCTCGCGGTCGGCATCTGCGGCCCGGTCGGCTTCGTGGCCCTCGCCTCCCCCGTGATCGCGGGCCGGCTGGCGGGGCCGCTGCGGGTGCCGGTCGTCGGCTCGATGCTGGTCGGCGCCGCGCTCGTGGTCCTCGCGGACACGGTGGGGCGGGTCGCGCTGGACGGGGCGGAGATCCCGGTCGGCATCGTCACGACGGTTCTCGGCGGACCGTTCCTGCTGTGGGTGCTGCTGGGACGGTCGGCGGCGACGCGGGTGTAGCCCTCCCTCCCCCAGCCCCCTGGTTTCACCTGCTTGAGACAAGGAAGCCCATGGAATTGCAGAGCCCTGCCCTCCGCGAGCTCGCCCACGCCGTGCGCCACGGCATACCCGACGCCCTCGGCGTCTTCTGGCGGCACGCCGCCACCCGGGGCACGCCCCTCGTCGAACCCGACCCCGAAGGCGACCCCGCCCGGCGGCTCGTCACCTTCCTCTGGCGCGACGACGCCGCCCGGCCCGCCACGGACGTGCTGGCCCTCCTCCACACCGTCACCGACAAGGACCGGCACGCGAAGAACCTCGCGCCGCACCTGATGGAGAAGGTGCCCGGCACGGACGTGTGGGCCATCAGCCACCGGCTGCGGGCCGACCACCGGGCCTCGTACCAGTTCTTCGTCGCCCACGGCCCGCGCGAGGAGACGCTGCGCGCGGACCGCGGCTCCTGGCTGCGCGTCCTGGACACGGCGGTGCCCGACCCGCTCAGCACCCGCCCGCAGCTGCCCTCGCGCGACGGGCGCAACCCGTCCTCGGTGATGGAGCTCCCGGACGCGCCCGTCCAGGAGTGGGCCGCCCCGCGCCCCGGGACGCCGCGCGGTGAGCGCACCGAAGCCGTCGTCGACGGGCGGCGCGTCCACGTGCACCTGCCCGCCGGGCACCGGGCGGACGGCGGCCCGTACCCCGTCGTCGTGCTCCTGGACGGCGAGATGTGGGGGCCGGTCCTGGACTTCGGCACGGCGCTCGACAACCTGTACGCGGACGGGCGCCTCCCGGGGGCCGTCACGCTGATGGTGGACACCATGGGCCGCGCGCGCCGCGTTGCGGACCTCAGCTGCAGCGAGGAGTTCGTCGACTGGCTCGCGGACGTCCTGCTGCCGTGGGCCGCGCGGTCCTACGGGGCGGCGGACGACCCGGCGCGCACGGTCGTCGCGGGCCAGAGCGCGGGAGGGCTCACGGCCGCGTTCGCCGCGTTCCGGCGGCCGGAGCGGTTCGGCAACGCCCTGTCCCAGTCGGGCTCCTTCTGGTGGCCGGACGGCACGGAGTTCGACAGCGGCAGCGAGTGGCTGACCCGGCAGTTCGCGGTCGCCGAGCAGCGGCCGGTGCGGATCCGGCTGGAGGTCGGCCTGCAGGAGTGGATGCTCCTCCCGCAGAACCGGCACCTGCGCAACGTGCTGGAGGCCCGCGGCTACGACGTCGCCTACGACGAGTTCAACGGCGGGCACGACTACGCGTGCTGGCGCGGCGGGCTGGCCGGGGGGCTGGCCGCGCTGCTGGGCGGCTCCTGACGCGGACGTACAGCGGGCCGGGACCGACGCCGATGCGCCGGTCCCGGCCCGCTGTACGTCCAGGGACAGCCCCCGTCAGGCCGCGACGGCCTCTTCCTCCCGCGGCTCGTCGTCGAACGGCGGCGGCGCCGGCGCCTCCTTGGGCATCCGCAGCGCGGCGAACGCGCCGAGGGCGACCAGCCCGGCCGTGACCAGGATCGCCGCCCGGTACGGGCCGGGGTCCGTGTCCTGGCCGTGCGCGCCGCCGGAAGCGGCGATCACCGCGGCGGTCGCGGCGATGCCGAGCGCCCCGCCGAGCGTGCGCACGATGGTGAACAGGGCCATCGCCCCGCCCATGGCCGGCGGCGGGACGTCCGCGAACCCGGCGATCTGGACGGTCAGCACGGCCGTGCCGAGCACGAGGCCGACGCAGAACATCAGTCCGCGCACCGCCCACGCGCTCTCGGCCACGCCCGGCACGGCCAGCGCGGCGAAGACGCCCGTGGCCAGCAGCAGGGCGGGCACGGCGAGCAGCCGCGGGCCCAGCTTCGGCATCAGCCGGTCGGCGACCTGGGAGGCCAGCATCAGGCCGAGCGCCTCGGGGAAGACGCTCAGGCCCGCGTCCAGGGCCGAGGCCCCGAGCGCCGCCTGGTAGAGCAGCGGGAACGCGAAGAGGACGCCCATGAGGCCGGCCGAGGTGACCAGGGCGAGGACCGTGGCCGAGGCGAAGACCTTGTCGGCGAGCAGCCGCAGCTCCAGGAGCGGGTTCTCCGTCCGGAGCAGGTGCACGCAGCCGGCGACGAGCAGGACGAGCCCGAGCGGGCCCGCCACGACGACGGACGGCGAGGTCCAGCCGTGCGCGGGGCCGAAGCCGAGCGCGTAGGTGAGCAGGCCGAGCGCGGGGGTGGCGAGCAGGAAGCCCCTGAGGTCGAACCCGCCCTCCACGTCCTCCTTCTCCTCGCGCAGTCCCACGACGCCCAGCAGCACCGCGGCCGCGCCGATCGGCACGTTGACGAAGAACAGCCAGTGCCAGGAGAAGTGCTCGGTGAGGAAGCCGCCGAGCGGCGGGCCGAGGGCGGGCATCAGGGCCGTCGGCACGATGAGCACCTTCGACAGCTTCATCCGCTCGTGCGGCGGGAAGGCGCGGAAGAGCAGCGTCATGCCGACGGGAGTGAGCAGGCCGCCCGCGACGCCCTGCACGACGCGCGCGAGGACCAGCGCCGTGAGGCCCTGGGAGAGCCCGCAGGCGGCCGACGCCGCGGTGAAGACGGCGAGGGCGCCGAGGAAGACGCGTTTGGTGCCGAAGCGGTCGCCGAGCCAGCCCGCGACGGGCAGGGCGACGGCGAGCGCCACCAGGAAGGCCACCTCGACGGTGTTGGCGGCCGAGACCGGCTCGCCGAAGTCCCGGGCGATGGTGAGCAGCGCCGGATTGACGATGGTGGAGTCGAGGCCGTTCATGCACATCGCCGCCGTGTACACGATCACGACGGCGATGCGCGGGTTGATGCCCTTCACCCCTGGGCCGCCGGGGTCAGGTCGGTCCAGTGCTCGGTGATCCAGTCCACGGCCTGCTGCCGCTCACAGGGGCCGTGGACGGTGCTCCAGCCGTCCGGCACGGCGGCGAAACCCGGCCAGAGGCTGTGGCGGCCCTCGGCGTTGACGAGGACGAGAAAAGGACCGTCGCCGTCGAAGGGGTTGGCGGGTGCGTCGCTCATGGGGTCAGTTCTCCAGGTTCTGCAGGCGGTCGGCGATCACGCTCGCGATGTGCGCGATCGGCTCGGGCAGGGTCATGTCCTTGTGCGAGCAGGCGACGTCGGTGTTGTCGATGCGCCCGGTCACGTACGGGGTCCAGGTGTCGGGGGTGAGCTCGTCGTCGATGGTGTCGACGGTGGCGCGGAAGAAGAGCACGTCGCCGTCGTAGACGCGGTGGTCGAAGGCGCGCACCAGGAAGTTGGTGTTGAGGTAGGTGCGGTTGAGGGCCTCGATGGTGGCGTCGTCGAGGCTGGCGAGCGGGGAGCCCTCGCGGCGCAGCACCTCGGTGACGTGGGCGAGTTCGAAGGGCTTGCCCTCCAGGCTGTCGGGTCCGTAGCCGCCCATGGCGAGGAGTGCTTCGAGGGCCTCGGCCTGGTCGGGCACGGGCAGCTCGCGGAAGCCCTCGGCGGGGTAGGCGTCGAGGATGGTGAGCAGGGCGACTTCGTGGCCGAGGTCCTGCAGGCGGGTGGCCATGGCCTGGGCGATGATGCCGCCGGTGGACCAGCCGAGCAGGCGGTACGGGCCCTCCGGCTGGACTTCGCGGAGCCGGTCGACGTAGTGCGCGGCGAGCTCCTCCAGGGTCTTCGGCAGCGGCTCGGCGGCCGTGGCCGGGCCGACGCCCTGGGCCTGCAGGCCGTAGATGGGCACGTCGGCGGGGAGGTGGCGGATGAGGCCCGCGTAGCACCAGCTGAGGCCGCCGGCGGGGTGGACGCAGTACAGCGGCGCCTTGTCACCCTCGGCGGCCGGGCGCAGTGGCAGCAGGACGTCGAGGGCGTCCGTCTGCCGGGAGGCCTCGACGGCGGCGTCGAGGGCGGCGACGGTGGGCGCCTGGAAGATCGTGCCGATGCCGACGTCGGCGCCGAGGGCGTCCTTGACGCGTCCGGCGAGGCGGACGGCGAGGAGGGAGTGGCCGCCGAGGTCGAAGAAGTTGTCGTCGACGCCGACCCGGGGCAGGCCCAGCACGTCGGCGAAGATCGCGCAGAGCTGTTCCTCGCGGGGGCCGCGGGGGGCGCGGCCCTCGGTGACGGCGGAGGCGAGGTCCGGGGCGGGGAGGGCCTTGCGGTCGAGCTTGCCGTTGGCGGTGAGCGGCAGCCGGTCGAGGAGGACGACCGCGGACGGGACCATGTGGACGGGGAGTCCGCCGGCGGCGTGCTCGCGCAGTGCGGCCGGGGTGGTGTCGCGGGCGGGGACGGCGTAGGCGACGAGGCGCTTGTCGCCGGGGGTGTCCTCGCGGACGACGACGGCCGCGTCGGCGACGTCGGGGTGGTCGGCGAGGACGCCCTCGATCTCGCCGAGCTCGATGCGGAAGCCGCGGATCTTGACCTGGTGGTCGGCGCGGCCGAAGTAGTCGAGGTTGCCGTCGGGGCGGCGGCGGGCGAGGTCGCCGGAGCGGTACATGCGGGTGCCGCTCTCGCCGAAGAGGGCGGCGTACGGATCGGCAACGAAACGTTCCGCCGTGAGGGCGTGGCGGCCGAGGTAACCGCGGGCGAGGCCCTCGCCGGCGACGTACATCTCGCCGGTGACGCCGGGCGGCACGGGCTGCAGGTACGGGTCGAGGACGTAGACGCGCAGGTCGGGGATGTTGACGCCGATGGTGCTGGAGGCGCCGGCGGCGGCCTTCTCCCGGTCGAGGGCGATGTACGAGACGTGCACGGTCGTCTCGGTGATGCCGTACATGTTGACGAGGGTGGGCGCGTTCTCGTCGTGGCGCTCGTACCAGTCGGCGAGGCGGGCCAGTTCGAGGGCTTCGCCGCCGAAGACGACGTAGCGCAGGGCAAGTTCGCTGCCGGGGCGATCCTTGTCGGCGGCCATCAGCTGATAGAAGGCCGACGGCGTCTGGTTGAGCACCGTGACGGATTCCGCGGCGAGCAGGCGCAGGAACGCGGCCGGGTCGCGGCTGACGAGGTGGGGCACGACGACGAGGCGGCCGCCGTGCAGCAGGGCGCCCCACATCTCCCACACGGAGAAGTCGAAGGCGTAGGAGTGGAAGAGCGTCCAGACGTCGGTGTGGTCGAAGCCGAACCACTGGTCGGTGGCGGTGAAGAGCCGCACGACGTTGTGGTGGGTGACGGGCACGCCCTTGGGACGGCCGGTGGAGCCGGAGGTGTAGATGACGTAGGCGACGTCGTCCGGGCGCACGGGCCGGACGCGCTCCTCCGGGGTGAGGTCGCCGGTCGCGTGCGCCTCGGCCTCGGTGCCGTCGACGAGAACGACCGGCAGGTCGTGCGCCGGGATGCGGGCCGCGGTCGCGCTGTCGGTGACGACGGCGGCGGGGGCGGCGTCCTGGAGCATGTACGCCAGGCGGTCGGCCGGGTAGTCGGGGTCCATCGGGAGGTAGGCGGCGCCGGCCTTGGCGACGGCCAGCAGGCCGGTGACCAGCTCCAGGGAGCGGGGCAGGGCGAGGGCGACGATGGAGCCGGGGCCGATGCCGCGGGCGGCCAGCAGCCGGGCGAGGCGGTTGGCGCGGGCGGACAGCTCCGCGTAGTCCAGCGACGCGCCGTCGCAGGTGACGGCGGTGCGGTCCGGGTGGCGGCGGGCGGCGTCCTCGTAGAGCTCCACGAGGGTCTGCTTCGAGGGCGCGGGGGCCGGGGTGCCGGTGTTCCACTCCACCAGCAGCTGACGGCGCTCGTCGTCGCCGAGCAGCGGCAGCAGGCCGATCGGCGTGCCGGGGTCGGCGGCGGCAGCGGCCAGCAGGCGGGCCAGGTGGGCAGAGAGGCGCTCGGCGGTGGCGCGGTCGAAGAGGTCGGTGCGGAACTCCAGGAAGCCGGCGATGCCGCCGCCGGGCCGCTCCCCCGCGTTCAGGGTGAGGTCGAACTTGGCGGTGCCGGACGGGGTGGCCGCCATCGCGGCGGTCAGGCCCGGGCCCATGGCGAACGTCGCGTCGGGCAGGGACTGCCAGGCGAGCATCACCTGGAAGAGGGGGTGCCGGGCGAGCGAGCGCGGCGGGTTGAGCTCCTCGACGAGCCGGTCGAAGGGCAGGTCGCCGTTCTCGTACGCGCCGAGGGTGGCGGTGCGGACGCGGCCGAGGAGGGTGCGGAAGTCCGGGTCGCCGGAGGTGTCCGCGCGCAGCACGAGGGTGTTGACGAAGAAGCCGACGAGGCCGGCCGTCGCGTCGTCGTCGCGCCCGGCGACGGGGGTGCCCAGGGGGATGTCGGTGCCGCAGCCGTAGCGGGTCAGGAGGGCCGCGAGGGCGGCCTGGACGACCATGAAGACGCTGGTGCCGGTGGTGCGGGCGAGCGCCTCGACGGCGGCGTGCGCGTCGGCCCCGAGGTGGAAGGGGACGGTGTCGCCCGCGTACGAGGCGACGGCGGGGCGCGGCCGGTCGGTGGGGAGTTCGAGCTGGTCGGGCAGGCCGGCGAGGGCCTGCTTCCAGTGCTCCAGCTGGCGGGCGGCGAGCGCGGTGGGGGCGTCGGCGGTGCCGAGGAGCTGCTGCTGCCAGGCGGTGTGGTCGGCGTACTGGACGGGCAGGGGCGCGAGTTCGGGCGCGCGGCCGGCGGCACGCGCGGTGTAGGCGGCGGCGAGGTCACGGGCCAGCGGCGTGGTGGAGGCGCCGTCGCCGGCGATGTGGTGCAGGAGGAGGAGCAGGGTGTGCTCGGTCCCGCCGTCGCTGAACAGCGTGACCCGCAGCGGGGGTTCGGCCGCGAGGTCGAAGCAGTGCCGGACGGCGGCGGTGACGTCGGCCGTCAGCGGGGCGGTGTGCAGCTCGGGGTACGCCTCGGCCGCCGTGAGGATCCGCTGGTAGGGCTCGTTGTCAGTGGCCGGGTATACGGTCCGGAGTGTTTCGTGACGCTCGGTGAGGTCGCGCAGGGCCAGGCGGAGTGCGTCCTGGTCGAGCGGGCCGGTGAGGGTGAGGAGCAGGGGGATGTTGTACGTGGGGCTGGGGCCTTCGAGCCGGTGCATGAACCACAGCCGCTTCTGGGCCGGGGAGAGCGGCATCCGCTCGGTGCGGGGCGCGGGCACGAGGGCGGGGCGCTCGTCCACGGGGGCGGGCGTCGCGGAGGTGCTCTCCAGAAGGGCGGCGAGGGCCGCCGGGGTGGGGTTGCGGAAGACGTCGGCGAGGCCGAAGCCCTCGTCGAGGGCCTCGCGGATGCGGGCGGCGAGGCGGCCGGCGAGCAGCGAGTGGCCGCCCAGCGCGAAGAAGTCGGCGTCGGGGGAGGCCGGGGCGTCCAGGCCGAGCACGTCCTGGAAGAGGCCGCAGAGCGCGGCTTCCCGCGGGGTGCGGGGCTCGCGGGCGGCCGGGCCCGCGGTGGGCTCCGGGTCGGGCAGGGCGCGGTGGTCGAGCTTGTCGTTGGCGGTGCGGGGCAGGGCGTCCAGGGCGAGGATCGCGGCGGGCACCATATGGGCGGGCAGCTGCCCGGCGAGGTGGGTGCGCAGGGCCTCGGTGTCGAGCGCGGCCGGGTCGCCCTCGGCGGGGACGGCGTAGCCGAGGAGGCGCTTGCCGTGCGCGGTGTCGCGGGCGATGACCGCGGCCTGGGAGACGGCGGGGTGGGCGGCCAGCGCGGCCTGGATCTCGCCCGGTTCGATGCGGAAGCCGCGGATCTTGACCTGGTCGTCGGCGCGGCCGAGGAATTCGAGGGTGCCGTCGGGGCGGCGGCGCACGAGGTCGCCGGTGCGGTACATGGCGGCGCCCGGGTCGCCGTGGAGGGCGCCGAAGGGGTCGGCGGTGAAGCGCTCGGCGGTGAGGTCGGGGCGGCCGAGGTAGCCGCGGGCCAGGCAGGCGCCGGCGATGTACAGCTCGCCGGTGACGCCGTCGGGCGCCGGGCGCAGCGAGTTGTCGAGGACGTAGGCGCGCGAGCCGCGGACGGGGCTGCCCTGCGGGGTGCCGTCCTCGCCGGGCAGCCAGTAGTAGGCGTCGACGGTGGTCTCGGTGGGGCCGTAGAGGTTGACGGGGCCCACGCCCTCGGCGCCGGCGAGGCGGCGCCAGAGCGGGTCGGGCACGGTCTCGCCGCCCACGACGACGACGGCCGGGCGGTGCCGGCCCACATCCAGCAGGCCCTCGGCGAGGAGGGCTTCGGCGTAGGAGGGGGTGACGTCGAGGTAGTCGAGGCGCTCGTCGTGGACGTAGGCGGCGAGGGCGGCGGGGTCGCGGTAGCCGGCGTCGTCCAGCAGGTGCAGCTCGTGGCCGTGGACGAGCCAGATCAGCGGGTCCCAGGAGGCGTCGAAGGCGAAGGAGGCGCTGTGGCCGATGCGCAGGCGGTCGCGGCCGGTGCGGGCGGTGGCGCGGGCGATGTGGTCGCTGCCGTGCCCGGCGTGGAGGTTGGCCAGTGAGGCGTGGGTGACGACGACGCCCTTGGGGCGGCCGGTGGAGCCGGAGGTGTGGATGATGTACGCGTCCTGGCGGAGCGCGGGCGCGGCCGGTGCGGTGGCCGGGCGGGCGTCGATGCGGGCGCGGGTCTCCGGGTCGTCCAGGAGCAGGACGGGGACGTCGTGCGGGGGCAGTCCGCGGACGGCGCCGACGGTGCCGACGAGGCAGCCGGGGCGCGCGTCGTCGAGGACGGCGGTGAGGCGCTGGGCGGGGTGGCCGAGGTCGAGCGGCTGGCACACGCCGCCCGCCTTGAGGACCGCGAGCAGGGCGACGACGGTCGAGGCGCTGCGGGGCAGGGCCAGGGCGACGGCGGTGCCGGGCGTGATGCCGGCGGCCGCGAGTTCGTGGGCGAGGCGGTTGGCCGCGGCCTCCAGCCCGGCGAAGGTGAGGGTCTCGCCGGCGCTGCGGACGGCGGTGGCGTCCGGGGTGCGGGCGGCCTGCGCGGAGAAGAGCTCGGGCAGGGTGTGCTCGGCGGGCGGCTCGCCGCGGCCTGCGGTGGCCCGGCGGATCGCGTCGGCGTCCAGCAGGTCGAGGGTGCCGACGGGCCGCTCCGGGTCCTCCAGGAGGAGGGTGGTGAGCGCGTCGAGGTAGCGCCGGAAGGCCTGTTCGTGGGCGGCGAGGTCCTCGGCGGTGTAGCGGCCGGGGTTGGCGTCGAGGCCGAGGATCAGGGAGTCGCCGGGGCCGGGGACGACGGTGACGGCGAGGTCGTCGACGGGGCCGGCGGCGAGGTTGCGGACGGTGCCGGGCAGGCCCGCGAAGTCCAGGCCGCCGTCCTCGAACGGCTTGATGTTGACCATCGGGCCGAACAGCGGCCGGTCGCTGCCGGCGAGCCCGAGGTCGCGGCGCAGGTCCTCCAGGCGGTAGCGCTGGTGGCGGCCGGCGGCGCGCACTTCGAGGACGACGCGGCGCACGAGTTCGGCGCCGGTGTCGTGGGGCCGGACGGCGAGGCGCAGCGGCATGACGTTGACGGTCATGGCAGGGGTGCGCAGGGCGGCGCGGCTGCGCCGGTTCTTCAGCGGCAGGCCCAGGAGCACGTCCTGGGCGCCGGATATGCGGTGCACGTAGCCGGCGGTGGCGGCCATGACGAGCTCGGCCCACGTGGCGCCCTTGGCGGCGGCCGCGGCCTTCTCCAGGCGGGTGCGGGTGCCCGCGGGGAGCGCGGCGGTGCGGCGCAGGACCGTCGTCGCGGGGGCGGCGGGGCGGGAGGAGAGGGAGGCGGGCTCGGGCCGGTCGGCGAGCCGGGCGCGCCAGAAGTCGCCGTCGGTGGCGTGCTGGGCGCTCGCGCGGTAGTCGGCTTCCTCGTCGGTGAGTTCGCGCAGGGGGGCGAAGTCCGCCGCGGCGGGCTCCTCGCCGGCGGCCAGCGCGGTGTAGACCTCGGCGACGCGGCGGCCGATGAGGGTCAGGGCGTACGCGTCGACGGCGAAGTGGTGGACGCGCTGGTACCACCAGTGCAGTCCGTCGTCGATGCGGAAGAGGGCCTGGGTGACGAGCGGGCCGCGGGTGAGGTCCACGGGGCGGTCCAGGTCGGTGCGCATCCAGGCCTCGGCCTCGGCCCAGGGGTCGCCGGAGGTGCGCAGGTCGATCCGGTGGAGCGTCAGTTCCCCGTCCGCGGCGAGGCGCTGGGCGGGGACGGCGTCCTCGTCGGCGGGGCCGGCCGGGACGGCGAGGAGGGAGAGGGTCTGCGCCTCGGCGGCGGTGCGGAGCAGGGCGCGTTCGAAGAGCTCCGCGTCCAGGGGGCCCCGGATCTCCACGCAGTCGCCCGTGTTGTAGACGGGGTTGTCAGGGGCGAGTTCCTGGGCGTACAGGATTCCGGCCTGGGCGGCGAGCAGGGGAAGCTCGGCCTGATCGGTCTCGGCCTCGTGGTGACGCATGGCGTGGGGACTCCCGTTGTAGGACAGCGATCTGGCCACACCGGTACCCCCCGGTATGTCAGCTTAGGTAAGCCTAAGCTATTTTCTGCCTATCCGTGAGAGTCTCCCACCCCAGCGTGCGGATCGAACAGGAGCATCGAACATGACCGCGGCCGACGGCCTCAAAACCGCCCTGCGCGAGCGCGTGCTCGCCCATCGCGACGACCTCCTGTCGCTGAGCCGGCGCATCCACGCGCACCCCGAGACGGCCTTCGCCGAGCACCGCGCCGCCGGCTGGTGCGCCGAACTCCTGCGCGGGCACGGCTTCGACGTGACGGCGCCCGCGTACGGCCTCGACACCGCCTTCGCCGCCACGACGGGCTCGGGCCCGGTCACGGTCGCCGTCGTCTGCGAGTACGACGCCCTGCCGGGCCTCGGGCACGCCTGCGGCCACAACCTGATCGCCGCAGCCGGCCTCGGCGCCGCCCTGGCCCTCGCCCCGCACGCGGACGAACTGGGCCTGACCGTACGGGTCCTGGGCACGCCCGCCGAGGAGCGCGGCGCGGGCAAGGCGCTGATGCTTCAGGCCGGAGCCTTCGACGGGGTCGACGCCGCGATGATGGTGCACCCGTGCCCGTTCGAGGTGGCCGAGTTCCGCTCGTTCGCGCTCGGCACGCTCTCCGTCGCGTACACCGGCAAGGCCGCCCACCCGAGCCTCAACCCGCACGAGGGCCGCAACGCCGCCGACGCGCTCACCGTCGCCCAGGTCGCCCTCGGGCTGCTGCGCCAGCAGCTGCCGCCGCAGTGGAAGGTGCACGGGGTGACGACGGGCGCGGGCACGGCGCCCAACCTGATCCCCGACCGGGCCACGGCCGAGTACGAGATCCGCGCCTCGGCCGCGGAGGACCTGCGGGAGCTGCGCGAGCGCGTCGAGGCGTGCTTCCGCGCGGGCGCCCTCGCCACGGGCTGCGAGGTCGAACTGACCCGCCCCGAGCCGGACTACCTCGACTTCCGCACCGACGCGGAGCTCATCGCGCTCTGGCAGGACAACGCCCGCGCGCTGGGCCGGCCGGAGCCGCTGCGGCGGGACGCCTTCGCCTGTACGGACATGGGGAACGTCTCCCACGTCGTCCCGTCGATCCACCCGGTGCTCGACATCAGCGGGGGCGCTTGCGGGCCGCACGAGGCGGAGTTCGCCGACGCGGCGGTTTCGCCTCGCGGCGAGCAGGCGATCCTCGACGGAGCGGTCGGGATGGCGTGGACGGCCGCGGACTTCGCTGACGCGCGCCGCTGATCCCGGGGCTCCGCCCCGGACCCCGGTCCTCAATCGCCGGACGGCTCTTTTTCCTGCCTGTCCGGCGATTGAGGGCGAGGGGGTTACTTCGCCGCCAGCGCCTTCGCGATGTCGTCCACGACGACGCCGCTCGCGATCGGGCCGCCGCGGGTCGACCACACCGAACCGTCCACCGTCACGGCGTGGTTCTTCTTGACCGCGTTCAGGTCCTTGTACGCCGGCTTCTCCTGGACGTCCTTGAGCGCCTTCTCACCGTCGGAGGTGAGGGTCGACAGGAACAGCCAGTCGCCGTCGATCTCGTTGATCTTCTCCAGGCTCAGCGCCGGGGTGTGGGCGTTGCCGTCCTTGTCCTGGTTCTTGGGCCGCTTGAGGCCCATGTCCAGGGCGACGCCGCTGGCGAACTGCTTCTTCTCCATCCAGCTGGGGCCGTCCGGGTTCCAGCGGACGATGCTGACCTCGGCGCCCTTGTTGCCGCCCAGGCCCTCGCCGGCCTTCTTGGCCTTGGCCTCGTAGTCGCCGATGACCTTGTTGGCCTCGTTCATCTTGTTGAGGGCGTTGCCGATGCCCCGGAAGGAGAGCTTCCAGTCGTCGGTCGGGGCCATGGTGACCAGCGTGGCCGGGGTGATCTCGCGCAGCTGCTTCAGCATCTGCTCGTCCTGCATGTCACCGGCCAGGATGAGGTCGGGCTTGGCGGCGACGACCTTGTCCATCACCGGCTGCAGCAGGTTGCCGACGACGTTGATGCCCTGGACCTTGTCGGCGAGGTAGGCCGGCGGCTTGCTCAGGCCCTGGCCGTTGGTGATGCCGACCGGCTTGACGCCGAGCGCCAGCACCGCGTCCAGGTCCTCCTGGGTGAGCGTCACGATGCGCTTGGGGTTGGCCGGGACCTTCACCGCGGTGCCGGTCGCGTCCTTGACGGTGCGGGTGCCGCCGCCCGCCTCGGCCGCGCTGTCGGACTTCTTGTCCGAGCCCTTGTCGGAGTCGGAGCCACAGCCGGTGACCAGCAGCGCGGCCGCCCCCACGGCGGCGAGCACCTGCACCGCGCGGCGCGGGGCGAAGGGGAGGAGGCGGGTGGGTGTGGTCATGGAGAGCTCCGGACGTGGCGAAAGAAGGGAATGGAAAAGAAAGGACAAAGGGCGGCGGGAAGCGCGAGGAACCCCTCGCACGGACCCGCAATAGACATTAGGTTAGCCTTACCTTAAAGCTCTCCCCCCGGGAGGGTCCACAAGAACCGGCGATCTTCTGGAAAGGCCCGCCCGTGGAGCTCCGCGTCGAACAGCTCGTCGCCGGTTACCCCGGCCACCGCGCCGTGGCAGGGGTCGACCTGACCATCCCCTCCGGTCAGGTCGTCGCGATCGTCGGGCCCAACGGCTGCGGCAAGTCGACGCTGCTGCGCTCCGTCGCCCGGCTCCACCAGCCCGAGTCCGGCCGGGTGTACGCGGGCGACGCCGACATCTGGCAGCTGAAACAGCGCCAGGCCGCGCACCGCATCGCCCTCCTCCCCCAGTCGCCGCTGGCCCCCGAGGCCGTCACCGTCGCCGGGCTCGTCCGCTACGGCCGCCACCCGCACCAGGGCCTGTTCCGCCAGTGGTCGCGCGACGACGAGCGGGCCGTCGCCGAAGCCCTGCGCGCCACCGGCGTCGCCGCGCTCGCCGACCGCCGGCTCGACCAGCTCTCCGGCGGCCAGCGCCAGCGCTGCTGGCTCGCGATGGTCCTCGCCCAGGAGACGCCCGTCGTCCTCCTCGACGAGCCGACCAGCGCCCTCGACATCGGCCACGCCGTCGAAGTCCTCGACCTCGCCCGTGAGGTGGCCCTGGCCGGGCGCACGGTCGTGATGGTCCTGCACGACCTCGCGAGCGCCGCCCGCTACGCCGACAGCATCGTCGCCATGAAGGACGGCCGCGTCGTCGCCCACGGCGCCCCGCGCGACGTCGTCGACACCGCCCTCGTGCGCGAGCTCTACGGCATCGACGCCGACATCCTGGAGGCCCCTGCCGACGGCTCCCCCGTCGTCGTCCCGGCCCGCCGCGCCCCGGTGGCGGCCGCCGCGGGCGTCTCGTAGGCCACGCGCGCCGCCGGGCCGGCGGGCGCGTTCCAGCAACTCGGCGAGTGCCGCGACGGGAAGCGCAGGCCCGTTACGAATCCGCCGCGGGCCCGGCCGTCCGCAGCGGGGTGATCTGCTCGATGTCGTAGCGGACGCGCAGCGCAGCGATGGCCTCCTGGTCGACCGGCGGGCCCGCCTCCAGGATCTCGAAGAGCTCCTCGAAATAGCGCTCGTGGTCGGGCGGCGGCGAGGCCTGGAAGAACATCCGCACCGGCTCGGACGTCGGATTCGCGAAGGCGTGCGGGCAGCCCGGCGGGACGAGGATCACCGTGCCCGGAGTGGCCCGTGCGTACTGCTGCCCGGTGGCGGAGCGCCACTCCCGCCAGTGGTCCGGCGTCCGGACGAGCGGTTCAAAGGCGAGCACGTCCACCTCGCCCTCCAGGACGTAGAAGAGCTCCTCGCTGCGGGTGTGCAGGTGCGCGCCGACGTCGAAGCCGGGCGGGACGACGACCTCGAAGCTGGAGGCGGCGCGCGAGTGCTCCCCCGTGACCTTGAAGGTGACCTGCTGGGCGGGGGTGACGAGGGTGCGGCCGCCGCCGGGTGGCACGACGAGACCGTCCTGGGCGGAGATCAGGGTCATCGCGGCGGTCCTTCCCGGCGGTGCGTCACGGCGTGTCGGAATCACGCCCTCCGATACTCCGGAGATTTCCCGTTCGCAGCGCGCGGCACCCGTGCCCTCACCCGTACGGCTCACACCTCGCGGGACCCGTACGGCTCACACCTCGCGGGACAGGCGCTCCACGAGCCCGGGGTCGGGCTGCGGCACCTCGCCGAAGTCCGCGTCGTCGCCCTCGACCGTGAGGCGGTTGACGACGCTCTCCAGGGCAGCGGGCAGATGGGGCGTCAGGCCGCTGTGCCACTGCACGAGGAGTTCGTGGCGGGCCGCGTCGGAGAGCAGCTTGCGGCGGCTGTCCACCCGGGAGGCGGGCCGCGGCGGCTCCTGCGGGTCGTGGGCGGCCTGGGCGCGCCAGAACGCGGCGTCGCGGAACTCGCCGTTGCGGCGGTGCGAGAGGTGCAGGCAGTACGCGGCGGTCCGGCTGCCGCCGCCGGCGGCGAACTGCCACCAGAAGTCGGCGGCCCCGGTGTGCCCGGTGACGTGCAGCAGGCAGGCGAAGACGAGGGCGCCCTCGGGGTCGATGCCCCGGTCGTCCGCGAACCGTTCCAGGCTCGCCGCGGCCTCGACGGCGTTGATCACCAGCACACAGGCCAGGTCGAGCTCGTCGCCGGCCTCGTCGCGGGCGCTGGGGCCGTCGGCCAGGACGGCCTTCCCGGGCCGGCGGCGGCCCGGCCTGCGCCGGCTCTCGAACGCCACGGCGATGGCGCGGGCGTCCGAGGTGAGCATGGCTTCGATGACGTCACCCTCGGTGTCGTGGCTGCGCGGCATTACTTCCCCCTGCCGGAGTGCTGGACCTCTAATGCGGACAAGGCCGCGGAGACCTTGCGTTTGGCGTGGCCGACGAGGGAGCGCACGGCCGCCCCGTCGACGCCGAGCAGGTCCGCCACCTGGCCCATGCTGTAGCCGATCACCAGGTGGAGGACGAGCGCGTCGCACTGCCGCTCGGGCAGCCGCGCGATCGCCGCGTACAGCGCGATGCGGCTCTCCAGGAGCCGGAACCGCTGCGCCCGCTCCGGCCCCCCGGCGTGCGCCGCGCGGTGGAAGGCGGCCGTCGCCAGCGCCGTGCCGCGCCGGTGCCGGGCCAGCCAGCCGGCGACGTGCTCCTTCAGCAGCGACCAGGCGTACGAGTCGGCGCAGGGCTGGCGCAGGGCGTGCGGCCACTGCGCGCACAGCCGCTCGAAGGCCGCCTCCGTGATGTCCGCGGCCGCGTCGGCGTCGCCGGTGTGCAGATATGCGTAGGCGCCCCATCTGTGCTCGTGCAGTTCCCGGAAGGCCGTGAAGGCGATCTCCATCCGGCGCTCGGCCGGGACCGCGGTCCCGGTGGGCGCGGGCGTCCGACCGCTGTCCGTCATGGGCGCCTCTCGCGTCGAGTCCCTCAGATTCTTCCGCGTCTTCTTCCGCGTCTTCTTCTGTGTGGTTCCAATGAACCGGAAAAGCAGGCCCCGCCGTGCCGCAACCGCGCAAATTGCCGGACTCTCCGCACCCGCGGGGTTACCCGCCGGTGGCCGGGGACAGGTATGGGGCAGCCGTAACGCGACGGGAAGGCAGAGAAGATGGGCGAGACCCGCGAGGATCCCGTGGTCGACCTCCGGCTGGACCGGGCCCACTCGGCCCGCATCTACGACTGGTTCCTGGGCGGGCGGACGAACTTCGCCGCCGACCGCGAGGCCGCCGGTCAGGTCCTCGCCGTCTTCCCGTCGGCCGGGGAGGCGGCCCGGATGAACCGCGCGTTCCTGCACCGGGCCGCGCGCCACCTCGCGCGCGAGGGCCTGACCCAGTTCCTCGACATCGGCACCGGCATCCCCACCTCGCCCAACCTGCACGAGACCGTGCAGGCGGTCGTCCCCTCGGCCCGCGTCGTCTACACCGACAACGACCCGATCGTCCTGGCCCACGCCGCCGCGCTGCTGCACGGCCGCCCGGAGGGGCGCACGGCGTACGTGGAGGCCGACGTCACCGACCCCGACAGCGTGCTGCGGGCGCCGGAGCTGCTCGCGACGCTCGACCTCGGCCGGCCGGTGGCCCTCACCCTCAACGCCCTGCTGCACTTCATCACCGACGACGGCCGGGACCGCGCGCACGCGGTCGTCGAGCGCCTCAAGGCCGCGCTGCCCAGTGGCAGCGCGCTCGTGGTCACGCACGGCACCTCCGACTTCTCCCCGCTGGCGACGGGCCGGATCATGGACATCTACGCGCGGGCCGGGACGCCGCTCCAGCTGCGCGGCAGGGCCGAGTTCCGCCGCTTCTTCGACGGCTGGGAGCTGGTGGAGCCGGGCATCACGCTCGCCCACCGCTGGCGCCCCGACGAGCCCGGGGAACCCGGGGAGAGGGGCCGTCCCACGGCTGCGGAGGCGGTCTGTTACGCGGCGATCGCCGTCAAGCCGTAGGCCCTTCAGGCGGATCGTGAGGGACATACGGGTTCCTGTGCCGGCACATCCCGCCGGACCCCCGCCGCGGTGGCTCATCGCCGTTGCGGCGGGCAAGTTCCTTCCGCCGCAACGGCGCGGGACCACGACGTGGCGGACCGGCGGTGCCGGACCGGGCCCCGGCCCGGCAGGGTCCGCGCCCCGCTCAGATCGCGTACTTCCACACCGTGAGCATGAACGCGCCGTACCAGCAGCCGAACAGCGTCGCCGCGCACAGCACGATCAGGGCCGTACGGGTGCGGGCGGCCGCCAGGGCGCGGGCCGCGGGGACGAGGAAGAGGACCGCGGGTATGAGCAGCCGCAGCTTGGAGTGCGAGTAGTTGCTCTGGGCCAGGGTCAGGACCACGATGCCCGTGCCGTACACGAGCAGCGGCGGCCAGGTGCCGCGGTGCCAGGTGAGGAAGGTGGCGCAGAGGAGGGCGAGGAGGAGCACGGCGGTGCTCACCGAGACCCAGCCGTCGCCCCGGCGCAGCGTCTCGCCGAGGAAGTCGAGGAAGGCCGCGCCGTTGTCCCAGTGGGTGCCCCAGCCGGCTTCCTGGATGCGGAACCAGGCGCCGGGGTCGCCGGCGCGCTGCCCGACCCACCACAGGTAGAGGGGCGTGCCGAGGCAGCCGAGGGCGACGGCCGCCAGGGGCCGCGGGCGAAGGCGGCGTTCGCGCAGCAGGTGCGCTCCGGCGGCGACGGCGAGCGCGGCGACCACGGCCGCGGCGGCGGGCCGGGTGAGCCCGGTGAGCAGGGCCAGGGCGCCGGCGGTGAGCCAGGCCCGGCGGTGCGCGGCCAGGAGCGTGCCGGCGGCCAGGGCGAGGAAGAGCGACTCGCTGTAGGACATGAGGAAGGACAACGACATCGGCTGTGCGCCGGCGAGCAGCACGATCGCGATGAGGGCGGTGCGGGTCCCGTGGAGCGCGGCGATCAGGCGGTGCACGGCGATCAGCGCGGCGATCAGCGCGAGGTGGGCGGCGACGATGCCGGAGGTGCCCCAGCCGAGGCCGGTGACGGCGTGGACGGCGCGGATCAGCATCGGGAACAGCGGGAAGAACGCGAGGTTGTTGCCGGTGAGGCTGCCGTCCTCGGCATAGGAGTAGCCGGGGGCGTAGCCGCCCTGGGCGATGCTCACGTAGAGGTTGCCGTCCCAGGCGAGGAGGCGCTCGCGGAGGCCGGGCCCGTCCGGGTCGCTCATGGCGGACAGGACGAGCAGGTGGAGGACGGTGGTGACCGCGTACACGGCGAGCGCGGGCAGCGCCAAACGGAAGATACGTTTCCCTCGCTGCCGCACGGCCGGGGCCGACGGGTCGCGCGGTGCCGGTATCGCGCCGGGGCCGGAGGGGGCGGGGTCGGGGGCGAGTGCCGTCATGGGCGGTCATGCCATTTCGTCGGGGGCGTACGGGAGTACGCGGCGGGGTGGTGCGTGGGGCGGGCCGTCAGACGGCGGGGTAGTGCTCCGCGCGGGCGGCCGTGATGAGCGCGGAGACGTCCGTCCAGTCGAGGCCCTCCCGGCGGGCCCGGCCCATCCAGTCCGCGAGCTCGCCGCGCAGCGGGGAGTCGGCCAGGGCGCGGGGCCGCGCGGGGGCGGCGCTCACGAACGTGCCGACCCCCGGCCGGGCTTCGACGAGCCCGAGGTGTTCGAGCTCGCGGTAGGCCTTGAGCGTCGTGTTCGGGTTGAGTTTGGTGACGGCGGCGACGCGGGCGGCGGTGGGCAGCTGGTCCCCGGCGGTGAGGATGCCGAGGCGCAGCGCCTCCTGGACCTGCTGGACGATCTGCAGGTAGGCGGCCATGCCGCTCTGCCGGTCGATCCTGAACTCGACCACGGTGCGGCCCCCCTCATCCCGTCCCTGCGTGCGGCGACCGTGCGGCGCGGGTCACAGCGGGCGCCTGCGGCCCCACCACAGGGTGAGGGCGAGGATCGCGAGGGCCGCGGCCAGCACGAGCGCCGCGTGGGTCCACTGCATGCCGGGCATCTGGTCGTACCCGAAGTATTCCAGGCGCTCGGCGACGATGCCCTTGTTGGTCCTGCACTCTGCGGGAGTGCTCTCGTTGAAGCACGTGCCGAAGCCGTGGAGCCCGCCGCGGGCGTCGACCGTCCAGTTGTCGTACCGCACGGCGCCTTCGGGCAGCGCGGGCTGTCCCTCCTCGACGGGGTTGACGAGCACGCGCGGTTTCGCGAAGCCGTGCGGGACGTGACTGAACAGGGCGAGGTTCCAGACCACGGCGAAGCCGAGGGTGAGTCCCATGGCGAGCAGGGTGCGGCGGACGAACAGGCCGAGCGCGACGCCCACGGCGAGGTGGAGCAGGGCCACCGCCACGGGGACGGGGCCGGTGTTGGAGAAGACGTCGTCCGAGCTCCAGTCGCCGGCGTTGAAGAGGTCGTGCGCGGGTTCCCACCAGGCGGTGAAGGCGGCGGAGAGGGCCGCGGAGCACGCGACGGTGATCAGCACCGCCACGCCGAGCTTGACGGCGAGCCAGCGGCCGCGGGTGACCGACTGGGTGGTGACCAGCTGCACGGTGCCGCGCTCGCGGTCCCCGGAGATCAGCGGGGCGCCGAGGAAGACGCCCGCGACGACAGGGACCAGGGACATCAGCCCGGCGGCGTTCTGGAAGGACTCGGCGTACGCCTGCCCGGAGGCCTCCACGATCTTGAAGGGACCGTGGGCGCGGGCGGGGCCGAGCCAGGCGAGCGTCACGTGGCGCTGCCAGAGCATGTGGACGCAGCCGGCCGCGGTCAGCAGCAGGCAGGCCACGAAGGCCACCCGGTGCTGCCGCCAGACCAGCCAGGGGAGGCCGCGCAGGATGCGGGGCGGCTGC
The DNA here is from genome assembly GCF_003011965.1 of Streptosporangium nondiastaticum. Taxonomy (GTDB): domain Bacteria; phylum Actinomycetota; class Actinomycetes; order Streptomycetales; family Streptomycetaceae; genus Streptomyces; species Streptomyces nondiastaticus. Next base: position 88,481 of record NZ_PXWG01000003.1, read on the forward strand.
TTGCCGGTCCGCTCGGCGAGGGGCTCTTCCACGGCCGTGCTCATGCCGTCACCTCTTGGTCTTCCTGTTCCTGGCCGTGCGGGCCGTCGATGCGGGCCGCGGCGGTGAGCAAGGGGGGCGCCGCGGGCGAGCGCAGGTAGCCCAGCAGGACCTCTTCCAGACCGGGTTCGACGATCTTCCAGTCGCCTTCGACCGGGCCGCGGGGCCGGATGAGGGCGGTGAACTGGCGGCCTGTGGTGCGGGATTCGACGACGGTGTGCCGGGCGATCTCCGCGGGGACGCCGTCGGTGAGGCGGACGCCGGTCACCAGCCGGTGGGCGGCGAGCAGTTCGTCGGTCTCGCCGGCGAGGCGGACCCGGCCGCCGGCGACGGCGAGGAGGTGGTCGCACATGGTCGCCACGTCGGCCAGCCGGTGGGAGGACATCACGACGGTGGCGCCCTGTTCGGCGGCCTCGGCCAGCAGGAGGCCGGCGACCTCGTGGGCGGCGAGCGGGTCGAGGTCCGCCATCGGCTCGTCGAGGAGCAGGAGGCGGGGGCGCTTGCCGAAGGCCAGCGCGAGGGCCACGCGGGAGCGCTGCCCGCCGGAGAGGCTGCCGACGCGGGCGCCGAGGGGCAGCTTCCCGGACCGGACGATCCGCTCGGCCACCGCCTGGTCCCAGCGCGGGTTCAGCTCGCGGCCCATGCGGAGGGTGTCCTCGACCGTGAACTGCGGGAAGAGCGGCTTGTCCTGGGCGAGGAAGGCGGTGTCGGCCAGACCCGCGGGGTCGGCGACCGGCGAGCCGAAGACGCGCAGACTCCCCTCCGTCGGCCGGAGGATCCGTGCGGCCATGCCCAGCAGCGTGCTCTTGCCCGCGCCGTTGGGGCCGACGAGCCCGCAGACCGCGCCGGCCGGGATCCGGACGGAGAAGTCCTGGACGGCCCGGACCCGCCGGAAGCGCTTGCCCAGTCCCCGCGCCTCCAGGGCCCAGCGGCTCGCGCCGTCGGCTGTTGTCATCCCACCCCACCTGCCCCGCCTGCTAATTCACTAGTCAGCTAGTGGAATGAGCATATAGGCCACCCCCGCACTGTCAATATCCGGTTCAGAAAGGGGCAAACAGCAAGATTGCGGACTTATGCCGTCGCTCCCGCGGCCTTGCGGCGGGCCCGGTGGGCGGCCGCCGTCGCGCGGTTGCCGCAGATCTGCGGCGAGCAGAAGCGCCGCGACAGGTTGCGGGAGGTGTCCACGAAGACCTCGGCGCAGCGGTTGCCCACGCACACGTGGAGCCGCTCCACGCCGCTCGTGGTGACCACGGTCAGCAGGCCCATGGCGGCGTTGACCGCGTACTGATCGACGACGGGGGCGCCGGGCGCGGCGACGTGCAGGTGCCACGAGCCGTCGTGGTCGGTGTAGTGCGGGACGGCGCCGCGGGCGGCGAGGAGGTCGTTGAGCAGGGTGACGGCCGTCGCCGCGTCCGGGGCGCCGAAGACCTCGCGCAGCACGGGCCGGAGCTCGCGCGCGGCGGCGAGGTCCGCCTCGTCCGGGGCGGCGGGCGGGCGGATGCCGTGGGCGTCGAGCAGGGCGGACAAGGCCGCAACATCGGGCATCTTCTCCACATTGCGCACGATGTTGTAGGTATTGACCAGGTCCTCAGCCAGGGTCACCGAACCGTCTGAGTAACTAGTAAACCTCACCATGACTCCGTACTATTGCTGCTCGTGGACGCCACCGCATCACCTGCGGCGGCACTGTTTCCTGTTGCCCGCACTTGTTGCCCGCATGTCCGCGGAGGACGTCGATGGACTCGCAAGAGGCATTACCCGCCGAGGGGTCGGCGCCACCGCAGGAAACGCCCGCTCCCGTCCGCGGATTCCGGGAGGAGGCACTCTACGGTCTGCGGGCCGCCGTTCCCCTGGCCGTCGCGGTCTTCGGATTCGCGGTCTCCTTCGGCATCGTGGCCCGCGCGGCGGGCATGGGCGTGCTGGCTCCCGTGGTGATGTCGCTGACCACGTTCGCCGGGTCCGCGCAGTTCGCCGCCGCCTCGGTGCTCGGCACCGGGGGCGGGGTCGCCGCCGCGATCGTCGCGGCCGTCCTGCTCAACTCCCGCTATCTGCCCATCGGGATCAGCGTGGCCCCCGCCATGACCGGCGGCGTCGTCAAGAGATTCCTCTCCGCCCAGCTCGTGGTGGACGAGTCCTGGGCCGTCGGCCACATCGGCAACGGCCGCTACTCCCGCGGCCGGCTGCTCGGCGCCGGCGTCCTCGTCTACGCGGCCTGGGTCGGCGGCACCGCCGTCGGCCTGCTCGGCGCCCACTACCTGGGCGATCCCGAGCGCTTCGGGCTCGACGTCGTCTCGCCCGTCCTGTTCATCGCCCTCCTCAAGGGCCAGATCACCAGTCGCAAGGCGCTCGCCGCCTCGATCCTGGGCGTGGCCATCGCCCTGGCGCTGGTCCCCTTCGCCTCGCCGGGCGTCCCGCTCATCGCCGCCACCGCCGCCTGCCTGTTGGGACTGAGGAAATGACCGGACTCTGGCTCGCCGTGCTCCTGGTCGGCGCCGTCTCCATGGCGCTCAAGGCGACCGGCCCCGTCCTCCTGGGCGGCGAGGAACTGCCCGCGGCCATGCAGCGCGTCGTCACGCTCATGGCGCCCACGCTACTGGCCGCGCTGATCGCCACCCAGATGTTCGGCCAGGGCAGGTCGCTCGTCATCGACGCCCGCGCCGTCGGGCTCGTCGTGGGAGCCTTCGGCGTCTGGCGCAAGTGGCCCACCCTGCTCGTGGTGGTGCTCGGCGCCGCGGCCACGGCCCTCACCCGGCTGGTGACCGGCTGACCGGGACCGCGGGCCGCCCCCGCACCCCCTTTGACGTTCCCCCGGACCATCCCCCGCTCCCCGACCGGAAGGAGGCACCCATGACCCCCATGGCACCCCCGCCGCCCCTCGACAGCACCGGAGTAACGGCCGCGGCGGACGGCACGGACGCCGGCACCCCGGCACCGCTGCCCACCACGGCCCTGTGGGACGCGGGCGTCCGCCTGGGAGCCGCCGTCGAGCTGCCGCCCCTGCCGCTCGCGCCGGCCGCGGCGGGCATGCGCTGCGCCGGGCCACTGCGCCGCGTCGAGCACAGCGAGGGCGTGGTCTCGGTCTTCGCCGGGATCGACGCGGCCGCCCCGGGCGACGTCCTCCTCGTCGACAACTCCGGCCGCACCGACGAGGCCTGCGTGGGCGACCTCGTCGCCATCGAGGCCCTGCAGGCCGGCATCGCGGGCATCGTGGTGTGGGGCTGCCACCGCGACAGCGACGACCTGGCCGCCATCGGCCTGCCGGTCTTCAGTCTCGGCCCCTGCCCCGCCTCGCCCCGGCTCGGCCCCGGCCGCCCGGCACCGCCCGCCCTCCCCCGGATCTCCGGGCGGGACGGCGACGTCCTGGCGGCCGACGCCGACGGCGTGCTCCTCGTCCCGGCCGCGGCCCGCGACGAGGTGGCGGCCCTCGCCGGGCGGATCGTGCGGGCCGAGCGCTCCCAGGCCGAACTGGCCCGGCAGGGCGTCAGCCTGCGCGAGCAGCTCGGCTGGGACCGCTTCCTGGAGCGGCGGCGCACCGACCCCGGCTACGCGTTCCGCTCCCATCTGGCCCAGGTCGACGGAGCGCTGGAGTAGGAGGGCCCGGGGGCGTACGAGAGAAGGCCCCGCCGCAGCAGCAGGTGCCGGCGGGACCAGGGGTGGGGCTCCGGAATCCCGTCCCGGAGGCGCGACGAGAACGCGAGCACGGCGAGTCCGTTCACGAAGCCGTTCAAGGAGGTCTCCTCTGCTCATGTCGTCGAGGTCGGTACAGGCACAGCGGGCTCCGGCCCGGTTCCCGGTGGACCCCCGCCGCCGGGGACCGGACCAGAGCCCGCTGCGCCGCGCCCCCGGCCGGGCCGGGGGCGGCTCGTGGGACCGGCTACGGCCCGGCCGGCGGCAGATGGGCCCGCGCGAACTCCAGCTGCCGGCGGAACAGCGCCACCCGCTCCTCCACGCCGGTCACGCTGTGGCCCCCGTCGTGCACGTGCAGGCCGTGCGGGACGCCGCGCCGCGCGAGCCGCTCGGCGTAGTCCTTCGCCTGGCCCACGGGGCAGCGGGCGTCGTTGGCGCCGGCGAGGATGAGCACCGGCGCGCGGACGGCGTCGACGTAGGTCAGCGGCGAGGACTCCCGGTAGCGCTCGGGCACCTCCTCCGGCGTGCCGCCGAAGAGGCTGCGGTCGAGGGCCTTGATCTCCTCCATCGCGCCGTGGTGCGCCGCCGCGCAGTCGGCGACCGGCGCGCCGGCGAGCCCCAGCGCCCACTCCCCCGGCCGGGTGCCGAGCGCGAGCAGCGTGAGGTAGCCGCCCCACGACCAGCCCGCCACGACCAGCCGGGCGGGGTCGGCCACGCCGTGGTCGACCGTCCACTGCCGGACGGCGGACACGTCCTCCAGCTCGGTGAGGCCGACGCGGCGCCGCAGCGCCTCGGTCCACTCGCGCCCGTAGCCGGTGGAGCCGCGGTAGTTGACGCGGACGACGGCGAAGCCGTGGTCGGTCCAGGCGGCGACGGCCGGGTCGAAGGCGTCCTCGTCCTGCTCGTCGGGGCCGCCGTGCAGCAGGAAGACGGTGGGGTACGGGCCCGGGCCCGCGGGCGTGTTCAGCAGGGCGTGGATGCGGCCGCCGGGGCCGTCCACCCACAGGTCGCGGGCGTCGGCGGCCGGGGGCGGCGGCTGGTCCGGCAGGGGCAGCGCGGGATCCTCCAGCAGGCCGCGGAACTCCGGCGGGCGGGCCGAGCTCGACCACAGCAGCCAGGCGTCGCCGCCGGGCCGGGTGCGCGCGTGGGCGATGACGCCGGCCGGGGTGCCGATCCGCTCCAGCCGCCCGCTGCCCAGGTCGTAGCGGTGGAGGGTGGAGCGGGCCTCGTGGTCGTGGACGACGAGCAGCGAGCCGGCGTCCTGGAACCACTGCACGGACACGTCGCCGGGCAGGCCGAGGCGCAGTGCGGTGCGCTCGCCGGTGCGCGGGTCGAAGAGGACGGGCTCCCAGCGGTCGTCGCGCTGGTGCGTGAGCAGCAGCCGCGGGTCGCCGCGCACGGGCGAGAAGCCGACGGCCTCCAGGCCGCCCTCGTCGTCGGCGAGGTCGGCCACGGTCGTGCCGTCGTCCGTGGTGAGGACGCGCACGCCCAGGTCCCAGAGGTCGCCGCGCTCGCTGTGCGCGATGACGGCCAGATCGAGGGAGCGGGAGAGGTCGACGGCGTAGGCCGGTTCGTCGTGCCGGTAGAGGGGACGGGCCGCGCCGCCGGGCAGGACGAGGTGGACGGCGGCGCCGTCCTCGGTCGAGCAGCCGAGCAGGGCGTGCCCGTCGAGGCCGACGGCCAGGCCCGAGGGCCAGTACCGGCCGGCGGACGGGACGGCCGGGGTGTCGGGGCCGCCGGTGAACGGCTGGCGCATCCAGCGGCCGTACTCGTCGCCGTCGCCGTCGTCGAACCACCACACCGCTTCGCCGGAGGCCTCGATGGCGCACTGCTGGGTGCCGGCGGGCCGGTCGGTGACGCGGCGGAGGGTGCCCGCCGCGCGGTCCCAGGCGTGGACCTGGGCGATGCCGGAGAGATCGCTGACGAAGACGCAGCGGTCGGGCGCGCTCTTGGCCCAGGCCGGGAGGGTGTGGCGAGGGGCGCGGAAGCGCCGTTCCCACACGGGCCCGTCGGCGAGGTGCCGGGGTGCGGTCGTGGTCATCGAGGGGGTTCCTCCTGTGGCTGCCTGAGGTGTGCGCCCCCGGCCCGCGCGCAGCGAACGGCCGCCGCCGGCGGTGGGCCGGGGCGGCCGGCGGGCGGCGTCGGCCGCCCGCCGCGTGGGGTGGTGGCCCGTGTGTCAGTGGCAGCCGCAGCTCGCCGAGGTGACCCGGTTCATCCGGCGCCTGGGCCGCTCGCCGCCGCTCTCCGTGCCGGCTCCGGCCAGGGCCTCGGTGCTGCCGGGGGCCGTGACCGTGCTGGTGGAGCAGGCCAGGGTGAGCTGGTACGGGGTCTGCGGCAGGGCGCCGAGGACGATGTGGACGGAGACGGCGGCCTTGCCCGCGGCCGCCGAGTTGGCCTCGGTGTTGAAGGGCAGCGGCTGCGTCCCGCTGCTCAGGCCGAACTCGATCCCGGAGACCAGCGCGTGGTCGGGGTGCTCGGCGAAGAGCCGCTCCAGCTCGGCCGCGGCCGTGCCGGAGCCGGTGGCGGCGGCCTTGAGGTCGGTGACCGCGCCGTTGTCCACGGTGAGGACGAGCGGGTAGTGCGAGAGCCCGGTCAGCTGCTCGTAGATCTCGTGGCGGCGGTCGGCGCTCGCGCTGCGGGCGCGGACGACGGGCCAGCCCTTGACGGTGATCTGCCCGGACAGCGCGGTGCCGGTGACGTCGGTGGCGAGGCGCAGCCTGCCGGTGGGTGCGGTCCGCACGGCGCCCGGCTGGAAGAGGCCGGGGTCGGTGCGCGACCAGGTCGGCCCCGCGTAGGTGAGCTCGGCGACGGAGCCGGTGAGCGCCTCGGTGAGCTGCAGCCCGCCGGAGGCGGCGAGGGCCGAGACGAGCCGGTCGGCGCGGGCCTGCACCTCCGCGGGGTCGGCCTTCTCCAGGGCCGCCAGGACGGTGCCGGCCTGGTCGAGGGCGAGCGGGCCCTGGCCGGCGCGGATCGCGGCGACGGTGCGGCCGGGGCCGATGTCGGCGGACGGTGCGGTCAGCAGGGCGTCGGCGGTGGCGATCACGAGGACGTCGCAGGTGTCCGGCACCTCGGTGCGCAGGATGTCGCCCAGGGTGCGGCCGGGGGCGGCCGTCACGACGGCGCTCTGCTCGTACCGGCCGCCGCCGTCGAGGCGGAAGAACCCGGCCAGTGCCTCTTCCAGGACCAGTACGAAGTGTGTGCGGCCGACCGGATACTGTCGGTAGGCCTCGGGGCGGACCATAATCATCGCGACACCACTCCCAGTTATGCGTGTTGCGTGTCGGCGAGGCGGGTCGAGTCAGCACCTCGACCCGCCTCGCACCAGGGCTGTGGAATTCAGCCCGTCACCCGGGTTCAGCCCAGCAGGGTCCCGAGGTAGTTGCTGTTCTTGCGGACCTTGATGGTCTTCTTCATGGGAACTCACCTCCCGCCAATGGCCGTTGTGCTCGGATGGATTGCGGGGCGATTAGCCCAGCAGGGTCCCCAGGTAGTTGCTGTTCTTACGGACCTTGATGGTCTTCTTCACGGGAACTCACCACCCTCCATCGGCTCGGATCCGGCCGGGTACCGGGCGTTCAGCCCAGCAGGGTCCCGAGGTAGTTGCTGTTCTTGCGCACCTTGATGGTCTTCTTCATGGGGAATCACCTCCCGTCGTCGTGGATTTCGCGCTCCCGTCGCGTCCGCCGGCGGCCGCTCAGGCGGCCGGCGCGATGCGGACGCTCGGGGCGCCGCCCTTGTTGCCGAGCACCACTTCACCGCTCTCGGTGTAGACGGTGGTGTCGGGCGAGATGATGTCGAGGTGGTACTGGGTGAAGGGCGTGAGCCCGAGCCCCCAGTGCAGGCAGCCGCGGTCGCCGCCGTAGACCTCGTTCATCGCGTGGTTGCCCCGGACGATGTCCAGGCTGGTGTTGAGGGCGTGTCCGATCTCCCAGACCAGGGTGTAGCGGGAGTCGATCTCGAACATCGCCTCGAAGACGTCGGCGACCGGGGCGCCGGCGGGCCGGTGCGGGCGGAGCGAGGTGATCGCGCCCTTCCGCACCTCGGCCACCACGGCCTCGTGCTCCAGCCCGGCCAGCTTGCCCTGGAGGCGGGCCTGGTCCTTGCGGAGGAAGGAGGGCGTGCCGTTGTGCAGGATCGGGAAGCCCCGGAAGGCGATGCTGCCTTCCAGCGGGAGGTGCAGCGATTCGTCGAACTCGACGATCTGCATGGGCAGGACGCTGATCTCGCCGGAGGGCACGATCTGCTGCTCGCCCCATTCGAGGGGGCCGGCCTGCTGGTTCCAGACCAGGTCGTCGGCGAGGTGGTCGAGGACGGCGCGGGTCCCGTGCCGCTCGTCGACGTACACCAGGTGGTCGGTGGATTCCGCGAGTTCGAAGAACCGGTCGCTGAACTCCGCCTGCTCCTGGGCGGAGGTGCGCTCGATGACGCCCAGGAAGTGCCGGATGATGCCGAGGTCCGTCGGCGTCGAGTTGCACGCCATGCCCATGAGCTTGCGGCGCGGGCCGAGCGCTTCCTCGGACGGGGACTCGAAGAACCGGTAGGGCGAGATCACCAGCGAGTGCGAATTCTGCGGAACCGTTTCATCGGCGAGCATCTTCTCGAAGTCGTCGCCGGGCTTCAGGATGATCGTCCGGTACTCCGCATAGGGGGCGTCCTTGACGATTTCAAATTCCTGCACCATCTCCTGATTGGTGATGAGGCAGAAGATGCTTCCGTCGGCCGGGCCGAACTGACTGAATCGCGCCGGGTTGATCTTGATTGCCATAATCGGCGATACCCCCAGGTGGCTGATTACCTGGCCGCAAGAAAACAGCACCCGGCGAACCCCGCGCAATATGCCGTGGGGCAATGGCCGGAACATATGCCGGTTTGAAGAGCGAACCTGTCCGTTTTGCAAGGCTGGTGACGCTTGACCGGGTCTGCGGGCGTCTCGCGGTAGATAAATCCACGAAAGCCGGGTTTCCAGGCCGTCCCGCGGGCCGGCGAACCGACCGTATGCCCGCTTCGCCCTCCACTTCTACCGCACCCCTCCCCACCCGCCCACCCCCGACCGGGGGAGGCTTCAGGACCTCCGAGGCAAACCAGAATTCCCTCCGCCGCACACTTCCGGCCATGATCGACGGGCAATTTGCCGCCCCGCTCGGCGTCATAGGCCGGAATCATCGGCTCCACCCTTCTGTGATCTGAATCACTCCGGACACCGAACCACGGATTCCGGGCACAAGAACGCCGGGCGGTCGCGCGCAGTCGGGGGTGTCTGCGCGGACCGCCCGGCTCGTGTGCCGCGGTTGTCCTGTGAGCGTCAGGGCATTACGCGGCTGGCTTCTTGGGGCGGGGGATGAACAGGCAGGCGATGGCCGCCAGGGCCGTCGCGACGAGGACGAAGTCCCAGCCGTGGTCGAAGGCCGTCACGGCGGCGTCGGCGCCCTCCGGCGCGCCTATGAAGGCGACCAGCAGGGCCACGCCGAGCACGGAGCCGACCTGACGGGCCATCGTGACGACCGCCGAGCCCGTGGAGAAACTCTGCGGGGGCAGCGCGGACACGGCGGCGCCGACCAGGGTCGGGACGACCATGCCGACCCCGACGCCGGTGAGCAGCATGCCGGGGAGCAGGCCCGCGGCGTACTCGTGGGCGGTGTCGAGCCGGTAGACCCACCAGCCGATGCCGGCGCCGAAGAGCACGCTGCCGACCGCGGAGACCGCCGCCGCGCCGAACCGCTTGATGACGGGGCCCACGCCCATCGCGAAGGCCGGCACGAGGACCGGTCCGGGCGCGATGGCCAGACCCGTCTTCAGCGGCGACCAGTGCCACACGTTCTGGCACCAGAGCACGGCGGACAGCAGCATCGCGCCGAAGGAGATCGCGAACAGGAGGTTCGCGAAGGTGGCCGGGCCGACCCCGGGGATCTTCAGCAGGCCCAGCGGCAGGACCGGCGAGGGGTGCCGGGCCGAGCTGGCGACGAAGGCGGCCAGGAGGACGACGGCGGCCAGCAGGGAGCCCAGCACCTTGCCGGACGTCCAGCCCCAGTCCTCGCTCTTGACCAGGCCCAGCGCGAGGACCGCGATGCCCAGCGTGAGCAGGACCGCGCCCGTCAGGTCCAGCCGCGCGGCGGCGGGACGGGCCGCGATGCGCGGCAGCACCCGGGCGCCCAGGAGGAGGGCGAAGACGCCGATCGGCAGGTTGACGAGGAAGACCCACCGCCAGTCGAGCTGCGTGAGCAGGCCGCCGATCACGGGGCCGAGCGCGGCGGCGAGGCCGCTGATCGCGGTCCAGCCGCGGACGGCCGGGATCCTCTTCTCGGGCGGCGCCGCGGCGAGCAGCAGGCCCAGGGAGGACGGGATGAGCATGGCCGCGCCGATCGCCTGCACGACACGGGCCGCGACCAGGAGCCAGACGCCCGGCGCGACGGCGCACAGGGCGGAGGCGACGGTGAAGACCGCGATGCCGAGCAGGTACGCGTTGCGGGGGCTGGTGCGGTCCGCGAGGCTGCCCGCCGGGACGAGCAGGGCGGCGAACACCACCGCGTAGGCGTTGAGGATCCACGACAGCGATGCCAGGGAGGACCCGGAGAACTGGGTGCCGATGTCCGGCAGCGCGACGTTGACGATGAACATGTCGAGGTTCGACATCGCAACCCCGGCCACCACGACGGCGAACACCGGGCCGAAGGCGGGCTTCGTCACGCTGACCGCCTGTCCGGCGGCAGTCTGAGTCATCGCTCTCCTCGCTAGTGAGTTGGCTTTTCCAACTCACGTGAGCATACAGCGTTCCCCCGGGGGGTGGCGGTGTGATGTGAGCGTCACCTCAACATGGCTGAGGGTTTGTCAGTTCGCGACGGCCCGGTAGGCCGGCACCCCCGCGACCACGAGGAGCACACCAGCGACCGGGCCGAGGCAGCTGCCCCCCAGCAGCCACAGCGGCAGCCGCCACGGGTTCCGGGCCGTGGCCGCGCGGCGGTCGGCGAACAGCGTCAGCAGGCCGGCGGGCACGATGGCCGCGGCGACGCCCAGCCACCAGTACAGGCAGGCCGCCGGATGCTCGGCGAGGGCGTACGCGTGGCCCGACGCCACCAGCACGGCCAGGACGGCCGCCCCGGCGACGGGCAGGGCGAGCACGGGCAGCCACCGGGGCGCCGTGCGGCGGGCCAGCACGGCGGTGGGGACGACCAGGGCGGCGGCCAGGAACGCGGCCACGAGGGTCCAGAAGGCCAGGAAGAACGGGAGGAACACGATGCCGAAGGCACCGCTGTCGTCCTCGGAGGGCGAGACCGGCTGCGCCGGCGCCCAGAGGGCCAGGACGACTGCCGCGAGGGCCGTCTCCGCGACCAGGGCGCTGGTCGCTGTGACGAAGGTGGACGGCGCCCAGAGGCTACGACGTGCGGTTTCTTGCTTCACGGCGCCATCATGTAAGGGGCGCGCGCACCACGCAGTGCCGGGGTGCCGGTGACGTGCGTACGAACTGCGCCGCCCGCACCTTCCCTCCGCCGCAGCGGCGTTCAACCACCCACTACGCAATCGGCGGTGCCGCACCCACCTGAGGTGAGCACGGCACCGCCGGAGACCGCCATGGGGGCTGAGCACCACCCCGGCGGAAGGAGGGCCCGGGGCACCCGAAGATGCCGGGCGCCCTCGGAGAGACCTGTCAGCCCAGCTTCACCGGGAGCGTGGCGAAGCCGCGCTGGACCAGCTGGTCGCGGAACGTGGGCTCCGCGGCGAGCGCGAGGCCCGGGAAGCGCCGCAGCACCGCCGGCAGGGCGAGCTCCGCCTGCATCCGGGCGAGGCCCGCCCCGAGGCAGTAGTGCGCCCCGCCGCTGAGGGTCAGCGCGTGGTTGCCCTTGCGGTACGGGTTGAACGTGCCGGGGTCGGCGTACTGCCGCGGGTCGCGGTTGCCGGCGGCGATCAGGAGCGTGACCTTCGTGCCCGCGGTCAGCGGGACCCCGAAGAAGTCGAGGTCCTTGACGGCCATGCGGTTGAGGGCTTGCGCCGCGGGGTCGAAGCGCAGCACTTCCTCCACGTAGCCCGGCGCGAGGGAGTCGTCCTCGCGGAGGGCGTCGGCGTGCTCCGGGTGCTCGATCGCGAGGCGCAGCGCGTTGCCGATGAGGTCCATCGGGGCCTCGGTGCCGGCGACGAGCAGCAGCATGAAGTTGGCGACGAGCTCCTCCTCGCTGATGCCGCCCGTCGTGTCGAGCTGCCGGACCATCTCGCTGACGAGGTCGTCGCCGGGCTCGGCCCGCCGCTTGGCGACCAGGTCGCGGAAGTAGACGGCGAGTTCCTCCATGGCGGCGTCGCCCGGCAGGAGCTGCGCGAGGTCCTGGATGGGCTCGAGCGCGGTGGTGATGGCGCCGATGTGGCCCCGGAACCCCGCCTGCTCCTCCTCGGGTATGCCCAGCAGCTCGCCCATGATCGCCATCGGCACACGGAAGGCGAACTCGGCCATGAAGTCGACGGGTTCGCCGCCCTCGCCGAGGCCGGCCAGCCGGTCGACCAGGCCGCCGACGAGCCGCTCCACCGCCGGCTGCAGCGCCGCGATCCGGCGCGGTGTGAAGCCGACGCTGAAGAAGCGCCGGTAGCGGTCGTGGTCGGGGTTGTTGCTGAAGAGCATGTTCTTGGTGAGCCACACCCAGGAGGAGTGCTCGCGCCAGCCGGGCATCATCGTGTCCTGCACGGCACCGTCGGTGGACAGGAGGGCGGGTTCCCGCAGCGCCCGGGCGCACTCGGCGTGCCCGGTGACCACCAGCTGCCCGGGGCCGAGCGGCAGCAGCGGCCCGTAGGAGCGCAGCGCCTCGTAGAGCGGGTAGGGGTCCCGCTTCCCGGCGGGGCTCAGCAGCGTCATCATCGCCGAGCCGGGGTCCATCACCGGTGTGGTCATGTCACTTCTCCTAGAGGTCTACAGCGGGCGGTCTACAGCGGTGCCATGACGAAGTCGGCCTTGGTGGTGCCGCAGTCCGGGCACTCCCAGTCGTCCGGGATCTCCTCCCAGGGCGTGCCGGGTGCGATCCCCTCCTCCGGCAGCCCGAGGGACTCGTAGTAGACCCAGCCGCAGACGAGGCACATCCATGCCCTTTTGCCGGCGTCTTCGCTCACGGGATGGTCTCTCCAGTTCTCGTTCCGTGTTCGGCGACGAACGCGGAGATGGCGCTTTTCGCTTCGGGGGACATGAGGATCCCCATGTGGCCGCGGCCCGGGGCCTGCTGGAGCCGCACGTCCTTGAGGCCGGCGGCGATGGCCTCGGCCTCGCAGTACGGGACGACGGGGTCCCCGGGGTCGTGGAGGGCCAGCACCGGGATGTCGAGCTCGCGGCCGAGGCCGACGACGTCCCAGTGGCTGACGGGCACCCCGTTGCGGCGGTGCAGTTCGCGGTAGATGCGGTCGACGATCGCCCGTGACAGCATCAGCTCGCCCCTGGACCACCGCTCCAGGACGGCGGTGAGCGTGCAGGTGGGGGCCACGAGCGTGATGCAGTCGACGTCCGGCCGCTCCTCCATGGCCACCGCGCCGACGGCGGCGATGGAGCCCAGCGAGTGGGCGACGATCACCTTCGCGCCGCCGAGCGAGTCGAGCGCGGCGCGGACGGCGGCGGTGTACTGGGTCATGGTGGCCTGGTCGCCGCGGTTCACGCCGTGGGCCGGCGCGTCGAAGGCGGCCACGCGGTAGCCGAGTTCGCGCAGCGGGGCGATCAGCGAGTACATGCTGCTGCTGTCGGCGCCCCAGCCGTGCACGAGGAGCGCGGTGGGCCGGTCGTCGTCGCCCCACAGGTAGCCGCCGTGCACGTCGGGGTTGCCGAGGACGTCGAATCCGCGGGCGCCGAGCGGCAGGACGTTGTCGGGCTGCGTGCCGAGGGCGCGGGTCTGGCTGAAGACGTCGGTGGCCCAGCGGCCGCCGGGGCCCGGGGCGAGGGCGCCGGCGGCCGCGTGAGCGAGCCTTCTCAGGAAGAGGGGCGTCATGAGGGCGTCTTCACCGTCACCGGCTTGGCGTCCGCCGGGGCGATCCGCGTGCGGTTGAAGTCGGTGTAGAAGCCCGACTCCGTGTCGTAGAAGTGCAGCCGCCGGATGATGGTGCTCAGCTGGCGGACCTTCACGCGCTCCTCGCGGACCATGCCCGGGTAGGCGTCCTTCAGGGCGCGCTGCGCCTTCTGCAGGTTGTAGAAGGGGACGACCGGGGCGACGTGGTGGGCCGTGTGGATGGAGATGTTGTGCGTGAGGAACAGCAGCCACTTCGGGTACACGAAGTCGGTGGTCACCAGCAGCCGGCTGGCGTTGCGCGTCCAGTGCTCGTTGGTCAGGTACGGGATGTCGCTGGAGCTGTGGTGCATCAGCGTCGTGGCGCTGAACCAGGCGTGGGTCGCGAGCCACGGGGCGACGAAGTAGATCAGGAAGCCGGTGAAGCCGGTGAACCAGATCAGCGGCACGAAGTAGGCGACCATGACGGCCAGGACGAAGGCCATCGACCGGCGCACGTCGCGGCGCGCCTCCCGCTTGGGGAAGTAGCTCGGCCGGAAGCCGGACTCCCGCCAGTAGTTGATGGTGCCGCCCCAGAACGCCCAGGTGCGCGTCCCGTGGTAGATGATCTTCTCGTGCAGCGGCATCCGGTCGTAGAGCGCGGCCGGGACCGGGCGCCAGTCGGTGTCCAGCTCCAGGTTGTTGGTGTGGCTGTGGTGCAGGTTGTGCACGTGCCGCCAGGCGTGGAACGGGTAGATCAGCGGCAGCAGCGAGACGTGCCCGATCGCGAAGTTGAACTTGCGCGAGCGGGAGAAGGAGCCGTGGCCGCAGTCGTGCGCGATGCAGTGCAGGCCCCAGCCGCCCAGGCCGGCGACGATCCACAGCGGGATCCACAGCAGCCAGTGCGGTGAGAACGCGATGCCGACCAGGGCGCCGATGTACAGCACCCAGCTGACGGCGAAGCCGAGCAGGCCGCGGCCCACTCTCGGTTCGAAGTACTCCCTCGGGATGGCCCCCGCGAGCCTTTCGCCCTCGATCTGCTCCGACTTGCGCTTGAAGTCCTCGAACGCCCGGTCCGGAGCGGACGGAAAGTTGTATGCCCCCATCGTCGTGGTTCCCTTCAGCCGGTCCGGCGGGACAGCCTGAGTTCCTGAGCCAGATAGCCGCTCAGGTCGTCGATGGTCTGGTGCTCGTAGAGCAGGCCCGGCGAGAGGCGGCGCTCGACGACCTTCTCCAGGGCGCCGGAGACCTGGACGGCGACGCGCGAGTCGAGCCCGTAGGACTCGAACGACTTCTGCGTGTCGATGTCGGCGGCCGGCACCTCGATCCGCTGGGCCAGGTGCTCGACGAGCCACTGGCGCAGGGATTCCTCCGTGAGCGGGCCCTGGATCTGCTGGGCGTCCTTCTTGCGTCCGAACATGGTGGTTACGCTCCTGCTGGTGTGCGAGGGTGAAAGCTCTTGCGCTCTTGCGGGTGCTGCTCTGCTGTGGGGGCGGTCGCGGTCACGCGGCCTGCTTCATGGCGCGCTTCCGCTCGATGGTGGCCTTGTCCGGTTCCCGCAGGTCCCAGACGACGCCGGCCTTGCCCAGGCCGAAGAGGAGCCAGCCGCTCAGATCCGGCTCCCACCAGGTCACGCCGTGGCGGTACGAGCCCGGGAAGGCGTGGTGGTTGTTCTGCAGGCCCTCGCCGAAGGTGAAGGCGGCGACGGGCCAGTTGTTGGCGCTGCGGTCCTTGTTGTCGAAGGGGCGGCTGCCGATCGCGTGGCAGATGGAGCCGACGCACCAGGCGGCCTGGTTGGCCACGAAGATGCGGGCGAACCCGCCGAAGACCAGGCCGGTCAGCAGTGACATCGGCGTCTGTTCCACGGCGAAGCCGACGACCGCCGGGATCAGCAGGCCGGTGAGGACCCAGGCCGGGTAGGTGCGGCTGTACCACATCAGCCGGCGGTCGCGCAGGACGTCGGGGGCGAAGACGCTCCACTTCGAGGTCTCGTCGCTGAGCATCCACGGCATGTGCGCGTACCACAGGCCGCGCAGCCGGGCCTTGATGCTCCAGCCGTGCAGGTTCGGCGAGTGCGGGTCGCCCTCGCGGTCGCTGAAGCGGTGGTGGCGGCGGTGCGTGGTGACCCAGAACATCAGCGGGCCCTGCGCCCCCATGGACCCGGTGATCATCATGATGCCCTCGAACACGGCCGAGGTCTTGAACGCCTTGTGCGAGAGGTAGCGGTGGAAGCCGATGGTGATGCCGCCCATGTGCACGAAGTACATGACGACGAACAGGACCAGGTCGGTGGTGGTGTAGTTGCCGGTCCACAGGAACCAGGCCGCGGCGGCGGTGCCGATCAGCGGCAGCGTCATCGTGGTGAGCGCGGAGAAGCGCTTGATCCGGGCGCTGGCGGGGTCGAGCTTGACGATCGCCGACGCGAGCGGGTCGGCGGTAACGGAAGACACGGGTCCGCTCCCTTTCTACTCGGATTGCTGCGCAGGCCGTGCGCGCTTGGGATAGCGCACGTTGGTGACCAGACCCAGCACGTCCAGCAGCCGGATGAAGCCGCCGGCGATGTCGATCTGCCAGAAGGTGTGCCGGTTGTGGGCCAGCGCGGGCTGGGCGTGGTGGTTGTTGTGCCAGGAGCCTCCGACCGAGAAGGGTGCGAGCGTCGCGACGTTGCGGCTGTTGTCCCGGGTGCGGTGGGGCCGGCTGCCCAGCGTGTGCCCGATGGAGTTGACGCTCCAGGTCACGTGGTCGAGCAGGAAGATCCGGGCGAGGCCGCCCCAGAGCAGGCCGCCGGCCGCGCCGCGGAGGCTGCCGCCGGTCAGCGCCCAGCCCAGCACGGCGGGCAGGGCGAGCCCGGCCAGGACCCAGACGAAGTAGTACTCGTTGATCTTCATCACGAGCCGGTTCTTCATCAGGTCCGGAACGTATTTGCTCCAGTTCTGCCGGCGGACGGTGAACAGCCAGCCGACGTGGCCGTGCCACAGGCCGCGCAGCCGGGGGTACTTGCGTCCGTCCTGCATCGGCCGGGGCGAGTGCGGGTCGCCGTCGCGGTCGGTGAACGCGTGGTGCTGGCGGTGGGTCGCCACCCAGAAGACCACGGGGCCCTGTGCGGCCATGCTGCCGGCGATGCCCCAGAAGGCGGTCACGCCCGGCTTGGCCGCGAAGGACAGGTGCGAGAAGAAGCGGTGGAAGCCGCCCTCGACGCCCAGGGAGGTCAGCAGGTACATCCCGATGAGCAGGCCGAGGTCGGTGCCGGTGAAGCCGTAGTGGTACGCGAAGACGACCGCTCCGGCGAAGCCCAGGGTGGGCACGCCGACCGTGAGGTAGGCGAGCCGGCGGGCCGAGGCGTCGGTGTCGGTCGCGGCCTGCTGCTGCGGGGCCGCGGCCGGGTGGGCCGTGCGCGGGGCGCCGGACGCGGCGGCCCGGGCTGACTCAGGCGAAGTGGTCATGGTGGGCTCCCGTCACCGCACGGCCTGCGGCGTGTCGTCGGCGACCGGGGACAGCGTCCTCAGCGTCCCCTGGAGGTAGGCCTTCCGGGTCGCGTCCCGGCGGACCTTGCCGCTGGTGGTCATGGGGATCGCGCCGACCGGGCCGAAGTGCACGGCGGCGGGCCGGACTCCGTGCTCGGCCGTCACCGCGGCGATCACCGCTTCCAGCACGGCCGCCCCCTCCGCGGCCAGCCGGCGGGCGGTGCCGCGGTACTCGGCGGCCACCACGAGCTGCTCGCCCCCCTCGCCGGGGACGGAGAAGGCGGCGCAGCCGCGGACCTGCTCGTGGGCCTGGCGGACGGTGAGCTCGATGTCCTGCGGGTAGAGGTTGCGGCCGGCGATGACGACGAGGTCCTTGAGCCGGCCGGTGACGAACAGTTCGCCGTCGAGCAGGAATCCGAGGTCGCCGGTGCGCAGGTGGGTGCGCCCGTCGTCGCCGGCCGTGCGCGCCGTGAAGGTGGCGGCGGTGAGGTCCGGCCGGCCGAGGTAGCCCTGGGCCACGTTGGGCCCGCTGACCCAGATCTCGCCGACCCGGCCGGCCGGCACCGGAAGCAGGGTCTCCGGGTCCACCACGGTGACGTCGTGGCCGTCGGCGACGGTGCCGCAGCTGACGATGTGCGCGACCTGCCCGGGCTCTCCGGTCGCGTCCCCGGCGGGGCGCACGATGCCGTTCTCCAGGGCTTCCCTGTCGAAGCGTTCGGTGCGCAGCGGGGTGCCCGTGGGCTTTCCCGAGACGTAGAGCGTCGCCTCTGCCAGGCCGTAGCAGGGAATGAGGGACGTCTCGTCGTAGCCGCGGGGCCCGAACCTCTCGCGGAACTTGTCGAGGGTCACCCGGGAGACGGGCTCGGAACCGCAGAAGACCTGGCGCAGAGTGCTCAGGTCGAGGGTTTCCAGCTCCTCGTCGGTGATGCCCGACGTACACATGTCGAAAGCGAAGTTGGGCCCGACGGAAATGGTGACCTTGTGGTCGGTGATCGCCTTGAGCCAGCGGTAGGGCTGCTGCACGAAGTGCGCGGGCGACATCAGCACCAGCGGCCAGCCGCCGTGCACCGCGAGCATGATCGTGCCCATGAGGCCCATGTCGTGGTACGGCGGCAGCCAGGTGCAGCCGACGCGGTCGGCCTCGTACCCCATGTTGTGTTCCAGGGCGCGGCAGTTGCTCACCAGGTTTTCGTGGGTGAGCACGATTCCCTTGGGGTCGCCGGTGGAACCCGAGGTGTACTGCAGGAGTGCCGGATCGGAAACGGCGTCGGGAATCTCCCGGCCGGGGGCGGTGCCGAGGAAGTACGCGTCGTCGACGAACAGCCATTCCGGCGCGCGTACCGTGGCGGGGAGTTCCGCCGCGAATTGCGCGACGCGGCCCTCCAGCCGGCGGTCGGCAATGATCACGTCCGGTGCGCTGTCCACGACGATGGAGGCGAAGCGGGCCACCGCGCGTTTCCCGGTGGGCGGGAAGGACGGCACGGCGGTGGCGCCGGCGCGGAATATCCCGAACAGGGCGGCCACGTAGTGCAGTCCGGGGTCCAGGGCCAGCACCACGCGGCGCCCGGTGAGTTCGCGGTCCAGCAGGTCCGCGGCAATGCGGCCGGCGTGTTCGTACACGTCGTGGTAGGTCCAGTCGACGGCCTCGTCGCTGGTACCGTCGACAAGAAAGCGGAATGCCAGGCGCCGGGGCCCTGCCGCACGTTCCTGGAGAATGCCCGGCAATCCCGGCAATGCGGGATGGGCCCGCCCCGCTATGTGGTCCACAACGCCCCCGTGAGTTTTAAGTTTCTGGGCGCGGGCCGTCGGCGCACCGGTGCCGTCACCGGTGCGCGACCCGCGTCATGCTGTGCTCCGTACCCTGCGGCTGTCGCCCTTGTCAGCCGGTACGGACGATGCGGAGCTGCTGTGCGGAGCCCAGGTGGGCGCCGTCCCTGCCCCAGGCGTCGATCTCCTCGTCGACCCAGCCCTCGGCGGTGGCCGAGCGGGTCCGTGCGCGCAGCAGGATCCACGGTGAGGACGCCTGTGCGAGGTTGCTGCCGGGCCGCACCGTGAGTTCCACGGTCGGGACCAGCGCCAGCGTCGACAGCACCGCTGCGTAGGACGGCGCCAGCGAATCCATCAGGAACACGAAGCGCAGGGCATCCGGAGGCCGTTCGTCCTCCAGGATCCTGATCCACGCGATCAGTTCGGGCTCGGCGCCGCCCGCGTACGGCCGGCTGACGCCGACCGGGCGGATCTCCAGATAGGTGGAGATGGCGACGAACTCGGGCGGAATGACGAAGACCTCGCACTCCTCCGGGGCCGGGGCCTTCGGAGCTGCCGGGGCGAACGTCTGCCATTCGGCCGGCTGCGGATTTCCGAAGACGGCCGATCCCGCTACGTGAATGCCCTTCTCGGTGACCGCGTCGGCACCGAGTGTAGTGAGCGTGCGCCCGGCGCGGATCAGCGACGTCTCCAGGCGGAAATCGTCGCCGATCGGCCGCAGAAAACGCGCCGTTGCGCTCTGCAGCCGGAGGCCGGGTGAGATCTTCTGTGCAGCGTCCTGCATGGCGGAAGCCATGAGCGCGAGCGTCAGGCCGCCGTGAAAGCCGCCGAAGCCGTGCAGATGACTTCCGGCGGCGATCCCGGCGCCGGTCGGCCCGTCCAGGAGCGCCACCGGGGAAATCGGTGAAACAGTGCTGGTCATACCCCCTCCGACCCGGTGGCCGGCAGCGCGGCACCGTCGCGGAAGAGGTGCGGATTAGTGTGGTGGTGCTCGGTTCCTGGCAACACGCCATTCAATGTTCCGAGTTGGATCACAGGGGTGACCGTAGAAGGGCCGTGCGTCACCAAGCAAGCGAAAAATTTTGTGACCCGCATCACCATGGATTCGAACCATGGATACGGCGTGACGTTCAACACTGACACTCTGTGCCGCAGTGGGTTGCGTCCTCCAACCCACCCGGAGATAGTCTCGCCGCCGACACGTTCGGATGTGGCTTGGGGGGGCCTGTATGCGCGGATTGACGCTGCGAACCGCCGTGGACGGCGCGGGAATTCTGGGGATCGGCGCGTACCGCCCGCACCGTGTGGTGGGCAATGCGGAAGTCGCCGCCCGCACCGGCCGCACCGCCGAGTGGATTGAACGCCGGACGGGCATCGTCGAGCGCCGATATGCCGCCGCGGACGAATCGGTGATCGATATGGCGGTGGAGGCCGCGCGGAAGGCCGCGGCCGATGCGGGCATCGCGCCGGGAAGGATCGGCGCGGTCGTCCTGGCTTCCATGTCGCATCTGCAGCAGAGCCCGGGCGGCGCCGCGGAGATCGCCGGCCGGCTCGGAATCCGCGCCGCCGCTTTTGATCTCAACGCCGCCTGCGCGGGGTTCTGTTACGGCCTGGCCGTCGCCGCGGCCATGGTGCGCGACGGCTCCGCGCGCTACGTCCTGGTGGTCGGCTCCGACAAGATGACGGACATCGTCGCGCCGGACGACCCGGCGGCGGCGATCCTCTTCGCGGACGGGGCGGGCGCCGTGGTGGTGGGCCCGCGGGAGGACGAGGGGATCGGTCCCGTCGTCTGGGGCTCGGACGGCAGCCGCTCCGGGCTCATCGCGCACGACGCCTCGTGGGCCGCGTTCCGGGACGACCCGGAGCGGTCGTGGCCAGTGATGCGGATGGCCGGCCCCGAGGTGTTCCGCTGGGCCATCGAGGAGATGCCCCCGGTCGCCCAGCAGGCCCTGGACGCCGCCGGAGTCACGGCCGGCGACCTGGACGCCTTCGTTCCGCACCAGGCGAATCTGCGCATGATCGAGACCGTCACGCAGCGGCTCGGCCTGCCCGCGCACGTGACCGTCGCCCGCGACGTGGTGCACAGCGGCAACACCTCCGCCGCCTCGGTGCCGCTCGCCGTGGCCCGCCTCAAGGAGCTGGGCGCCGTCGGCAGCGGCGGGCTCGCCCTCCTCCTCGGCTTCGGCGCGGGGCTCACGTGGGGCGCCCAGGTCGTCCGGCTGCCCTGACGGCCGCCGGCCCCCTCCCTACGGGAACACGCTTGCGGAACCCCGGCCGAACGATGCATTCCGGCCAGCTGAACCGGTAATCGGCCTAGTGTCGAGAGCAGGCGCATCCCCGTACGAAGGCAGGACACCACCATGACCCCCAGCCCGCCGTTCGCGCACTTCGGCCCCGACGTGCTGCAGACCGCCCTGGGCGCGCTCCCGGCGCGCGCCGTCGAGGAGTTCACGGGTTCGTGGGACGACCTGCCGGCGGACGCCCACCTCGGCACCGACACGCCGTACCGCTTCCGCCGCTACGGCCGCTTCCGGATCCACCCGGACCGGCTGGAGCGGCTGCCGCACACGGCGTTCTTCCAGGAGAAGTCGGTCAACAGCGTGCACGGCGGCGTGGAGCGGCTGTTCGCACCGCTCGCCGCGGCCGTCGCCGGCGGCGCGGTCCTGCGGACGGTCGTGCACACCCTCCGCCGCCACCTCCCCGGCCCCCGGGCCGGCATGGACACCTGCGGCGTGCACCAGATACGCGTCACGGCCACGCCCCGCGCCGAGGGCCACCCGGCGCCGGAGGGCATCCACCGGGACGGGCACTGCTACGTGGCCCAGGTGCTGATCCGGCGCGAGGACGTCAGCGGCGCGGAGTCCTGTCTGTACGACCTGCGCCGCCGCCCGGTCCACCGGGCGCTGCTCACGGCCCCGCTGGAGACGATCGTCCTCGACGACCGCCGGCTGCTGCACGGCGTCTCGCCGGTGCGGCCGGCGCCGGGAGCCGTGTCCGGCGTGCGGGACATGATGCTGGTCGACTTCTTCGCCGGTGCGGACCAGGTGCTCCGCAGGTGAGGCGGGAGCGCGCCGCTCCGGGCGTCCCGCCCCCTGCGCGTTACGATCCGTGAACAGGCAGTCCCTCCCGGCCGAACAGGCGGTCCTTCCCGGCCGGTCGGCCCCCGGACCGACCGATCCTGGAGCTCCCATGGCGCTGCTGCTGACCCGGCCGGGCTCCGGCCCGGGCACCGTTCTCCGCCGGAGGGGGCGGGCGGGGTGAGCCTGCGGTTCGACGCGGACAGCGTCGTCCTCGACATCGAGGGCACGACGAGCGCCACGGAGTTCGTCGTGGACGTCCTCTACCCGTACTCGCGCCGCCGGTTCGGGTCCCTGCTGACCGAGCGGGCCGGCGAGCCCGCCGTCCGGCGCGCGACCGAGCAGGTCCGCGCGCTCGTCGGGGAGCCGGCCGCGGACGCCCCGCGCATCGAGCAGGTCCTCAACGCCTGGCTGGACGAGGACCGCAAGGCCGCGCCGCTGAAGGCGCTGCAGGGCATCGTGTGGTCGGAGGGGTTCGCCCGCGGCGAGCTGGTCGCGCACTTCTACGAGGACGTGGTGCCCGCGCTGCGGCGGTGGCACGCGCGCGGGGTGCGGCTGCACGTGTACTCATCCGGTTCGGTGGCGGCGCAGCGCGCGTGGTTCGGGCACAGCGCGCAGGGCGACCTGCTGCCGCTGGTCGAGGGGTTGTACGACACGGAGAACGCCGGTCCGAAGCAGTCGCCGGGCTCGTACGAGGCGATCAGCCGGGCCATCGGCGTGCCGCCGTGCCGCACGCTGTTCCTGTCGGACCGGCCCGCGGAGCTGGACGCGGCGCGGGCGGCGGGCTGGCTGACGGCCGGGGTGCGGCGCCCGGGCGAGCCGTACTACGCGCAGGGCACGGGCGGCCATCCGGAGGCCGGGTCGTTCGCGGGCATCGAGGTCGCACGGACGGGAAACGGGCCGTGACCACCGGTGCCGGCGGGGACGTCCCGGCCCTGGCGGAGGCGGCCGCGGTGCTGGCCGCGGAGGCGGCGCGCTTCGCGTCGTTCGGCTGGATGCGCGGCACGTCGGGGAACCTGTCGGTGGTCACCGGCCGGGATCCGCTGCGGCTCGCGGTCACCGCGAGCGGCATCGACAAGGGCGAGCTCACGGCGGCGGACGTGGTGCTGGTCGACGGCGACGGCACGGCCGTTCGGGGCGGGAGGCCGTCGGCGGAGGCGGCGCTGCACGCGCGGGTGGTGCGGCTGACGGGTGCGGGCGCGGTCGTTCACGTGCACACGGTCGCGTCGGTGGCGATGGCCCGGCGCCGGCCGGCGGGCGTCGTCCTGCGGGGCCTGGAGATGCTGAAGGGCCTCGGGCTGCCGGCCGACGGCCCGGCCGTGGTCCTGCCGGTGATCGCCAACAGCCAGGACATGCGGGTGCTGGGCGACCGGCTCGCGGCCGCCCGCGAACCGGACGTGCCGGCGGTGGTCGTGGCGGGGCACGGCCTGTACGTGTGGGGCGCGGATCCGCGCGAGGCGCGGCACCGGACCGAGGTCGTGGAGTGGCTGCTGGAGCTGGCGCTCCTGGAGCCCCCGGACCCGGACGGCGGCCGCTGACCCCGCGCGGGCGAGCGCCCTACGCGGGCGGGCGCTGCGCGAGGCGGGGCAGGTGGAGGCCGAAGTGCAGGGCCCCCATCCGCACCGCGAACACGAGGGAAGCCGCGACGGCGGCGGCGGTCGTCGGGCCTGTGCCGAGGCGGTCCAGGGCCAGGTAGCAGACCGCGCCGAGCAGTGCCGCGGTGGCGTAGACCTCCTCGCGCAGCAGCAGCGGGGGGAACTCTCCGCACAGCACGTCGCGGATCACCTCGCCGGTCACGCCCGTGAGCACGGCCAGGATGACGGCGGCGAAGGGGGTGACGCCGGCGTCGATCGCCGCCCGTGCGCCGATCACGGTGACGACGGCGAGGCCGACGGCGTCGACGGCCATCAGGGAGCGGTGCGGCAGTTCGCGGTACCGCAGGAAGACCATGGTCACCACGGCCGTGACCGCGATGACCGTGAGCAGGAGCAGGTCGTGGGTCCAGTAGAGGGGGTGGCGGCCGAGGATCAGGTCGCGCAGGGTGCCGCCGGAGACGGCGGCGGCGAAGGCGAGGACCAGCCCGCCGAAGGGGTCGAGCCGGGCGCGGTGGGCGGCCAGCACGCCGCTGGCCGCGAAGGCGGCGATCCCGGTCAGGTAGAGCACGTGGAGCATCGCTCCAGCCAAGCACCCGCGGCTCCCCCGCCGCCTCGGCCGATCGGCCGGAGCCGCCTCGGCCGAAGGGACGAGCCCCCGGCCGCCGCGCGGCTGCCGTCACTCGGCGGTGCGGGCGACGACGTCCTCGATCCGGGGCGAGCGGTTGACGTGTGACACGCCGATCTCGCTGTAGCGGCCGGTGTCGTTGCTCCAGTCCAGGTTGCCGCGCATGCAGGCGCGGTTGGTGTCGAGGAAGAGGCGGGTGTTCTCGCGCTGTTCGGGGGTGAGGCCGAAGACGTCGCAGAGCCGGTCGGCCTCGGCCTCCAGTTGCAGGAAGCGGGCGGTGCGGCGGCGGACCATGCGCTGGACGTGGGCGATGGCCTCCGCGCGCGAGCACCCGTGCTCCAGGCCGAGCAGCAGCACGGCGTTGTTGAGCTCTCCGTTGGCCAGGTCCTTCTCCAGGGAGTGCAGGTCGTTGGTGAGGGTGACGACCTCGGCCGTGATGGCGCGGGCCTCCAGGACGGCCATGCTCTGGTGGATCTCGGGGGGCGCCTCGAAGTGGCCGCAGCGCTCGGAGACGTCGACGACGACCTCGCTGCCGATGCCGAGGCGGCGCAGCTTCATGTACGAGTCCATGCTGAGGATCGTCCCGCTGCGGCGGTTGACGGCCTCGGACACGTAGGTGAGGAAGTACTCCTCCCAGTGCCGTACGGAACGGGCGCGCCAGGCGGCGGACATGCCCAGCTGGGACTGCTGCCACAGCTCGGTCCACACCCGGGCGAGCGGGAAGGACGGGGTGACGTCCGTGGCGCCCGGCTCCTGCCGGGCGAGGGCCGCCATCTCGTGGCAGATCTCGTAGGTGGCGGCGGGGTCCTCGCCCAGGCCGCTGTCGAAGAGGTCGTCGAAAAAGAAGAAGAAGCTCTGTACGGCCAGTCCGAAGGTCAGCTCGTTGACGCTCGCTCCGGGCAGGAAGCCGGCGGCGAGCCGTTCGATCCGCCAGGTCCGGTACCGCTCGACGTTGTGCGGGCTGCTGAGCAGACCGGTGGATACCAGCCAGTGTTCGTTGCGTGCCCGCGCCACCTCCACGTAGGGGTTCAGCCGCTTGGGGAAAGGAATGTCCAGGGCGATGTCCTGTGGCATCGAGGCCAGCCTCCTTCAGGGCCGTGCTGAGCCGATCTCGATCCTTCCGCGGTGCCTGCCCCTGCCTGCACGCAGCGCTCGTTCCACCTCTGCGTTCCCGGCCCGGGCATGGCAGAGTGCTGCCCTGTTGGCACAGACATTAAAACGACAACCATATCTTCCGTGGTTGCATTGGGGCCGTCGGGCGCATTCACCTCCCACTGCATAGGCCACGGGCCTTAGTCCGCACGCCAGGCGCCCCGCGAGCCCTGGGCCGGGCTTCGCGGGGCGCGAGGGTGAGAGGGTGCCGCAGCGGCTTCGCGGGTGGCCGGAAAGCGGCGCCGTCACCCGGGGTGGTCACTGCGGGGCGCTCGTCCCTGCCGTCACTTGAGGGCGCTGCGCTTCTGCCACTGCTCCCACGTCTCCTGCCAGACCTCCAGGCCGTTGCCGGGGTCGGTGACCTTGGTGCTGGTGGTGTTCTTGACCTCGACGGTGGAGCCGATGGGCAGGAAGTCGTAGGCCCGCTTCGCGTCGGAAGTGGTCATGCCGAAGCAGCCGTGGCTGTTGTTCTCCACACCGATGGAGTTGTTCCACGGCGCGGAGTGCAGGAAGGTGCCGGAGGCGGTGAGGTGCGTGACCCACTTCGCGTCCAGCATCCACTCGTTGCCGTGGCCGATGGTGGAGGAGTCCATGACCTCGTCGGCGTTCTTGCTGCGGACGGTATGGATGCCGCCGCGGGTCGGGTCCACCGGGGAGCCGGCGGAGCCCTTGATGGTGCCGACGGCCTTGCCGTCCTCGAACATGGTGAGGGTGTGCGAGGGGACGTCGATGACGGCCTTGTGGTCGGCGCCTATGGTGAAGCCGAAGTCGTAGTTGCGCGCGAACACGCCGCCCTCGCCGGAGTCGACGCCGGCCAGCAGGCCCTTGACGGAGACCTTGGTGCCGCTGGGCCAGTACGTCTTGGGCCGCCAGTCGATGCGGTCCTGGCCGGACCAGTCCTTCACCCAGCCCCAGGCGCCCTCCACCTTCGGCTCGGAGGTGACGGTCAGGGACTTCTCGATCTCGGCGCGCTTGCTCTTGTCCACGGCGTGGTCGAAGAGGATCGAGACGGGCATGCCCGTGCCCACGGTCTGCCCGTTGGAGGGGGTGTTGGCGAGCTTGTTGACACTCGCCGCCGCCTGCGTGGTGAAGGTCGCGCTCGCGGACGCCTCCTTGCCCTTGCCCTCCTTGCCGCCCTTGGCCTTGGAGCGCACGGTGTAGGTGGTCTCCGGGCCGGCCTTGCCGTCGGAGGTCCAGGTGGCGCCGTCCTCGGCCATCCGGCCCGGAACCTCGTTGCCCTTGGCGTCCTTGACCTCGACGTCCGTCAGCCGGCCGCCCTCGGCGCGGACGGATATCGGGGAGCCGAACTTCACGTCCTTGCCGTCCCCCGGAGTGACGGTGATCTTCGGCTCGGCTCCCGCGTCGGTACTGGCCGCGCCCGACCCTCCCGAACAGGCGCTGAGCACCAGCGAGCCCACGAGAGCGGCGGATGCCCACAGGGCGGAGCGACGACCCGGTCCGAGGTGCACGGTGAGACGACCTTTCTGGCTATCTGTACGTTTCTTCCTACGCTCGTACAGATGATCCACACGCTCGTACGGTTGCAGCGAGAAAAGAAACGTTTGTGCATCGGAGCGCACCGGAACGCCCGGGCGCCCTCGCCGTCCTCACGGACAACGGCGGCCCCGGGCGCGGCGGATCGGGCGCGAAGGATCGGTGCGGAGGATCAGACCGACGGATCGTCACCGACGCTGACGGCCTTGTTCTCGCCGTCGACGAAGACGACGCGCGGCTTGAGGGCGCGGGCCTCGTCGTCCGTGACCGACGCGTAGGCGATGATGATCACGATGTCGCCGGGAGCCACGAGGCGGGCCGCGGCGCCGTTGATGCAGACCACGCCCGAACCGCGCTCGCCCTCGATGACATAGGTCTCCAGGCGGGAGCCGTTGTTGACGTCGACGATGTGGACCTGCTCGCCGGGCAGCAGGTCGGCCTGCTCCATCAGCACGGGGTCGAGGGTCAGCGAGCCGATGTAGTTGAGGTCGGCCCCGGTGACGGTCGCGCGATGGATCTTGGACTTGAGCATGGTGCGGAACATGAGGAACTCCTGAGGTGTCGGCTCCCTGCCTGCTCCTGCAGGTCAAGGGCTGTCTCCGCACCTTACAACGGGGCCCGCGCGCGGCCGGGTCGCCGGTCGCGCCGCCGTTCGTCTTCATGACGGACGTCACGGCGGAGCAGGCCCTGGTGACGAGCGGCACCACCGGCGCCGACGGCCCGGCGCCGGCGCCTAGTCCTCCTCCCGCTCCCCCACCACCGCGAGCGTCTCGGTGAGCCACTCGGTCCAGAAGGTCTCCAGGCCGATGCCGCCGCGCAGCACCGCGTGGCGCAGCCGGTCCTCCTCGCTGTCGCGCTCCGGCGGGAAGTCGCGCTCCTCGATCGCCCGGTATTCGGCCAGCTGGCGCCGGTGCAGCTCCAGGTGGCGCCGCAGCTCCTCCGCCAGCCCGGCCGTGCCCACGACGGCCGCGGCGCGCATGCGCAGCAGCAGGGGTTCGCGGACGGGCCGGGGGTCGCCGGCCTCGGCGACCCACGCGGTGAGCGCGGCCCGGCCGGCGGGCAGGACCTCGTACTCCTTCTTCTGCCCGCGCGCCGGGGCGGCGGCGGGCAGGGCGCGGATGAGGCCGGCCTGTTCGAGCTTGCCCAGTTCCCGGTAGATCTGCTGGTGCGTGGCGGACCAGAAGTAGCCGATCGACTTGTCGAAGCGGCGGGCGAGCTCCAGCCCGGAGGAGGGCTTCTCTAGGAGCGCGGTGAGGATCGCGTGCGGGAGGGACATGCCCGCATCCTACGAAGCGGGTGCGGGCGCGGTCCCCGGCTCAGATCTCCGCGGCGAGCTCCGTTCCCTGGCGTACGGCCCGCTTGGCGTCGAGTTCGGCGGCGACGTCGGCGCCGCCGATGACGTGGACGCTGTGCCCGGCCGCGCGCAGCTCGTCGTACAGCTCGCGGCGCGGCTCCTGGCCGGTGCAGAGGACGACCGTGTCGACGGGCAGGACGGTGGACGTGCCGTCGACGGTGACGTGCAGGCCTTCGTCGTCGATGCGGTCGTAGGCGACGCCGGCGGTCATGGTGACGCCGCGGTGCTTGAGCTCGGTGCGGTGGATCCAGCCGGTGGTCTTGCCGAGCCCGGCGCCGACCTTGGTGGCCTTGCGCTGGAGGAGGTGCACGGTGCGGGGCGGCGCGGGCCGGTCGGCCTCCCCGAGGCCGCCGGGCGCGCGGTAGCCGGTGTCGACGCCCCAGCGGCGGAAGTAGGTCTCCGGGTCGAGGCTCGCGCCGTCGCCGCTGTCGGTGAGGTAGGCGGCGACGTCGAAGCCGATGCCGCCGGCGCCGACGACGGCCACGCGCTCGCCGGCCTCGGCGCCGTCGCGCAGGACGTCGAGGTAGCCGAGCACGCTGGGGTGGCCGGTGCCGGGGATGTCGGGGGTGCGGGGGGTGACGCCGGTGGCGAGGACGATCTCGTCGTACGCGGCGGCGGTGAGGTCCGCGGTGGTGACGGGGGTGGACAGGCGGACGTCGACGCCGTGGCGGGAGAGCTGCGTGCGGTAGTAGCGCAGGGTCTCCTCGAACTCCTCCTTGCCCGGGATCCGTTTGGCGACGTTGAGCTGTCCGCCGATCTCGGGGGCCGCGTCGTAGAGCGTGACGGTGTGGCCGCGCTCGGCGGCGGACACCGCGAAGGCGAGGCCCGCGGGGCCCGCGCCGACGACGCCGATGCGCTTGCGGCGGCGGGTGGGGGCGAGGACGAGCTCGGTCTCGTGGCAGGCGCGCGGGTTAACCAGGCAGGACGTGATCCTGCCGCTGAAGGTGTGGTCGAGGCAGGCCTGGTTGCAGCCGATGCAGGTGTTGATCTCGTCCGCCCGGCCGGCGCCCGCCTTGGCGACGAAGTCGGGGTCGGCGAGGAAGGGCCGAGCCAGGGACACCAGGTCGGCGTGGCCCTCGGCGAGGAGCCGCTCGGCGAGTTCGGGGGTGTTGATGCGGTTGGTGGTGACCAAGGGGATGGAGACGGAGCCCATGAGCTTCTTCGTCACCCAGGCGTACGCGCCGCGCGGCACGGACGTGGCGATGGTCGGGATCCGGGCCTCGTGCCAGCCGATGCCGGTGTTGATGATCGTGGCGCCGGCGGCCTCGATCTCCTTGGCGAGGGTGATCACTTCGGCCAGGGAGGAGCCTCCGGGCACGAGGTCGAGCATCGAGAGCCGGTAGATCAGGATGAAGTCCGGGCCGAGGCGCTCGCGGGTGCGGCGGACGATCTCCAGGGGGAAGCGGATCCGGTTCTCGTACGGGCCGCCCCAGCGGTCGGTGCGCCGGTTGGTCGCGGCCGCGATGAACTCGTTGATCAGATAGCCCTCGGAGCCCATGATCTCGACGCCGTCGTACCCGGCGTCCCGGGCGAGCTCCGCGGTCCGCACGAAGTCCTCGATGGTCTCCTCGACCTCGTCGCCGGTGAGGGCGTGCGGGACGTACGGGCTGATGGGGGCCTGGATCGCGCTGGGGGCGACAAGCTCGGCGTGGTGGGCGTAGCGGCCGAAGTGGAGGATCTGCAGGGCGATCCGGCCGCCCTCGCGGTGGACGGCCGCGGTCACGGCCCGGTGCTCCTCGGCCTCGGCCGCGGTGGTCAGCTTGGCGCCGCCCGCCCAGGGGCGCCCGCGCTCGTTGGGCGCGATGCCGCCGGTGACGATCAGCCCGGCGCCGCCGCGGGCCCGGGCGGCGTAGAAGGCTGCCATCCGCGCAAAGCCGTGCTCGGCCTCCTCCAGCCCGACGTGCATCGATCCCATGATCACGCGGTTGGGGAGGGTGGTGAACCCGAGGTCGAGGGGGCTCATGAGGTGGGGATACGGGCTGGTGGCGGGGGTGGACGGGCTCATCCGGGGCCTTCCTTACGGTGTCGTCCCTCCTGTTCTAGAGCACCCTCCACCATTTTGCAACCAGTTGCATAAGGTCCTGCACCGTTCCGAGATCAACTACAACTTTGCCAACCCTTGGTGTTGTTGACCCAATCCATGCACGAGCCTCAAGATCACCCCCCGGAATCACAGGTTCCGCTGCATGGAACCCGTGGTTCCCTCACGTGAGTTGAGAGGCAGGAGATCACGTTGAACAAGCAGGCACTGCGCAACGGAGCCAGACTGGCGGCCCTTTCGGCGGCCGCCCTCGGGCTGATGGCCGCCATGGCCGCCCCGGCCGCCGCCGACGACCAGCCCACGCGCAAGCAGCTCATAGCCGACTGCTCGTCCGGCGAGGGGAAGTGCAGCTTCAACGACCCCGTGCTCGGCAAGGCGTTCCTCGGCGAGTTCCGCCAGGTGTCCAACTCGCTCTACAACTGCAGCAGCTCGGACGCCACGCAGTCGATGGGCTGGTCCGACTCGGTGGGGTCGTCGGACTCCGTCGGCGTCTCCGTCACGGCCGGCGGCAAGATCGCGGGCATCGTGGACGTCAGCGTCACCGCGAGCTACGGCCACACCTGGTCGAGCAACCATGAGGAGAACAGCTCGCTGAACATGACGGTGAAGCCGGGCGAGGTCGGCTGGATCTCCCGCGCCCAGGTGATGCAGACCGTCTCGGGCACGTGGCAGACCCACTACGACAGCCCGAAGTGGGGCCACTACTACTGGTACGTGCCGGACACCATCACGGGCCCGGCCCCCAACGGCACGGACGGCAAGAGCAACGCGGTGGTCGTCAAGTCCCGCAAGATGACCGCGGAGGAGAAGGCGTCCTGCTCCGCCGGCAGCAAGTCGGGCCGGGCGTTCGTCGTCAAGCGCTGACCCGTGACCCCGTACGGCGGCGGGAGCGTTCCGCCGCCGTACGGGGCGCCTCGGATCACCAGGTGACGGGCATCCCCGCGGGCATGATGGCCATGCGGTTGGGCACCCACGGAACCTCGTCCGCGGGCACCGCCAGGCGCAGGCCCGGCAGGTGGCCGAGCAGGGCCAGGAACGCCGTCTCGGACTGGCGGCGGACCAGGTGCGCGCCCGGGCAGTGATGCCGCCCGTAACCGAAGCGCAGGTGCGGGTTGGGCGAGCGGGTGATGTCGAAGGCCTCGGGGTCCTCGAAGGCCTCGGGGTCGAAGTTGACGGCGTCGAGGGAGAGCAGGATCAGGTCTCCTTCCTTGATCGCCGCCGTGCCGAGCTTGTCGTCCTGCGTGACGAAGCGCGGGATGGCGTTGCCCAGGACGACGCTGCAGCGCAGCAGCTCCTCGACGCACCGGGGCATGAGCTCGGGCCGGGCGCGCAGGGCGTCCATGAGCTCGGGGCGGCGGAGGAGGTTGAGGACCGCGACGCCCAGGAAGCTCGCGAAGTCCTCGTAGCTGGTGACCCAGAGCATGGCCGCGATGTTGGAGAACTGCTTCTCGTCGAGCGCCTGCTGCCGGCCGTCGAGCTCGTCGCGGTCGTTGAGGTCCGCGAGGCGGTCCAGGAGGCCGCGGGGCCCGGCCGGGCGGGCGGCGGTGTACTCCTGCATGTAGACGCGGAGCTCCTCCCAGTTGCGGGCGAGCTCCTCGTCGGTGGCCGTCTTCATGGTCAGGTCGAGGTCGGCGCGGGCCGCCAGCCAGTCGCGGTCCTCGAAGGGCAGGCCCAGCAGGCGGCACATGCACTGCGCGGCGACCCATTCGGCGAAGTGGTGCTGGAGGTCGCCGGGGGCGCCCTCGCGGACCATGGCGTCCAGGCCCTGGACGGTGATGTCCGTGACCCAGTCGGCGGGCAGGTCGGGCTGGTTGCGGCCGAGCGCCTTGAGGACCTCGTCGCGCAGCCCGGCGCGCTGCAGGTGGTTCATGGCGTCCAGCAGCTCGGGCGCGAGGATCGGGGCGTCCTGGGTCGGGCCGCCGGGGACACCCAGCACCGACCGGGCGAACTTGCGCTCCCGCAGCACCTGCTGGGCGAGCTCGTAGCCGGTGACCAGCCAGGCCTCGCCGCCCGCGTTCGTCCGGACCTTGGCCACGGGGCACCGGCTCTGCAGGTCGTGGAGTTCGGGGGCGAGCCGGTCACCCCGGTCGCTGAAGGGGTAGTGGGGCAGGGCCTGTTCGGGTGCGGACACGGTGCGCGGAACCTTTCGGGGAGCGGACGGGGCGGAAGCGGACGGGGCGGGGGTCGCCGGCGGATCGGCGGCGGTCACCAGCGGACCGGCAGCCGGGCCGGGGCGCGCAGCGGCGTGGACTCGTCCCAGGGCAGGGACTCCGCCGGCTCGGCGAGCTCCAGGTCCGGCAGCTTCTCCAGCAGCACCCGCAGGGCGACGGACAGCTGGAGCCGGGTGAGGTGGGCCCCGGTGCAGTAGTGGGGCCCGTAGCCGAAGGCGGTGTGCGCGTTGGGCGAGCGGGTCAGGTCGAGCCGGTCGGGGTCGGGGAAGGCGTCCGGGTCGCGGTTGGCGGAGGCGATCACCGGGAGGACCGCGTCGCCGGCG
This sequence comes from Streptosporangium nondiastaticum, assembly GCF_003011965.1. Taxonomy (GTDB): domain Bacteria; phylum Actinomycetota; class Actinomycetes; order Streptomycetales; family Streptomycetaceae; genus Streptomyces; species Streptomyces nondiastaticus. Next base: position 121,148 of record NZ_PXWG01000003.1, read on the forward strand.
CGGATCCGCTGCCCGTGCAGCGTGAAGTCCTCCAGGGCGACGAGGACGTTGATGGCGTTCATCAGCGGGACGTGCCGCAGCAGTTCCTCCACCGCGGTGTCGATGCCCTCGGGTTCGTCGCGCAGCCGCCGCATCTGATCAGGGTGGGTGAGCAGCGCCAGCAGGGCGTTCGCGGTGTGCTGGATGTTGGTCTTGTAGCCCGCCATGAGCATGGTGACGACGAAGCTGACGACGTCGTCGCGGGTCAGGTCGCCGCCCTCGCGGCGGCTCTCGGCGAGGAGGAGGCTCACGTAGTCGCCTCCGTCTTCCGGCCCCTCCTTCTCCTTGCGGTCGATCAGGCCGGACGCGTAGTCCTGGAGGGCGTAGAGCGCCGCGAGGATCTCCTCCATCGGCAGGCCGGCGGCGCTGAGCAGGGTGAGGGTGTGCGGCAGGTAGAGGTCGCGGTCCTCGTGCGGCAGGCCGACGGTCTCGCACAGGACCCGCAGCGGCAGGGGCTCGGTGAAGGCCGCGACGAGGTCGCCCGTCCGGTCGCCGGAGCTGCGCACCATGGTGTCGATCAGCTCCTCCGCCATGGCCCGGATCCGCGGGGCCATGAACTCCAGCCGGCGGCGGGTGAAGAGCGGGGAGACGGCGCGGCGGACGCGGGTGTGGTGCTCGCCGGTCATCTCCAGGAAGGTGGGCAGGCACGGCGGCGGGGCGTCGGCGTCCTCGCGGGGCGGCCAGGCGGAGAGCAGGGGCCGGGTGAGCCGGGGGTCGGCGAAGGCGGCGCGCACGTCCTCGTGGCGACTGATGAGCCAGCCCGTCTCGCCGTTGGGCATGAGCGCCTTGACGACGGGCTGCTCGGTGCGCAGGCGCGCGTAGGCGCAGGGCGGGCCGGGGTCGGCGGGGTCGAAGGCGGGGACGGGCATGAGGGTGCCGTTCGCGTCCGGCGCGGGGCCCGCGGTGGTGCCCGTCTCGTCCATGGCTGTCATGTCACGCCTCCTCGGCGGCCGCGCGTGCGGGCCGGGCGATGTAGCCGGAGGTGAAGAAGTACTCCAGGTAGCGGTCGAGGAGGGCGGCGTCGACGGGCGGGCACTCCAGTCCGCTGCCGGCCAGCGCCTCCTCGGCGTTGCGCCGCCCCAAGGCGGGGAAGACGCCGTTGAGGTACATCTCCTTCACGGAGATGTCGGCCTTGTTGCTCCGGTCCACGCACAGGGAGACGAACGGGGCCGTGGGGCTGGTGGGGTTGCGGGCGACGTGCCGGACGAGTTCGCCGACCCACTGCCCGTACGGCAGCGTCCGCAGCTCGAAGCCGGCCGCCCGCATGCGGTCGAGGACGTCGGCCAGCGTGGCCGGGCGGGGGTTGGTGACGTGGTGGACCCGCCCCGTGGCCGGGCGCCGCGTGGCGATGTGGACCACGGCCTCGGCGAGGTGGTCGACGGGCACGAAGTCCATCGGGAGGTCGATGTCGGGCGCGAGGCCCGTCTCGGCGATGGTCTTGAACAGCGAGCAGATGGCCGTCTCGGTGTTGCAGGCGCCGTGTTCCCGGTCGCCGGTGACCTCGTACGGCCGGTACACGGCCGTCGGCAGGCCCTGTTCCGCCGCGCTGCGCAGCACTCCTTCGGCCACCCACTTGCTCTCCGCGTAGCCCATGGTGAGCCCGTCGGCGTGGTCGAGCGGCAGGTCCTCGTCGACCGTGCGCACGCCGGCCGTGCCGAAGCCGGCGACGACGGCGACGGTCGACAGGAAGTGGACGGGGACGCGGCGGGGGCCGGCGAGCCGGACGATCTCGCGGGTGCCGTCGACGTTGGCGGGGCGCAGGGCCTCGTACGGGTAGAGGAAGTTGACGCGCGCGGCGTTGTGGATGATCAGGTCCAGGGAGCGCGACAGCTCGGCGGCGTGTCCGGGCGCCAGCCCGAGGCCGGGGGCGGCCAGGTCGGCGGGGAAGCACCGTACGCGCTGCCAGGCCGCGGCGTCGGGGCGGAGGCCGTAGCGCAGGAGGCCGGCCTTCACGCGCCGCTCGGCGTGCGCGGGGCTCGACGCCCGGACGGGGCAGTGGACGAGGGCGGTGGTGGCGCGCAGCAGCCGGTCGAGGAGGAAGGCGCCGACGAAGCCGGTGGCGCCGGTGAGCAGCACGTGCTCGGGCCGGCCGGGGCGGGGTGCGGGGCCTTCGGCGGGCGGGAGGACGAAGCCGAGCTCGGTCTCGCGGCGGAAGTCGACGGCGTCGGACGAGGCCGGGTTCCGGGCCCCGTCGCGCGCCTCGCGCACGGCTTCGGCGAACCCCGTCAGCGTGGGCGCCTTGAGCAGGGCCCGGACCAGGGTGGAGCCGAGTCCCGCGTCGAGCTGGAGGACGGCGAGGGTGCGGGTGACGGCCTCGGCGGCCAGGAGGGAGTCGCCGCCGAGGGCGAAGAAGTCGTCCTCGGGGGCGGGGCGGACGCGCAGCACGAGCTGCCACACCTCGGCGAGCGCGTCGAGCAGGCCGGCGACGCCGGGGTCGGTGGGCCGCTTGATGCCGTCAGGGGTTCCGGTGGCCGCGGGGGACGCGTCCGCCGCCAGCCGGCTGCGGTCGATCTTGCCGCCGCTGGTCACGGGGAAGGACTCCCTGGGCACGAGCGCGGGGACGGCCTGGGCGGGCAGCCACTGCGCGCAGTACGCGCGTAACGCGGGGAGCGGCAGGGCCCGGCCGGGCTCCGCCGGGGTCACGTAGGCGGTCAGGGTGCCCGCCTCGATCTCGACGGCGGCCTCGCCGACCTCGGGGTGGGTGCGCAGCCGGGCCTCGACCTCGTCGAGTTCGATGCGGTGGCCGCGCAGCTTCACCTGGCGGTCCAGCCGGCCGCGGTACTCCAGGGTGCCGTCGGCGGTCCACGCGGCCCGGTCGCCCGTGCGGTAGAGCAGGCCGTGGGGCTCGGCGGCGGGCACGCGGACGAACCGTGCGGCGGTCAGCTCCGGGTCCCCCGGGTAGCCGAGGGCCAGGCCGTCCCCGCCGACGTACAGCTCGCCCTCCTCGCCCGGCGCCGCGGCGGAGCCGTCGGGGCGCAGGACGTGGCAGGTGGAGGCGCCGAAGGGGCGGCCTATGGGGACGCTGGTCGCGTCGGCGGGCAGGCTGCGGAGGACGTGGGCCGTGGAGACCACGGAGTTCTCGGTGGGGCCGTAGAAGTTGACGACCGTGGTGTCGGGGCAGGCCTCCAGGACGGCGCGGGCGAGCGCGGGGTCCATGGCCTCGCCGCCGGCCGAGACGAAGCGGAGCCGCTTGAGGGCGGTGGGCCTGTTCCGCGCGACGAGGTGGAAGACGCTGGTGGTCAGGTAGGCCACGGTGACGCCGTGGGCGTGGAAGACCTCCTCCAGCGCCGCGGGGGACAGCAGTTCCTCTCGGTCGGCGAGGACGAGGCAGGCGCCGGTGAGGAGCGCGCCCCAGATCTCGATGGTGGAGGCGTCGGAGGAGAGCCCGTAGGCGTGCAGGACGCCGTCGCCGGGGGCGGGCGGCGGCAGTTCGGGCTCGGAGAGGACCAGGCGGACCACGCCGCGGTGCGGTATCGCCACGGGCTTGGGCCGGCCGGTGGAGCCGGAGGTGAACATGACGTAGGCACAGTCGGTCGCGGTGGCGGTCGTGGTGCCGGTCGTGGCGACGGGGGCTGCGGCGGGGGCGCTCGTGGAGGCGGTTTCCGTGCCTACGGAGTCGGGAGCGCTCGTGAAGGCTGCTTCCGCACCCACGGCGTCGGGAGCACTCATGGAGGCCGTCTCCGCGCCCACGGCGTCGACCTCGATCCGGTTCAGCAGCCCGCGTATGCGGCGCCCGCTGCCGGGGAGGACGGCGGCGGCCCGCAGTCCGGCGTCCTCGGCCATGGCCCGCAGCCGGGCCGGCGGGAGCTCCTCGTCGAGCGGCACGTAGGCGCAGCCGGCCTTGAGGATGCCGAGGAAGGCGACGAGCGCCTCCAGGGAGCGGCTGCCGCAGACGCCCACCGGCGAGCCGGGCTCGATGCCGTGTGCGAGCAGGCGGGCGGCGAAGGCGTCGGACCGGGCGGCGAGCTGACCGTAGGTCAGGGTGCGGTCGTGGTGCCGGGCGGCAAGGTCGTGCGGCCGCTGTGCCGCCTGTGCCGTGAACAGTTCGGCCAGGCCGCGCTCCCGGGGGTAGCCGTGCGGGGTAAGGGGAGCGTGGTGCGCCGGGACGTGCAGGTCTGCCATGAGTACGGGCTCGCTTCCGGTAAGGGTTCGGGGGCTGCGGTCGTGCGGGGCGGCACGGCTCTCACCCGTCCCGGTCGATCCGGTCGGCCTCGGAGAACTCGGCGGCGAAGGCGGCGAAGTTGGCGGTGCGCCAGCGCTGCGGGCGCATCCGGAAGGTGATGTCGTCGGCGAGCTGGCCGTCGGTGGACTTCAGGTAGGCGCGGGCCTCTTCGGGGTCGAGGTAGCGGTGGGCGATGGCGTCGCGCTCGCCCGGGTCCACGGGGTCGTTGACCTCTGTGACCGGGCCCTCCACGCTCACGTAGCGGTAGGGCGGGTTCTCGTCCTGGACGCAGAGGCTGAACCGCCCCGCCGCGCGCAGCAGCCGCGCCTTGACGGTCTCCCGGCCGGTCTGCACGACGACGTCGCCGCCGGGCTCGTAGCGATACCAGACGGGCACGAGCAGCGGGGCGCGGTCGTCGCCGTCACCGTCGGCGACGCCGAGCACGCCGACGTGGAGGTCGGCAAGGAAACGTTCGCGTTCTTCTCCGGGCATCGCAGGCACCATGAAGGACTCCCAGTGTCGGTGGATCAAGGCCGGATGTCTGAGCCGGTGATCAGAAAATGTCACCCATTTGGCAGGTTTTACACGCTATATGCGATTAAAGAAGGCATAGCCAACCCGTCGACGTGACGGACGCGGCAGATGTGACCAGAGGTCCGCACGTCGGCCTGTAATCGAACAGACCTCCCCACGAACCGCCGGACGGCCACACAGGAACGCACACCTCCGCAGCCCGTCTACGCGCGGATACCTGTATCTCACCCACAACAGGGCGCACGGCAGGCCGCAAACCGGCCATGAACGAAATCGAGCCGGAGGGAACCCGTTCGCAACCGAAAAAACCTATATATCCTGATTGCCCGGATAAGATACGCATCATGGTCAAGCCCGGACAGCCGCGACCCCGTCGCCCCCAGGGCCGGTGGTCCCCAGTTCAGCTGTCACCGGTGATCCTGACCGTGGTCATCGCCAGCCTGGCGTACGCCACTCCCCCGGACATGGCCTTCAGCCGCATCCTGCCCGCGGCCCCCGCCCTCGCCGCCGCCATGTGGCCCGTGCTCCCCACGGTGCTGCTGGGAACTGTCTGCTTTCTGCTCATGATCGGCCTCAGCCTCGTGTTCCCGGGCCTGGGAGCGTGGTACACGGTGGCCGGCATCGTGGCGGTCACCGTGGCCGCCGCGTACGGAAGCCACGTCCGCCTCCAGCGCGAGCAGTCCCTCTTCCAGGTCAGGCTGGTCGCCGACGCGGCGCAGCAGGTCGTCCTGAGCCCGATGCCGCGCCGCTTCGGCGCCATCGAGATCGAGTCGCTGTACCTGGCGGCCGCGGCGGAGGCCCGCATCGGCGGCGACTTCTACGAGGTGGCCGACACGCCGCACGGGGTCCGGCTGCTCATCGGCGACGTACGCGGCAAGGGCCTGCCCGCCGTGGGCACGGCCGCGGCGGTGGTCAACTCCTTCCGCGAGGCGGCCTACGACGAACCCGACCTGGCCGGCATCGCCCGCCGCCTGGAGGCCAGCAGCACCCGCTACAACGCCGCGTTCCCCCCGGACGACCTGGCGGAACGCTTCTCCACCGCGGTCCTCGTCGAGATCCCGCACGAGGACGGCAGCAGCATCAGGATCCTCAACTGCGGGCACCCCCCACCGCTCCTCCTCAACCGCGAGGGCCTCCGCGTCCTGAGCCCCACCGACCCCGCCCCGCTGCTCAACCTCGCGGGGCTGATCGGCGATTGCTACAGCACCGACACCTTCGCCTTCGCCCCCGAGGACCAGCTGCTCCTCTACACCGACGGCGTCACCGAGGCCCGCGACCGCAACGGCGACTTCTTCCCCCTGACGGACTGGATGCGCAACCAGACCCCGGAACGCCCCCGCGAACTCCTCGACGGCCTCCACCGCGACCTGCTCACCCACAGCGGCGGAGGCCTCGACGACGACATCGCGGCACTGGCGGTGCGCTTCCGCAGAGACCCACCCAGCGGATAACCGTCCCTCTGACCTGCGCAGGAAACAGGATGAACGACGCCGGGGCGGGGGAGAGCGCTGCTCGCCTTTCCCCCCGCCCCGGCGTCACCACCCGGTGCTCACGGAGCGAGCAGGTGGGAGAAGAAACCGATCGACGCGTCCTCCGGGGTACCGACAAGGAGGGCCCGGTCGAGCAGGCCGTTGTTGTGTTCGCAGCTGGTCTCCGGGAGCATCACACAGGCGTGGCAGGCGGCCATGTTGGTGCCGCCCGCACCGGAGGTCTCGGTCTCGACGCAGAGCGGGTCGGCGGAGCACCACTCGGCTCGGTGGACGGCCGATCCCACGGCCTGTGCGAGACGGTCGGTTTCACCCTGCGCGACCAGACCGCCGAGGCTACCGGCCGAGTCGCTGGTGGCCGTGTAGATGAGCACGCCCGCCATCTCGTCACTCGAGTAGATCCGCTCGCGCAGCGAAGCCGCCGGATAGCCGGAGTCCAGGCTCCACTCATTGATCATCACGTGGGCGAGGGTGTGCAGCAGAACCATGCGCGGGGTGGCAGGAGAGGCCGGGACTCGGCCGGGGTCGGATGCCCGCTCGGCGAGAACCCGCTGGTGCCGATGGCGCATGAGCTCCACGCGGGCGGCGACGGCAGGCAATTCGGCCCAGGTGTCGACCCTCTCCTCGTCCAGCCGGAGGAAGACTCCTTCGCCGTGGACCTCCATGGCGGGCAGCCAGTCGGTCGGGGCGAGGGAAAGATCCGCTTCATGGCCCTCGGAGGAGCTCTCGGGATCGATGACCCGGGTGAAGGCCTTGAGGGCACGGACCTCGCGGAGCTTCTTCACAAGCATGGGTGTGAGCAGGCCGAGGCCCGTCAGCGGCTCGGCATCGCCGGCCGGAGGCTCGCAGACGAACTGCTCGGTGTGAGAGCCGGAGTCCTCCGGGTTACCGGCACACAGCCGCTCGTACTCCAGTTCACGCAGGGCCTGGTAGCGCCGCTCCTGATCGAGTTCGACACTGTCCTCACCGTCGGAATCCTCGGCCTCCATGGCACTGAGCAGCTCCATGACCTGCTCGGGGCTTATCGGGGAGGGCACCCCTTCGAAGATGTACTGCAGATGAATCCGGATCTCGGCAAGGGAGGAACAAGAGCGGAGCTTGTCCCAGTGCTTGTCCAGGGCGTGCACCTTGGTGTCGCTCCACGGCGGGATGGACAGAGCCGAGCGGAGCACCGGCTGCCACACCGAGGAGGAACCGCGCTGGAGAGTCCGGGGCGGCTGTGAGCAGATGAGGTCGGGAGCGTCCTTCAACCACGGGCGCTTGCCCTCGCAGCGAATGTTCAGGTCCTTGAGGGCGCCGCGCCGGAAAGAGCCTTCCATGGACACCTCGGGCACTCCGCAGGAGCACGAGAGCACGACCGAACGGAGCGAGGAGGTGCGGCCCGAAGAGCGCAGGCTCATCCGACCGCCGCAGAAACCGGCCTCGCCGTCCCCGCGTCGACCCCGGTGCAGCCACTTCCAGTACGGGAAGTCGGCGATGTGCCCGTCCTCGCAGGCCACCACGAAACGGGAGGGCACCAGGGCCTCCGCGCACTCGGCGCACTCGTTGCGTCCGGGCGGTGAGTTGAACTTCCGCACGTGATCCAGCGCGTGGCACTCGGGGCAGTGGTGCCACAACGGGAAGCGGCGCACCCGGATGCCGTCGCGGCTGTCGTCGCCTGAGGCGGGCGGGAGGCGGAATCGGCTCACGCCCAGCACCCGGGCGAGACGCGGCTCGTGGATCACCGGGGCTTCGTCGTGGGGCCACTGCCGCTCGGCGTCGTCGATGCCGGAGACGATGAACGACTCCTGCTCCACGGCGATCAGCGCCCCCACGCCGTACGTGGTGACGGCCTGGGCGCGGCGGACCGCGCCACGGCGGGGCAGGGTCCGGGTCGGTGCGGCGGAGCCGTGGGTCCCGCGCCTACGGCGGGGAGGGGGCGGGGTCATCGGGATGCCTCCATGAACAGGGCTGACTCGGCGTCGACGTCGCGGAGGGACCACAGGGTCTCCCACGCCTCGGCGTCCTCCAGGGCGTCGTTGTAGGGCTTGAGCAGCGAGGGGGCACGGCGTCCGCGCTTCGGCTCGTAGTGCAGCCCACCTTGCGCCTCGGCCTCCTCGTACCACCAGTCGACGAATTCGTCGAAGGCCGCGGCCACGTGGGAGACCTCCTTGGCTGCGGTCTCCTCCGGGGAGACCCTCTCGACCCGTTCGAGGATCAGAGGGCGGATCTTCTCCCTCAGCTCGTCCCGGAAGAGGTCGATGTCGCCCGCGGCCTCGTCGGCGCGCGCGGCGGGGATCAGGATGCGGGCCAGGGCGACGATCACCGCGTGAAGGCCGCGGTCACGGGCACGAGCCGAGAAGGGGGTCACCGAGGTGGACTCGACCTCTCGGTAGAGGGCGGAGTGGAAGTGCTGGAAGTTCTCGTAGTGGGAGCGGTCCCGGGAGCGGCCCGCGTTGAGCATCACCGCCACCAGGCCGGGGTGAGCACGGCCGACGCGGCTGGTGGCCTGGATGTACTCCGCGGTGGTCTGCGGTTGGCCCATGACGGCCATCAGGCCGAGCCGGTCCACGTCCACGCCGACGGCGATCATGTTCGTGGCCAGGAGGACGTCCACCACGTCACCGCCCGGCAGCCGCCGCTCGATCTGCTTGAGGCGGGCCGGAATGTCACTGGCGTCGACCCGGCTGGTCAGCTCGGAGTAGTTGTCGACGGAACGGGGCTCGCAGCCGTCGCGGTCCGCCAGGTGTTCCAGGTAGGCCACGACGTCGTCATGGACCTGGAGTTCGGCGGCGGACAACAGGCGCAGGCTGTTGAAGTAGCCGACCAGTGTCCAGTACGCGTCGCGCACCTCGTGAGCGGTTTCGGCCCGCATCGCCTGGTGGAGCAGGGTGGCGTAGGTGCGGATCAACAGAGTGGACTGACTGGTGCCGGGGGCGAGCAGGCCCACGTAGCGGCGGGACGCCTTCTCACCGGCCGGGGTCTCCACGGCGAACCAGGAGTCGCGGGCGTCCAGACCGGCGGGCGGGAACTGACGCACCTCACGGGCGAACAGAGCCCTGCCCTGGTCGGCGGCACGGCGGATGGTCGCGGTCGAGGCGATCACCTTGGGACGGTCGGCGAGCACGTCGACGGCCGTCTCGTACAGACCTGTCAAGGTGCCCAGCGGTCCGGAGATCAGGTGCAGCTCATCCTGCACGATCAGCTCCGGGGGCGGGGTGGAGTCCTGACGGTCCCGGTTGAAGAGGGCGGCGATCTGCGCGCGCCACGGCATCGAGGCGAACTTGTCGACGGTAGCGATCACCAGGGTGGGCCGTGCCCGGTACACGGTCTCGTCGATCAGGTGCACCGGCAGCCCGCCGGAGAACGCGCAGCCCGTGCCGGGACAGCGCACGTCCATCCGGACGGCCTCCTCGTCGACCGAGTAGTGGTGGGCGTCGAGGGCGGTACCGCACCACGGGCAGGCGTGCAGCTGGACCGGGTTCTCCCTCTGGAGGACCTTCCCCGAGCGGGCGGCGCCGAGCTGCCGAGAGGCGACCTCCAAAGTGTTCGGGGTGGCGGAACGACCCACCCACATGCCGAGGGAAATCTCCTCGTGCCCCAGCTCGGCGGGGTTCCGGCGGCGCATCTGCTCCATGGCGCAGATCAGGATCGCGGCACGCTCGAACTGCTGGAGGGTGAGCAGGCGCAGCGTGTAGCGCATCAGGACGGTGACACCGCCGCCCGCAGCGCCGAGCCGTCTCCGGCGCAGGAAGGTGGTCAACGCGATCAGCCCCAGATAGGCCTCGGTCTTGCCGCCGCCGGTGGGAAACCACAGCAGGTCCGACACGCCTCGGTCGGGGTGGTGCGGGTCGTCCACCCCGGCCAGGCACAACAGCACGAAGGCGATCTGGAACGGACGCCAGCGCGCGGAGGCAGGTTCCGGTTCCCCCCTCCGACCGTCCTTGACCCAGGCGCTGCGGGCCCTCTGGGTTGCCATCGCCCGGTTGGCCAGGCGGAACGCCCACATCAGGTCGGGCTTGTCACGCAGCAGCTCGATGCCCTTCCGGATCCGCCCCAGGGCCTCTTCGCAAGCCTTGACCTGGATCGACGCGGGCCCTTCGTACGAGGTGCCGGCGAGTGCAGCGGCTTCGGCGAGCTTCCGTCCGATCCACTGCTCATAGCCCGCGGCCAGCCCTTCCAGGGCGGCGATCACCTCGGCGTCCGGGGCCTCGGCGAGACCGAGCATGGTGAGGGCGCGATCGTCGATCTCCGGGTTGGAGTCGGTGAGCAACACCTCGAACGTGGGTATGAACTCGGTGCGCACCTCTGCCACGCCGGCGCGCTCCACATCAGTGAGACCGACCGGAGGCGGGGCCCAATCCCACACGGCTGCGCATCCATGACCAGTAGCGAAGGTGGGAGCGTGTCGGTGCAGCAGTCGGCCGGTCTCCAGCTCCGGATCCACGGCGGACAGGGCGGCGGGGCGCTCCACGAAGGCACTCGCCCCGTCGGCGGCGCGGACTGTCAGCCCGGCCTGAAACAGGGCGAAGGCGTCCTGGAGCTCCCGCTCCCCCACCTTCCGTACGTTGACCAGGGTCACCGTGACGGTGACCGTGCCGGTCTCCGCCGACGGGCGGCGCACGTGCACCTCCAGCCGGACCGTGCCGTCGACCAGGTCGCGTGAGGCACCGCGCCCCGGGTACGTCACGTCGACCGTGGTGTCGGGCAGGTCCAGCTCCACCCGACGCCAACGTTCTCGTTGTTCGGAGGTCGTGCGGGCCTCGCTGCGGCGGGCCGAGACCTTGCGGCCCTCGGCGTCCTCCGGCTCGTACACGGCGGCGCGCGAGGATACCACGATCCGCCGGCACGCGGCGAGGTCGACGGCGAAGGTCAGACCGACGGAGGAGGGGCGCCTGTCGCCGGCGTTGGGACGCTCGCCCGCCGGCGCGGATTCGTCGAGACCGTCCGCTCCGGTCACCGGCTCCTCGTCGAGGCCCTCTTCCTCGGCGGCGTCCTCCTGAAGGCGAAGGCCGGTCTCGGCGTCCGCCGGGCGCGGGAAGAGCACGCCCATGGCGTAGCGGGTGATCGGGGCGTCCTGGTCGAGCACCTCGGCACGGTCCTCGGCGCAGGCGTCGGCGTCGGGGCCCAGAAGCTCGCGGCGGAGTCGGGCCACCAGGTCCTCACGGACCTCGTAGTGCGCGGCGTGCCGCCCTGCGTGGATGGTCATTCCTGCTCCTCCCCCGCCCCGGCGGACCGCCGGAACCGTCCGATTCCGCTGATGCGCGGGGCGATCCACACCCCGCGCTCGCCCAGGCCCGCGTTGACCCCGGCGGCGGTACTGCCCGCGACCGACTCCAGGCAGTCGATCCGCAAGCCGGAGATCTCTCCGGGCCATTGGACCTCCCAGGTCGTACCGACCTTCAGGAGGGCGTACAAGTCGCTCCTGAAACCCTCGGAGGCGTCGCCGATCTCCCTCCCCTCGTGCAGCACCGCGTATCGAGGGCTCTGTTCGGGACCCATGGGGAGGGTGTCGCGCAGCCGGAACGTCACCGTGTCCCCCGGCCGCACCCGCTCCAGCAGGTACGACTGAACACCGGATGCGTCGTCGAGGGCGCCGGCCGGTTCCTGGTTGCAGACGTCGCCCGCTCGCACCTCGACGCCGTCGCGCCGCCACTTGTGGCGAGGGTTCGGGACTCCCCGGTACCAGCGCCCGGTCGGCTTGTGCTTGAGAACGGTCACCGTGTCCGGCGCGGCGACGCGATACAGATCCTCCCGGGCCCTGGTCATCGCCACGTAGAGGGCACGCGCCTCGGCGGGCACGTCGAGTTCGTCGTCACGACGACGCAGCTCGGTCACGGTGGGCGGGGTGAGCAGCACCACCCGATCGAACTCCAGGCCCTTGGAGCGGTGCACCGTGGACACGATGAGCGGGGCCGGTTCCGGGTCGGCCAGCTCGTCCGGGAAGCGGCGCTCCGCCACCAGTCCGCGCAGCCGCGCGACATCGAGCGTGCCCCGACCGGTGCCGCGCGCCGCCGCCCGCAGGGCTCGCCACACCCGGTCCGGGTCGATGCCGTCGGAGATCGGCATCCCCCCGAGGAGTTCGCGCAGCCGCTGTTCGGTGAGCACGGCGGCTTCGGTGCGACGCAGCAGCTCGGCGACCCAGGACGGCACGGGCCGGTCCTGGAGCGAGCGTCGCAGGGCGTGCGGTACGCCCTGGGTGTGCAGCAGCTCCGAAACCAGCAGGGCTTGCCGGTTGTCGCGGGCCAGGATCGCGCAGGTGCCGGGGAAGGACCGCAGCGAGTCCAGGGTGAACGGGTCGGTGAGCGAACCCATGTCGGGCTGGTCGAGCAGCAGCTCGCGAAGCTCCCCGTGGAGCCGTTCGGCCGCCGCGTCCGCTCCCTCAGGGGCGCTGCCGATGCCCTGTACGGCCTGTCCAAGAGGGAGCGCGGCGCGCGCCTCGGGGGTGCGGGCACGGAAGTTCCGCGTCAGCCGCAACTCCACCAGGTCGTCGGAGTAGGAGGCGCGCACCCAGCGGAGGAAGAGGTCCGTCCGGTCGGCGTACTCCTCCGGGTCCTTGATCTGGAAGTCGTAGATCGCCTGGGCGGAGTCGCCGACCAGGGTGAACCCGCAGGAGTCCTGCAGTTGGTCGAGCAGCGACTCCACCATCTCCCGGCGCACGCCCACCAGGTCCTGCACCTCGTCGACGATCACGTGCGCCGGCGGCCCGGCCTCCAAGGACTCCAGCGCGCCCTTCTCGATCGCTTCGGTGGCTGCCCGGATGCGCTCGTCGAAGGTGAGCGCGGACCACTCGCCGTCCGGGTGTACCTGCACCAGCACGGAGTGCGCCCAGGAGTCGAAGGTCTGCACGCGCACCCGCCGGGCGTGCTCGCCGTGCCGGGCGATGCGGTCCCGCAGCTCGCGCACAGCGGCGCGGGAGAAGCTGAGGACCAGCAGCTCGGAGGCTTCCAAGGCTTCGTCGGGGTCGACGTGTCCCACGAGCGCGTCCATGCGACGCACCAACGTGTGGGTCTTGCCCGCGCCCGCCCCGGCGGTGACCAACAGGCGAGTGTCCCAGGGCTGGTCCACGACGGCCTGCTGCTCCGCTGTGAGGACGCGGTCGTCCGCGGAGGAGAAGGTCACTTCTTGCTCCACAGGTGCTCGAACTTGGTGAAGGCCAGGGCGGTGTCGAAGTTCCGGATGGTGTCGCGGACGTTGAGGATCAGGCAGGTCTCCTTGCCGCCGTTGCGGGGACCGCGCAGACCGCGTCCGATCATCTGCTGGTACACGTTCGGGCTGTAGACGGGCCGGGCGACGACGACCGCGCGGGTCGCGGGGGCGTCGAAGCCTTGGGTGAGGACGCCGTAGTTGGTGAGCACCCGCACCTTGCCGTCACGAAAATCGTCGACACGGGCACGCCGGTCGCTGTCGGACGTGGTGGAGTCCACCGAGGAGGCGGAGATCCCGTGGTCCTTCAGCCGGGCCGCCAGGTACTTGGCGTGCTCCACCGAGGTGGCGAACACCAGCACCGGCCAGTCCTCGGGCATCGCCGCGATCTCCGAGACGATGCGACGACTGCGGTCATGATCGTCGGCCAGACGCTGCTCGGCAGCTTTGGACAGCAGGCTGAACTGCGTGGCGCTCTCCCGCTCCTCGCGGGACAGCTCGATGGTGCCGCCGGTCAGCTCCCGGTGCCGGACCTGCGCCAGGACCCCGAGCTCCTGGAGGTACCCGTAGGCGTCGTCGGACGGGAAGACGCCCTCGTCCAGCCGGCGCGCGCCGAAACGGCTGACCAGGCGGCGGGTCTCTTCCTCATTGTGGCCGCGGAACGGAGTGGCGGTGAGGCCCAGCAGGTGCCGGTCGGTCCGGTGCTGGGTGAGGCCGAGGAGCCCCAGGAGCTCGGTGTAGAGACGGCTGGTGGCCACGTGTGCCTCATCCACCACGACCAACGCCGCGCCCCGCAGCCATTCGTACCTCTCCGTGTCCAGGCACTTCTTGAGCTTGGCGTCGGTGGCCACGACGAGCTGCGGCCCGTCGAGGACGGGGGCCGCCTCGTTCGAGCTCCACAGCCGGTTGATCGTCAGGCGAACCTGTGCACCGGCCTTTTCCCACACGAACCTCCAACTCTGGACGGCCTGTTCACACAGCTCCTCGGTCTGGGCGATCCACAGGATCGGGCCCTTGAGGTCACCGGCCTGCTTCACCCACCGGATGACGGCTTCGGCTGTGACGCGCGTCTTGCCGGCGCCGGTGGGCAGCGACAGCATGGCGCGCTGCGGAGTCAGTCGGTCCAACATCTCGAAGATGTTCAGGGCGAGTCGTTCCTGGTAGTCGTGCAGGCGTGGAAAGTCACGGGGGCCGTCCACCGTCAGGCTCTGTTCGAGACTCGGGGCTCGGTAGCCTGCGAAGGGAGCGGGTAGACCGAGATCCGCGACGAAGGAGACCGCCGCCGAGCCACCGGTGTAGGACGGTGGAGCGCTCGGAAAACGCTCCTGGATGTCGCGGGCATGGGTCTTGAGAACGGTGTCGCCGTGCGCGTTGAACGCCATCTGCGCGACCCGACGCCCGGTGGGCTCCTGCCCGCCCAGCTCCTGGCGCTCGGTCTCCATCAGTCCGGCGGGCAACCGGCCGCGCAGGGCCTCCGCGCCGATCAGCAGCTCCAGTTTGGCCGTCACGTCCTCGGCCTCGCGGATCGCCTTCAGCGCGGACCGCACCTTCTCGTCCTGCTCCTGGCGGGTCTGGGCGTCCAACACCGCGCGGCACCCGGCCTCGCCCATGCGCAGGCCCAGCTCGCGGTCCACGGCCCGGAGCGTCCCGAGCCGGTCCGCCGAGTCCAGGACCTTGATCACATTGCCCTGGCGGGCGCTCTCCAGGGACTTCGCCCGCGCGCCGTGCGGGGTACGGACGACCTCTTCCAGCGTGGAGCAGCGCAGCAAGGAGTACGTGTTGACGGAGGAACCCATCTTCTGACGCAGCGTCGGGAACTCCTCGGACAGCGGGACCGCCTCCACGTTCGACTCGTGCCGGGTCTCGCGGCTGACGACATCGTCGTGGCGCAGCATGCCCCATTGCTCGACCATGAGATCGGCGGACTCCCGGTCCGGCATCAGCAGCGCCGGCACCCGCTCGGCCCGCAGCGAACGGTACTCCTCCGGGTTCGCGGCGACCGCGATCTCGCCGTCCTCCCGGGTGTCCCAGGCGTCGCCGATCCGACAGCGGGTCAGGGAGTCCTCGGGAAAGTCGATCTCCAATCGGGTCAGCAGGGCGTAGGTGGAGCCGACGAAGACGTCGTCCTCGCTGCCCTGGAGCTTCTTCAGCAGTTGCTCCCACTGTTCGGGGCGGACGTTCTCCACGCTGCCCGCGAGCCTCAGCTTGCGGGCCTTCTCCACGCCGACCTCCTCAGCCACCGGGAGAACGTCACGGTAGGCCGCGAGCTGCGGCCCCACGGCCTCCTTGAGCGTCTTGACGCCCTGAGAAGTCTCGACCCGGCCGTGCCGGGAGAGCATCCAGCGGATCGGGGACGGCACCGCTCGGCGGGTGGAGACCTGCGCCCCGATCTGGAGCGTCCAGTTCTCGATCAGCCCTTCCTCGGGGAGCACCCGCAGGAACGCGGCGCGAGCTTCTTCGGAGAGCCGGGGAAGGAGGTGCAGGGGCCCGCCGACGGCCGCCCCCTCGACCCTGGTACGGGCCAAGGTCGGTCGGCTCGCCCGGTCGTCGAGCGTGCTGCAGTACAGCGCGAGCATGGCCTCGCGGTACTCCTCGAACCAAGGCTCGCCCTCCGGCCGGCGACCGGCGGTCGGACGGTCCCGCAGGCCCAGTTCGCGGAAGAAGCCCGCGTCGTCCGAGTGGAACCGCATGTCCACCGCGACCCCGGCATCCCTCTGCGCAGTGACGACGGCACCGGGCAGCATGCAGTCCCGCAGGGCTCGGAACTGCTCGTCCGCCGTACGCACCATGAGCGTGTCCATCGGCGCGGCCACACGCTTGATCACCTCATGTCCCACCACGGAAGCGCCCGCCTGGTGGAACAGCTCCCAGAACCGGGTCCACTCGCGCGGGCCGTAGGAATCGAGGCCCTCGTCGAGCACGCTCACGAAGCGCCCACGGACGTCGGCCTCCCGAATACCGAGCGCTGTCAGGGCAGAGGACAGCGACGGGTTGTCGGACAGGGCCCGGTCCACGTAGACCAACGACTCCCGCAGGCCGTCCTCGTCGGTGCGTCGGAAGACCTTGCCCGGTACCGGGGCGACCATGCCGTGCTCCTCGGTGAGCACGATCCTGGCCTTGCGAGCCTCGCCGGCGCAGCCGGCACCCGACTCGATCATGTCGGCGACGATCCGGATCGCGGTCTCCGAAGCCTCCGCCGTGCCGTCGGAGACCAGCGCCTCCAGCCATTCGCGGACATCCGCCCGCTGCTGCTTGGTCCGTTCCAGAATGTGACCGACCTTGCCGGCGCGCAGGGCCGTGGCCTCCACCGACGGGTGCAGCCACTCCTTGGGGCGGCCGGGGTAGGCGTGCCAAGCGCGCAGCCATCGGTGGGTCGCGGCCAAGTCCTTCGACAGGTCCGGGTGGATGCGCAACTCGCGAGGGTTCCGCAACACGCCGTCCTGGTCGGGCAGCGACGGCCGCAGGGCCGCCGTGTCCCAGATCTGCTCCAGCAAATACCGGTCGGCCCAGCTGATGGCCTCCCGGGAACGGCCGGGCAGGAGCGGGAGGTACGCGGCGGGGTCCTCCGCGGGTGCCAGTTCGGGCAGGGAGTCCACCACCAGACGGGCCGCGACCCGGATCATCTCCACATTGAAGGGTGAGGCGTCCAGCAGGTTCTGCCTGTCCTCGTTGGTCTTCCAGGCGCCGTTGAGAATCCCGGTGAGCGACATCTCGTACTTGCTGGGGAAGTACGCCCAGAACTGTCCGCGACGACGCTGACCCGCAGGGGTGAGCAAGCCGTTCTCGTCGTGCTTGTAGGCGGGAACGGCCCAGGCGAGGTCGATGGTCAGGCGGTCGTGCAGCTCTCCCGCATCGCGACGCGCCGCCTCGGTGGGCTCATGGGTGTGGGTGAAGACCTGCCATCGGGAGTCGGTCGGAACCTTGCCGGTGCGCTCTTCGTGGATCGTGCACAAGGTGCCGACCCGCTCGGCGCGGAGTGTCCGACGCGCGATCGGGCGGGGTCGACGGTCCTCCAGGACCACCTGGCCCACGTGCGGGGAGAACAGATGGAAGCCGGACGGGAACTCGTCGCGGGTCTCGTGGCCGGCCGCACCCTGGTGGCCGTGCATGTCCTTGCCCAGCCGGTCGGCCGCACCGGGCAGCAGCGGCAGGCGGACCACCGTGGTGGCCCACTCCGCCAGCTCGTCCAGCACCTGGTCCCGAAGACGCTCGGCCGTCATGTCCAGCTCGCGGGCCATGCGCAGCACAGGGGCCTCGAAGTCGTCTCCCAACTGCTCGCGTACGCCGTCCACACTGCGGATCCGTTCGTACGACCAAGCCCGGTCGAAGCCGAAGCTGCCGGTGCTGCTGAAGAATTCGGGGGTGTCGGTCACCACCAGGACCGACTTGACGCCCACGCCGAACCGGCCGATCTGCCCGCCCCGCTTGCGGGACATGCTCATGCGCAGGATGGTCTCCGCGCCCTCGGGGGTCACCGGATTCCCCTGGTTGGCGCAGTACAAGTGAGTGTCGGTGAGCACCACGTGAATCCGCCCGTCGGGCTCGTCGCGGATCTCGTCGGCGGCGTTCTGGACCAGCTCGAAGAGCTGACGATCGCCGTAGCCGCCCTGGGTGATGCGGCGCTCGCCGTTGGCGTGCTCCGGGATCAGGCCCGGGTCGACACGGTAGGTCTCCAGGACGCGAAGGGATTGCTCGACGACGGTGCGGATCACAGGGGACTGAGGGCGGGTCACTAATGGTTCCAGTTCAGGACGAAGAGACGGGTCGGACGAAGAAGCGGCAGCCGATGCTGTCAACAGGGGACCTGCATGCCATGGTCGATACCGCCCATGAGGCGGAGGTAGACCTCCAGCGTCCGAGGGTCGTCGGCAAGCCGGTCGTACAGCGCTACGACGGTACGCATGCGGTCGAGCGGGGACTTCTTCGATGACACCGAGGTACCTGCGCTTTCGCTTTCGTGGAGATGTTCACGAGGGAATGGTGCGAGGTGGTGCGGGGAGGAAACCGGGCCCACAGGATTAGCGGAAGGGTTCCGGTGCGCGGGCGAAGAAGGGGCTTCCTCCGATGTGCGAGGCGGTGCGTGCAGATCTTCCGGGCGGCACGGGCGTATCCGCCCCCTGCCTTCCGACTCGTCGCGGATACCCGAGGCAGGGAAGAAGGCACAACTGTGGCCCAGAAAAGCGCAGTTACCCGAGCAATGCCCGGGGCTGCCGTGATCAACTCAAGCACGATGCCTCATCGGCACGCAAGGGTTCTCGGATCACCCGCAGAACCAACACGCGGGAACTTTCGGATGATTCAGGAACAAATAGGGGCGGACCTTCAAGTTCCACTTTCAGGGCACCCAACGAACCGCTCAAGGCGGACACCCCCCTGTCAAAGGACTGTTGACATGCAACCGCGAGCGTCAACAGCGGTGGGGTACCGTGGCTCTCACCAGTGGTCCGAGTGGAAGTAGGTGGGACGTGGAGGCGGCTGAAGACTTCGGCCCCTGGCTGGCACGCCAGCTCAGGAACGCCGGAAAGACCCAGACCGACCTGGCGGAGGAGCTGGGCATGACCCGAGCCGCCGTCTCGGCCTGGATCGTGGGCCGCTCGGTCCCCCGGGACGAGACCATCCGGCGCATCGCAGAGGTACTCAAGACCGACCTGGAGACCATTCACACCCGCAGCGTGGATGCCCAGGCGGGCCTGCCCGTCTCCTGGTACCACCGGCCGGCCCATGCCGACGGCGGCCGGGAGTACGGCAACGCCGCAGCGTTCGCGTTCGAAGCCGACGTCTCGGTCCTCGCCCGCGAAGCCACCCAGAACAGCCTCGACGCGCGGCTCGACCGCACCAAGGCCGTCCGGGTCCGTTACACGCTGCACGAACTCACCGGCGAGGCCCTCGCCCGCTTCCGCGAGGCCGTCGACTGGGAGCAACTGCTCCCGCACTACCAGGCGCTCACCTCCGACCACGGCAAGCAGGGCAAGGTCTCCCGGACGATCGCAGCGGGACTGCGTGACATGTATCAGCGTGACCGGCTGGTGCTGCTCCGCGTGGACGACTACAACGCCACGGGCCTGACCGGCGGCGACTACGACGACGGACTCTTCGCCGCCGTCGTACGTCGACAGCTCGACAGTCACAAGACGGACGCCGGTGCAGGCGGCTCCTACGGCCTCGGGAAAGCCACCCTTTGGGCCACCAGTCGACTCGGGCTCGTACTGATCAACTCCACTCTCTCCGAACCCCATGAGGGTCGCACCGAGCGCCGCCTGATCGGCCGGCTCGACCTTCCCTGGCACGAGGTCGACGGCAGGCGGTTCGCGGGCCCGGCCTGGTTCGGACGTCCTGACCCGGACGCCGCCTCCACCGACGTGGCCCGCTCGTGGTGGGCCGACGAGGCGACCGTGGAGAAGCTCTACCTCACCCGCGAGAGCGCGGCCCCCGGCACTTCCTTCCTCATTGTCGGTGCCCACGACGTCGCCAGCCTGGCGCCCGTCACGGGATCCGTCGACGAGGGGGAGGGCGCCGAGGACGACGACTCCGTCCACCGCATGCACGCTCGACTCGTCGACGCCCTCGGCCGTAACTTCTGGGCCGCCATGACCAGCGGCGGCGATCACGAGCCGCACCTCAAAGCGTCTGTCTGCACCTACCGCAACGGCGAGGTGCTCATCGCCGAGGAGCGCGTGGACCCGGCCGTCACCCAGCCCTCCCGCACCCGAGCTCTGCGTGCGTTCCTGGAGGGCGACACCGTCGACCGTCTCACCACTCCCGGTCAGGTCGCCCGCGCCACCGTGCGGTTGAACGTGCCCCTGCACGGCGGCCAGGTTCGTGGCGGTGTGCCGCACGAGGCAGTACTCCTGGTCACTCATGCCGAGGACGCCGACGGCCCTCCCAACCGGCTGGTCTCCATGCGAGGCAATCGCATGACCGTGAAGGACAGCGCCGTCACCAATGTCCCGATCGGCACCAACCCGTTCCAGGCCGTCCTCCTCGCCGGCAGAGCAGCGGGCCGGGACGCCCCCGGTGCCGAGGCCGCCGAGGAGTTCCTTCGCGCCTCCGAACCGCCCGAGCACAACAAGTGGGGCCGGACCGAGGAACTCCGCCTCACCTATTCGCCCTCCGCATACCGACGCATCGCCGCTCTGACCACCGCTGCCAACAATTCGGTGCGCGACCTGGTCGCCGTTCCCCGGGCCAAACGCCGCAGCGGCGGAGAGGCCAGGATCGCCGGTCGGCTCAAGGTGGGCGGCAGCACGAAGAAGGCGCGCCCCACCAGAGCCGCGGCACTGCCCGAGCTGGACAACGTGGATGCGCTGATCGACACGTCCGGAGCCTGGTCGGTCACCGTCGACCTGCGGGTGTCGGCAGGCGTCGACACGGACCGTCCGGTCACTCCCGTCGCCAAGTTCGACGTACGCTCGGGCCCCCGCCCCGCCGCGTTTTGGAAAGAACTCGTCGCCGTCAGCGGCTGCGAAGTCGTCGACGGGGCCCTGCACCTGACCCCGGGCAGCCGCAAGGCCGTCTTCCGCGGCGTTACCGACGTGTCCCGTCACCCGGTCCGGGCTCAACTCTCCGGGCTCGTGGTGGAACTCCGTATCGGAAAGGGGGAGCAGGCGTGAAGGTCTACCCCTACCGACGGCTCACCGGCAACGTGTCCTGGCGCGTCGAGAGCGCCCAGCTCAAGGTCGAGGGCGAGCCCTGGGAGGACGTGGAGACCAAGTACGTCTCCACCGTCGAACGCGTCGTGGCCCTCGGCCCCGACGAGGACCGCCCCGACTGGAACCAGGCCCGGCTCCGCCTCTCCGCCGGCCTTCCGGCCAAGGCGGTGGACGCGGCAGGGCCCTGGCAGGACGTCAAGGTCATCGCCGTGCTCACCGAGCGCGCCACGAACTCCCGCACGGCCGTGGAATTGTCTCCGGTGTCCGACGACGGCCGCGAACGAACCGGCGAGCTGTACATCCACCGCTGCGACCTCCTCGACCGTGCCTCGCTCGCCGTCCACGTCGTCGCCACCGTGGACCACGTTCCCGGCCGGGTGATCGCCACCTCCGACGTGGAGTGGTTCGTCGACGTCATCGAGGCCGCGCCCTCGCTCGCCCGCGAACTCGACGTCAAGTTGATCGGTTTCGCCTCGGGGGCGAGCCGGCTCCAGCGCTTCAAGGATTCCCCGTGGCTGGTCGACACCACGGGACGGATCCCCGCCGTACGCGTCAACACCGACTTCGACGGGCTCGGCGATCTGGTCGGCGCGGACGGCGGCAACGGAGCGGAGAAGACCGTCCGGGAGCTCCTTCTCGCCCAGATGTGCTCGGAGGTATGGACCGCCGTCTTCCACTCCGCCGTCGGCGACCTGGAGATCGAGGAGGACGGTACCCCGCTGTTCCCGCACGGCTGGCAGGGCGAGGTGCTCCGGGAAATGCTCCCCGACATCTACCCGGATCGCGAGCCGGAGGGCGCTCTCCGCGAAGTCCACGCGGCTCGCACCGGAGCATCCGCCACCGGCTGGGGAGAGCTCCAGCCGCGCATCCACTTCGCCGCTTCCCGGCGCGCAGGCGTCCCCCGGACGCTCTCCACCACCATCCGCGACCTCGAACGCCTCACTCAGGGGAACGACGCATGACCGAGCGACCCAGCCACCTCCCGGAGCGTCTCGCTCTGCTCACCAACGCCGAGGCGGCGGAATTCCTCGTCGAAGGACTGCTCGCCGGCCGCGAGGACGTGCCGAGCATCAAACTCAACCAGGTCGCCGAGCCGCTGCCGCACGCCGACCGGCGCGGTGACCTTCGCCCGGTCCGGGACCTGGTCGAGGACGCCATGGCGTACTGCCGGGACGGTGGGCTCAAGGCCACCCGGGCCGACGCCTGGCTCGCTCCCCGCCTGCACGCGGCCCTTCGACTCACCCGCCGCGAGGCAGCCGACACCGGCCTCTGGAACTACCTCGCGCTCGGTGTCGCGCCGGACTACGTGGTCTGGCGACACCTGCCGGAGCCCAAGGACGGCAAGGTCGCCAAAGTGGCGGCCGACCGCTTCAGAGGGCAGTACCACAAGCAGGCCTTCGCCCGCCTCTGGTGGGCGGCCGAGCTCTTCCGCGACGGCTCGGACTACGGCCCCGTGGTCACGGCCTGCAGCAACCAGGACATCCTCAACACCGCCCTGCGCATGTCCGTGATCAACCACCGGCCCACCGCCCAGGCGATCGTCCGGCTGGTGGCAAAGGGTGTGATCACCAGCGGCCGTGAGGTCAACGCCCTGGCCGGAGCCGTCAACGCCTCCGCCGCGACGCTGATGTACGACGTGATCGCTCCCGACACCGAACGCGAGTCCCGTCCGCTGCTCGAGTGGATCGACGAGGCCGAGACGGCACGCCAGGTACCACGGCAGGATCTCCCGACCGGCCCTCACGAGGAACCGGCGCCGGAACCCTCTGTGAGCGTCCTGGTGAGCTACTTCGCCGACCTCTTCGCGGACGCGCCGGTCCGGGGACGGGACGACTTGGAAGCGGTCGAGGGGGAGGACTGATCCTCGGGCTTCGGGCAGTCGGAACCACAACCGTCCGAAGCACCGCAGCCCTTCTTACGGAGAGTGGCGTAGTCCTCGCCCTCAGGGTCGAGCGTGATCCAGTTCTCCCGCAGCCCTTCTTCCCGAGGAAGCGGGAGAGCGAGCGCCGCCGCGAGCACGTGCACACCGAACAGCGGTGGCACGGCATTGCCCACCTGCTGCGACCGGTCACCTCCCGACCAGGGGTAGTTGGGGGGGAAGGTCTGAAGGATGCCGGCCTCGCGGATGGTCAGGCGGTCCGGGTCGTGCGGGGTGCCGTCCGGGTGCCGGACAGCGTTGCGGGAGACCTTTCCGGTGACGGTGAACGAGGGTTGACGGTCAGTCCGGATGCCTCGCTTCTTCGGGTCACCACCACTGCCGTAGTTCGACTTGATCTCGAAAGGAGGCTTCCTGCTGAGCACCTCTCCCATCGAGACCCAGGCCTTGGGCGGCTCGTCGGCGCCCTCCTCCGTCGGCAACGTCGACTGGACCTGTGCCACGGCCATGTCGTCGGGGCCGCCCTGCTTGGGTTTGCGCGAGTTGTAGATGTAGTGCGTCGGCTCGGGAAGCGGAGGGGTCCCATGCTCGTCGAGCCGTGCGATCAGGATCGTACGGCGGCGAGTCTGCGGCACGCCGTAGGCCTCGGTGTGCAGGGTCTTCACCTCGGCAACCTTGTACGGCACCCGCGACCCGTCCGGGCGGGGCAGGCCCTTCTCCAGAGCGCTCTTGTAGACGTCCCAGAGAGCCTTGACCTGCGGCACCTGCTCCAGGACGATCACGTCGAACGGTCGTCCCGCCCGGTTCGGGGAACCGAGAGCTTTGATCGCGTACCGGAGGGGCTCCAGGACCAGAGCCGTTCTGGGGTCGCCTCCCTTTGCCTCCAGCGCTGCCAGCCGGTCGTCGATCTTCTTCTCGTCGGCACCATCCACCAACGCGTGAATGAGCTCTTCGACCTGGACCAGGGCCTTACGGCCGGCGCCGCTGCCCGCTACCGAGTACGTCTGACACGGCGGACCACCGGCCAGCACATTCAGATCCTGCGGCAGGTCCTCGAACCTGTCCCGACGCACAGCACTGACATCCGCATGCCAGGTCGGGAGCCCCGCCTTGTAACGTGTCTCACAGGCACCCCGGTCCCACTCGATCCCGAGTGACGGAACGCCGAGCATGTGCGCGGCCACGTCAAGACCGCCCGGACCGGCAAAGAGATCCAGAATACGAGGATCCCCAAGGAATCGAGAGTCTGCGTCCGAGCTGGTCATGTGGCGGAAGTTTAGCCTGCGGCGACCTGCACGCCCCGCACCGGCCACCCCTCTCATCCGGCGCCCCCCCACGAGGTCCCGGGTGACCGTCAACCGCATCAAAGAGTGGACAGAGCGTTCCACATCCGACTCCGCTCCGCCCAGGTGGAGCTGCCCTCAGCACGACACTCGCGAGCTGCCGGACGAACAACACGAAAAAGCTCCTGATCTACGGATTTCCGCCGATCAGAAGCTTCTTTCGTACCGTCGGGACGGCGGGATTTGAACCCACGACCCCTTGACCCCCAGTCAAGTGCGCTACCAAACTGCGCCACGTCCCGGTGCTTGTCCGGCCCGGGCTTTCGCCCTCGCCGACCGCGCATGAGAACAATACCGCACTTCAGCGGGTGATCGCGCACGCCTTCCAAGGGGGCGTTCACCCCTGAATGTCTCGTTTGAGTTATTTGCTCAGCATTTGTCGGCCCCCTTCCCTCCCCACGCGGTGTTGACCGCCCTCCCGGCCCCCGTGGGACCATCGGGCCTACGGACGTCGCTCGCGACGCGGGCAACTCCCCTGCCCCAGGAGGACAGTTGGCAACCTCGGACGCCCCGATTCCCCCTTCTTCCCTCTCCCGGCGCAGGTTCCTGCAGGCCGCAGCCGGGACCGCGGCGGCGGCCGGGGTTGCGGGGGCGTTGCCCGGGGCCGTGGCCGTGGCGGCGACCGTAGAAAGCCCCGTAGAAAGCGGAGCCTTGTCGTTCACGGCCGCCACCAACGGGGCGGCCAGTCTGGCGCCCGGTGGGGACCGGCTGGTCGCCGAGGTGCAGAACGTGCTGTGGTCGGTGCCGCGCAAGGGCGGGGAGGCCGTCGCGATCACTCCGGCCGATCTCGAGCCGACCCGGCCGGTGCACTCGCCCGACGGCCGGCAGCTCGCCGTCTGTGCGTACCGGGGCGGAGGCTTCCACATCTGGACGCTGCGGGCCGACGGCAGCGGGCTGCGGCAGGTCACGGACGGGCCGTGGGACGACCGCGGGCCCGCCTGGTCGCCCGACGGCTCGCGGATAGCGTTCGCCTCCGAGCGCGGCGGCGACCCCGTCGCCGGGAGTCCGTACCGGGTGTGGGTGGTGGACGTGCGGACGGGCGCGCTGACGCAGGTCACCGGGGTGAGCGGGCAGGAGGGGCCGCTGCAGGACGGGGCGTGGGAGGACTTCGACCCGGTGTGGTCGCCGGACGGCGCGCGGCTGCTGTTCGTCCGCGGGCGTCTCGCCGGTGCCGCGCTGGAGGCCCGTACGGTCGCGTCCGTGCCCGCCGACGGGCGCGGACCGGTGCGGGTCGAGCACACCGAGGCCGCGGCCGGGCAGATCATGACGCCGGCGGTCGCCCCGGACGGGCGCCTCGCCTATCTCCGCACGACCCCCGCCCCCGCGGCCGGCTGCACGCTCGTCGTGGACGGCGAGCCCGTGGCGATCGACGGGGACGTCGAGCCGGTGCCGCCGCGCTGGACCCCGTCCGGCGAGCTGCTGCTCACCGTGAGCGGGACGTTCCGGGTCGTCCGCCCGCGGGCGCCGCGCGACGCCGAGGTCGTCCCCTTCGCCGGCCGGCTCGCGGTTCCCCGGCCGCGCTACCGCACCAAGCGGTACGACTTCGACGCGGGCGGGGTGCACGCGGTCCGCTCGCTGCACTTTCCCGCCCTCTCGCCCGACGGCCGCCGGGTCGCCTTCGGCGCGCTCAACGCGCTCTGGGTGGCCGACGTGGCGGGCGGCCGGCCGCCGCGCCGGGTCGTCAAGGCCGACCCCGCCCGCTATCCCTTCGGGCCCACGTGGAGCGCCGACGGGCGGTCCCTCGTGTACGCGGGCGACAGCGGCGGCCTGCTCGCCGCCCGCCGGCACGACCTCGCGTCCGGCGCGGACACCGTGCTGGCCGAGGGCGGCCGCGCGTACCCCGTCCTGTCGCCCGACGGCAGGAGACTGGCCGCCCTCGACCTGGCCGGGAACCTCGTCGTGCGCGACCTCGCCGCCGGTACGGACCGGGTCCTGGCGGCCGCCCTGGGCGGCGGCGGGCTCCCGGGGCGGCCGAGCTGGTCGCCGGACGGCCGCTACGTCGCCCTCTGCGACCGCAACCGGCTGAACCAGCGGTTCCGCGAGGGCTACAACCTCGTCCGCGTGATCGACACGGCCGGCGGCGGCGCCCGGCTGCACGCGCTCGCCCCGCACGTCTCGCTCAGCGACCGCTACGGCTCCGGGCCCGTCTGGTCACCCGACGGGCAGCACATGGCGGTGATCGCCGAGTCCGCGCTGTGGCTGCTGCCCGTACGGCCCGACGGCACCCCGGACGGCGAGCCCCGGCGGCTGACGGACGAGGCCGCCGAGGATCCCTCCTGGGCGGCGGACTCCCGCACGCTCCTCTACCTCTCCGCGGGCCGCCTGCGGCTGCTGGACGTCGAGAGCGGCTCCGCCCGCACCGTCCGCGTCCCCCTCGACTACCGGCGCCCGGTGCCCGCCGACACCGTCGTGCACGCCGGCCGCTTCTGGGACGGCACGGGCGACACCGTGCGCGAGGACGTCGACCTGGTGGTCCGCGACGGACGGATCGCCGCCGTCGAGCCGCACCGGGCGCGGCGCGCGGCCGGCCGCACCGTCGACGCGTCGTCCGGCACGGTGATCCCCGGGCTCTGGGACACCCACACCCACCCGTACCAGAACACCTACGGCGGCCGGCAGACCGCGCTGCAGCTGGCCTACGGGATCACCACCGCGGTCTCGTTCGGCGGCGGCGCCCACGAGCAGGCCCGCATCCGCGAGGCCGTGGCCGCGGGCGAGCTCACGGGGCCGCGGCTGCTGGCCACCGGGGAGCTGCTCGACGGCGCGCGCGTCGCGTACAGCATGGGCCGCGCGCACCGCACCCGCGAGGGCCTGCGCCGGTCGCTGTCCCGGGCCGAGGCCCTCGACTGGGACTTCGTGAAGACCTACGTCCGCGCGCCCGGCTGGCTGATGGAGGAGGCGGCCCGCTTCGCTCACGACCGGCTCGGTGTGCGGGCCGGCAGCCATCTCCTGTCGCCCGGCGTCCAGCTCGGCCAGGACCTGACGACGCATCTGCAGGCCACGCAGCGGCTGGAGTTCGGGCACGCGACGAGCGCGTCCGGGCGCGCGTACCAGGACGTGGAGGAGATCTACACCCGCGGCGGCTTCCACCTCGTCGCCACGATCTTCACGTCCGTGCCACTGCTCGGCGAGGCGCCGGCGCTGGCGCAGGACCCCCGGGTGACGCGGATGATGCCGCCGTGGGACGTCGAGGTCGTCCGCCGGACCGCGGCCGCACCGCCGACCGCCGACCAGCTGGCGACCCTGGAGCGCGAGACCGGCGTCTACCGCCGGGTGCTCGCGGGCGGCGGCCTCGTCGCGCTCGGGACCGACGCGCCCCTGGTGCCCGTGGGTCTCTCGCTGCACCTGGGGCTGCGCGCGCTGCACCGGTACGGGCTGTCCCCGGCACAGGCGCTGCGGACCGCGACGGTGCTGCCGGCGCGGGTCTTCGGCGCGGACCGGGACCTGGGCACGCTGGAGCCCGGCAAGCTCGCGGACGTGACGGTGGTGGACGGCGACCCGTTCACGGACTTCGACGCGCTGGTGCGGACGGTTTCGGTGCTGCGGGGCGGGGTGCCGTTCGAGGCGGCGCGGCTGGCCGCGGCGTACGAGCCGGCCGGCGCGCATCCGGCTCCGGCGCCGGCGCCGACCGGGGTCCGGGCCGCGGACGCGTGGCTCGCCGTGTCACGGCAGATCCGGCGGGACTCCTGCTGTGACATGGAGCTTCACCTGTAGCGGTAGGACGGCCGGGCCGGACCCGGCCGGTGCCCCGGGCCGACGCCGGTACGGCCCCGCCGGTCAGGTTGTGGGGCTTACGCGCCGTGGCGGCGGGAAGAAGAGTGCGTGCTGTGGCACGCCGCGATCAGTTCCTCGGCCGTGCCTGGTACGGCACCGCCTTACAGGTTCCGGACAGTTGCGCGCCGTTGCGGCGGACAGAAGGGGCGCGGCACTGCGCAGTCCGCCCCGCCCTTCAGCCCCCAGCCCCCAGCCCCCAGCCCCCAGCCTCGAGCGCACCCCGCGCTCACGCCCGCAGCGACACCTCCGGCACTCCCTCGGGCTCAGCCTGCTCCGCAGGCGCCGCGGGCTGACCCGCCGGGCGTGCCGCCACCGCCCGCCACCACGGATCCGTCGGGAGGCCGGCGCCGTCCGCCGGTTCGAAGGGCTGGCCGGGGCGCGGCGTCACGACGCGCGCCCCGTGGCGGCGGCCCGCGGTGACCGAGCCCTCCACCGGCTCCTCCCACGGGTGCGGGGCGAGGTTGAACGTGCCCCAGTGGATGGGCAGGAAGACCCCGTGCGCCGCGTCGCCCTGCAGGTCGGCATGGGCCTGCAGGCCCTCCTCGGGCGTCATGTGGATGTCCGGCCAGAATTCCGAATATGCCCCGATCTGCACCATCGTGGCGTCGAACGGCCCGTACTGCGCGCCGATGTCCTTGAAGCCGGGGAAGTAGCCGGTGTCGCCGCTGTGGAAGATGCGGTGCGCGGGACCGGCCACCACCCACGAGGCCCAGAGCGTGTGCTGGGTGTTGCGCAGCGCGCGGCCGCAGAAGTGGCGGGCGGGGGTCGCGGTGAAGGTGAGGCCGGCGACGTCGGCCTGCTCGTGCCAGTCGAGCTCGGTGATCCGGTCCGCGGGCACGCCCCAGTGCTCCAGGTGCGCGCCGACGCCGAGCGGCACGACGAAGCGCGCGCCGGTGCCGCGGGCGAGGGCGCGGACGGTCGGCATGTCCAGGTGGTCGTAGTGGTCGTGGGAGATGACCACGGCGTCGAGGGGCCCGGTCTCGCGCAGCGGGACGGGCACCGGGTGCAGCCGCTTGGGGCCCGCGAACGCGAAGGGCGAGCAGCGCTCGGACCAGACGGGGTCGAAGAGCACCCGGGCGCCGTCGATCTCGGCGAGGACGCTGGAGTGGCCCATCCAGGTCAGCCGCAGGCCCGACGCGGCGGGGACCGCCAGGTCGGCCACGGTCGTCGGATGGACCGGCACCGTGCCGGCGGGCGCCCGGCGGGCGCGCTCCTCGGCACGGAAGTACGTGGGCAGGAACTTCAGCATCGCGCCGGAGGGTGTGCGCTGCGCACCGACCGGGTTGGTGAAGACGCCATCGGCGAAGTGCGGCGACCGCCGGATGCGCGCCATCCGCTCCCCGGACGGGTCGGCTCCGAACGCGGCGGGGCGCAGGGCGTCGAGCGGTGAGCTGCTGAGGCGGAAGCCGGTCACGGCACCTCCAGGGCGAAAGCGGCCAGATCACCCGCCATTATCTGCCCCGGTCCGGCGGACGCCCGGGCGGCCCCCGGCCGACTGCCGGGCGTACGTTCCGGGAAGCGCCGGTGACCTCTTTCGGCTACCGCCGCCCGGGCTCACCCCCGTGATATGAGCCCGGACGCGCGGCCGGCGCACTGCCGGGGACCCACTGTGCAGGGTCGCGCCCCCACCCGCACGTGATTTTTTACGGTGCCGATCGTTCCGGTTTACGGCTCCGATCGTTCCGGTTCTACGGCGCCGGTCGTTCCGGCTTTACGGCGCCGGTCGTTCCGTTCTCCGGTGCCGCTCAGTCCGCTCGCGGGACCCCTCACCACCCGCTGACCCGGAGCGTGATGTTCAGCCGGCCCGTGAGCCCGAGCGCGGCGGGACCGGTGCCGGGGTGGGTGCGGGGCACGCCGTGGAAGGCCGCGCGCGAGGGCCCGCCGAAGACGAACAGGTCACCGCTGCGCAGCTCGACGTCGGTCCACGGGCGGTTGCGGGTGCGGGTGTTGCCGAAGCGGAAGACGCAGCTGTCGCCGAGGCTGAGCGAGACGACGGGCGCCGTGGACTTCTCGTCGCTGTCCCGGTGCATGCCCATCGTCGCGCCGCGGTCGTAGTAGTTGACCAGGGCCACGTCGTACGCGTCGGGGGCGGGCACGGACTCCGCGCGCTCGTCGCCGTAGGCGTCCCTGACGGCTTGTGCGGCCATCCGCCCCAGCCGGCCGGGGAACGGCTTGACCGGCGAGCCGTCGCCGTCGACGACCGTGCGGGCGTAGCCGTACGGGTACCAGTGCAGGCCCAGGCAGACCATGCGGACGGACATCTGCCCTCCGCTCGGCATGCGCACGGTCCGCAGCCCGCCGGGCGGTCGTGCCCAGGTGCGGCAGGCGGCGAGCAGGCTCTGCTGGGCGGCGAGGTCCAGCCAGCCGGGGACGTGGACGGCTCCCGGCGCGATCTCGGCCCGGGGGCGGGGGAAGAGCTCGTCGTCCATGCCGCCAGCGTAGGCCGCCGGCCCCGGACATCCGATCACCCGCTGTGACGACCATCACACGCCGGCAGCGCGTCACGATGTCACACATCCACCTGTCCGGACCGTCGTAAGGGCACAGGCGCAACCACTGCGACGGAGGAACCAGCCATGGCCAGGATCTCGCTCACCCCGGACCGCACCCCGCTCGTCCGGATCATGGAGTGGTACAGCAGGCGCACGTACGGCAAGGTGCTGGAGCCGCTGATGGCCCTCGCCCACAACCGGCGCGTGCTGCTCACGACGTCCCGCTTCGAGCTGTCGGTGGGCCGGTGGAAGAAGCTCGACCCGCAGCTGAAGGCGCTGGCGGAGATGGCGTCGGCGGCGGCCATCGGCTGCACGTGGTGCATGGACTTCGGCTACTGGCTCAGCCGCGGGCACGGGCTGCCGCACGAGAAGCTGCAGGACGTCCCGGTGTGGCGCGAGAGCCGCGCGTACGCCCCGCTGGAGCGGGACGTCATGGCGTACGCGGAGGCGATGACGGCCACCCCGCCGACCGTCGAGGACGACCTGGCGGAGCGGCTGCGGCAGCGCCTGGGCGACGCCGCGTTCGTCGAGCTGACCTCGATGATCGCGGTGGAGAATCTCCGCTCGCGCACCAACGCGGCGCTGGGGCTGCACAGCCAGGGCTTCAAGGACAGCTGTGACATCCCGGGCGCCGCCCCGGGCGCCACGGCCCGCCCGCAGGCGGACCGGACGTCGGCGGGCCAGTAGCTCCGCGGGCCACTGGTCTCCGCGGGCCGTCAGCCACCACGGGCCGGACAGCCACCCCTTGCGGCTACCCCTTGCGGCCCACTCCCCCGTAGAAGATCGTGTCGTTGAGCTCCTCGGGGCCCGGGACCGGCCCGTCCGGCCGCCAGAGCGGCACCCGGACCAGGCCCGGGTCCAGGAGTTCGAAGGCGCCGAAGAGCGGCTCGACGGCGGCGCGGTCGCGCAGATTGAGGCCCGCGGTGGCGTTCTTGTACGTGCCGACGACGCTGTCGCGGGCCTTCACGTCGGTGCGGCCGTCCGCGTAGCCCTCGTACGGTTCGGCCGTGGCGTGCGAGAGCACGAGGTGGCTGCCGGCGGGAAGGGCGTCCGCGAAGGCCGCGACGATGCCCGCCGGGTCCTCCTCGTCAGTGACGAAGTGGAGGACGGCCACGAGCAGCAGGGCCACCGGCTCGTTGAAGTCGATCAGCTCGCGCACCTCGGGCCGGGCGAGGATCGCCTCCGGGTCGCGC
This sequence comes from Streptosporangium nondiastaticum, assembly GCF_003011965.1. Lineage (GTDB taxonomy): Bacteria > Actinomycetota > Actinomycetes > Streptomycetales > Streptomycetaceae > Streptomyces > Streptomyces nondiastaticus. The sequence goes on from NZ_PXWG01000003.1 coordinate 152,822, forward strand.
ACGTCGCCGAGGACGAAGCCCGCCCGCCCGGTGCCGGTGAGCTTCGCGCCCGCGTGCGTGGCGACGATGGGGTCGTTGTCGACGTAGGCCACGCGCACGTCCGGGTCGGCCTCCCGCGCCACCTCGTGGGTGTTGGGCGAGGTGGGGATGCCCGTGCCGATGTCGATGATCTGCCGGACGCCGCCGCGGACGACCTCCCGCACGGCCCGCTGCAGGAAGGCCCGGTTGGCCCGGGCCGAGAGCCGCACCTGGGGGTGCGCCCGGATGACGTGCTCGGCGGCCTGCCGGTCGACCTCGTAGTTGTCCCAGCCGCCGAGGTAGTAGTCGTACATCCGGGCCGGGTGCGGCCGGCTGGTGTCGATGTCCTCGGCGGCGAAGCCCTGCTGGTTCATGCGGTGCTCCGATCCCGGTGTCATGCCCGTGGGGTCATGCCCGTCGTGTACTGCACGTCATGTACTCCGTCGTGTGCGCTGCACGTCATGTACCGCGTCGCGTGCGCCGCACGTCATGTACCGCGTCGTGTGCGCCGCACGTCGCCCGCCGGGCGCCGCGCCCCGCACGCGCGGCCCTACTCGCAGGCGGCTCCCGAACCGGCGAGCAGGAAGTCCGCCGCGCCCGCCTTGGCGCCGTTGATGAAGCTCTCCATCTCGTGACGCGTGTAGATCAGCGCGGGGCCCCCGGGGTCGGTGGACTGGCGCAGGGCGATCCGGCCGTCGCCCAGCAGCAGCGCCTCGACGCACGAGCCTCCGTTGCCGCCGCTCCACGGCTTGCTCCACCCCTCGGTGCCGAGGTCGGTGGCGGGCATGCCGTTGTAGATGCGATCCATGGTTCAGATCTCCTTACGAATCCCACCCAGGACGGCCTCGGTGGTCTGGGCCGGCGCGGCCTGCGCGCACATCCGGTCCAGCGCCTCCAGGAAGGCCGAGACGTCCTCGCGCTGGTCGAAGTACGAGGCGCCGACGAGGTTTTCGGCGTACGCGATGTCCGGAAGCTCCGGGAGCGGGAACCGGAAGATGTGGAACGGTCCGTACATCGCCGGGTGCGGCCCGGCGGCGAACGGCATGATCTGCAGCCGTACGTTGGGCATGGCGGTGGCCTCGGCGAGCCGGGAGACCTGCTCGCGCATGATGTCCGGCCCGCCGATGGGCCGGCGGAGCACGGTCTCGTCCATCACCACCCACAGCAGCGGCGCGCCCTCGCGGGTGAGCAGCGACTGGCGCTCCCGGCGGACGGCGACGGCGCGCTCGATGTCGGCCTCGGGGGCGTGCGGCTGGCCGGCGCGGAGCACGGCGCGCGCGTAGCGCTCGGTCTGCAGCAGCCCCGGGACGTAGTGCGGTTCGTAGGCCCGGATGAGGTTGGCCTCGCCCTCCAGGCTGACGAACGCGCTGAACCACTCGGGCAGGACGTCCCGGAAGCGGTGCCACCAGCCGGGGCGGTTCGCCTCGCGCGCGAGGTCGAGGAAGCCCTCGACCTCGGCGGGGTCGGTGACGCCGTAGACGCGCAGCAGCTTCTCCACGTAGGGGAGCTTCAGGCCGACTTCGGCCTTCTCCATCCTGCGGACGGTGGCGTGCGTGACGTCGAGGGCGCGGCCCGCCTGCTCGTAGCTGAGACCGGCCTTCTCCCGCAGGTCGTGCAACCGTTTGCCGAGGACGACCCGCAGTACGGTCGGGGCGCCCGCCGGACGCGCTTCCGCCACTGTTCCTCCCCCTCCGTGCCCACCGGTTGTCAGCTGTCCGTCAGATGCTTGTCATATGCCCGCAGTCTGTCACGGGTGGCCCCGGAGCCGACAGACTGTTCTGACGATTCTGTAATTTGCAGATTGAACCTTGCCACACCTCGGCGGTATCGCACATAGTTACGGCGTGGTCCCCTCCCATGACGCACCTTCGCTCGGGCGCTTCGGCTGTTCCATGGCCGCGCGCCTGCAGGACGCCTTCCACTTCCCGGCTCGCGGCGCCTCGGTGGCAGCCGCGCGAAAACGGGTCCTCGCGCAACTGCGGGAGTGGGGCATCGACGAAGTGGCGTGCGACGACGCCCAGTTGGTGGTGTCGGAGCTCTTCACCAACGCCGTCCGGCACACGGACAGCGCGAACGTCAGCTGTCAGCTGAGGATGCTCGGCGCGCACCTGCGCATAGAGGTGGCCGATCAGGGCCGCACGCCGACGGAGCCGCGGGCGCGGTGCAGCGGGGCGGACGAGGAGAGCGGCCGCGGGCTGCTGCTCGTGGGCGCGCTGTCCCAGGCCTGGGGGGTCCGGCCCGACGACAGCGGCAGGGGCCGCGTCGTCTGGGCCGATCTGGCTGCCGGGCGGCTCACCCCTTGAAGCCTTCTCCCCTGAAGCCCTCCCCCTGAAGACTTCCCCCGGCGCCCTTCCCCCGACTTCCCCCGAAGGCGGTGCTAGAGCGGCAGCAGGTCCGGCCGCTTCGGCTCCACGTGGTCTCCCGAGGACTCGCCGCGCAGCCGGCGGCCGATCCACGGCACCAGGTGCTCGCGCGCCCAGTGGATGTTGTCGCGCCGCACCTCGGCGGGCGAGCGGTGGTCCTCGTCCGGCCAGGCCTGGTCCGGGTCGGCCGGCACCTCCAGGCCGAGCACCTGGGCGGCCCGCAGGGCGACCCGCGTGTGCCCGTCGGGCGAGAGGTGGAGCCGGTCGTCGCTCCAGGCCCTGCGGTCCTGCACCGAGCGCAGCGACCACAGGTCCAGGACCGGGCACCCGTGCCGGTCGGCGATGGCGCGGACGTGGGCGGTGTACGTCGCGATCTTGCCTCGCAGGTGCCGCAGCACGGGCATGCCTCGGGTGTCGAAGCCGGTGCACAGCAGCACGGTGCCCACGGAGGAGGCCAGCTCGGCGACGGCCTTCTCGTAGCGCTCGGCCACGTCGTCCGGGTCGCTGCCCGGGCGCAGGATGTCGTTGCCGCCCGCGCAGAAGGTCACAAGCTCGGGACCGAGCTCCTTCGCCCGGGGCACCTGCTCCGCGACGATCTGGTCCAGGAGGCGGCCGCGGACGGCGAGGTTGGCGTAGCGGAAGTCGTGCTCGGGGCGCTGGTCGGCGAGGAGTACGGCCAGTCGGTCGGCCCAGCCGATGAAGGTGTCGTCCGGCCCTGGGTCGCCGACGCCTTCGGTGAAGCTGTCCCCGACGGCTGCGTACGACCCGATCGCGCTCTTGCTGAATGAATTCGAATCGTCTGCCACGTCAGTACATCTTTCCTCCCGGGGAGTGACCTACGCCACCGTAACCAGGGGTTGACGTGCCGTGATGTATCCCACCCCGACGAACTCCCCGCAAGCGGAATACGTCGGCGCGGCTACCGCACGGGGCGGATTGCCCGTACAACCGGTGTCGTAAGGTCGTTGAGACGCCGCGCCGACGGCCGGCGCCGGCAGCCGAGACCCAGGGAGTGCCCGTGACGCAGACGCCGCATGTGCCGTCCACCGAGCCCGAGCTGGCGGGGGTGCGCAACTTCCGCGACCTGGGCGGCCTGCCCGCCGCGGACGGCCGGCGGGTGCGGCACGGCGTCCTCTACCGCAGCGGCCACCTGGCCCACGCCACCGAGGAGGACGCCCGCTTCCTCGGCACGCTCGGCCTGCACACGGTCTTCGACTTCCGCAACGACGCCGACATCGCGCTCGACGGCCCGGACGTGGAGCTCACCGGCGTCCGCAACGTGAACCTGCCGCTCAACGACCCGGCCCACGGCGCCGAGTTCTGGAACATGGTGCGCGCCCGCGACCTCGCGCACCTGCGCACCGTGCTGGCCGACGGCAGGGCGGCGGACCGCATGGCCGAGACGTACCGCGAGGTCATCACGGGCCGGACGGCCGAGCTCGGCCACGTCCTGCGCTCCCTCGCCGACGACAGCGTGCCCGCGCTCATGCACTGCGCGGCCGGCAAGGACCGCGCCGGGCTGTCCGTCGCGGTCACCCTGCTCGCCCTCGGCGTCGCGCGCGACGTCATCGAGGCCGACTACCTGGAGTCCAACGCCCCGCACCGGCGCTACCGCATGCGGCGCGCGCCGGAGGCGACCGGGCCCGAGGACCGGGAGATCGCGGAGCTGCTCTCGCCGATGTTCGAGGCGCGCGCGACGTATCTGCGCGCCGCGTTCGAGACGATCGACGCCGTGTGGGGCACGGTCGACCGGTACCTGATCGAGGGACTGGGGCTCGCCCCTGGAGCCCGTGAGCAGTTGCGGAACCGTCTCCTCACGGACTGACACGGGGCTCCGCCCCGGACCCCGGTCCTCAAACGCCGGACAGGCTGATTTTTTGCCCGGCTCAGCGATTGGCCACCGCCTGCTTCACCAGCGTCCGCCCGAAGTCCCAGAGCAGCCCGCCTCCGCCGTGGGCGTCGTCCATCACCGCGGTGAAGGCGTCCACGAAGCGGTCCACCTCGCGCTCCCCGATGATCAGCGGCGGGATCAGCTTGATCACCTCCAGGTGGTCGCCGGAGACCTGGGTGAGGATGCGGTGCTTCTGCAGCAGCGGCACCACGACCATCTGCGCGAACAGTCCCTTGCGGGCCGCCTGGAGCATCGCCCAGCGGCTGCGCAGCCCCAGCGAGGACGGCTTGCCGAACTCGATGCCGATCATCAGGCCCCGGCCGCGGACGTCGTGCAGCAGCTCGTACTTGCCGGTGAGCGCCGCGAGCCGGGTGCGCAGCAGGTCGCCCGTGCGCCGGGCGTTCGCGACGACCTGCTCGTCCTCCAGGACCGAGAGCACCGCGAGCCCGGCCGCCATCGCCTGCGCGTTGGAGCCGAAGCTCGCGGAGTGCACGAGGACCCGGTCCATGGAGGAGAAGACCTTCTTGAAGATCCAGTCCTTGCCGAGGGTGGCGCCGACGGGCACGTAGCCGCCCGAGAGCGCCTTGGCCACGCACACCAGGTCCGGCTCGACGCCCGCCTCGTGCTGGTAGGCGAAGAAGTCGCCGGTGCGCCCGACGCCGGTCTGCACCTCGTCCGCGATGAGCAGCGCCTTGTGCCGGTGCAGCAGCTCCTGGGCGGCGCGCAGGAAGCCGGGCGGCGCCTCGTGGACGCCCTTGCCCTGGATGGGCTCGACGACGAAGGCAGCGACGTCGCCGCGGGCCAGCTCCCGCTCCAGCGCCGCGAGGTCGCCGAGCGGGACCGCCGTGTCGGGCAGCAGCGGCGCGAAGCCGTCGCGGAAGCCGTCCTCGCCGTTGACGGAGAGGGAGCCGGTGGTCAGGCCGTGGAAGGCGTGGTTGCAGTAAAGGACCCGCGGCCTGCCCGTCGCGTACCGCGCGAACTTCAGGGCCGTCTCCACCGCCTCGGTGCCGCTGTTGCCGAAGAACACCCGGTCCAGGTGGGGCGCGTACGACAGCAGCTTCTCGGCCAGCAGGCCGGGCAGCGGCTGGCAGTCGAAGCGGGTGAGATCGGCGAGGGAGGCGTCGAGGACGTCGTGCAGCGCCTTGCGGACGACGGGGTGGTGGCGGCCCACGCCCATCACCCCGAAACCCGCGAGCATGTCGAGGTAGTCCTGCCCGTCGGCGTCCCAGAAGTAGGCGCCCTCGGCCCGCTCGTAGACCTTGTCGAAGCCGATGGTGTGCAGCATGCGCGGCAGCTGGTGGTTGAGGTGCCGGGCGTGCAGGTCGTACCGCTCGGCGCCGCGCTCCGCGAGGAGCCGGGTCAGGTCGAAGCCCTTGCCCTTGATGCCCGTCGTGTCGGCTGTCATGCGTCGTCGTTCTCCTTGCTGACCACGGGAGCGCCCGCGGCTTCGATACGGGCCAGCGCCGCGCTGATCCGGCCGGCGATCTCGGCCGGCGTGAGTCCGAGGTCCGCCAGGACCTCACTGCGCTTGGCGTGCGGCAGGAACTGCTCGGGGATGCCGAAGGTGCGCAGCGGCACGTCGACGTCGGCGTCGCGCAGCGCCTGTCCGACGGCCCAGCCGACGCCGCCCGTGCGGCTGTTGTCCTCGACGACCGCGACGAGCCGGTGCCGGTCCGCGAGCGGCACGAGCGCGGGGTCGACGGGCTTGACCCAGCGGGGGTCGACGACGGTGCACGGCACGCCGCGGTCGGCGAGGAGCGCGGCGGCCTCCAGGCACACGCCGGCCATGGTGCCGACGGAGACGAGCAGGACCTGCGGCTCCGCACCGTCCGCGGGCAGGCCGATGACGTCCGTGCCGCCCTCGCGGGCGAGTGCCGGGACGGGCTCGCCGACGTTCTCCTTCGGGAAGCGGATCACGGTGGGCGCGTCGTCGACGTCCACGGCCTCGCGGAGCTGGGCGCGCAGCTGGTCGGCGTCGCGCGGGGCGGCGATCCGCAGGCCGGGCACGACCTGCAGGACCGACATGTCCCACATGCCGTTGTGGCTGGGCCCGTCGGTGCCGGTGACGCCGGCCCGGTCGAGGACGAACGTCACGCCGCACTTGTGCAGGGCGACGTCCATCAGCACCTGGTCGAAGGCGCGGTTGAGGAACGTCGCGTACACGGCGAAGACCGGGTGCAGGCCGCCGGTGGCGAGCCCCGCCGCGGAGGTGGCGCCGTGCTGCTCGGCGATGCCCACGTCCCAGACCCGGTCGGGGAAGGCCTCCGCGAACCGGGTCAGGCCCACGGGGTGCAGCATCGCGGCGGTGATCGCGACCACGTCCGGCCGCTCCTTGCCGATCCGCAGCATCTCGTCGCCGAACACCGACGTCCAGGACCGGCCGGCCGAGGGGGCCAGCGGCCGGGACGTGAGCGGGTCGATCACGCCGACGGTGTGGAAGCGGTCCGCGTCGTCCTCCAGGGCGGGCTGGTAGCCGCGCCCCTTCTCCGTGCGGCAGTGGACGAGGACGGGGCCGTGGAAGCGCTTGGCCCGGCGCAGCGCGGACTCGACGGCGGCGACGTCGTGCCCGTCTATGGGGCCGAGGTACTTCAGGCCCAGGTCCTCGAACATGCCCTGCGGGGCGAACGCGTCCTTGAATCCCTTCTTCGCGCCGTGCAGGGACTCGTAGAGCGGCTTGCCGATGGCGGGCAGGCCCTGGATCGCGTCCTTGCCCCAGGACAGGAAGCGTTCGTAGCCGTCGGTCGTGCGGAGCGTGGCGAGGTGGTCGGCGAGGCCGCCGATGGTGGGGGCGTAGGAGCGCTCGTTGTCGTTGACGACGATGATCAGCTGCCGGTCCTTGGCGGCGGCTATGTTGTTGAGCGCCTCCCAGGCCATGCCGCCGGTCAGGGCCCCGTCGCCGATGACGGCGACGACGTGGCGGTTCCAGCGGCCGAGGACCTGGTTGGCCTTGGCGAGGCCGTCGGCCCAGCCGAGGACGGTGGAGGCGTGGCTGTTCTCGATGACGTCGTGCTCGGACTCCTCGCGCGAGGGGTAGCCGGACAGGCCGCCCTTGCCGCGCAGCTTGGAGAAGTCCTGGCGGCCGGTGAGCAGTTTGTGGACGTACGACTGGTGGCCGGTGTCCCACAGGATGCGGTCGGCCGGGGAGTCGAAGGAGCGGTGCAGGGCGATGGTGAGCTCCACCACGCCGAGGTTGGGGCCGAGGTGGCCGCCGGTGCGGGCGACGGCGTGGATGAGGAAGTGGCGGATCTCCTCCGCCAGTTCGGTCAGCTCCTCGGCGTCCAGGGTCTTCAGGTCGCGCGGACTGCGGATGTTCTCGAGCAACGACACGCGGGCCCCCTCCTCGTCTTGCGGCCTGGGCCGGGGCGGCCGCTCGGTCGCTCTTCCTACGGTGGCGGGTCGCCGGTTCAGGCGACGGTGACGTGCGGTGCCCCGCCGGGGGCGCCGTCGGCCGCCATGACTTCGGCGATCTTCATTGCTTCCTCGATGAGGGTCTCCACGATCTTCGACTCGGGCACGGTCTTGATGACCTCACCCTTGACGAAGATCTGCCCCTTGCCATTGCCCGAGGCCACCCCCAGATCGGCCTCACGCGCCTCGCCCGGACCGTTCACCACACAGCCCATCACCGCGACGCGCAGCGGCACCTCCATGCCCTCCAGGCCGGCGCTGACCTGGTCGGCGAGCTTGTACACGTCCACCTGCGCACGGCCGCACGACGGACACGAGACGATCTCCAGCCGGCGCTGGCGCAGCCCCAGCGACTCCAGGATCTGCATGCCGACCTTGATCTCCTCCGCCGGCGGCGCCGACAGCGAGACCCGGATCGTGTCACCGATGCCCTCCGACAGCAGCGCACCGAACGCCACCGCCGACTTGATCGTGCCCTGGAACGCGGGACCCGCCTCGGTCACACCCAGGTGCAGCGGGTAGTCGCACTGCGCCGCCAGCTGACGGTAAGCGTTGACCATCACCACCGGGTCGTTGTGCTTGACCGAGATCTTGATGTTCCGGAAACCGTGCTCCTCGAAGAGCGAGGCCTCCCACAGCGCCGACTCCACCAGCGCCTCAGGCGTCGCCTTCCCGTACTTCTGCAGCAGACGCCGGTCCAGCGACCCCGCGTTCACACCGATCCGGATGGGAGTGCCCGCATCCGAGGCCGCCTTCGCGATCTCCTTGACCTTGTCGTCGAACTGCTTGATGTTGCCCGGGTTCACCCGAACCGCCGCACACCCGGCATCGATGGCGGCGAAGACGTACTTCGGCTGGAAGTGGATGTCCGCGATCACCGGGATCTGCGACTTCTTCGCGATCACCGGCAGCGCATCCGCATCATCCTGCGTGGGGCAGGCCACACGCACGATCTGACAGCCGGACGCCGTCAGCTCAGCGATCTGCTGGAGCGTCGCACCGATGTCCGACGTCCTGGTCGTGGTCATCGACTGCACCGAGACCGGTGCGTCGCCGCCCACGGCGACCGGCCCGACCTGGATGCGCCGCGAGGGGCGGCGCACCGCGAGGGGACGGGCCGGCACACCGGGGAGCCCGAGGGACACCGGTCCCGCGGAGGTGGCCACGGCCGTCAGCTCCGGTTCCCGGCGACGCTCTCGCGGGCCGCGCGGATCGACTCCTTCAGCGACCCCATGGTGGCGAGGACCGCCGTCGGCTCGTATCCGCAGTGGGCCATGCAGTTGTCGCAGCGCGGGTCCTTGCCGCGCCCGTACTTGTCCCAGTCGGTCTCCTCGATCAGCTGCCGGTACGTGGGGACGTAGCCGTCGCTCATCAGGTAGCAGGGGCGCTGCCACCCGAAGAGGGAGTAGTTGGGGATCGCCCAGGCGGTGCAGGGGAAGTCGACCTTGCCCTCCAGGAAGTCCAGGAAGAGCGGGCTGTGGTTGAGCCGCCAGCGGGCCCGGTTCCCCCCGGAGAATGCTTTCTTGAACAGCTCCCGGGTCTGTTCGACGCCCAGGAAGTGGTCCTGGTCGGGGGCCTTCTCGTAGGCATAGGCGGGTGAGATCATCATCTCGTCGACCTGCAGGTCGTCGTTGAGGAAGTTGAGCACCTCGACGATGGTCTGCGGGGTGTCGGTGTTGAAGAAGGTGGAGTTGGTGGTGACCCGGAAGCCGCGCCGCTTGGCCTCCTTGATCGCCGCCACCGCCTCGTCGAAGACGCCCTCCTTCGCAACGGACTCGTCGTGCCGCTCGCGCAGCCCGTCGATGTGCACCGCGAACGCGAAATAGGGGGACGGCGTGAACTTGTCCATCTTCTTGCGCAGGAGCATCGCGTTGGTGCAGAGGAAGACATACTTCCGCTTGGCCACCAGCTGCCGCACGATCTCGTCGATCTGCGGGTGCATCAGGGGCTCGCCGCCCGCGATGGAGACCATCGGCGCGCCGGACTCCAGCACGGCGCCGACGGCCTGGGCCACCGGCATGCGCTGCTTGAGCACTCCGGCCGGATGCTGGATCTTCCCGCAGCCCTCGCACTTGAGGTTGCAGGCGAAAAGCGGTTCCAACTCGACGATCAGCGGGAACTTCTCGCGCTTCCTGAGCTTCTGTTCAAAGAGATACGTTCCCACCCGGATGGACTGGCGGAGTGGCATGGCCATCTGGCTCACCTCCTGGGGAGCAGTAAAGAACGGTGCCATTCGATAAAAGCCGGGAGGACGGTGCGCAGGACCCGGAAAGCCGATATTCCACCGCGCAACGTCCCGATTCGGACGAGTTCATGTTCTGGAGCGTCCACGACCACCCGGACGGCCGCAACCGGGCGCGGGCCCGCGCGGACGGCGCTCCGGAGCGTGGCCGCGGACTCCATGTCCACCGCGAGCGCCCCCGCGGCGTGCAGGGCGGCCCGCTCCGCGCCGCGCACGACGTGGTCGGAGCCGACGAGCGGGCCGGTGTGGATCACGCGCCGGGGCACGGCGCGGGCGAGCTCCTTGGCGAGCAGCTCGACGCCCGAGCACTCGGTGCGGCCCGTGCCGTCCCGGGTCTCGTCGGCGACGACCAGGTCCCCGGGGTGCATCCCCGGGGCCAGGCCGGCGCAGAAGCCCGTGGCGACGACCGCCGCCTCGCGCATCGCCGGGTCGTGCAGGGCACGGGTGACGGCGTGGTCCGCGGCCAGCGGGCCCATGCCGGTGCGCAGGACGGTCACGGGCCCGGCCGCCTCGCCGGGGCCGCCCCCGCGCAGTGCGAGGCGCTCGATGCCGAGCGCGCAGGCGACCAGCAGCGGTGCGGGGCCGGAGCTGCCCGTGCCGTACGTCATCACGCCTCCAGGCGGTCGGGGGTGAACAGCTCCCCGTGCACGTAGCGGCCCAGGGCCGTGAGGGGGAAGACCTGGCGGTAGAGGTGGTAGTTGATGGAGAAGTCCCAGGGGAAGCCCGTACCGGTGAAGTGCGGTTCGTCCCAGGAGCCGTCCGGGCGCTGGGTGTCCACCAGCCAGGCCACGCCCCGCTCCACGGCCTTGCCCTCCCGCTCGCCGGCGGCGAGCAGGGCCATCAGCGCCCACGCCGTCTGGGAGGCGGTGGAGGTGCCGCGGCCGATCCACTCGGCGTCGCGGTACGAGCGCAGGTCCTCGCCCCAGCCGCCGTCGTCGTTCTGCACGGCCTCCAGCCAGCGCACGGCCCGGCGGATCGCCGGGTGCGAGGCGGGGATGCCGGCCGCGACGAGGGCGGGGAGCACCGAGCCCGTGCCGTAGACGTAGTTGACGCCCCAGCGGCCGAACCAGGCGCCGCTCTCCTCCTGCTCCGCCAGCAGCCACTCGACGCCGCGCCGGGTGCGCGGGTCGTGCCGCTCGCCGAGGAAGGCGAGCATCTCCACGACGTGCGCGGTGACGTCGGCGGACGGCGGGTCGACGACCTCGCCGAAGTCGCAGAACGGCAGCCGGTTGGGCAGCGTGCTGGTGTTGTCGGCGTCGAAGGCGCCCCAGGCGCCGTTCTTCGACTGCATGCCCAGGTTCCAGCGTGCGGCCCGCCGCACGGCCGTCTCGACGCGCGCCGGGTCGGGGTGGCGGACCCGCTTGAGGGCCAGCACGACCTCGGCCGTGTCGTCGATGTCGGGGTAGGTGTCGTTGTGGAACTCGAAGGCCCAGCCGCCCGGGGTCAGCCCGGGGCGGCGCACCGCCCAGTCGCCGGTGCGGTCGATCTGCTCGTCCAGCATCCAGTCGGCGGCCTTGACGAGCGCCGGGTGGTCGGGCGCCACGCCGGCGTCCGCGAGGGCGATGGTCGCCAGGCAGGTGTCCCACACCGGGGACTGGCACGCCTCGATCATGCGGCTGCCGTCCTCGCGCCGGACGGCGAAACGGTCCAGCGAATTCAGGCCCTCGCGCAGCACGGGGTGGTCCAGGTCGTAGCCGAGGAGGTGGAGGGCGATGATCGAGTAGACGGCGGGGGGCTGGATGCCGCCCCAGCAGCCGTCGTTCTCCTGGCGCTCGATGATCCAGCGGGCGGCCTGCTGCAGCGCGAGGCGGCGCAGGCGGCGCAGCGGGAACCGGCGGTAGTGGTGCAGGGCCGCATCGAGGCGCTGGAAGGCGCCGTCCCAGCTGGCGGCGGGGGCGAGCGGGCGCGGCGGGTTCGGCCGGGCCGGGTCGGTGTGCAGCTCGTCGAGCGGGAACGGCGCGGGGCGCACGGGGCGCTTCGCGGAGACCACGGTGAGCGGCACGATGGTCTGCCGGGCCCACTGGCCGAAGTCGTAGAGGTTCAGGGGGAACCACTTCGGCAGGAACATGATCTCGGGGGGCAGCTCGGGGAGGTCCTCCCACTTCCACCAGCCGAAGAGGGCGAGCCAGATGCGGGTGAAGACCCGGGAGGCGGCGATGCCGCCCTGCTCGCGGATCCACGCCGAGGCGGCGGCCATGTGCGGGGCGTCGGGGGCGTCACCGGCGAGCCGCAGGGCGACGTAGGCCTCGATGGTCGTGGAGAGCTCGCCGGGCCCGCCCAGGAAGGTGGCCCAGGTGCCGTCCGGGCGCTGCTCGGAGCGGATGTACAGGGCGGCGGCGCGGGTGGTCTCCTCGTCCTGCACGCCCAGGAACTGACGGAGCAGCAGGTCTTCGGCGTCCATGGTGACGTTGGTCTCCAGGTCGCCCTTCCACCAGCCCTGCTCGTCCTGGAGGGAGAGAAGGTGTTCGGCCGCGCGGGCCGTGGCCCGCTCGGCGGCGGCGAGGGCGCCGGGCGCCTCGCCCTCCGCGAGCGGGGGCCGTGCTGTGGTGCTCCGGGGTGCTGTGCTGCTCTGTGCGGTGGTGCTGTCGGTGGCCGCGGCAGCGCGGGGCGGCAGGGCCCCGGTGCTTCCGTCGGTCGTCGCTGTCATGGTTTCCCCTTTTTTGCAGTGAGCTTCCTTCTCTGCCTTCCTGGGGGCTCCGTCGGCCGGCGCCTCGAGCACTGGCGCCGGCCGGCGACCGCGATCCTTTTAGATCGGGTGAATGGCCATCATCTCTTTCGTACGACGACGAAGTCGGCGAGCGCCACCAGTTGGGCTCGGACTTCTGCGGGCATGTCAACTCGGTCGAGGGCTTCGATCGCGGTCGCGTGCTGGCGGCGGGCCTCCTGGGAGGTCCACTCCCGGCCGCCCGCCTCTTCGATCAACGCCGCGCGGCTGGCGAATTCTTCCTCGTCGAAGTCGGCGAGCTGGGCGTCGCTGAGCTTGGCGTCGGCCGCGAGGATCTCCGCGAGCCGCTCGGAGGCCTCCCCGCCCGCGGCGAGGGCCGCGACCACGGGCAGCGACTTCTTGCGCTGGCGCAGGTCGCTCCAGGTCTGCTTGCCGGTGGCCTCCGGGTCGCCCCAGATGCCGAGCAGGTCGTCCACCGCCTGGAAGGCGAGGCCGAGGTGGTAGCCGTAGGCCTCCAGGATGTCGGCCGTGCGGTCGTCGGCGCCGCCGAGGACCGCGCCGATGGAGACGGCGCAGGCGAGCAGGGCGCCTGTCTTGTTGCCCTCCATCTCCAGGCACTCCTCGACGGTGACCCGCTCGCGGTGCTCGTAGGAGATGTCCTGGGCCTGGCCGTCGATCAGCTTGCGGGTGGCCGTGGTCAGCCGCCGGGTGGCGCGGCCGGCCTCGACGGTGCCGAGCTCCAGCAGGATCTCGTTGGCGAGCGCGAAGAGGGCGTCGCCGACGAGGATGGCCTGCTCGGGCCCGTACACCTTCCACACGGTGTCGCGGTGGCGGCGCTGCTCGTCGCCGTCCATCAGGTCGTCGTGCAGGAGCGAGAAGTTGTGCACGAGCTCGACGGCCACGGCGCCGGGGATGCCCACCTCGGGGGCGCGGCCGGCGGCCTCGGCCGAGAGCAGGGCGAGCGCGGGCCGGACGGCCTTGCCGCTGTCGCCGTGCGCCGGCCGGCCCTCGGCGTCGATCCAGCCGAAGTGGTAGGCGGCGACGGTGTCCATGGGCGGCGCGAGCCGTTCCACGGCGGCACGCAGCACCGGCGTGGCAAGCGTCCGTCCCCGCTCCAGCATGGCATTGACGCCCGCGGTGTCGACAGCTGGGATCGCCGAAGTCACGGTCTCTCCTCTGGTGGTCGTGCTCGTGCGCGGCCCGGTCCGGGCACGCGACGCTTCATGGCTCGCCTCGGTCATACCGCCTCCCGCAGGGGGCTCACGTGCGGTCGGCCGAGCTCGGAGAGTGCCGCGCCGGCGGCGTGGACACCGCTGCGCACCGCGCCCTCCATGGTCGCGGGCCAGCCGGTGGCGGTCCACGCGCCGGCCAGGTACAGGCCGGGCGTGTTCGTGCGGGCGGCCGGCCTGTGCCTGCCGACGCCCGGGGTGGGGGCGAACGTCGCTGTCCGCTCCCGGGTCACGAAGAAGTCCCGTACGCCGGCGCCGCGTGCGGCGGGCAACAGCCGTTCCAGCTCGGGAAGATAGCGGGCGCGCAGCTCGGCGACGGGCCGCTCGATGTCGTCCTGCGCGGCGGACTGGGAGACCGCGAGGTACTGGCAGCCTTCCCAGTGTTCCCCCTTCGCGGCGAGCCCGGACGACTCGGTGCGGTCGAAGACCCACTGCACGGGCGAGCCCAGCGCGGCGAAGAACGGCTGCCGGAGGACCTTGCGGTCGTAGACGACGTGCAGGTTGAGGATCGGGGCGGTGCCGATCTCCAGCAGGCGGCCGGGCTCGTCGAGGGCGCCGTCGGGCAGCAGGGCGTGGGTCTCGCGCTGCGGCACGGCGAGCACGACCGTCTCGGCCGTGAGCTGCTCGGCGGTGCCGGGGCCGGTCTCGGCGCCGACCTGCCAGGTGCCGTCCGCGGCGCGGGCGATGCCGGTGGCGCGGGTGCGCAGCAGGGTGCGCACGCCGGCCGCCTTGAGGGCGGCGCGGGCGCGCGTGTCGTGCAGCTCGCCGAGGGGGACGTGGGCCCAGCCGATGTCGGCGGCGCCCGGGTCGGTGAGCAGCGCGGTCTTGAAGACCATGGCGGCGAGGCCGAGCGAGGACTCGCCGGCGGTGGCGTTGAGGGTGGCCACGCCGATCAGGTCCCACAGGGCCTCGACCGAGCGGGCGGACTGGCCCTTGCGGCGCAGCCAGCCGCCGAAGTCCGTGCCGTCGAGCGCGGGGTCCTGCGGGTCGAGGCCGCGCAGGGCCAGTGCGGCCCGGCCGACCGCGGCGCGCTCGGCGAGCGAGAGGTGCGGGTACGTGGCGAGGCTCTTGGCCAGGTGCAGTGGGACGGGGAGCAAAGGGGAGGCAGCGCGGCGCAGCCGGCCCAGGCGGGGCTTGCCGGAGGGGTGGCCGACGTCGAGGACGGGCACGTCGAGGCGGTCCTGCAGGGGGCGAGGTGCAGGGCGTCGAGCCGCTTCAGGAAGGAGCTGTAGGCGGTGCAGCAGCGCAGGTAGACGTGCTGGCCGTTGTCGATGGTGAGGTCGCCGCGGCGGAAGGAGAAGGCGAGGCCGCCGAGGCGGGGCCGGCCCTCCAGGAGGGTGACGCGCACGCCGGCGTCGGCGAGCTCCAGCGCGGCCGTGATGCCGGCGAGGCCGCCGCCGACGACCACCGCGCGGGCGGGCGCGGCGCCGTCCCCGTCCGCGTGGCCGTGGCCCGGTCCGGTTGTCGTGGCTGTCATGTGCCCACCCCTTCGGCTGCTGTCAGGGACGTGTCCGCAGGGCGGAGGGTTGCGCGCCGGTCGGCGGCCTGGAACAGGGAGATCAAGCGCGCCCCCCGGCGGTCCGCCGGTGGACGCTGCGGGCGTCGAGGCCGGACAGGCCGCGCACGGCGACGTAGACCTTCTCGCGGCCGGGCAGCGAGACCCGGCCGCGCAGGACCGCCTCGGGGTCCTCGGCGATCCGGTCGAGGAGCCTGCGGTAGATGCCGGCCATGGCGGCGACGCAGGCGCCGCTGCGGCGGTCGAGCATGGGCAGCAGCCGGGTGCCCTCGGCGAACAGGGCGCGGGCGCGCCGGACCTCGAAGTGGACGAGGCCGGTGAAGTCGGCGCCGGCCGGGGGCCGGGCCGAGTGGAAGCCCTCGGCGCAGCCGAACTTCGCGAGGTCGTCGGAGGGCAGGTAGGTGCGGCCGTTGGCGGCGTCCTCGCGCACGTCGCGCAGGATGTTGGTGAGCTGCAGCGCCAGGCCGAGGGTATCGGCGTACTCCGCGGCGCGCGCGGCGTCCCGCGCGCCGGGCACGGTGCCGAACACGCCGAGGGAGAGGCGGCCGATGGCGCCCGCGACGCAGCGGCAGTACACCGCGAGGTCGTCCCAGGTCTCGTACGACTGGCCGCGCACGTCCATCTGAACGCCGTCGATGAGTTCGTCCAGCCCGCCGAGCGGGATGGGGAAGCGGCGCGCGGCATGGCTGAGCGCGACGGCCACCGGGTCGGTGTCGTCCTCGGCGATGCGGCCCTCGCGGATGCGGGAGAGCAGCTCGCGCGTCTCCTCCAGGCGGCGGTGCTTGGCGTCGGCGTCCAGCGGGCCGTCGCCGATGTCGTCGACGCGGCGCGAGAAGGCGTAGAGCGCCGACATGGCGCGCCGCTTGGCGGTCGGCAGGAGCCTGATGCCGTAGCTGAAGTTGCCGGCCTGCTGGCCGGTGACCGCCTCGCAGTAGCTGTACGCGGCGAGCACCGGTGCGGACGCGTCCGGGGTTCCGTTCACGGCCTTGCTCACCCCTCTCTTCGCAGTGTCGCTCCCACCTCGCGCAGCAGGCTGAGCTTGGTGGGCTTGGGCGGTCCGGGCAGTACGTCGTGTCCTGCGGCGGCGACCGCGCGGAGCGCGGCCCTCCCCCCGCCCACGAACCCCGCGAGCAACAGCTTCAACCTGCCGTGGACGCTACCCACCAGGGGGGTGCCTTCATTCAGCAGTTCCCCGGCGCGTTCCCCCTCGTACGCGACCAGGGCGCGCAACGACGCGCCGCCGGCCGGGCGCGCGAGGTCGGCCTCGGTGACGCGGAAGCGCGCCATGTCCTCGGCCGGGAGGTAGATGCGGTCGCGGCCGAGGTCCTCGGCGACGTCCTGCAGGTGTTCCACGATCTGCAGCCCGGTGCAGACCGCGTCCGAGCGGCGGATCCGCTCGGGGCTGGAGGTGCCGGTGATGCCCAGGACGAGGCGGCCGACGGGGTTCGCGGACAGCTCGCAGTAGGCGAGCAGATCGTCGTACGTACCGTAGCGGCGGACCCGCTGGTCCTGGCGGTTGGCCTCGATGAGCCCCAGGAAGGGCTCCGGGGTCAGCCCGCAGCGGCGGACGGTGGGCCGCAGGCGGCACAGCAGCGGGTGGCGCGGGCCGGTGGGGCCGCCGAAGACGCGGAGCAGGTCGGCCTCGAAGGCGTCGAGCATCGTGAGACGGTCGTCACTCTGCTCCGGGTCGAGCCCCAGCAGCTCGGCGTCCCGCCCGCCGGGGGCCAGGTCGCCGTCGCCGATGTCGTCGACGAGGCGGGCGTATCCGTAGACGGCCATCAGGTCGTCCCGCCAGGCGCGCGGCACGAAGAAGGGGGCCACGGGGAAGTTCTCGTGCGCGGCTTTGTCGAGCACGGCGCGCTCGTGCGCGTCCGTCCCCGCCGTCACAGCGGGCTGCCCGGACCGGGGACGGCGTGCACGCCTCGGATCTGGAGAGGCCCCGCAGCCAATACAGCCATTGCCGTCACATCTCCCGTTCTACACTGCCGACCCAGAACATCCTATTTCGGACACGCCGCAGGGGTGGACACCCCCTTCGGCGCCCCCTGCTCCCCCTTCGGCACCCGCCGCCGCACCGCGTCCGACCCCGTCCCCGGAGTCGCGGATACACCGGTATCGCACGCTTCGCCGTAATTCGGCACGGTACAGCGTACGCCGCACACCTGTCCGATGCGCGACCGGGTAGGTGCTTGATCCATACAATGCCACGCGGGCAGCGAATCAACCCTGCCAATAAGCCAGTTGATCGTTACGGAACGGTCAAGGCCCCCGCCGGAGCAGACCGGCGGAGGCCCTGCGAGACGCATGTCACGACCGCGACTAGCGGGCCGTCTCCTTCTCGTACGCCCGGACCACTTCCTCGGTCGGGCCGTCCATGAGCAGCTGCCCGTGCTCCAGCCACAGCACGCGGTCGCAGGTGTCCCGGATCGACCTGTTGTTGTGGCTGACGAGGAAGACCGTGCCCGCCTGCTTGCGCAGCTCGCGGATGCGGGCCTCGGAGCGCTTCTGGAACGAGCGGTCACCGGTGGCCAGCGCCTCGTCGATCATCAGCACGTCGTGGTCCTTGGCCGCGGCGATGGAGAACCGCAGCCGGGCCGCCATGCCGGACGAGTAGGTCCGCATGGGCAGCGTGATGAAGTCGCCCTTCTCGTTGATCCCCGAGAAGTCGACGATGCCCTGGTAGCGCTCGCGGATCTGCTCGCGCGACATGCCCATGGCCAGACCGCCGAGCATCACGTTCTTCTCGCCCGTGAGGTCGTTCATCATGGCCGCGTTCACGCCCAGCAGCGAGGGCTGGCCGTCGGTGTAGACCTTGCCGCGCTCGGTGGGCAGCAGCCCGGCGATCGCCTTCAGCAGGGTGGACTTGCCGGAGCCGTTCGAGCCGATCAGGCCGATCGCCTCGCCGCGGTAGGCGGTGAAGCTCACGCCCTTCACGGCGTGCACCTCGCGCACGCCCGCGCTCGGCTGGCGCCGCACGAGACGGTTGAGCGCGGCGGTCGCGCTGCCGCGGCCGGTGTTGCCGCCGTAGACGCGGTAGACGATGTGCACGTCGTCCGCGATGACGGTGGGCACGCGGGCGGCGTCCGCCGCCGGGGTCGGGTTCTGTTCAGCCACGGCCGTACTGCTCCTCAGCCTTCCAGAAGTACACGAAACCGCCGACGCCGATCAGCAGCGCCCAGCCGACGGCCAGCGCCCACACGTGCGGCGGCAGGTCGATGTGCTTGTGCGCGGCGTGGCCGCTGATCAGGGAGGATCGCATCAGATTGATGAAGACGGCCGCCGGGTTCGCGCTCAGCACGTCGATGAGCCACTTCGGGGCGTGCTGCTTCTCCAGCGCCTCGACCAGGTTGTACATCACACCGGACGCGTACATCCAGGTGCGCAGGACGAACGGCAGCAGCTGCGCCAGGTCGGGGGTCTTGCTGCCCGCGCGGGCCAGGATCATCGCCAGGCCGGTGTTGAAGACGAACTGCAGCACCAGCGTCGGGACGATCAGCAGCCAGGACAGCTGCGGGGTGTGCCCGAACCCGAGCAGGAAGAGGAAGAGCACCAGCATCGAGAACAGCAGTTGCTGGAGCTGCTGGAGCGCGAAGGAGATGGGCAGCGCCGCCCGGGGGAAGTGCAGGGCCCGCACCAGCCCCAGGTTGCCGGCGATCGACCGGACGCCCGACATGGCCGAGCTCTGGGTGAAGGTGAAGACGAAGATGCCCGTCACCAGGAACGGGATGTACGTCGCGATGCCCATGCCCTTGCTCTGACCCATCAGCACGCCGAAGATCAGGAAGTACACCGTGGCGTTCAGCAGCGGCGTCGCCACCTGCCACACCTGGCCCAGCTTCGCCTGGCTGTACTGGGCGGTCAGCTTGGCGCGGGAGAAGGCGATGATGAAATGCCGCCGCGCCCACAGCTGCCGGGCGTACTCCGGCAGGCTCGGGCGGGCCCCGCTCACCGCGAGGCCGTACTTCCTGGCCAGCTCGGCGGCGGGCAGGCCGTCGTCCGGTGATGGCGGGGCACTCATGGCGACCGCACTGCCGTGCGTTGTCTCGCTCACAGTTGACACTTTCGTCCTCAAGGTGCGCTGCCGGGGGCTCGCCCCGGCACGCGCCCGGTGCTCATAGACAAGAGCTTGTCAGATCACGGGAGGCCGACCCAGCCGGGTCAGGCGCCACACGGTACGCCACTTCATGGGGCGCCGTGGACCACAGGGCGTCGTCCAGCCCTCCTTGAAGCCCCCGAACCACGCCCGCAGCGCGGGCAGGGAGGGCCGCCGGGCCAGGGTCAGCAGCAGCCACACCCCGAGGTAGACCGGGACCAGGGGGGCCGGCAGGTTGCGCCGGGCGAGCCAGACCCGGTTGCGGGCGACCATCCGGTGGTAGACCGCGTGCCGGCTCGGGGCCGTCGTCGGGTGGTGCAGCACCATGTCCGCGCGGTAGTCGATCATCCAGCCCGCGTCGAGGGCCCGCCAGGCGAGGTCGGTCTCCTCGTGCGCGTAGAAGAACTCGTCCGGCAGCAGGCCGGCCTCGGCGAAGACCCGGGTGCGGACCGCGTTGGCGCCGCCCAGGAAGGTGGTCACCCGCGAGGAGCGCATCGGGTCGGAGGCGCGCAGCCGCGGCACGTGGCGGCGCTGGGTGACGCCCGTGTCCGGGTCGGCGATCCGGAAGCTGATGATGCCGAGCTTCGGGTCGGCGGCGAACGCCTGCCGGCACAGCTCGGCGGTGTCCTGGCCGGGCAGAAGGCCGTCGTCGTCCAGGAACAGCAGGATGTCGGCCTCGCGCCCGGCGGGCCCGAACGCCTCGATGCCCACGTTGCGCCCGGCCGGGATGCCGACGTTCTCCGACAGCTCGACGGTGCGCACGGTCAGGCCGGGGACGGCGATCGGCGGCAGCGGGGAGCCGTTGCCGACGACGACGACCTCGATGGGGTCGCCGTCCTGCTTGGCGACCGACTCCAGCAGGGCGCGAAGCTCCGCGGGGCGGTTGCCCATGGTGAGGACAACCGCGCCGACCTTGACGGCGGAAGCGGAGGGAGCGTTCATCGGAGCCTGCTCGACGCGAGGATGGACACGAGGTGCAGCACAGTCTGCAGCACCGCGACGGCGGCGAGGAGGACCACCGCGACACGCGTGAAGAGCAGGTCGCCGTGGACGAAGTCCGCGATGCCCGCCACCAGCATCAGCAGCGACGCCTCGACGCCGCCGACCAGCCGGTGGAACTTGAGCGCGGCCGCGGCCCGGCGGGCCAGGGCCATGCCGGAGGAGCGGGGCGTGGCCGCGGCGTCCTCGGCGGCCGCCATGCCGCTGCGGGCGCGGGCCACGTCGACCAGGTCCGTCTCCGCCTTGATCAGGATGGCGCCGAGCGCCGCCAGCGTGCCCAGGAAGGCCCACTGCCACTGCGTGGCCGCGCCGTCCTTGTGCAGGACGTCCGCCGCCCGGATGCCGAAGCCCACGAGCAGCGCGGCCTCGGAGAGGTAGTGCCCCACGCGGTCCAGGTAGACGCCGGTCGTGGAGGTGACCTTGCGCCAGCGCGCGAGCTCGCCGTCCACGCAGTCCAGCAGCAGGTACAGCTGGATGAGCAGCGCGCCGAGGATCGCCCCGGTCAGGCCGGGGATCAGCAGGGCCGCGCCCGCGGCGATGCCGGCCAGGATCATCAGGCCGGTGTACTGGTTGGGCGTGAGCCGGGTGTTCAGCAGGACCCGTGTGCAGCGCAGGGAGATCTCGCGCATGTACAGGCGCCCGGCCCAGTGCTCGCCGCTGCGCCGGTCCTTGAGCCCGCCGGGGTGGACGACCGGGCGGAGTTCAGCTAGTGACGGTTTTGGCATAGTCGGCGTAAGCGTCCCTGATCTGGTCGGTGGAGAGCGCGAGGTGCTCCAGGATCGTGTAGCGGCCGGGGCGGGTCTGCGGCGCGTACTCCACGGCCGCGACGAACTCCTCGGCGCTGAAGCCGATCTCCTGCGGCAGCACGGGCAGGCCGTGCCGGCGGAGCACCTCGACCATCAGTGCGGACTCCTCGCGGGCACCGCGCAGGTACATCGCGAAGGCCGCGCCGAGGCCGCACTGCTCGCCGTGGCTCGCCGCGCGCTTGGGGTAGAGCAGGTCGAAGGCGTGGTTGATCTCGTGGCAGGCGCCGGAGGCGGGGCGGCTGTCGCCGGCCACCGACATGGCGATGCCGGTGAGGACCAGGCCCTCGGCCAGCACCTGCAGGAAGCCGTCGTCGCCGACGCCGCCGGGGTGGCGCAGCACGGCCTCGCCGGCCTGCCGGGCCATGGCGGCTGCCAGGCCGTCGATGGCCTCGCCCGTCTCGCGGTGGGAGAGCTCCCAGTCCGCGACGGAGGAGATGTTGGAGATCGCGTCGCCGATGCCGGAGCGCACGAAGCGGACCGGGGCCTCACGGATCACGTCGAGGTCGATCACGACGGCGATCGGGTTGGGCACGCCGTACGAGCCGCGGCCCGCGTCGTTGTCGAGGGTCGCGACCGGCGAGCAGAGCCCGTCGTGCGAGAGGTTCGTGGCCACGGCGACCAGCGGCAGGCCGATGCGCGCGGCGGCGAACTTCGCGCAGTCGATGATCTTGCCGCCGCCGAGGCCCACGACCGCGTCGTAGTGCCCCTTCTTCATGGCGTCGGCCAGCTTGATGGCGTCGTCCAGCGTGCCGCCGCCCACCTCGTACCACGAGGCGCCGGGCAGCGCCGGGGCGAGCCGCTCGCGCAGCACCGCCCCGGAGCCGCCGCTGATGGCGACGGCCAGCTTGCCGGAGCTGGAGATCCGCTGATCGGCGAGGATCTTCGCCAGATCGTCCAGCGCTCCGGCCCGGATGTCGACGACGACCGGCGAGGGGATGAGCCTCGTCAGTACTGGCACGCGATCCCCCGGCCCTTGGCGAGGTCGTCGTGGTTGTCGATCTCGACCCACTGGACATCGCCGATGGGCGCCACGTCGATCTTGAAGCCGCGGTTGACGAGCTCCTGGTAGCCGTCCTCGTAGTAGAGGTCGGGGTCGCGCTCGAAGGTGACCTTGAGGGCGTCGGCCAGGTCGGCGGCGGCCTCGCCCTCGATGAGGGTGACGCCGATGTACTCGCCGGTGGCCTCGGACGGGTCCATCAGCTTGGTGATCTTCTGGACGCCCTTGTCGGGGTCCACGACGACCTTCATCTCCTCGTCGGCGAGCTGCTTCACCGTGTCGAGGGCGAGGATGATCTTCTGGCCGTTGCCGCGGGCGGCGAGCAGGGTCTTCTCGACGGAGACCGGGTGCACGGTGTCACCGTTGGCGAGGATCACGCCGTCCTTGAGGGCGTCGCGGCCGCACCACAGGGAGTAGGCGTTGTTCCACTCCTCGGCCTTGTCGTTGTCGATCAGGGTGAGGCTCAGGCCGTACTTGGCCTCCAGGGCCTCCTTGCGGGCGTACACGGCCTCCTTGCGGTAGCCCACGATGATCGCGACCTCGGTCAGACCGATCTCGGCGAAGTTGGCCAGGGTGAGGTCGAGGATGGTGGTGTCACCGTCCACCGGCACCAGGGCCTTCGGCAGGGTGTCGGTGTAGGGACGCAGACGCCGTCCGGCGCCGGCGGCCAGCACGAGGCCGATCATGCGGGTTCTCCTGTTTCGTCGTGTACTGCGGGTGCCCCGGAGGACACCCAGAAGCGGATGCTCTCGCTGAGCACCACGAGGGCGATGGCGGCCGCGAGGACCGTCAGCGCGATGGTGAAACCTCGGCCGTGCCACAGGGCGGCCGCGATGGTGACCGCCAGGACGCGACCCTCGTGTCCGCCGATCGCCCGCACCAGCCGGTGCGGGGGCGCGCCGGTGCCGCCGCGGATGCGGTACACCGTGTCGTAGTGATGGTAGGCGACCGCGGCCACCAGGCCGAAAGCCGCCGGGAGGGCCCCGGGGGCGCCGGACTGGGCGGCCAGGCCCAGGATCATGCCGTACTCCGCGCCCCGGAAGACCGGCGGGACCAGCCAGTCGAGGGGGCCCTTGAGGGGCTGGGCGACGGCGACGCCGGCGAAGACCGCGTAGACCACGGCCTGCAGGACGGCGCGCCAGGTGCCGCCGCTGCCGGTGAGCAGCGGGCCGATGAGCAGGCAGGCGGCGGCGAGCAGGGCCCAGAAGGGGGCGCTGTAGGCCCGGCCGGGCACCGTGCGGCCGAGGCTGCCGGCCGCGGCCTCGGCGACCGGGCCGGAGTCAGCGAGGTCCGCCAGCGCCTGCGCGGCGCGGTCGGTGCGCCGTGCCTTGCGGGTCAGGGAGCGCAGGACGCGGCCCGCGGTGGTGTAGCAGGCGGCGAAGGCGCAGCCGATCAGCAGCACGTAGAAGACGGTGCGGGGCGTGGTGAGCGCGGTGAGGACCGCGATCAGCGCCCAGCGCTCGCCGATGGGCAGCACGATCATGCGGCGGACCCAGACGGTCCAGCCGACGCTGTCGAGGCGGCCGGAGAGCGCGGCGGTCGGGCTCGTGTTGGCCGTGGCGTCGTGGTTGGCCTCGTTGAAGGCGAAGTCGACGACGTGCCGGCAGGTCATGAGGACCATGGCGCCGAGCGCGAGCGCCCACACGTCGTCATGGCCGCCGCCGCGGGAGGCGCCGAGGGCCAGGCCCGCGTAGAAGGCGTACTCCTTGGCGCGGTCAAAGGTCGCGTCGAGCCAGGCGCCGAGCGTGGAGTACTGCAGCGAGTAGCGGGCGAGCTGGCCGTCGGTGCAGTCGAGGACGAAGGAGAACAGCAGCAGCGCGCCGGCGGCGACGAAGCCGCCCCGGGTGCCGGTCGCCGCGCAGCCGGCCGCGATCAGCGCGGTCAGCAGGGACGCGGTGGTGACCTGGTTGGGGGTGAGGCCGCGGCGGGCGCACCAGCGGGCGAGGTAGCGCGAGTACGGGCTGATGCAGAAGGTGGTGAAGAACCCGTCGCGGGACTTCACGGCGCTGCGCAGCCGTACGGCCTCGTCGTCGACGGCCTCGGTCTCGGCGAGCGCCTTGGCGCGGAGCTCGCCGCCGTCCGGCACGGCCGCGACGAGGACGCCGAGGTCGGGCCGGTGCACGGGGACGCCGTCGGCTTCGAGCCGGGCGGCGAGGAGACCGGGCAGGCTCGCGCCGTCGTCCGGGCCGGTCAGCGCGCGCGTCAGGGACGCGCGCGCGTCCGGCTGGACGGTGAGCGCGCCCTCGGTGGCGCCGGCCGGGAAGCGGGGGTCGGTCAGGGCGAGGCGCAGGGCGTGCACGTGGCCCACGAAGCGGTGGTCCACCACGGCGACCCGCTCCGTGGCCGGGACGGCGGCCAGCGCCCCGGCGACGTCCGCCGCCACGCGGACGTCGAAGCCGAGGGACCGCAGGTCCTCCTCCAGGGAGGAGCCGGCGGGCGGCGGACCGGTGAGGATGGCGGTCGACAGACGAACTCACTCCTTGCGGCGGACATGGCCGCTCCGGGGCCGCGGGACGCGGCGGGCGGCGTTCGCGCCGGAAGCCCCCGGCGGGGGCCGGCACGTCGGCAGAGGCTATCGGATCACCGGAAGACGCCGTTCACCGCCGGTATGCCTGCGGCGGGCCCGCCATGGGAAGGACGCCCGGGCGGGGCGTCCGGTTCCAGGCCGGGACGGTCCGGCACCGCCGGAATGCGCCATCGTGGTGTCCCGCCGCGAGAGTCCGGCGGAATGCCCGATCACCAGAATCGAACACAGATCGTGACCCGCCGTCCAGGCGCTATCGTGCCGGTCATGACATGGCTGATCACAGGCGGTGCCGGGTACATCGGAGCGCACGTCGCCCGGGCGATGACGCAGGCCGGCGAGCGGGTCGCCGTGCTGGACGACCTGTCCACGGGCGTGGCCGCGCGGCTGCCCGCGGGCTGCGTGCTGGTGCGGGGCTCGGTGCTGGACCGCGAGCTGCTGGACCGCACGTTCGCGGAGCTCGGTGTGACGGGCATCGTGCACCTGGCGGCGAAGAAGCAGGTCGGGGAGTCGGTGGAGAAGCCGCTCCTCTACTACCGGGAGAACCTGCACGGGCTGACCGTGCTGCTGGAGGCGGCCGTCGCCGCGGGCGTCCGCAGCTTCGTGTACTCCTCCTCCGCCGCCGTCTACGGCATGCCGGACGTGGACCTCGTCACGGAGGACACGCCGTGCGCGCCGATGAACCCGTACGGCGAGACGAAGCTGGCCGGCGAGTGGCTGGTGCGGGCCACCGGCAAGGCGCACGGCCTGTCGACGGCCTGCCTGCGCTACTTCAACGTGGCGGGCGCGGCGGTGCCGGAGCTCGCGGACACCGGGATCTTCAACATCATCCCGATGATGTTCGACCGGCTCACCCGGGGCGAGGCGCCGCGGATCTTCGGCGAGGACTACGCCACCCCGGACGGCACCTGCGTCCGTGACTACATCCACATCGAGGACCTGGCGACCGCGCACCTCGCGGCGGCCCGCCGGCTGGCCGAGCGCACGGAGCCGGGCGACCTCACGCTGAACGTGGGCACGGGGCGGGGCGTCTCGGTGCGGGAGATGGCCGACCTGATCGCCTCGGTGACCGGCCGCACCGAGCCCGCGCCGCTCGTCGAGCCGCGCCGTCCGGGTGATCCGGCGCGTGTCGTCGCCTCGAACGAGCTGATCGCGAAGGAGCTCGGCTGGAGCCCGGCGCACGACGTGCACAGCATGGTCGCGTCCGCGTGGGAAGGCTGGTGCCTGCATCACCCGGAGGCCCGGGAGGGCGCTCCGCGGGGCTGACGACACCGCACGCAGGGTGATCGCCGCAGGTCGGCGAGATGTACGTCTTCGCAGGTCAGAGCACATGACAACGGTGTTCAGTGCCGCGTTGCCCGATACCCCCCACCCGTAGTTCACTGGGTCCCGGCCGGCAGCCGCCGGCCGGACGGGCAGCGGTTTTCCGAGGGCGGCATCTCATGGGCGCAGGGCACGATCACGGTCACTCTCACGGAGGACCCCCGCCGGGCACGAGCGGCACGGCCGCGGCGGCCTACAAGGGCCGGCTGCGGGTCGCGCTGGGCATCACGCTGACGGTGCTCGTGGCGGAGGTCGTGGGCAGCGCGCTGACCGGTTCGCTGGCGCTGCTCGCGGACGCCGGGCACATGGCGACGGACGCCGTCGGGGTGGGCATGGCGCTGGTCGCGATCCACTTCGCGAACCGCCCGTCGAGCGGCCGCCGCACCTACGGGTACGCCCGGGCGGAGATCCTGGCGGCGCTGCTGAACTGCCTGCTGCTGCTCGGCGTGGGCGGGTTCATCCTCTACGAGGCGGTGGGGCGCCTGATGAACCCCACCGAGGTGCCGGGCGGCATGACCGTGGTCTTCGGTCTGGTGGGCGTCGTCGCCAACCTGATCTCGCTGGCGCTGCTGATGCGCGGCCAGAAGGAGAGCCTCAACGTGCGCGGGGCGTTCCTGGAGGTCCTCTCGGACGCCCTGGGCTCGTTCGCGGTGGTGGTCTCCGCCGTGGTGATCATGCTGACGGGGTGGACGCAGGCCGACCCGGTCGCCTCGCTCCTGATCGGCCTGATGATCGTGCCGCGCACGCTGAAGCTGCTGCGGGAGGCGCTGGACGTCCTGCTGGAGGCCGCGCCGAAGCACGTCGACATGGACGAGATCCGGTCGCACATCATGGCGCTGCCGGGCGTGCAGGACCTGCACGACCTCCATGTGTGGACCATCACATCCGGAATGCCGGTGCTCTCCGCCCACGTGGTGGTCGACCACCTGGCGCTGGATTCGGTCGGGCACGAGAAAATGCTCCACGACCTGCAGGCCTGCCTCGGCGAGCACTTCGACGTGGAGCACTGCACCTTCCAGCTGGAGCCCGGCGGCCATGCGGAGCACGAGGCGAAGCTCTGTCATTGACGCCCCGGCCCGGTACGGCAGACTTGAGGGCCGAAGACCGACAACGAGGATGGTCAATGCCGATCACACCAGCCAATGGCCTCTCCGCCGACACCGCAGCGGTTCCCGCTCCGGAGGACTCAGCCGAACCGATCATGCTGGAGCTGGTCGACGAGGACGGCAGAACCATCGGCACGGCGGAGAAGCTGTCCGCCCACATCGCCCCCGGCAAGCTGCACCGGGCGTTCTCGGTCTTCCTCTTCGACGACGCGGGCCGGCTGCTGCTGCAGCGGCGGGCGCTGGAGAAGTACCACTCCCCCGGCGTGTGGTCGAACACGTGCTGCGGCCACCCGTACCCCGGCGAGCCGCCGTTCGTGGCGGCGGCGCGCCGCACGGGCGAGGAGCTGGGGCTCGCGCCCGCGCTGATGCGCGAGTCCGGGACCGTGCGCTACAACCACCCCGACCCGGACTCGGGACTGGTGGAGCAGGAGTACAACCACCTCTTCGTGGGAATCGTGCGGGCCGAGCCGCGCCCGGCCCCGGAGGAGATCGCGGAGACCGCGTTCGTGACCCCGGCCGAGCTGGAGGAGCTGCGGGCGCGCTACCCGTTCTCGGCGTGGTTCATGACCGTGCTGGACGCGGCGCGGCCCGCGGTGCGCGAGGTCACCGGGGACGCGGCGGGCTGGTAGGCCCGCCGGGGGCCGCGGGGAGCGGCAGGGCGGCCCAGACCACCTTGCCGCCGCTCGCGGTGTGCTCGACGTCGCACATGCCGCCGGCCTCGGCGGAGATGGCCTGGACGAGCAGCAGCCCGCGGCCGCCGATGCGCTCGTCGTCCGCCTCCAGCGGCTTGGGCCGGTACGGGTGGTCGTCCTCGACGGCCACCCGCACCCAGTGGCGGCCGATGGAGACCTCCACGGCGACCTCGGGCGAGAGCAGCGCCGCGTGCTGCACGGCATTGGTGACCAGCTCCGAGACGATCAGCAGGAGCCCCTGCAGCAGGTCGTCACCGAGCGGCACGCGCTGGTGCCGGAGGAGGTCGCGGACGGCGTGCCGCGCCCGCGGGACGGAGGAGTGCAGCGCGGGAGCGGTGAAGCGCCAGGCTCCGTCGAACTCGACCGGGCTCCGGGGTGGGGCCTGCCCGCGGTCGGGCGGGACGCTCCCGAGGATTTCCATGTCCGATACCAACCCCTCACCATGGTCGACCGCACCCATGAGTGTTGGGAACTTGAGGGTCCTACCGGCGGGCTGACCACAAAACACCGGCTATCGACGGAGTTTGACCGGGTGCGTATGCCAGGGTCACTCACGCGACTGATCCTGCCCACCCTGTTCCACGTTCCCTGAGCAACCCGGAGTTAGGTATTCCGAGGGAGGGCCCGGATAGCATCCGGCGCATGGAGCCCGCACTTCACCTGGACGTCGCCGGTGGCACCGCCACGGTCCGCATCGCCAACCCCGCCAAGCGCAACGCCATGACCACGGACATGTGGCGGGCCCTCCCCGGGCTGCTGGAGCGGTGCGCCGCCGACCCGGCCGTCCGGGTGCTGGTGCTCACCGGCGAGGGCGGCACGTTCTGCGCGGGCGCCGACATCTCCTCGCTGACCGAGGGCGTCGACCGCTCGCGGGACCTCGCGATCGCCGCCGAGGAGGCCCTCGCCGCCTTCCCCAAGCCCACGCTCGCCGCCGTGCGCGGCTTCTGCGTGGGCGGCGGCTGCCAGCTCGCCGCCGCGTGCGACCTGCGGTTCGCGTCCGAAGACGCCTCCTTCGGGGTGACCCCCGCGAAGCTCGGCATCGTCTACGGGGCCTCCTCCACCCGCCGGCTGGTGGAGCTGACCGGCCCGGCCACGGCCAAGTACCTGCTCTTCTCGGGCGAGCTGATCGACGCCGCGCGGGCGCTGCGGACGGGGCTCGTGGACGAGGTGTGGCCGCAGGAGGCGCTGGACCGGCGGGTCGCGGAGTTCGCCAAGGTGCTGGCCTCGCGGTCGCAGCTGACGCAGGCCGCCGCGAAGGAGTTCGCTGCGAGGCCGGCCGGTCCCGGACGGATCGCGCACTGGGCGGAGCAGGAGCGCGCCGGCGGCGACACCGCGGAGGGCGTCGCCGCGTTCCTGGAGCGGCGGCAGCCGCGGTTCGGTTGGACGGTCGGCGAGGAGACCTTCGTCTGACGGTCCGCTGACGGGCGGCCGGACCCCCGTACCGGCCTTCCCATCAACGGCCACTGACCGTGGCGCCTGACGGTCAGTCAATCGGCTGCGGCTTCACCAGTTGTGCCAGGTCCGCGTTCCGCCACTCCGCCACGAGGTCGGCCGGGGCCTTCTCCGGGGACCCCGCGTCGTAGGGCGGCTGCGGGTCGTACTCGATGAGCAGCTGGACGGACTGCGCGGCGCGGTCGCCCGCGATCCGGCCCACGAGCGCGAGGGCCATGTCGATGCCGGAGGAGACGCCGGCGGCGGTCACGTACTTGCCGTCGAAGACGACGCGCTCCCCCGTGGCCTCGACGCCGTACGCGGCGAGCTGCTCCAGCATCAGCCAGTGCGACGTGGCGCGACGGCCCGTCAGCAGCCCTGCCGAGGCCAGGATCAGGGAGCCGGAGCAGACGGACGTCGTCCAGGTGGTTGTCCGGTCGACCTGCTGCAGCCACTCGGTGACGGGTCCCGGCCCCAGCTGCCCGCTCGGGTCGGCGCTGCCGGGGACCACGACCACGTCCGGGCTCGTGACCTCGGCGAGCGAGGCGTCGGCGACGAGGGCGAGGTTGCCGCTCTCGTTGCGGACGGGGCCGGGGCGCTCGGCGACGAGGACGACCTCGGTGCCGGGCAGGGGGCTGAGGGTGTCGAACGGGCCGATGGCGTCGAGGGCGGTGAAGCCGGGGTAGAGCAGGACGGCGATCTGCACGGTGGTCCCTTTCCTTTTCCTGTCGGGTGTCAGGCCGCGGTCAGCGGCCGGAAGCGGCGCCGGTACTCGGCGGGCGAGGTCCCCAGGGACCGGACGAAGGCGCGGCGCATGGCCTCGGGCGTGCCGTAGCCGCAGGCCCGCGAGACCTCCTCGACGCCGTCGCCGGTGTCCTCCAGCTGCCGGCGCGCGGCCTCCAGGCGGACCCGGTCGACGTAGCGGCCCGGCGTCATGCCGGTCTCGCTGTGGAAGGCGCGGGCGAAGTGCCGCGGGGAGAGGTCCGCGCGGGCGGCGAGCGCCTCGACGGACAGGTCCGCCGCCGGGTTCTCCACGATCCAGTGCTGCACGTCGCGCAGCCGCGGGCGGCTCGCGGTCTGGGCCGCGAGCGGGGCGCTGAACTGGGTCTGGTTGCCGGGGCGGCGCAGGAAGACGACGAGGTTGCGGGCGACGGCGAGCGCCGGCTCGCGGCCCAGGTCGTCCTCGACGAGGGCGAGGGCGAGGTCGATGCCGGCGGTGACGCCGGCCGAGGTGACGACGTTCCCGTCGCGCACGTAGATGGGGTCGGGCTCCACGCGGACGGACGGGAAGCGCGCGGCGAGGGCCGCGCAGAACGCCCAGTGGGTCGTCGCGCGGCGGCCCTCCAGCAGGCCGGCCGCGGCGAGCAGGAAGGAGCCCGTGCACACCGACACCACGCGCTCCGCCCGCGGCGCGTGCTCGCGCAGCCAGGTGACGAGGCGCGGGTCGGGGGTGCGCGTGCCCTCGCCGCCCGGCACGAGCAGGGTGTGCGCGGCGGGGGCGTCGTGCAGGGCGGAGTCGGGCGTGACGCGCAGGCCGCTGCTGGTGCGCACGGGGCCGCCGTCGAGGGTGGCGGTGTGCACGCGGTACGTGGCGGGGTCGCCCGTCCACTGCCGCGCTCCGGCGAACACCTCGGCGGGGCCCGTGAAGTCGAGGCTCTGGACCTCGTCGAAGAGGACGATCAGCACGGTGCGGCGCTGCGTGCGGCGGGGCGTCATGGTGACCATGCTGGTCGCCCGGTCAGGTGTCCGCAATGACGAACACCCCACCTTTCCTGCCATCGCCGCCGGGTGCGGGGGACCCCCCTTCACGCCATACCGGCCAGTCGGTAGCGTGCCCGCATGACTTCTCTCAACGGGCCCAGGCCCGAGCTGGCCGCGCGCCGCTGTCAGCAGCCCCTCAACACCCTTCACGCCACTGTGTACTTCTCGCCCGAGATCGTGCGGGAGATGGGCGCCCTGGGGATCGAGGAATTCTCCGCCGTCAACATCGCCGGGCGGACGGCCGCGTTCGGGCGCGTCGGCCCGGGCCCGGTCACGGCCGCGTTCTACAACTACAAGCACGAGCGGATCGCCGCTCACCTCCCGGGCGTCTGGGACGCCGCCGCCCCGCAGGACGTCCTCGCCGCGCGGCTGCGCGCGGCCGACGGCACGCTGCGCCGCCTGCTCGGCGAGGACGTCATCGCCTCCCCCGAGATGGCCGAGGCCGCGGAGCTCGCCCTGCGCGCCACCGAGGGCTGCGGCCGCGGCGGCCGCCCCCTGTACTCCGCCCACGCCGACCTGCCCGTCCCCGAGACCCCCCACCTGGCGCTCTGGCACGCCGCCACGCTGCTGCGCGAGCACCGCGGCGACGGTCACGTCATGGCGCTCGTCCGGGCGGGCCTCGACCCGGTCGAGGCGCTCCTCAGCCACAGCGCCACCGGCGGCGGCATGAGCGACAAGTGGCTCGTCCGCACGCGCGGCTGGACCGTGGAGGAGCTCATCGCCGGCCGCGAGCGGCTGCGGGCGCGCGGGCTGCTGGACGAGGCCGGCGAGCTGACGGAGGCGGGCACCGCGCTGCGCGACGCGGTGGAGGCCGAGACCGACCGTCTCGACGCCGCGCCGTACGAGCATCTCGGCGCGGCGGGCGTGGAGCGCCTCACCGGGCTGGCCAAGACCTTCGCCATGGCCGCGGTCGAGGCGGGCGCGTTCCCCGCCGACCTCCTCGGCAACGGCTGAGACGCCGCCGAAACCACCGGCGCCGCGCGGCTCGGGCGCGGCGCTGTCGGCGGCACCTGCCACAATGCAGTCCGCAGCCCGAAGAGAAAGCGGAGCGTGATCGTGACGGCAATTGGTGCGTCGCCCGGGGCGTCGATCGAAGGCAGGATCGCCGAGGAGCTCGGCGTGCGGGAGCGGCAGGTGAAGGCCGCGGTCGACTTGCTCGACGGCGGTTCGACCGTGCCGTTCATCGCCCGCTACCGCAAGGAGGCCACCGAGATGCTCGACGATGCGCAGCTGCGCACCGTCGAGGAGCGGCTGAGGTACCTGCGCGAGCTGGAGGAGCGCCGCACGGCGGTCCTGGAGTCCGTGCGCTCCCAGGGCAAGCTGGACGAGGCGCTGGAGGCGCGGATCCGCGCCGCCGACTCCAAGGCCCGGCTGGAGGACATCTACCTGCCCTTCAAGCCCAAGCGGCGCACGAAGGCGCAGATCGCGCGGGAGGCCGGCCTGGAGCCGCTGGCGGACGGCCTGCTCGCCGACCCCGGCACCGAGCCGCTCGCCGCGGCCGCCGCCTTCGCCGGCCCGGACAAGGGCGTCGCCGACGCCGCCGCCGCGCTGGAGGGCGCCCGGGCCATCCTCACCGAGCGCTTCGGCGAGGACGCCGACCTCATCGGCGAGCTGCGCGAGCGCATGTGGACGCGCGGGCGCGTCGCCGCGAAGGTCCGCGAGGGCAAGGAGGAGGAAGGCGCGAAGTTCGCCGACTACTTCGACTTCGCCGAGCCCTTCACCGAGCTGCCCTCGCACCGGGTGCTCGCCATGCTGCGCGGCGAGAAGGAAGAGGTCCTCGACCTCACCCTGGAGCCGGAGCCGGCGGGCGAGGCGCCCGCGGGACCCAGCTCGTACGAGCAGATGATCGCCCAGCGCTTCGGCATCGCCGACCGGGGCCGCCCCGCCGACAAGTGGCTGGGCGACACGGTGCGGTGGGCCTGGCGCACGCGCGTCCTCGTCCACCTCGGCATCGACCTGCGGCTGCGGCTGCGCCAGGCCGCCGAGGACGAGGCCGTCCGCGTCTTCGCGGCGAACCTGCGCGACCTGCTGCTCGCCGCCCCGGCCGGCACCCGCGCCACGATGGGCCTCGACCCCGGCTTCCGCACGGGCGTGAAGGTCGCCGTCGTCGACGCCACGGGCAAGGTCGCGGCCACCGAGACCATCTACCCCCACGTCCCGCAGAACAAGTGGGACGCCTCGCTCGCCACGCTGGCCCGGCTCGCCCGGGAGCACGGCGTCGAGCTCGTCGCCATCGGCAACGGCACCGCCTCCCGCGAGACGGACCGGCTGGCGGCCGATCTGATCTCCCGTCACCCGGAGCTGAAGCTCACCAAGGTGATGGTCTCCGAGGCCGGCGCCTCGGTCTACTCCGCCTCCGCGTTCGCCTCCCAGGAGCTGCCCGGGCTGGACGTCTCGCTGCGCGGCGCGGTCTCGATCGCCCGCCGCCTGCAGGACCCGCTCGCCGAGCTCGTCAAGATCGACCCCAAGTCGATCGGCGTCGGCCAGTACCAGCACGACCTGTCCGAGGTGAAACTGTCGCGGTCGCTGGACGCGGTCGTGGAGGACTGCGTCAACGGCGTCGGCGTCGACGTCAACACCGCGTCCGCGCCGCTGCTCGCCCGCGTCTCCGGCATCAGCTCCGGCCTCGCCGAGAACATCGTCTCCCACCGCGACGCGAACGGTCCGTTCCGCTCCCGCCGGGCCCTGAAGGACGTGGCGCGGCTCGGTCCCAAGGCGTACGAGCAGTGCGCGGGCTTCCTGCGCATCCGCGGCGGGGACGACCCGCTGGACGCCTCCAGCGTCCACCCCGAGGCGTACCCGGTGGTGCGGAAGATGGTGAAGTCGACCGGCGGCGAGGTCGCCTCCCTCATCGGCAACACGTCCGTGCTGCGCTCCCTGCGGCCGGACGCGTTCGTCGACGACACGTTCGGTCTGCCGACGGTCACCGACATCCTGCGCGAACTGGAGAAGCCCGGCCGGGACCCGCGGCCCGCGTTCAAGACGGCCGCCTTCAAGGAAGGCGTCGAGAAGATCGGCGACCTGCGGGCGGGGATGATCCTGGAGGGCGTCGTCACCAACGTGGCCGCGTTCGGGGCGTTCGTGGACGTCGGCGTCCACCAGGACGGGCTGGTGCACGTGTCGGCCATGTCCCGGACGTTCGTGAAGGACCCCCGGGACGTCGTCAAGCCCGGTGACATCGTGCGGGTCAAGGTCATGGACGTCGACATCCCGCGCAAGCGGATCTCGCTGACGCTGCGGCTGGACGACGACGCGGCGTCGTCGTCCGGCGGGGGCGGGGGCCGTCCGCGCCCGGAACGGGGTTCCGAGCGCGGATCCGAGCGGGGTTCCGAGCGCGGCTCCGGCCGCCGCGGCGGTGGCGCGCCGCAGCAGCGGCGCGGCGGCTCGCGCGAGGCGGCTCCGCCGGTGAACGACGCAATGGCGGAAGCCCTCCGCCGCGCGGGGCTCCGCTAGCGCGGAGGGAAACGACGTACGTACGGGGCCCGGCGGCCTCCATTCCGCCGGGCCCTCGCCGTCGTGGTGACGCGCCGTTGCGGCGGGCAGAATTTCCCCGCCGCAACGGCGACAAGCCACCACGTGGCAGGCCGGCGGTGCCCAGCCGGCCTGTAGGGGGTCAGGTCACCCCCTCCTCGGGGGAGAAGTCCGGGACCGGGGCCTCGTACAGCCACGCGGCCAGCAGGGGACGCAGCGGACGGTCCGCCGTCTTTTCCGCGTGGGACACGAAGCGTTCCGTGTCCGCCGTCCCGCCCCGGTGCGCCGCGTGCCACGTCCGCAAGGTGCGGAAGAAGCACTCGTCGCCGACGGCGAGCCGCAGGGCGTGGAGGGTGCACGCGCCGCGCACGTAGATCCGGTCGTCGAAGAGCTGCCGCGGGCCGGGGTCGGCGATGCACAGGTTCTGCCCGCGGCAGGCGAGCTCGTGCCGGGCGGCCCGGGCGAGCGTGTCCGCGTCGTCCTCGCCGAGGTGTTCGGACCACAGCCATTCCGCGTAGGTGGCGAAGCCCTCGTTGAGCCAGATGTGCCGCCAGTCGGCGACGCCGGCGCTGTTGCCGAACCACTGGTGGGCGAGTTCGTGGGCGACGAGGGTCTCGGAGCCGCGCCGCCCGTCGACGTGGTTGCGGCCGAAGACGGACAGGGTCTGGTTCTCGACGGGCGCCGCGAGGTCCGCGTCGACGACGACGGCGCCGTAGGTCTCGAAGGGGTAGGCGCCGAAGTAGTCGCTGAAGGCGCGCAGCATCCGCGGCTGCCGGGCCAGGTCGTGGCGGGCTTCTCCGGCGATGTCGGCGGGGTAGGCGTTGCGGAAGGCGCCGCGGGTGTCGTGGGTGAAGCGGCCGGTGCAGACGGCCGCGAGGTAGGAGGCCATGGGCCCGGGGTGGTGGTAGGTCCAGGCGGTGGAGCCGGCGGTCTCCCGGCGTTCCTGGAGGGTGCCGTTGGCCAGGACGTCGTGTCCCCGGGGGACGGTGACGGTGAAGGTGTAGGCGGCCTTGTCGTCGGGGCGGTCGTTGCAGGGGAACCAGGAGGGGGCGCCGACGGGCTGGGAGGCGACGAGGGTGCCGCCGTGGTCGTCCCCCGTGCGGTCCCAGCCGATGGGCCCGAACGGCGTGCGGACGGGCCCGGGCTTGCCGTCGTAGTGGACGTCGGCGACGAACGTCTGTCCGGCGGTGAGGGGCCGCGGGGCGGCGAGCACCGCCTTTCCGCCGTGCTGGTGCACGGTGACGGGCTGTCCGTCCAGGTAGGCGGCGCGCACCTTCAGCCGGGCGAGGTCGAGGGCGATGCGGCCGGTGCGTTCGTTGGCGACGGCCCGGATGCGGGCGTGGCCGTCGAGCCGGGCCCGGCCGGGGTCGTAGCCGAGCGTCAGGTCGTAGGAGAGGGTGCGGTGGCCGTCGGAGCCGTTGCGGGGGAAGTAGCGCGGGCCGCCGCCCCGCAGGGCGGCGGTGTCGGCGGCGGTCGCGGCCAGCGGGAGGGCCGCCGCGCCCGTGAACAGGGCGCGGCGGCTGCAGCGGAGACGTCCCCAGAGGGTCATGCGACGGTTCCGGAAGGCCGTGGGGTGTTCCCGGGCGGGACAGCGGCGGTCCCGGCGGAACCCGTGACGGCGGTGCACAGGGCGGCCGCGCCGGGACGCGCGGGGCTCCCCGCGGGCCGTGCGGCGCTGTCCCCGCCCCTCGGGAGGGGCCCCGCGCCCGCGATCGGGTTGCCGGCCCAGCGGGTGCCGGCCGGGACGGTCTCGCCGCGCATGACGAGGGAGGCCGGGGCGAGGGAGACGCCCGCGCCGACGGTGCTGCCGGGCAGGACGATGCCGTGCGGGCCGAGGGACGCGCCGGCGTCGAGGCGTACGGCGTCCATGCGCATGATCCGGTCGTGGAAGAGGTGGGTCTGCAGGACGCAGCCGCGGCCCACGGTGACGCCGTCGCCGAGGGAGACGAGGTCGGTCTCGGGCAGCCAGTGCGTGTCGCACCAGACGCCGCGGCCTATGCGCGCCCCGAGGCTGCGCAGCCACCAGTTGAGGACGGGGGTGCCGGTGAAGGGGCCGGCCAGCCAGGGCACGGCGAGGGTCTCGACGAAGGTGTCGTAGAGCTCGTTGCGCCAGACGAACGAGGACCACAGGGGTTGCTCGCCGGCGGTGAAGCGGCCCATGAGGAGCCATTTGACGGCGGTGGTGATCAGGCCGGCGACGAGGCCGGCGGCCAGCAGCAGGGGGGCGCCCACCGCGGCGGCGAAGAGCAGGCCGCCGGTGTCGAGGGCGTCCTGCTCGGCGAGGAGGACGAGCTCCGCGAGGGCGAATCCGGCCATCAGCGGGAGCACGCGGCACAGTTCGACGGCGGCGCGGGCGGCCACCAGGCGGCGCGGCGGGTCGAAGGTGCGGTGCGCGTCGGCGGCGGCCGCCTTGCGCGGCAGGGGCATGGCGGGGCGGCCGAGCCAGGAGCTGCCGGGTTCGCTGTGCTCGGGCGCGTCGGAGAGGACGCCGATGAGGGCGTGGTCGGGCACGCGGCGGCCGGGGCCGACGATGCCGGAGTTGCCGACGAAGGCGCGCCGGCCGATGTGCGCGGTGCCCAGGCGGAGCCGTCCGCCGCGCAGTTCGTACGGGGCGACGAGCGTGTCGTCGGCGAGGAAGGCTCCGTCGTCGACGGTGAGGAGGGAGGGCAGCGGGAGGACGGTCGAGATCTCGGCGCGCCGGCCGACGCGGGCGCCCAGGAGGCGCAGCCAGACGGGCGTGGCGAGGCTCGCGTAGAGGGGGAAGAGGCTTGCCCGGGCGCCGTCCAGGAGGCGGGTGACGAGCCAGGCGCGCCAGGCGACGGCGCCCCACGCGGGGTGGTCGCCGGGCCGGATGCCGCGGCCGAGCAGCCGGACCGTGCCGGCGACGAGGAGGGCCCAGGACAGGCTGCCGGCGACGGTGAGGACCGGGACGGCGGCGAGCAGGGTCAGCGACACGGACAGCAGGGTGGTGCAGCCCTTGACGAGGTAGTAGGTGCCGACGAGCGCGGGCAGGGCGGCGAGGAGGGGCAGGAGGGGCAGGCCGGCCAGCGTGAGGGCGTAGGCGGCCTTGGCCCGGAGGGACGGGAGCGCGGGGGCCCCGGCCGGTACGGGTTCGGCGCGGCCGGCGCTGCGGGCCGGCGAGCCCTCCCACCGCTCCCCCGCGGCGGCGTGGCCGTCGAGGCAGGCTCCGGGCGCGAGTTCGGCGCCGGGGTCGAGGGTGGCTCCGGGCATCATCGTGCTGCGGTGGCCGGCGCGGGCTCCGGCGCCGAGGGTGACGCGGCCGATGTGCAGGTCGTCGCCGTCGAGCCACCAGCCGGAGAGGTCGGCTTCGGGTTCCACGGAGCAGCCGTCGGCGAGCGTGGCGAGGCCGGTCACGGGCGGCATCGCGTGCAGGGCGACGCCGCGGCCGGTGGTGCAGCCGAGGGCCCGCGCGTACCGGGCGGCCCAGGGGGTGCCCAGGAGCGACGGGACCCCGAAGGAGGCGACGGTGCGTTCGGCGGTCCAGAGCCGGAGGTGGACGCGGCTGCCGCGCCGGTACGTGCCGGGTGCGATGCCGCGGGTCAGCAGGCGCGCGGCCGCGGCGCCGACGGCGAGCCGGGCGGGGGCGCTGAGCAGGACGAGCCAGCCGGCGAGGACCAGCCACCAGGAGGTGTGCGGGGCCCACTGCCGGGGTGCCAGGAGGCCGAGGACGTCGTCGGCGGCGGCGAGGGCGACGAGTCCGCGCAGCCCGGCGACGCCGAACAGGGCGGTCTGCACGAGGATCTGGGCCGCGCCGGCGCGCTTGCGCACGGGGCGGACGGTGCGTTGGGCGGCGCCCTCCGGCGGGGCGGCGGAGGCGAGGGAGTCGAGGTGGGCGGCCATGTCGCGCAGGACGGGGTGCCGGTAGAGGCCGGCGACGGAGACCCCGGGGTGGTGCTCGCGCAGGGCGGAGGCCATGCGGGCGGCGGTGAGGCTGGTGCCGCCGAGGGCGGTGAAGTCGGAGCCGGCGGCGGGCCGGGTGCCGAGGTGGAGCTCCCACAGGTCGGCCAGGCGGGCGGCCGTGCCGTGGAGTTCGCCGTCGTCTCCGGCCGGCTCCGGCGGCGGCCAGGGCAGGGCGTCGCGGTCGACCTTGCCGGAGGTGCGGGTGGGCAGGTCGTCGAGCTCGGTGAGGACGGGCACGAGCGCGGCGGGCAGCCGCCCGGCGAGCAGGGCTCTGGCCTCCTCGCGCCGGTAGGAGGCGTCCGGGACGACGTAGCCGACGAGGACGTGCCCGCCGGCGGGCGTGCTGCGTACGGCGGCGGCCGCTCCGCGCACGCCCGGCAGGGCGCCGAGCGCGGCGTCGATCTCGCCGAGTTCGACGCGCCGCCCGCCGAGCTTGATCTGGTCGTCGGCGCGGCCCGCGAAGACGAGGCCTTCGGGATCGGCTCGCACGAGGTCGCCGGTGCGGTAGGCGCGGGGGTCGCCGAGGGCGGGTGAGGGGCGGAAGCGGTCGGCGTCCTTGACGGGGTCGAGGTAGCGGGCGTTGCCGGCGCCGGCGACCACGAGTTCGCCCTCGGCGCCGTACGGCACCGCTTCCCCGGCCTCGTCGACGACGGCCAGCCGCCAGCCGGCCAGGGGCAGTCCGATGCGTACGGGCTCGCCGGGCAGCAGGCGCGCGGCGCAGGCGACGACGGTGGTCTCGGTGGGGCCGTAGGTGTTCCACATCTCGCGGCCGGGCACGGCGAAGCGGGAGACGAGCGCCGCGGGGCACGCCTCGCCGCCGACGATCAGCAGGCGCACCTGGTCGAGGGTCTCCGGGGGCCAGAGCGCGGCCAGGGTGGGCACGGTCGAGACGACGGTGATGCCGCGCTCGGCGAGCCAGGGCCCGAGTTCGTGGCCGGCGCGGACGAGGGAGCGGGGTGCGGGGACCAGGCAGGCGCCGTGCCGCCAGGCCAGCCACATCTCCTCGCAGGAGGCGTCGAAGGCCACGGACAGGCCGGCCAGCACCCGGTCGCCGGGGCCGAGGGGCGCGTCCTGGAGGAACAGCCCGGCCTCGGCGTCGACGAAGGCGGCGGCGCTGCGGTGGGTGACGGCGACGCCCTTGGGGGCGCCGGTGGAGCCGGAGGT
Source organism: Streptosporangium nondiastaticum (assembly GCF_003011965.1). Classification (GTDB taxonomy): domain Bacteria; phylum Actinomycetota; class Actinomycetes; order Streptomycetales; family Streptomycetaceae; genus Streptomyces; species Streptomyces nondiastaticus. Next base: position 192,442 of record NZ_PXWG01000003.1, read on the forward strand.
GAAGATGATCCAGGCGTCGTCGCCGGGGCGGGCGGGGCGGGGCCCCGCCGCCGGCTGCCGGGGCGGCCGGCCCGTGGGCGAGAGGCA
>NZ_PXWG01000398.1 GCF_003011965.1 Streptosporangium nondiastaticum
CCGAAATGAATACGGTAATCGACGACTATAAGCTTCGAGAGATTACCGACAATACCGATACAATTACGATCGAATGCCTTGCTGCGGCCGAGAGCCGGGTAAGCTCCTACCTGCACAACCGGTACGATACCGTTAAGATATTCTCCGCCACAGGCTTCGAACGACATCCTGAGATCGTTGCGATCGTCAAAAATATTGCGCTCTATTTCATCTGCCGACGTCACAATATAGATATCATATTCGAGCGTGTCAAGGAGGCTTACAACGCCGACATAGCTTATCTCACAGCTCTCTCGAAAGGCACGATATCAGCGAATTATCCGCTCCGGTTGGACAGTACAGGCAGCACCAAATCAACGCTCAGAATGGGCAGTAACACCAAGTTCGATCATGAGTACTA
>NZ_PXWG01000399.1 GCF_003011965.1 Streptosporangium nondiastaticum
GCTGTGATCAACGATCTCACTGAAGAACAAGGTATTGTTCTTGCCACTGGTGGTGGTTCCGTAAAGAGTAAAGAGAACCGCAACCGTCTTTCTGCACGTGGCATTGTTGTTTACCTTGAGACGACGATTGAAAAACAACTGGCGCGCACTAACCGCGACAAGAAACGCCCGTTGCTGCAAACTGATAATCCGCGCGAAGTTCTTGAAACCCTAGCGGGTGAGCGCAACCCTCTGTACGAAGAAATTGCAGATATTACGGTACGTACCGACGATCAAAGTGCAAAAGTGGTAGCCAACCAGATCGTAAAAATGCTAGAAGAACATTAAGTTGTTCTTTTACCTGGAGTACGAACCATGGAACGGATTACGGTCAGTTTAGATGAGCGTAGCTACCCAATC
>NZ_PXWG01000400.1 GCF_003011965.1 Streptosporangium nondiastaticum
AACGCCTTGCGCAATGAAGTAGGCGAACATCGCAGCCAGCGCCGAGCCCTTGAGCACCCCAGACAGGTTGACTGCATCAGCCTCAACCGCCGCCACTGTTTCGCCGCTCACCGGAAATGCCTTGACGAAGGGCAGAGCAACCAACGGGAACAACGCGAAGAACAGCAGCGGGCCCCTCATCCCACTCAAAGAAAACGCCGCGGGCATCGCGAACAACACAACCGCACCGTACAGCAGCACCCACATGATCAGGTAACCAAAGTTGCGGTCCGGGTTGCTCGTGAGCCCCACCGTCGTGAAGCTCAATGAAATCAGACTGCCGCACCCCAGCCCGGCGAAGAACCTCAGAACCACAAACAGCGTCTGGTCGTGAACCGCCATGCAGGCGAGGTTGCTGA
>NZ_PXWG01000401.1 GCF_003011965.1 Streptosporangium nondiastaticum
CGCAATGGCCAGCACATAGAACAGGCGGCCGGTGATCTCGAATCCGGCCCGCACCCACATGGGCTTCGAGCGCGCATCGGTGTGCCAGAGGGGCTGCATGCCTCGCGTCGGCAGAGCCCGAACACCAGTGCTCCCCCGATCCCGAACAGCACCAGGACCTGGCCGATCGGCAGCATGCGGGCCACCTGCTTGAGCAAGGCGTCTTCCAGCGCGAAGGCGGCCATCGCCAGCACCATCCAGGCCATGCCCCTCAGGTTGTCGCTTGCATGGCGGGCGCCGGTCTCGCCGGCCGCGCGGGGCCTCATCGCGGCACGATGAAGGTGCTGCCTTCGGACACGAGGTCGGCCTGCGTCGCGCTTCGGCTGGCCACCTGGAACCGGATCGGCAGGGTCTGACCT
>NZ_PXWG01000402.1 GCF_003011965.1 Streptosporangium nondiastaticum
GCCAACATGGCCGACTGGGTGTGCGGGGCCAATGAAGAGGGCTTCCACATCCGTGGCGTGAACTGGGGTCGCGACCTGCCCGAGCCCGATCTGGTGGCCGACATCCGCAACGTCGTCGAAGGCGATCCGTCGCCGGACGGCCAGGGCGTGCTGGCCATCCAGCGCGGCATCGAGGTGGGCCACGTGTTCTACCTGGGCACGAAGTACTCCAAGGCCATGGACGCGACCTTCCTGGATGTGGACGGCAAGCCCAAGCACTTCGAGATGGGCTGCTACGGCATCGGCGTCACGCGGATTCTGGGTGCGGCCATCGAGCAGAAGCATGACGACCGCGGCATCATCTGGCCGGACGCGATCGCGCCCTTTACCGTGGTGATCTGCCCGGTGGGCTACGACC
>NZ_PXWG01000403.1 GCF_003011965.1 Streptosporangium nondiastaticum
ACGCAGACGCTGAGTAAGCTGAACTCATCAGCAGGAAAAACGACCGCCAGGAGGCACGAAGATGCACCACACCACCCGTCTAGACGTTGTTGTTGTCGGCGCAGGGAACGCCGCCCTGTGCGCCGCCCTGTCCGCCCACGAGCAGGGCAGCCAGGTACTGATCCTCGAAAAAGGCCCCCGGGAGAACCGCGGGGGCAACTCGTACTTCACCGACGGGGCCATCCGCTGCGCCTACCAGGGCCTCGACGACCTGCGCGACCTGATGCCTGACCTCAGCGACGCTCAGGCCAGCTTGATCCACCTCGCCGCCTACCCGCCGGACGCTTATTACGCCGATATGGAGCGCGTCACCCACGGCCAGACTGACCCGGCCCTGGCCCGTCGACTGGTCGAAG
>NZ_PXWG01000404.1 GCF_003011965.1 Streptosporangium nondiastaticum
CCGAGGGAGAGGATGAACGAGATCGTCGACGCCGCGGATTCGGGGATCCCGAGCCCGGCGAGCGGTCCCGCGAGCAGATGGTGGATCGCCGGCTCGGAGACGTTGCCGAGCAGCAGCGAGCACACGGTGATGCCGAGCTGGCAGATCGCGAGCATGAGCGAGACGTGCTCCATCGCGTAGAGCGCCGTCTTCGCGGCCCCCGACCCGGCGGCCGCGCGCGGCTCCACCTGGGAGCGCTTGGCGGCGACGATCGCGAACTCCGAGGCGACGAAGAACGCGTTGCCGAGCAGCAGGACGACGAGCCAGACGAGTCCGAGCCAATCAGAGCTCATGCTTCCGACCTCCCTCTGCGCGGTGGCGGGCGTCGCGATGCTGAGCGTCGGTCGCCTCGGTGG
>NZ_PXWG01000405.1 GCF_003011965.1 Streptosporangium nondiastaticum
GCAACAACAGCGCCAGGATCTCATTGAGGAGCGGGAGCGTCTGGAGGCAGACCTACCCCGCCTGGAAAACGCCCTTGAGCAAGCTCCCACGGGCTGGCACCTGGGCAACATGGTAGGCAGCGAAGAGAAGCAAGCGGCTCGCGACGCCCTGTCCAACACCAGGGCTAGCATTGACTCGATTGACTACAACCTCCGTCAACTCGACATCCGCATTGCCTACGCCAAAAAGTTAGCTGGCGCTGATGAGCGGATCGCCCTGGCGATAGAGCAAGAGAAGGCTGCTGCGGTACGTATCGCAAGTATCACCGAAAGCCTGGAGCGGGTGCGCGGCCATCTGGAGCAGATGCGGAGCAACACCGAGCAGTCGCTCCAGCAGGCTAAGGACGTCGAGGT
>NZ_PXWG01000040.1 GCF_003011965.1 Streptosporangium nondiastaticum
GCTAAGCCTTTCAGCGCCGATGGTACTGCATGGGGGACCGTGTGGGAGAGTAGGACGCCGCCGAACGATTTTTAGAGAAAGCCCTGGTGGGAACCTTGAGTTCCTGCCAGGGCTTTTTCGCGTTCCCGGCCTTTAGTAGCGTGGCGCCCATGAGCGGCCGTGCGCAGTTGATGTGGGACGAGGCAGTAACGGGCTACGACTTCGGGCCCGGTCACCCCATGGACCCCGTACGGCTCGCCCTGACCATGCGGCTGGTCGAGGCCTTCGCCCTGGACCGGGCGCTCCGCGTCACCGCCGCTCGGCCCGCCGGCGAATCCACGCTGCGGCTGGTGCACCGCGAGGACTACATCGCCGCCGTCCGTGCCGCCTCCGCCGACCCGGCCTCGGCCGACGGCTCGTACGGGATCGGGACGGCCGACGTACCGGCCTTTCCCGCGATGCACGACGCATCGGCCCTCATCGCCGGACAGTCCGTGGCCGCCGCCGAAGCCGTATGGGGCGGTGAGGTCCGGCACGCGGTGAACTTCGCCGGCGGACTGCATCACGCGATGCCCGGGGCGGCCTCCGGGTTCTGCGTCTACAACGACGCCGCCCTCGCCGTCGCCCGGCTCCTGGAGCTCGGCGCCGAGCGGGTCGTGTATATCGACGTCGACGTGCACCACGGCGACGGCGTCCAGGCGGCGTTCTGGGAGGACCCGCGCGTCCTCACGATCTCCCTGCACGAGCACCCCAGCAGTCTCTTCCCGCAGACCGGCTGGCCCGAGGAGACCGGCTCCCCGTCCGCGGAGGGCAGCGCCGTCAACGTGGCCCTGCCGGCCGGCACGGGCGACGCGGGCTGGCTGCGGGCCTTCCACGCCGTGGTGCCCGAGCTGGTGGCGGCCTTCCGGCCGCAGGTGATCGTGACCCAGCACGGCGCGGACACCCACTTCGAGGACCCGCTGGCCCACCTCGCCGTCTCGCTCGACGCCCAGCGCCTGATCGCCGACGCCTGCCATTCCCTCTCGCACGAGCACGCGGACGGACGCTGGGTCGCCCTGGGCGGCGGCGGGTACGCCGTCGTGGACGTCGTGCCGCGCTCCTGGACCCATCTGGTGGCGATCGCCGCCCACGCGCCCGTGGCCCCCGAGACGGCTGTGCCGGAGGAGTGGCGGGCGGAAGTGTACCGACGCACCCGGCAGTTGGGGCCGCAGCGGATGACGGACGGAGCCCGGCCCGAGTGGAAGGACTTCGTGGATTGCGGTTACGACCCGGAGGACCGGCTGGACCAGGCGATCCTCGCCACCCGGCGGGCGGTCTTCCCGGCCCACGGCCTGCTGCCGTAGGAAGCCATTAGGCCGACCGTGGGATCCCCGCACGAACCCGCCCCGCACCACGCCGGCTTACGTCAGCATCGGAAGCGTGCTGCCGACCCGGCCGAGTGCTCCGCGTTCCACCGCTCCCTCCGCCACTACTGCTCCCTCTGCCCTCGCCGCTCCCACTGCCACCGCCGACCCCACCACCCTCGCCGATCTCACCGGCACCCCGACCCCTTCCTCCCTCCGCTCCCACCTCCTTCGCTCCGGTCTCGCCGGTGTCGTATCCACCACCCGGGAACGGAGTCTGAGCCGGTATCGGATGTTCGTGGCCGGGGATCCCCGGGCGCTGCTCGGGCTGGAGCCCGAACGGCGCTGGCGGCTGGGGGACTTGTTGCACCTGATGGCCGGCAAGTGCGGGGTTTCGGCCGATCCCGCCCACACTTCGGGGCAGGATGTCATCGACCCCGACCGTACGATCGTGGCACTGGGTGCCTTTGCCGACCGGCTGGCAGCGGTGGCCGAAGCCCGGGCTCCGGTGCTCGTCGGGACCGGTCATCCGCACCGGCTCCTGGACTTCTACGCCTCCTTGGCCGCCGCCCTCTCGGCGGCGGGATGTCCTGTCCTCAGCCCGGCGCAGGGCCGAAGTGTCGACATAACGACCCGGTTCGGGGTACGTACCTACAACCTGGACTACGTTCGAGGCGTCGCGCTGGTGCGTGAACCCGGCGCGCGTGGGTGCGGAAGTGAGCCGGGCGTACATACGCATTCTCCGCTCCCGCTTCGGCTGGCCCTGGGGGCGGCGATGGACGGTGACGGACCGCTGCCCGCGATGGTCATCGGGGACCACGGCTGGCTCTGCGGGGCAGGTCAGCTGGGTATTGAGGCCATCGGCCCCGCTGACGCGGACGACCCCGCGCCGTTCGCCGGACAGGCGGAGGGGCGGGTGTCCGTCGTCGTTCCGCTTGATGACACTGTGCGGTCTGATTACTACCGACCGCTTACTCGCTATGTACTCAATCGAGCGTGTCTGTCACAGTAGGCGGCCGATGGCTGCTCCTCTTCCCCACTCGCATCACCCGCCCCTAACCTGGGGAGTGAGCGCGCAGCGACGAGGAGTCACCGGAGGGGAAGCCGGTGCGCGTCATGTGCGGAAGGTTCAGGTGTGTCATGGCTGCTGACCAGAGGCCTCTCAACGAGGTCGTGTTCCTGACCGTGGCGGAAGTCGCCGCGGTGATGCGAGTGTCCAAGATGACCGTGTACCGCCTGGTGCACAGCGGTCATCTGCCGGCGATCAGGGTGGGCAGGTCGTTCCGGGTCCCGGAGCAAGCGGTGCACGAGTACCTCCGAGAGTCCTACGTGGGGGTGGAAACAGCCTGACGGGGGCCCTGGATTACGCTGATCGCCCGGTGCCGGGTAGGCTGGCCCGATGTAGGTCGTGTGGGCTCGGACGCCCCGCACCGAGTGAATCGATGTAAGCGAGGGTAGTCGTGGGCTCTGTTATCAAGAAGCGGCGTAAGCGGATGGCCAAGAAGAAGCACCGCAAGCTGCTCAAGCGCACGCGCGTTCAGCGTCGCAACAAGAAGTAAGCGGCACGCCGCTGTGCTCGTCCCGCAGCCCTTCCACCGATCATGGTGGGAGGGCTGCGGTGCATTGTGGGGGTCTGTGATGCGTTGTGGGCGGTCGCGGCTGCGTTGCGGTGAGTAAAGCTTCGGCTACGGCTTGAAATGTAGCTCCATGCATCGACCGGTCATCACAGCGCAACAACGACCCGCTACGGTGGCCGCGGCAGCACCACTCATGGGTTGGGTCCTGGGCGGGATCCCGGGCGATCGTGGGCAGAGGAAGGCGCTGATCTTGGGCAAGGTCGTGCTCGTCACCGGAGTCGCACGGCAGCTGGGCGGCCGGTTCGTCCGCCGCGTCCAGCGCGAGCCCGATGTGGACCGGGTGATCGGGGTGGACGCGGTGCCACCCGGGCACCATCTCGGCGGGGCCGATTTCATACGGGCGGACATCCGCCATCCCAGGATCGCGCGGGTTCTGGCCGAACACGGTGTGGACACGGTGGTCCACATGGATGTGAACGGCACTCCGCTGGGCAAGCGCGGCAGCCGGGCCTCGGTCAAGGAGACCAACGTCATCGGCACGATGCAGCTGCTCGGCGCCTGCCAGAAGACGCCGTCGGTGAAGCGGCTGGTGGTCAAGTCCAGCACGAACGTCTACGGGTCCGCGCCACGCGATCCGGCGATCTTCACCGAGACCACCCCGCCCAAGTCGCTGCCCAGCGGAGGCTTCGCCAAGGACGTCGTCGAGGTCGAGGGCTACGTGCGCGGCTTCGCCCGCCGCCGGCCCGACGTGGCGGTGTGCGTGCTGCGCTTCGCGAACATCCTCGGGCCGTGCGCCGACTCGCCGCTCGCGGAGTACTTCGCGCTGCCCGTGCTGCCCACCGTCCTCGGCTTCGACCCGCGGCTGCAGTTCGTGCACGAGGACGACGTCATCGAGGTGCTGCGGATCGCCTCCGGGGAGCCCCGCAGGGGGACGCTCAACAGCGGCACGTTCAACGTCGCGGGCGACGGCGTGCTGCTGCTCTCCCAGGCGGCGCGCCGCCTCGGGCGCCCCACCCTCCCCTTCTTCCTGCCGACCGTCACCTGGGTCGGCTCCGCGCTGCGGTCGGTCGGCGTGACGGACTTCTCGCCCGAGCAGATCCGGCTCCTCACCCACGGGCGGGTCGTCAGGACCACCCAGATGCGCGAGACCCTCGGCTTCGACCCGCGCCACACCACGGCGGGGGCGTTCGAGGACTACGCGCGCAGCCGGGGCCCCGGGCTGCTGCCGCCCGAGACCCTTGCCCGTACCGTCGACCGGATCGCCGCGGCACTGCCTGCCGGCCGCGGCCAGAAGTGAGGAGCGCACCCACCATGGCGGACGCGAAGGTCATCCCGTTCGGCGGCGAGGAGCCGCGGTCCAAGCGCGGCAAGGGCAAGCGGCCGGGGCGGGCCCGTACGAGCCGGATGTCGTCCTCCCTCGCGCCCGTGCCGCCGCAGCGGCACCTGGACCGGGCCGAGGACGCCCGGGCCGTGTCCGAGGAGCCTGCGGCCGCGGTGGAGGGCGTGGAGCGGGCGGCGGAGGCCGCGCCGTCCGGCGGCTGGGACCGGCGGCTGGCGCACGGGCTGAGCTTCCTGCGGCGGCGGATCACCGGCGAGTACGAGGTCGACGAGTTCGGCTACGACGAGGAGCTCACGGACCAGGTCCTGATGTCCGCGCTGCGGCCCTTCTACGAGAGGTACTTCCGGGTCGAGGTGAAGGGCATCGAGAACATCCCGGACAAGGGCGCGGCCCTGGTCGTCGCCAACCACTCGGGCACGCTGCCGGTGGACGGGCTGATGCTGCAGGTCGCGGTCCACGACCACCACCCGGCGGACCGGCACATCAGGATGCTCGCCGCGGACCTGGTCTTCATGCTGCCGGGCGTCAACGAGATCTCCCGGAAGCTCGGGCACACGCTCGCCTGCGCGGAGGACGCCCAGCAGCTGCTGGAGCGGGGCGAGGTGGTCGGCGTGATGCCGGAGGGGTTCAAGGGGATCGGGAAGCCGTTCTCGGAGCGGTACAAGCTGCAGCGGTTCGGCCGGGGCGGCTTCGTGTCGACGGCACTGCGTGCCGGGGCGCCGATCGTGCCGTGCTCGATCGTGGGGGCCGAGGAGATCTATCCGATGCTCGGCAACGCGCGGACGGTGGCCCGGCTGCTGGGGATCCCGTACTTCCCGCTGACGCCGTCGTGGCCCTGGCTGGGGCCGCTGGGGCTGGTGCCGCTGCCGACGAAGTGGACGATCCAGTTCGGGGAGCCGATCCCGACGGACGGGTATCCGGCGGAGGCGGCGGACGACCCGATGCTGATGTTCAACCTGACCGACCAGGTACGAGAAACGATTCAGCACACGCTCTACAAGCTGCTCGTGCAGCGGCGTTCGGTGTTCTTCTGATCCGTTCAGAAGAACACCGAACGCCGCCCCGGCCCTACTTCGCCCCGGCCCTACTTCGGGTCCTCGCCGCCCTGGATCCCCAGCCCGGGGATGATCTGCGGCAGCACCGGCGGGATGTCGATGCTCGGCTGCTTGGCCGGCTTGCTGTCCTTGCTGCGGGGCGTGCCGCCCGGGCTGGCGCTGCCGGGGGGTGACGGGGGCTTGAGCAGCCCCGTGCCGCCGAGGAGGCCCTCGTGCTCCTCATGGGCGCCCGGGGACGCCGGCTGCTGCTTGCTGCCGCCCGCGTGCTTCCCGCCGCCTCCGGCCGAGGCGGACGGCTGCGGGGTGTGCCGCGCGGTGTGCCCCGGCGTGCCGGCCCGGTCCGTCTCGGGCTGGGCGGGGGAGCCGTGCTTGCCGTGGTGCGCGGGGGGCAGCAGGGACCGCAGCGAGCCGACCTCATCGTCTATGGCCGAGAGGACCGAGCTCACCTCGGCGCCCACGTCGGCCAGTTGGACCGGGAGCTTCTCGCGGAGCTGGCTCCAGCTCTCGCGGTGCGAGGCCGCGAAGCTGGAGAGCCGCTGGATGGGGCCGATCGAGCGGTCGTGCTTGTAGGCGGTGTGGAGCAGGCGGTGGCCCTCGGAGGCGTCCTGGCGCATGCCGGAGAGGGTCCTGCGGATCTCGCCGAGGACCTCATGGTCCAGGTGGCCGCCGAGCTTGCCGCGCTCCATCAGGCGGCGGGCCTCCTGCAGGCGGGTCGAGGCCCGGTCGAGCAGCAGGCCGCCGCGGTCGGAGTCGTCGTCGGCCATGCCGAGGCGGAGATCCTCCATGCCGCGCTTGAGCGGGTAGAGCGAGTCGCCGGGCAGGGCGTTGGAACTGGCCGCCGCCACGCCGCCGAACGCGCCCGCCGCCACGCCCACGGTCAGGCCGCCCGCCGCGAGCCCCTTGGACCAGCGGGAGCGCGGCCGGAGCCGGCTCAGGGCGCGGTGGGCACCGCGGCCCGAGCGGCGGGTCTTCTGCTCGGGGAGGGACGCGGAGTCACCCCCGGCGAACTGGGTCTCCATGGCAGCGATGAGCTGCGCCCGCTGCACGGCCCTGGTCTCGGGGTCGAGACCGGGCCGGGGCAGTTCTCCGAGCCGGCCCGTCAGGGCCAGCAGCCTGCCCTGCTCGGCGCCTTCGGCCGGCGGATCGGGCTCTGTGGCCGCCGTGCCCTGGACTTCCTGATGCTCCAGGGACTGGGCGAAGGCGTTCGCCCGCCGGTGCGCCGATACGTTCGCGATCACAGGCGGCACCTCCTCTCGTCATGACGGTCGACTCCTCTGAACACCTGGAGGGTTGCACGCCGTGATGAGCATCCACTCGATCGAGTGAGTGGCTGCGGGCATGGCGTGACCGCAGGGAGTCTGCATCCCGCACAACGACGGGCGCATCGGGCGGGTTACGCGTCCCGGGCGATGTGACCGCTGGTGAGTGAACGCTCGCAAATGGTTAACGCGCGTCGTCGGGCAGGAGGCGGGCCAGGGTGCGGACCGCCCGGTACTGGAGGGTCTTGATGGCGCCCTCGTTCTTGCCCATGACGCGGGCGGTCTCGGCGACGGAGAGCCCCTGCAGGAAGCGCAGGGTGACGCACTCCTGCTGCTGGGGATTGAGCTTGCGCACCGCCTCCAGCAGCGCGGCGTTGGACAGGGACTCCAGGACGGAGTCCTCCGGGCTGCGCTCGACCTCATTGGCGTCGAGCATCTCGCCGGTGGTCACCTCGAGCCGGAACCGCGACGACTTGAAGTGGTCGGCGACCAGATTGCGGGCGATCGTCACGAGCCAGGCGCCGAAGTCGCGCCCCTGCCAGGTGAAGGTGCCGATGCGGCGCAGGGCGCGCAGGAACGTCTCACTGGTGAGGTCCTCCGCGGTGGCCCGGCTGCCCACCCGGTAGTAGATGTAGCGGTAGACCGTATCGGCGTACTGGTCGTAGAGGCGGCCGAAGGCCTCGGCCTCCCCGGCCTGGGCGCGCTCCACGAGATCGAGCATGCGGGCGCTGTCGCTGTCCGCGCTGGGGCGGCGCGTTGACGTGGCGGAGCCGGAGGACGCGGCGGACGGCGCGGTGGCCGCACCGCCGCGGCGGGCGGCCCGTCTGCCCACCGCCGCGCTGCTTTCGGCGAGGGCGTAGCAGGGGCCGGCGTGACCGGCGCGGCCGCCTCCTGCGGCAGGGGCGAGCGTGGCGAGGGCGGGGACGGCGTACGCGGTGGGGACGAAGCCGCGCAGGCGGTCGAGGACCGTTGCGCGAAGCGTAGCCAGGCCCGAGGCGTCAACCCCGACGTGTGGGTACACGGGACTCCCAGAGGCAGAGCTTCCATCACGTGCAGTACGGAACCGTTCACTCGTCGTAGGGACAAGGGGGCACCGGTTTGCGTCTGAGGAGAATAACGCTTCGTACAGGCAGCACTACACCGAGTTGCTCAAATCATCGTTTCCGTTCGATCTCTTACCGGTTCGAGATCGATCAAATATCGAACTATGAAAGGAGGTTGAACAGATTTGGTCATGGTGTGGCCGAATGGGCGGCGTGTTGTGGCAATCCGGGCGCGGAAGGACTGGGGGGAAGGATGTGAGGGTATGAAGACAGGATTGCCTGAGAGTGACGGTCGGCTACGCGCTGTTGCCGAACCCTTGTGGCGACCGCGCGGGTGGTGGCGCGAAGTGAACGGCGTGCCGCCGTGACAGAGCCGCCCCGGAGCCGCTAGAGCGCGGCTGCCGGGGCGGAGGAGCGGAAAAACCGGAAGAACCGGAAGAGCCGGAAGAAGGGGCGTGCGTCAGCGCCTGCGCCGGTGCAGGGCGATCGCCGCGGCCGCGCCGCCCGCCAGGGCGCCCACGCCGGCCGCCGCCGGGATGCCGACCTTGGCCGCCTTGCGGCCCGTACGGTAGTCGCGCAGCCGCCAGCCGTGCTCGCGGGCGTGCTTGCGCAGCCGGCCGTCGGGGTTGACGGCGTAGGGGTGTCCCACGAGGGACAGCATCGGGATGTCGTTGGCGGAGTCGCTGTACGCCGCGCAGCGGTCCAGCTCCAGGCCCTCGGCCGCGGCCAGGGCGCGGACGGCCTCGGCCTTCGCCGGGCCGTGCAGCGGCTCGCCGACGAGCTTGCCGGTGTAGACGCCGCCGATCGACTCGGCGACGGTGCCGAGGGCGCCGGTCAGGCCGAGGCGCCGGGCGATGATCGTCGCGGCCTCGACGGGCGCGGCGGTGACGAGCCAGACCTTCTGGCCCGCGTCGAGGTGGGCCTGGGCGAGCGCGCGGGTGCCGGGCCAGATCCGCTCGGCCATGTACTCGTCGTAGATCTCCTCGCCGATGGTCATCAGCTCGGAGACGCGGTGGCCCTTGACGATGGACAGGGCGCTGTCGCGGGCGTCCTGCATGTGCTCGGCGTCCTCGCCGGCCAGCCGGAACCACACCTGCTGCCAGGCGAAGCGGGCGAGCTCGCGCTTCTGGAAGAACCGCCGCTTGTACAGGCCGCGCCCGAAGTGGAAGAGGGAGGCGCCCTGCATGACGGTGTTGTCGAGGTCGAAGAAGGCCGCCGCCTGTACGTCGCCGACGACCGGGAAGTCCGGCTCGGCCGGCTCCTGCGCGCCCTCCAGGGCGCTCTCGGCGGCGCTCTCCTGAGCGGTCTTGCGGGCTGCCTCCGCCGCGGCCTCGCCTGCCAGCACGCTGCGTGCCGTGGCAGAGCGCCTGCGCGGAGTGATCCATCCCAGTGCGGCCATGGCCCGAGCATAGCCAGTATGTTCGGGGTAACCGGAGTCGGGATGATTCCGGGGCGTGAACTTCCCTTGACGCTCCGGTTACGCCCGGCGGGGCGGCGTGCGGCGGGGCGGGCAGGAGGGTGTGGCCCGGGGCGGGTGCGGGTCAGCCCGTCAGGGCCTTGCGGAGGCGGTCGGGGTCCACGCGCCAGAAGTCGTGCTGGGCGCCGTCGACGAGGATCACGGGGATCTGCTCCCAGTACTTGCGGTGGAGCTCCTCGTCCTGGGTGATGTCCTTCTTCTCCCAGCGGGCACCCAGTTCGCCGCAGACGTCGGCGATGACGGCCTCGGCGGCGTCGCACAGATGGCAGCCGGGCTTGCCGATCAGGGTGACCGTGCTGTCGGCGGGGTTCTTGCGGGGGCGGCGGCGCAGCAGGGGGGTCATGTCCGCCATTGTGCCCGCACCCCGTGTGCCTCCGTGTGCTCCTGTGCGCGCCCGTATGCAATGACGTGCTCCCGGCTCGCTCAAACGTGCTGGATGGGTGCCTGAGTCGACTACCATCATGTGGCGATTTGATGGTGTCCGGGGTTTTTCCCGGCAGGGTGTCCGGGGCCGGCCCCCTCCGGTGAGCAGCAGTGAGTCAGCAGTGAGTCAGGAGTGAGCGCCCGTGTCCGCGTCGACGCTCCCTTGGGTCGCGTGTGACAGGAGTGGCTGCTGTGGCAGTCCGGCCGGTCGTCCCCGGAAGGGGCCGAATGGTTCCCGCTCAGGGCCGAAAGGCCGCGTGACACCGGTCACTTTGACCGGGCAAAACGGACACCATCTTTGTGCACGCGTTCACAAAGGCATAGCCTGCGTTCGACGGGGCGGTCCTGGGACGAGGCGCCGCCCGCAGCCCCGCTCTACCCGCAGGAGCACCGTGGCAACTGGCCGAACTCACCGACCGGCGACCCGAAGCCGAGGGATTCCCGAGGCCACCGTCGCCCGGCTTCCGCTGTACCTGCGCGCACTGACCGCGCTCTCCGAGCGCTCGGTGCCCACGGTCTCCTCCGAGGAGCTCGCGACCGCGGCGGGCGTCAACTCCGCCAAGCTCCGCAAGGACTTCAGCTACCTCGGCTCGTACGGCACGCGCGGGGTCGGCTACGACGTCGAGTACCTCGTCTACCAGATCTCCCGCGAGCTCGGCCTGACCCAGGACTGGCCGGTCGTCATCGTCGGCATCGGCAACCTCGGCGCGGCCCTCGCCAACTACGGCGGCTTCGCCTCCCGCGGCTTCCGCGTCGCGGCCCTGATCGACGCGGACCCCGCGATGGCCGGCAAGCCGGTCGCCGGGCTGCCCGTGCGCCACACCGACGAGCTCGAGTCGATCATCACCGACAACGACGTCTCCATCGGCGTCATCGCCACCCCGGCCGGCGCGGCCCAGCAGGTCTGCGACCGGCTCGTGGCCGCCGGCGTCACCTCGATCCTCAACTTCGCGCCGACCGTGCTCTCCGTGCCCGAAGGCGTGGACGTCCGCAAGGTCGACCTCTCGATCGAGCTGCAGATCCTCGCCTTCCACGAGCAGCGCAAGGCCGGCGAGGAGACCACCTCCGCGCAGGAGCCCGCCGCCGCCGTGCAGCCCCGCTCCGGCGCGGCCGTGCGCACGCCCGCGGCAGGCCGGGCGGCCGGAAAGGGACCGGACGGGGACGTCCCCGCCGTGATGCCGGCATGAGCCTCCTCGTCGTCGGACTGAGCCACCGCAGCGCGCCGGTGAGCGTGCTGGAGCGCGCCGCCCTCGCGCGCGAGGCGCAGGCGAAGCTGCTGCAGGACACCCTCGCGGCCGAGCCCGCCACCGAGGCGGCCGTGCTCGCCACGTGCAACCGCATCGAGCTCTACGCCGACGTGGACAAGTTCCACGCCGGTGTGGCCGAGCTGTCCACGCTCCTCGCCCAGCACACGGGCGTCGGACTGGACGAGCTCACTCCGTATCTCTATGTGCACTACGAGGACCGGGCCGTCCACCACCTCTTCTCGGTGGCGTGCGGGCTGGACTCGATGGTCGTCGGCGAGGGCCAGATCCTCGGCCAGATCAAGGACGCCCTCGCCCTCGGCCAGGAGCTGCACACCGCCGGCCGACTGCTGAACGACCTGTTCCAGCAGGCCCTGCGGGTCGGCAAGCGCGCCCACAGCGAGACCGGCATCGACCGCGCGGGCCAGTCGCTGGTCACCTTCGGCCTGGAGCGCCTCGCCGAGGGCGTGCCGCTCGGCGACTGGGCCGGCGGCAAGCGGGCCCTCGTCATCGGCGCCGGCTCGATGTCCTCCCTCGCCGCGGCGACGCTCGCGCGCGCGGGCGTGGCCCACGTGGCCGTCGCCAACCGCACGCTGGAGCGCGCCGAGCGCCTCGCGGAGATCCTCTGCGAGCCCGGTGCGGGCCGCGCCGCCGGCTTCACGGCCTCGGCCGTGGAGATGCGGGCCGTCCCGGACGAGCTCGTGCTCGCCGACGTCGTGGTCAGCTGCACCGGCGCCATGGGCGTCGTGCTCACGGCCGAGGCCATACGCGCCGCGCTGGCGTCCCGCGCGGATGAGGGCGGCGCCGCCGGTTCCGCCCGTACGGACCAGGGCCGTACGGACAGCTCCTGTCCGATCGACTCCGCCTGCGGCGACGCGGCCCGTACGGACGTCCGCCTCGCCCTCCTCGACCTCGCCATGCCGCGCGACATCGACGCCGCCGTGCACCGCCTCGACGGCGCCCGGCTCGTCGACATCGAGTCGCTCGCCGAGGCCTCCGCCGACGCGCCCATGGCCGCCGACGTCGACCAGGTGCGCACCATCGTCTCCGACGAGGTCGCCGCCTTCGGCGCCGCCCAGCGCGCCGCCCACATCACCCCCACCGTGGTCGCCCTGCGCACCATGGCCGCGGACGTCGTCGCGAGCGAGATCGCCCGGCTCGACGGCCGCCTGCCCGACCTGGACGACAAGCAGCGCGCGGAGATCACCCAGACCGTGCGCCGCGTCGTCGACAAGCTCCTCCACGCGCCGACCGTGCGCGTCAAGGAGCTGGCCTCCACCCCCGGCGGCGCCGGTTACGCCGACGCGCTGCGAGAGCTCTTCGACCTCGACCCGCAGGCGGTCGCCGCCGTCAGCCGGGCCGATTCGCAGGCCGGTACGCACAACACGGCACGGGAGCCGGCATGAACGACACCTCGACGCGGCCGCTGCGCCTCGGCACGCGCCGCAGCAAGCTCGCCATGGCCCAGTCCGGGCAGGTGGCGGAGGCCGTGCGGCAGCTGACCGGCCGCCCGGTCGAACTGGTGGAGATCACCACCTACGGCGACGTCTCGCGCGAGTCCCTCGCGCAGATCGGCGGCACCGGCGTCTTCGTCTCCGCGCTGCGCGACGCGCTGCTCGCGGGCGAGATCGACTTCGCCGTGCACTCCCTCAAGGACCTGCCGACCGCGCAGCCCGACGAGCTGGCCCTCGCGGCGATCCCGCCGCGCGAGGACCCGCGCGACGTGCTGATCGCCCGCGACGGCCTGACGTTCCAGGAGCTGGCGGCACAGCCGACGGTCGCCCGCATCGGCACCGGCTCCCCGCGCCGCATGGCCCAGCTCAACGCCTGGGCCCGCGACCTCGGCCTGGAGATCGAGACCGTGCCCATCCGCGGCAACATCGACACCCGCATCGGCTTCGTCACCAGTGGCGAGCTCGATGCCGTGGTGCTCGCCGCCGCGGGCCTCGCGCGGATCGGCCGCAGCGACGAGGTCACCCAGTTCCTGGAGACCGACGCAGTTTTGCCCGCCCCCGGCCAGGGGGCCCTGGCGATCGAGTGCGCCACGACCAACGCACCCCTCGCCGCGACGCTCGCCGAGCTCGACGACCCGTACACCCGGGCCGCCGTCACGGCCGAGCGTTCCCTGCTCGCCGCCCTGGAAGCCGGCTGCTCCGCACCCGTGGGTGCGCTGGCCGACTTGTTGGCCGACGGGCAGATTGTCACTGAAATGCGCCTGCGGGGCGTCGTCGGCACGACCGACGGCAAGACGCTGGTGCAGCTGTCCACCACCGGCCCCGTGCCGTCGTCCAGCGAGGAAGCCGTGGCCATGGGCCGCGAGCTCGCCGCTGCGATGCTCGACAAGGGTGCGGCCGGTCTTATGGGGGAGCGAGCACTTTGAACCCCACCGCCCCGAACCACCCCGTGCACGGGCACGTCACCTTCCTGGGTGCCGGCCCCGGAGACCCGGGACTGCTGACGCTCCGCGCCGTGGAGGCGCTCGCGGCAGCGGACGTCCTGATCGCCGATCCGCAGGTGCTCGACGTGGTGCGCACGCACGCGCGCGCCCATGTGGACATGCCTGCCCAGACGGTTACTGACGAGGCATCAAAAACCGCGGACGTCCCTGTCCTTAGGGACACCGCCAATCTTGTCATGACGGCCGCGCGCAGCGGCAAGCGGGTCGTCCGTGCGGTCCTCGGCGACCCCGGCCTCGACGGCGACGCCGCCGGCGAGATGCTCGCGTGCGCCGCCGAGGGCATCACCTTCGAGGTGGTCCCGGGCGTCGCCACGGCCGTCGGCGTGCCCGCCTACGCCGGTGTCCCGCTGCGCGACGGCAAGGGCGCCGACGTGCGCTTCGTCGACGCCCGCACCGCCTCGGCCACCTGCTGGTCCGAGGTCGGCGCGAGCGAGGTCACCGCGGTCGTCTCCACGACCCTCGACTCCGTCGTCTCCGCCGCCGGCGAACTGGTCTCCGCCGGCCGCGGCCCCGACACCCCGATGACCGTCACGGTCGCCGGCACCACCACCCGCCAGCGCACCTGGACCGCCACCCTCGGCAGCGTCGCCCAGGTCCTCAAGGCCGCCAAGGTGCTGCCCTCCGCCGACGGCGCCCAGCCCGTCATAGCCGTGGTCGGCGAGCGCAGCGCTGCCGAGCAGCGCGACCGGCTCTCCTGGTTCGAGTCCAAGCCGCTCTTCGGCTGGAACGTCCTCGTGCCGCGCACCAAGGAGCAGTCCGCCTCGCTCTCCGACCAGCTCCGCTCCTACGGCGCCGTGCCGAGCGAGGTCCCGACCATCGCCGTCGAGCCGCCGCGCACCCCCCAGCAGATGGAGCGCGCGGTCAAGGGCCTGGTCACCGGCCGCTACGAGTGGATCGCCTTCACGTCCGTGAACGCCGTCAAGGCCGTGCGCGAGAAGTTCGAGGAGTACGGGCTCGACGCGCGCGCCTTCGCCGGCATCAAGGTCGCGGCCGTCGGCGAGCAGACCGCCAAGTCGCTGATCGAGTTCGGCGTCAAGCCCGACCTCGTGCCGTCCGGCGAGCAGTCCGCCGCCGGCCTGCTGGAGGACTGGCCGCCCTACGACCCGGTCTTCGACCCGATCGACCGCGTCTTCCTGCCGCGCGCCGACATCGCCACCGAGACCCTGGTCGCCGGCCTGATCGACCTGGGCTGGGAGGTCGACGACGTCACCGCGTACCGCACCGTACGGGCCTCGCCGCCGCCGGCCGAGACCCGCGAGGCGATCAAGGGCGGCGGCTTCGACGCCGTGCTCTTCACCTCGTCGAGCACGGTCCGCAACCTCGTCGGCATCGCCGGCAAGCCCCACAATGTCACCGTCATCGCCTGCATCGGCCCGGCCACCGCGAAGACCGCGGAGGAGCACGGCCTGCGGGTGGACGTGCTGTCGCCCGAGCCCTCGGTGCTCAAGCTCGCCGAGGCGCTCGCGGAGTTCGGCGCGGCCCGCCGCGACGCCGCCCTGGAGGCCGGCGACCCGGTCACCCGCCCGAGCGAGCGACGTCCCGGATCGCGTAGAAGGGCACGGAGTTGAGCACCACGTACGGCACGTTCCCGGGGTCCCGGCCCCGGCGACTGCGCACCACCCCGGCCATGCGCCGCATGGTCGCCGAGACCCGGCTGCACCCGGCCGACCTGATCCTCCCCGCCTTCGTGCGGGAGGGCATCAGCACCCCGGCGCCGATCTCCGCGATGCCGGGCGTCGTCCAGCACACCCGCGACACCCTGCGGAAGGCGGCCGTCGAGGCGCTGGAGGCCGGCGTCGCCGGGATCATGCTCTTCGGCGTGCCCGAGGAGGCCAAGAAGGACGCCGCCGGCACCGCCGGCACCGACCCGGACGGCATCCTCCAGGTCGCCATCCGCGACGTGAAGGCCGAGGTCGGCGACGAGCTCGTCATCATGTCCGACCTGTGCCTGGACGAGTTCACCGACCACGGCCACTGCGGCGTCCTCGACGCCTCCGGCCGCGTCGACAACGACGCCACCCTCGAGCGCTACGCCGAGATGGCCCAGGTGCAGGCCGACGCCGGCGTCCACATCGTGGGCCCCAGCGGCATGATGGACGGCCAGGTCGGCGTCATCCGCGACGCCCTCGACCAGACCGGCCACGAGGACGTCTCCGTCCTCGCCTACACCGTCAAGTACTCGTCCGCGTTCTACGGGCCCTTCCGGGAGGCCGTCGGCTCCTCCCTGCAGGGCGACCGCAAGACGTACCAGCAGGACCCGGCCAACTCCCGCGAGTCGATGCGCGAGCTCGCCCTCGACCTCGCCGAAGGCGCCGACATGGTCATGGTCAAGCCGGCCCTGCCCTACCTGGACGTCCTCGCCAAGGTCGCCGACACCGTCGACGTGCCCGTCGCCGCGTACCAGATCAGCGGCGAGTACGCGATGGTCGAGGCCGCCGCCGCCAACGGCTGGATCGACCGCGACCGCGCGATCATGGAGACCCTCACCGGCATCAAGCGCGCCGGCGCCGACATGATCCTCACCTACTGGGCGACCGAAGTCGCACGGCAGCTCTGACGCTCTGACGCGATCGTCCGAGAACGTCAAAGGGCCGGTGCCCGGGGGAATTCCGCCGAAACAGTGGAAAGCCCCCGGACACCGGCCCTAGCTTGTGGCGCACACCGACCCCTCCGCGGAGACGCGCCCATGAGCACCGACCCAGGGCTCCCCGACAGCTGGGAATACACCCTCCAGGTCCCCTGCGACCCTCTCGCGCCCTGCATCGCCCGCCGCACCCTCCGCACGATCTTCGAGGAGCACGGCCTCGCGCGCGTCGCCGAAACCGCCGAACTGCTCACCTCGGAACTGGTCACCAACTCCTACCGGCACTCCGACGGGCCCGCCTCTGTACGCGTCAGACGCGAGGGCAAGGGCAGCGCGGTGCGCGTGACCGTCTGGGACACCAACCCCGCCCTGCCCGGCCTGCAGCTCACCGCCCTGCCCCGCGAGGACGCCGAGGAAGGACGCGGCCTCGCCCTCGTCATGCGCTGCGCCGACAGCTGGGGAGGATTCGCGCTGCGCCGGCAGCCCCAGGGGCTCACCGGCAAGCTCGTCTGGTTCGAACTGGGCGGGGACGAGGCCCGGGACGGGAAAAGGGGCGGGCCCGGCGGAACAGCCGCCTGACCCGCCCCCGCACACACCAGGTGTTACAGGCGCTCGGGCGTCCGGATGCCCAGCAGCTCCATGCCCTGCCGCAGCGTGCGCGCCGTCAGATCGCACAGGAACAGGCGGTTCTCCACCTGCGCCTCCTCCTCGGCCTTCAGGACCGGGCACTGGTCGTAGAACGTCGTGTACAGCGACGCCAGCTGGTAGAGGTAACCGGCCAGCTTGTGCGGCGCGAACTCCCCGGCGGCCTCCGCCACCGTCGCCGCGAACTGGTCCAGGTGCAGGCCCAGCGCCCGCTCGGCCGGAGCCAGCGCCAGCTCCGGGTGCGCCACCGGAGCGGCCTCCCCCGCCTTGCGCAGGATCGACTGGATGCGCGCGAACGCGTACTGGAGGTAGACCGACGTGTCGCCGTTGAGGGACACCATCTGATCCAGGTCGAACTTGTAGTCACGGGCCGCCGACGTCGACAGGTCCGCGTACTTCACGGCGCCGATGCCCACCTGGGCACCACGCTCCGCGATCTCCTCCTCCGTGAGGTCCTGCGCCTTCTCGCGGACGATCGCCGACGCGCGGTCGATGGCCTCGTCCAGCAGGTCCACCAGCCGGACCGTCTCGCCCTCACGCGTCTTGAACGGCTTGCCGTCCTTGCCCAGCACCGTGCCGAAGCCCAGCTGCACGGCCTTGACGTCGTCCGTCAGCCAGCCGGCCCGGCGGGCCGTCTCGAAGACCATCTTGAAGTGCAGGGACTGGCGGACGTCCACCACGTACAGCAGGGTGTCGGCCTTCAGGTTGAAGACGCGGTCGCGGATCGCGGACAGGTCGGTCGCCGCGTAGCCGAAGCCGCCGTCCGACTTCTGCACGATCAGCGGGACCGGATTGCCGTCCGGGCCCTTCACGTCGTCGAAGAACACGCACAGCGCGCCCTCCGAGCGCACCGCTACACCGGACTCCTCCAGCATCCGGCACGTCTCCGCCAGCATGTCGTTGTAGCCGGACTCGCCGACGATGTCCTCGTCACGGATCTCGACGTCCAGCTTGTCGAACACCGAGTAGAAGTAGATCTTCGACTCGTCGACGAACCGCTGCCAGAGCGCGAGGGTCTCCTCGTCGCCCGCCTGGAGGTCCACCACCCGGCGCCGGGCCCGCGCCTTGAACTCCTCGTCCGCGTCGAACAGCGCGCGCGACGCCTTGTACAGGCGGTTGAGGTTCGACATGGCCTCCTCGCCGGAGACCTCCCCCTCCGCCTTGTGGTCCAGCTCGTGGGGGTGCTCGATCAGGTACTGGATCAGCATGCCGAACTGGGTGCCCCAGTCGCCGATGTGGTGGCGGCTGATCACCTTCTCGCCCGTGAACTCCAGGATCCGGACGACCGCATTGCCGATCACCGAATTGCGCAGGTGGCCGACGTGCATCTCCTTGGCCACGTTCGGCTGGGCCCAGTCGATGACCGTCGTGCCGGGGTGCTCCGCGAGCGGGGCGCCGAGCCGCTCGTCCGCGGCGCGCGCGGCGAGGGTCTTCGTGATCGCCTCGTCCGCGATCGTGATGTTCAGGAAGCCGGGGCCCGAGACCTCGACCTCCTTGATCAGCTCACCGGCCGGAAGGCCCTCGACGACCTTGCCCGCCAGCTCGCGCGGGTTGCCCCCCAGCTTCTTGGCCAGCGCCAGCATCCCGTTCGCCTGGAAGTCGGCCCGGTCGCTTCGTCGCAGCAGCGGATCGGCGGCACCGGCCTCCGGCAGGGCTGCCGAGAGGGCGTCCGCGATGCGCTGGTGGAGCGAGGAAGCGAGGGAGGGAACCGAAGCCATGGGATGGGTGCCATTCCGGTAGACGGCATAGAACGAGTCCCGCCGATTATCCCATGCGCCTACCACGCCCCCCGCGGTAATTTCACCGGAGCCGGGCAACCCCGGAGCCACCCCTCCCGTCTGGGACAATGGTCATGCCAGGACCGTAAGGAAGGAAGTGCCGTGGCTCAGGCTCAGAGCACCGAGGCCGACTGGGTCTCCCGTTTCGCCGACGAGGTCATTGCCGAAGCGGAGCGCCGGGCCCCCGGCAAACCGATCGTCGTCGCCTCGGGCCTGTCGCCCTCCGGCCCGATCCACCTCGGCAATCTGCGCGAGGTCATGACGCCGCACCTCGTCGCCGACGAGATCCGCCGCCGGGGCCACGAGGTCCGGCACCTGATCTCCTGGGACGACTACGACCGCTACCGCAAGGTGCCGAACGGCGTCCCCGGCATCGACGAGTCCTGGGCCGACCACATCGGCAAGCCCCTGACCTCGGTCCCGGCCCCCGCCGGCTCGGCGTACCCGAACTGGGCCGAGCACTTCAAGGCCGCCATGGTCGCCTCGCTCGCCGAGCTCGGCATCGAGTACGACCCGATCAGCCAGACCGAGCAGTACACCTCCGGCGTCTACCGCGAGCAGATCCTGCACGCGATGAAGCACCGCGCCGACATCGACGCGATCCTCGACCAGTACCGGACGAAGGACAAGGCGACCGGCCAGCCGAAGAAGCAGGGCCAGAAGCAGCAGCAGAAGCCCGTCGACGAGGCCGAGCTGGAGGCCGCCGAGGGCTCCGGCGCCGCCGCCGAGGACGACGGCAGCGGCTCCGGCGCGGGCTACTTCCCGTACAAGCCCTACTGCGGCGCCTGCGAGCGCGACCTGACGACCGTCACCGCGTACGACGACGAGACCACCGAGCTCGCCTACACCTGCGTGTGCGGCCACTCGGAGACGGTCCTGCTCAGCGAGTTCAACCGCGGCAAGCTGGTCTGGAAGGTCGACTGGCCCATGCGCTGGGCCTACGAAGGCGTGATCTTCGAGCCCTCCGGCGTGGACCACTCCTCCCCGGGCTCCTCCTTCGTCGTCGGCGGCCAGATCGTCCGCAAGGTCTTCGGCGGCGAGCAGCCGATCGGCCCGATGTACGCCTTCGTCGGCATCAGCGGCATGGCCAAGATGTCCTCCTCCAAGGGCGGCGTGCCCACCCCCGGCGACGCCCTCAAGATCATGGAGGCGCCGCTGCTGCGCTGGCTGTACGCCCGCCGCAAGCCCAACCAGTCCTTCAAGATCGCCTTCGACCAGGAGATCCAGCGGCTCTACGACGAGTGGGACAAGCTGGAGGCCAAGGTCGCCGACGGCACCGCCCTGCCCGCCGACGCCGCCGCGCACTCCCGCGCCGCCCGCACCGCCGCCGGCGAGCTGCCGCGCACCCCGCGGCCGCTGCCGTACCGCACGCTCGCCTCCGTCGTCGACATCACCGCCGGCCACGACGAGCAGACGATCCGCATCCTCAGCGACCTCGACCCGGCCAACCCCGTCGCCGACCTCGACGAGGTCCGCCCGCGCCTGGACCGGGCCGAGCACTGGATCAACACCCAGGTCCCCGCCGAGTCCCGCACGATCGTCCGCTCCGAGCCCGACACCGAGCTCCTCGGCTCGCTCGACGAGCAGGGCCGCGAATCGCTGCGGCTCCTCCTGGAAGGCCTCGACGACCACTGGTCGCTCGACGGCCTCACCACGCTCGTCTACGGCGTGCCCAAGATCCAGGCCGGCCTCACGCCCGACGCCAAGCCCACCCCGGAGCTGAAGGTCGCCCAGCGGTCCTTCTTCGCGCTCCTCTACCACCTGCTGGTCAGCCGCGACACCGGCCCGCGCCTGCCCACGCTGCTCCTCGCCGTGGGAGCGGACCGGGTCCGCAAGCTCCTCGGCGCGTAGCTCCTGAGCGCACGAAGACGCCGGGCCCGCTCGACCGCAAGGATCGAGCGGGCCCGGCGTCTTCGCGTACGGAGAGGCGCTACTTGTTCGCCGCGGCGACCGCCGCCACCGCCTCCTTGGCCGCGTCCTGCGCGCCCTTCGCGATGTCGTCCGCGGCCGGGTTCTTCGCGCCCTGGAAGCCGGCGCCGCTGTACTTCACCGTGACGACCACATTGCCCGTACGGGCCACGACCGTCGCGTTGCGGTAGTCGTCGTCGTCCTTCTTGGTGTCCGTGGCGACCAGGTTCGCGCCGTCGCCGATGCCCTCGGCCTTGGTGGTCTTCGCGTCCTTCGCGCCGTCCGCCGTGGTCGCCTTCGTCACCTGCTGCTCGGCGAACTTCTCGGCGCGCTTCTCACCCGAACCCAGCGTCGGGTCCGAGGCCAGCCGCTTGTAGGAGACCGTCAGCGAACGGAACTGCAGGTCCTTGACGTCCTCGTCGTTCAGGCCGTTCCAGAAGCAGCTCGCCGAGTCGTTGGCGTCGCTGGTGGCGAGGGCCTCGCCCTCCTTCTTCTTCGCCTTCGGCACCAGCGAGTCGATCGTCTTCTCCGCGATCGTCTTGCAGACCTCCGGCGGCAGCTTGGCGAACGTGGCCGCCTTGACCGACGGCGAGGCGCCGGGAGCCGACGCGGAGGCGGAGGGGGAGGGCGACTTCTTCTTCGCGCCGCCCTCGTCGTCCGAGCAGCCGGTGGCGACGAGCATCACCGGTACTGCGGCGCAGGCGAGGAGTCGGGCGAGTCGCGGGGCTGTTCGGTGCATGGGTCCTTCGCTCGTTCGGTGTCGAGGGGCCGGCCTTGCCGGTCGGCCCTCTTGGCTGGCCTTGCGTTGGTCGGCCTTGCTGGTCGGCACGGTACGCGGCCGACGCGGGCCGGTGGCCGTATTGGGGCGTTACTCGCCGGGCCGGGTCGGGCTAATTGCCGAAGTGCCCCGCCTCGAGCTCGCGGGCCAGGGACTGGGCCTTGCCCTGGAGGTCCTCACTGGCGGGGATGTGCAGCTTGTCCACCGACCACTGGTCGTAGGCGATCGTGACGATCACGTTCGCCGCCCGGAAGACGATGTTGATGTCCCGGTGCACGCCGGAGCCCGAATTGATCAGCTTGTCGTCGATGAAGGCGTCGTCACCGAGATCGTCCAGGGCGCGCGGCGCGAGCGACGCGCCACCGGCCGGAGAGCCGGAAGCGCTCGGCGCGCCCGTACGGGACGCCGACGGGGACGGCGAGCCGCTCGCCGCGCCGCCCTGCGGGTGCGGACCCGCGCTCGCGCCCTTCGGCGCACCGGCGGAGGCCGCGGGAGACGAGCCCGACGCCGACGGGGAGGCCGAGGAGACCGGGATGTGCGCGGCGGTCGCCTGCCGGTCGTACAGCTGCTCCGCGCGCTGCTCGTCGCTGACGCCGGGCTGGTACGACACGACGCGCTCGAAGTCCACGGCCAGGTGCCGGGTACCCTGCGGGGTCTCCAGCTTCCAGCGGCAGCCGACGCGGCGGTCGGTGTCGTAGGTGATCGCGGCTTGGCCCTTGTAGAGCTTCGCGGTGTCGCGGCCGTCCTCGTCGTCGCCGGTGGCGGGCAGGAGGCGGCGCAGGGTGTCGCGGTTCACGTAGCCGCAGGGCTCGGGGAGGCTGTGGTACTTGCCCGGCTGCGCGGCGGGTGCGGTGGCGCCGGCCCGGCCGGGCTTGGCGTCGTCGCCGCCGTCGGCGCCGGCCCCGCCGCTGCAGGCGGTGAGCACCGCGGCGAGCGTGGCGGCGGCCAGTGCGGCGGCCGGTGCGTGAGCCCTTCGCTGCACTGTCCGTGGCTCCTTCCACCGGCTGCGGGCCGCATCCCGTGCCGGAAAACGTGTTGCCGCCGCGGAGGCGGCGGCTGGACAGTATGTCTACCGCAAGCGCCGCCGCGTCTGCCGGTTCGCTGTCGTGAATCGTGAGATATGTCCGGCTTTTGCGTTATCTTGCTTTTACGGGGTTATGAGGAAAACCATGTCCTACACCGAGGTGCCCGGCGCCCGGGTGCCGATCCGCATGTGGACCGATCCGGCCACGGTCGAGGACGTTGCCATGCAGCAGCTGCGCAACGTCTCCACCCTGCCATGGATCAAGGGACTCGCGGTCATGCCGGACGTCCACTTCGGCAAGGGCGCCACGGTCGGCTCGGTGATCGCCATGCAGGGCGCGGTGTGCCCGGCGGCGGTCGGCGTCGACATCGGCTGCGGGATGTCCGCCGTGAAGACGTCACTGACGGCCAACGACCTCCCCGGTGATCTCTCCCGGCTGCGGTCGAAGATCGAGGAGGCCATTCCGGTGGGCTTCTCGATGCACGACGACCCGGTCGACCCGCGGCGGCTGCACGGGTTGCCGACGGCGGGGTGGGATGAGTTCTGGGGGCGGTTCGACGGGGTTGCGGAGGCGGTCAAATTCCGTCAGAGCCGAGCGCTGAAGCAGATGGGTTCGCTCGGAGGCGGGAACCACTTTGTCGAGATTTGTCTTGATGAGACAAATTCTGTCTGGTTGATGCTGCACTCCGGTTCTCGCAACATCGGCAAGGAACTGGCCGAGCACCACATCGGCGAGGCCCGGAAGCTGTCGCACAACCAGGGTCTGGTCGACCGTGACCTCGCGGTCTTCATCGCGGACACCCCGCAGATGGCCGCCTACCGGCACGACCTGTTCTGGGCGCAGGAGTACGCGCGGCACAACCGCGAGATCATGATGGCGCTGCTTCAGGATGTCGTCCGCAAGGAGTTCAAGAAGGCCAAGCCGATCTTCGAACCGGTCATTTCCTGTCACCACAACTACGTGGCTGAGGAGCAGTACGAGGGCATGGACCTGCTGGTCACCCGCAAGGGCGCGATCCGCGCCGGCGGTGGCGAGTACGGCATCATCCCGGGCTCGATGGGCACCGGCTCGTACATCGTCCGCGGCCTGGGCAACGAGGCGTCGTTCAACTCCGCCTCGCATGGTGCCGGCCGCCGGATGAGCCGCAACCAGGCGAAGAAGCGATTCTCCGAGCGGGACCTGGCGGACCAGACGCGCGGCGTCGAGTGCCGCAAGGACCGCGGAGTGGTCGACGAGATCCCGGCCGCGTACAAGCCGATCGAGCAGGTCATGGAGCAGCAGCGGGATCTCGTCGAGGTCGTCGCCAAGCTGAAGCAGGTCGTCTGCGTGAAGGGCTAGCGACACCCCGGTCCCCGGCCGGGGTGTCGCCGGACCCTCTAGCCGCGCACGTCCTGCGGGTACCAGCGCAGCTCGACCGTGTTGCCGTCCGGGTCCTGGACGTAGAGCGACTCCGCGTTGCCGCGGGCGCCGAAGCGTTGGCCCGGGCCGTCGACGACGGTGAAGACGCCGGAGTCGATCACGGTCTGCCAGTCGAGGGGCTCGACCGCGAGGCAGATGTGGTCGACGTTGGAGGCGGCCGCGTCGCCGCGGTCGCGCTCCACCAGGTCGATGATCGCGGTGGGGGAGATGCGCACGGACGGGAACGGCGCCCGGCCGGCGCGCCACTCGTCGACGCGGACGGGGTCGAGGCCGAGCGGCCCGGTGTAGAAGGCGAGGGACCGCTCGACGTCGGCGACGTTGAGGACGAGGTGGTCGAAGGCTATGACGCGCATGTGCTTCCCTTTCGTGCCGGGCCGTCCCCCCGGACGGCCGCCCCATGAACGTAGCCGCTGGAGATCATCCGCGCGATCTTTCGCCCGCTTCCGGGTCCGGGCGCCGTGGTCTCAGGCCTCGCGGTGGACCTTGTAGTTGCTGGCCTGCGCGCGGGGCCGTACGACGAGCAGGTCGATGTTCACGTGCGGGGGCCGGGTGACGGCCCAGCCGATGGTGTCGGCGACGTCCTCGGCGGTGAGGGGCTCGGCGACGCCCGCGTAGACGGCGTCGGCTTTGGCCTGGTCGCCGCGGAAGCGGGTGAGGGCGAACTCGTCGGTGCGGACCATGCCGGGGGCGATCTCGATGACGCGGACGGGCTGTCCGCACAGCTCCAGGCGGAGGGTCTCGGCGACGGCGTGGGCGCCGTGCTTGGCGGCGGCGTAGCCGCTGCCGCCCTCGTAGGTGCCGAGGGCGGCGGTGGAGGAGAGGATCAGCACCGTGCCGTCGCCGCTCGCGGTGAGGGCGGGGAGCAGGGCCTGGGTCATGTGGAGCACGCCGAGGACGTTGACCTCGTACATGGTGCGCCAGTCGGCGGGGTCGGCGGTGGCGACGGGGTCGGCGCCGTGGGCGCCGCCGGCGTTGTTGATGAGGACGTCGACGCGGTCGAGGGTGGCGGCGAAGGCGTCGACGGCGGCGCGGTCGGTGACGTCGAGGGCGTGGGCGCGGGCGCCGGGGAGTTCCTTGGCGAGGGCCTCGATGCGGTCGGCGCGGCGGGCGGTGAGGACGACGCGGTAGCCCTCGGCGGCGAGCCGGCGGGCGGTGGCGGCGCCGATGCCGCTGCTCGCGCCGGTGATGACGGCGGTGCGGGTGCTCATGGTGATGCCTCCTGAGGCGCGCGGGTGTCCCCGGGCAGGATATTCAGCGGCCGCGTGGCACGTACATGATGATCGCCACGCCGATGAGGCAGACGAGCGCGCCGAGGACGTCGTAGCGGTCGGGCCGGTAGCCGTCGGCGACCATGCCCCAGGCGAGGGAGCCGGCGACGAAGATCCCGCCGTAGGCGGCGAGGATGCGGCCGAAGTGGGCGTCGGGCTGGAGGGTGGCGACGAAGCCGTAGGCCCCGAGGGCGGCGATGCCGGCGCCGATCCAGATCCAGCCGGGTGACCGGTGCTCGCGTACGCCCTGCCAGACGAGCCAGGCGCCGCCGATCTCCAGGAGCGCGGCGAGGAGGAAGAGGGCGATGGAGCGGGCGATCAGCATGCTCGCAGCGTACGGCGGTGCGGTGCGCGGGCGGCCGCGGCCGGACGGGGGCGGGGTGACGGCAGGACGGGGAGGGCTACGGCCAGACGAGGCAGTAGGGCTGGTGGCCGTTCTCGTGGAGGCGGTGGGAGAAGTCCTGCCACTCGCGCAGGAGCTGGTAGACGCCGAAGGCGTCGCGGGGGCCGCCGCGGTCGGGGACGGTGGACCAGATGAAGGCGGCGGCGCCGACGGACTCCTCGCCGATGCCGCGCAGCGGGTCGACGACGGTCATGGGCAGTTTGACGACGGCGTAGTCGGGGTGGAGGACGACCAGTTCGAGCGGGGGGACCTTGTGCAGGGGTATGCCCTCGATGCCGGTGAGCACCATGGCGGCCACGGTCTCCGGCTTGATGCGGGTGAACATGCCGCCCATGCCGAGCTCGTCGCCGCCGAGCTCCTCGGGGCGCATGGAGATGGGGACGTTCGCCGCGGCCGCGCTGTTGGGTGCCCCGAAGTACTTGTAGGTCACCCCCACGCGGCCGCTCCTGTTTCCTGTGCTGTTCGTGTTGCTCGTCTTGCCCGTGCTGCTCGTGCTGCCCGTACTGCTCGTGCTGCTCGTACTGCTCGTACTGCTCATGTTGTCCGTGCTGTCGGGGAGCTGCTCCTCGCGCCGGTCGCGCCGGCCCCTGTGGCGGCCCCTGCGGGCCTGCCGGGCGCGCTCGGGGCCCAGGTCACCGGTGCCCTCACCCAGTCCGCCACCGCGCTGCATATCTCCACCTGACCGCTTTTTCCTACGCAGCACTGCCCCCGCCGCGCAACCCGATCATCGTCTCAGAGACCTCCCCCGTGCACAGCGTGCGAAACGCCCGGAGCCTAGTCCGGGTGAGGCTCTGAGACCATGGCTAGCGTGAGCTACCCATACCCCATGCAAGCGCCAGTCTCGCAGACACTCTTCGACCGCGCCGCTGTCGTGACGCCCGGCGGCGTGAACTCCCCGGTCAGGGCTTTCCGGGCCGTGGGTGGTACGCCCCGGTTCATGGTGTCCGGCACCGGTCCGTACCTCACTGATGCCGACGGCCGGGAGTACGTCGACCTCGTGTGCTCGTGGGGGCCGATGATCCTCGGGCACGCGCACCCCGAGGTGATCGCGGCCGTCCAGGAGGCGGTGGCCCGGGGGACGTCCTTCGGTACGCCGGGTGAGGGGGAGGTCGCGCTCGCCGAGGAGATCGTCGCGCGCGTCGAGCCCGTGGAGCAGGTGCGCCTGGTGTCGTCGGGCACCGAGGCGACGATGTCGGCGATCCGGCTGGCGCGCGGGTTCACCGGCCGCGCCAAGGTGATCAAGTTCGCGGGCTGCTACCACGGTCACGTGGACGCGCTGCTGGCCGCGGCGGGCTCGGGCGTGGCGACGTTCGGGCTGCCGGACACGCCGGGCGTCACGGGCGCGCAGGCCGGGGACACCATCGTGCTGCCGTACAACGACCTGGAGGCCGTGCACGAGGCCTTCCACGCCTTCCCGGGCGAGATCGCCTGTGTGATCACGGAGGCGTCGCCGGGCAACATGGGCGTGGTGCCGCCGCTGCCGGGCTTCAACCAGGGGCTGAAGGACGCGTGCGCCAAGAACGGCGCGCTGTTCATCTCCGACGAGGTGATGACGGGTTTCCGCACGTCGAAGGCGGGCTGGTACGGCGTCGACGGCGTGAAGCCGGATCTGATGACGTTCGGCAAGGTGATGGGCGGCGGCTTCCCGGCGGCGGCGTTCGGCGGCCGGGCCGATGTGATGGCGCACCTGGCTCCGGCGGGCCCGGTCTACCAGGCGGGCACGCTGTCGGGTAACCCGGTGGCGACGGCGGCGGGCCTGGCGCAGCTGCGGCTGCTGGACGACGCGGCGTACGAGAAGGTCGACGCGGTGTCCGCGGAGATCAGCGGTCTGGTGAGCGAGGCGCTGACCAAGCAGGGCGTGGCGCACCGCCTGCAGACGGCGAGCAACATGTTCTCGGTGTTCTTCACCGGGCGCGAGGTGCGGAACTACGACGACGCGCGGGGGCAGGAGGCGTTCCGGTTCAACGCGTTCTTCCACTCGATGCTGTCGCAGGGCGTGTATCTGCCGCCGTCGGCGTTCGAGTCGTGGTTCGTCTCGACGGCGCACGACGCGGCGGCGGTGGAGCGGATCGCGGCGGCGCTGCCGGCGGCGGCGCGCGCGGCGGCCGAGGCGACCGAGGAGGGGGCGAAGTGAGCCGGGAGAAGGACGCGGAGCGGGGGCGGGACGACATCACGGTCGTGCACCTGATGCGTCATGGCGAGGTCCACAACCCGGAGGGCGTGCTTTACGGGCGGCGGGCCGGCTATCACCTGTCGGACCTGGGCCGCCGGATGGCGGACCGGGTGGCGGAGCACCTGGCGGGGCGGGACATCACCCATGTGGTGGCGTCGCCGCTGGAGCGGGCGCAGGAGACGGCCTCGCCGATCGCCAAGACGCACGGGCTGGACCTGGCGACGGACGAGCGGCTGATCGAGGCGGCGAACGTCTTCGAGGGCAAGACGTTCGGGGTCGGTGACGGTGCGCTGAAGAAGCCGGCGAACTGGAAGTACCTGACGAATCCTTTCCGCCCGTCGTGGGGCGAGCCGTACGTCGAGCAGGTCGTGCGGATGATGAGCGCGCTGGACGCGGCGAAGGACGCGGCGCGTGGTCATGAGGCGGTGTGCGTGAGCCACCAGCTGCCGATCTGGATCGTGCGGAGCTTCGTGGAGCGGCGGCGGCTGTGGCACGACCCGCGGAAGCGGGAGTGCACGCTGGCGAGCCTGACGACGTTCACCTATAGGGGGGACAAGATCGTGTCGGTGGGGTACAGCGAACCGGCCCGGGATCTGGTGCCGGCGCATCTCCTCGCGGGGGCCAAGCCGGTGAAGGGCGGGCCCAAGGCGTTCGGCGCCTGAAGCCCTTTCGGCGGAGTACGGGTTGCTCCGTAAGGCGGCTGCGGCTGCGTAAATGCGGGGCAACTCCGTAAAGACGGGGGAAACTGCGCAACCGCCGTACTCGACGCGCCCTCTCACGCAATGTCGTTTTATATGGACGACAACGGCGTGGGGCACGGCGAGTACGGACGGAGTCGACATGCGCGACATCAGCCGGCGGGGTCTCCTCGGTTGGGGCGTGGGAGCGGCCGCGGCGCTGGGCGGCGTCGCGGGCTGCTCCTCCGCCGCGGCCCCCGAAGAGCGGCGCAGCGGTCCGGCGGCGAAGGCCGTCGAGCGGGCCAAGGCGAGGCCGATCGGCGACGGTTCGACGGCGGACGCGGGGCCGCAGCCCAATCAGCCGCCGGAGCCCGAGCGGCTGGAGCCGGGGCAGAAGCCGCCGCAGTTCGTGATCTTCTCGTGGGACGGGGCGGGCGAGGTCGGCAACGGGCTCTTCCCGCGCTTCCGGAAGCTGGCGCAGGACCACAACGCGCGGATGACGTTCTTCCTGTCCGGGCTGTATCTGCTGCCCGAGTCGAAGCGGCACCGCTACAAGCCGCCGAACAACCCGGTCGGCGCCTCCGACATCGGTTACCTCACCGACGAGCACGTCCGGGCGACGCTCGCGAACGTGCGGGAGGCGTGGCTGGAGGGGCATGAGATCGGCACCCACTTCAACGGTCACTTCTGTTCGGGGGAGGGGTCGGTCGGCCGGTGGGAGGGGGAGGACTGGGAGTCGGAGATCGAGCAGGCGGTCTCGTTCGTCACGGAGTGGCGGACGAACACGGGGTTCAGTGATCTGGAGCCGCTGCCGTTCGACTACCGCAAGGAGCTGGTGGGCGCGCGGACGCCGTGTCTGCTGGGGCAGGACAACCTGCTGCCGACGGCGGCGAAGCTCGGCTGGCGCTACGACGCGAGTTCTCCGGGCGGGACGCAGGTGTGGCCGTCGAAGAAGCACGGTCTGTGGGATCTCCCGCTGCAGCAGATTCCCTTTCCCGGGCATTCGTTCGAAGTCCTGTCGATGGACTACAACATCCTCGCCAATCAGTCGAAGAACACGACGCGCGGCCCTTCGGTGCACTATCCGGAATGGCGGCAGCAGGCGACGGAGTCCTATCTCGCCGGATTCGAGCGGGCGTACGAGACGAATCGCGCGCCGTTCTTCATCGGCAACCACTTCGAGGAGTGGAACGGCGGCATTTATATGGATGCGGTGGAGGAAGCTCTGAAACGCATCGCCGACGATCAGTACAAGGACGTGCGGCTGGTCTCCTTCCGCCAGTTCGTGGACTGGCTGGACGCCCAGGATCCGGCCGTGCTGCGCGGCCTGCGCCGGCTGGAGGTCGGCGAGAAGTGGCACGCCGGGGTGGCGGCCTGACCGCCCGCACACCCGCCTCCCGGGGCCCCGCCGGGCGCCGGTTCGCGTCACAGGGGGGCGCGGAAGATCCCTAAACGGACCATGCGAAACTTTTCACATGAGTGCCTGCCGCGCCTTTCGACGCCCCGGACCACGCCGGCGTATCACCATGCCGGCCATCCTCGCCGCCGCCGCGGCCCTGTCCCTGACCGCCTGCGGCTCGGGCGACAACCCCAAGAGCGGCGGCCAGACCCAGTTCGTGCAGGGCACGGGCGGCGTGAGCGTCGTCAGCGACAAGGGCGGGCGGCAGGACGCGCCCGACCTCTCCGGCAAGACGCTGGAGGGCAAGGAACTCGACATCGCCAAGGACTACAAGGGCAAGATCGTCGTCCTTAACGTCTGGGGCTCGTGGTGCTCCCCGTGCCGCGCCGAGGCCAAGAACCTCGTCAACGTCGCCAACGACTACAAGGACAAGGGCGTCCAGTTCGTCGGGCTCAACACCCGCGACTCCGACCCCGCCCCGGCGATCAAGTTCGAGAAGGAGTTCGAGGTCCCGTACCCGAGCCTCTACGACTCGGCCGGCAAGCTCCTGCTGCGCTTCCCCGCGGGCAGCCTCAACCCCCAGTCCATCCCCTCCACCGTCTTCATCGACCGCGACGGGAAGATCGCCGCGCGGGCGATCAAGGCGCTGACCGAGGAAGAGCTCCGCAAGACGCTCGACCCGCTGGTCGCGGAGAAGTGATCCGGTGACCCCCGCCACCTCCGCCGCCGTCACGGTCGCCGTCGGCGAGATGAACCAGACGGTGCTCTCCGGGGCGCTGCTGCTGGCCCTGCCCGTCGCCCTG
The DNA here is from genome assembly GCF_003011965.1 of Streptosporangium nondiastaticum. GTDB lineage: Bacteria > Actinomycetota > Actinomycetes > Streptomycetales > Streptomycetaceae > Streptomyces > Streptomyces nondiastaticus. The sequence continues at coordinate 30,058 of NZ_PXWG01000040.1, forward strand.
TTCGGCGGGCTGGTCTCGTTCTTCTCGCCGTGCGTGCTGCCGCTCGTCCCCGGCTACCTCTCCTACGTGACGGGGGTCAGCGGGGCGGATCTGGCCGAGTCCCGCAAGGGCCGGATGCTCGCCGGGTCCACCCTCTTCGTGCTCGGCTTCACCTTCGTCTTCGTCTCCATGGGCACGCTCTTCGGCTGGGTCGGCCGGGCGCTGCTGGTCCACCAGGAGACGATCACCAAGGTGATGGGGGTCCTCACCATCGCGATGGGCCTCGCCTTCATGGGTCTGCTCAACAGATTCGGGCAGCGCGAGTTCCGCTTCCACACCCGGCCCACCATGGGCCTGGTGGGGGCGCCCCTGCTGGGCGCGCTCTTCGGGCTGGGCTGGGCGCCGTGCATCGGCCCGACGCTCGCCTCCGTCCTCTCCCTCTCCTCCACCCAGGCCAGCGCCGGGCGCGGCGCGCTGCTGACCGTCGCCTACTGCCTCGGCCTGGGCCTGCCGTTCATCCTGAGCGCGGTGGCCTTCCGGCGCGCGCTCGGCGCGTTCGGCTGGGTCAAGCGGCACTATGCATGGGTCATGCGCGCCGGCGGGCTGATGCTGGTCGTCGTCGGCGTGCTCCTCGTCACGGGGGTGTGGGACAGCATGATCCGCGAACTGCAGACGTGGTCCAGCTCTTTCTCCCCCGAGGTCTGATGTAAATGGGCACGACAGAGACACCCCCCGCCGCCGACGGCGCGGCCGACGAGACGGACGCCGCGGCCGCCGGCTCGCGGCTGTCCACGGCCCCCGAGGAGGAGCGCGGCCAGGCCGTGCCCGGCTCCTTCGGCGGCGTCCGCAAGCCCGGCGCGTTCGGGTACGCGGCCTGGGCCGCGCGCGAGACGATCGGCTGGGCCCGCTGGTTCTGGCGGCAGCTGACCTCCATGCGGGTCGCCCTGATCCTGCTGTTCCTGCTCTCGCTCGCGACCGTCCCCGGCTCGCTCGTCCCGCAGACCAGCGTGGACGCGGTCAAGGCCGAGGGGTGGCGCAAGTCCCACGAGACCCTCGGCCCGCTCTACGACAAGCTCGGCCTGTTCCACGTCTACAGCTCGGTGTGGTTCTCCGCGATCTACATCCTGCTGTTCACGTCCCTCGTCGGCTGCATCGTCCCGCGCACCTGGCAGTTCGTCGGCCAGCTCCGCGGCCGCCCGCCGGCCGCCCCCCGCAACCTCAGGCGCCTGCCCGCCCACACCACGTGGCGCACGGACGCCGAGCCCGAGCAGGTCCTGGCCGCGGCCCGCACGCTCCTGAAGAAGCGCCGTTTCCGCACCGAGCCGGGCAGCGACTCCGTGGCCTCCGAGAAGGGCTACCTCCGCGAGGCCGGCAACCTCGTCTTCCACATCGCGCTCATCGTGCTGCTGATCGCCTTCGCCTCCGGGCAGCTGTGGAAGTCCGAGGGCCAGAAGCTGATCGTCGAGGGCGACGGCTTCGCGAACACGCTCGTCCAGTACGACGACTTCAAGTCCGGCTCGCTGTTCACGGCCGACGACCTCAAGCCCTTCAGCTTCTACCTCGACGACTTCGAGGCCACGTACGAGCGCACCGGCCCCCAGCGCGGCACCCCGCGCACCTACGAGGCCCACGTCACCTACCACGAGGGCGCCGACGGGCCCGGCCGCAAGGCCACGGTCAAGGTCAACGAGCCGCTGGAGACCTCCGGCTCGAAGGTCTACCTGATCGGCCACGGCTACGCGCCCGTCGTCACCGTCCGCGACGGCCAGGGCGACGTCGCCTTCCGCGGCGGCATCCCGTCCCTGCCGATCGACAACAACATCACCGAGTCGACCGTCCTCAAGGTCGGCGACTACCGCACCAAGGACGGCAAGAAGGACCAGATCGGCTTCAAGGGCAACTTCGTGCCCACCCTGGACCTGAAGACCGGCACCATGCTGTCCCAGTTCCCCGACCTGGACAATCCGCGCCTCGTCCTCACCGCCTACCACGGCTGGCTCGGCACCAACAGCGGCACGCCGCAGAACGTCTACCAGCTCGACGTGTCCAAGATGCAGCAGTTCAAGGACAAGGACGGCAACCCCTTCGCGCAGGCCCTCAAGGTCGGCGACACCATGACGCTGCCCGACGGCGGCACCCTGAAGTTCGAGGGCATCAAGCCCTGGGCCACCTTCCAGATCTCCCAGCAGCCCGGCAACAGCACCGCCCTCGCCGGCGCGGTCGCGGCCCTCGCCGGCGTCGCCGGCTCCCTGTTCATCCAGCGCCGCCGCGTCTGGGTGCGGGCCGTCCGCGGCAAGGACGGCCACACCGTCGTCGAGCTGGCCGGCCTCGGCCGCAGCGAGTCCGCGAAGCTCCCCGAGGAGCTCGCCGACCTCGCCGCCGCCCTCCAGGCCGACGCCCCGCCCGTGACCGCCACGGACGCCCCCGACCCCGCGGAGTCCGCAGAGTCCGCGGATCCCTCCGCAGCATCCGAAGGAGCGCGCGCGTGATCGCCATCGCTGCCGCAGCCAACGAGAACCTGGCCCACATCAGTAACGTACTGATCTATTCGGCCATGGCCGTCTACACCCTGGCCTTCCTCGCCCACATCGCCGAGTGGGTGTTCGGCAGCCGGAGCGCCGTCGGCCGCACCGCCGCCGCGATCACCACCGAGGCCGGGGCCGCCCGCGCCGCCGCGGGCGCGAGCGCCCAGGGCGGCGGCACCGCCGTCCTGGAGCGCCCCAAGGTCGTCACCCGCGCCGCCACCGGCAGCCGCGACGTGCCCGACGGCCCCGGCGCCGCCGGCACCAGCGAGAAGGGCGACGTCTACGGCCGCATCGCCGTCTCCCTGACCGTGCTGTCCTTCCTGCTCCACGCGGGCTCGGTGCTCACCCGGGCGCTGTCCGTGCAGCGCGCCCCCTGGGGCAACATGTACGAGTTCTCCACGACCTTCGGCATGACGGTCGTCGGCGTCTACCTCGGCCTGCTGGCCTTCAAGAAGAACGTGCGCTGGCTCGGCCTCCCGCTGACCACCACGATCCTCCTCGACCTCGGCCTCGCCGTCTCCGTGCTCTACACCGAGAGCGACCAGCTCGTCCCGGCCCTCCACTCGTACTGGCTGTGGATCCACGTCTCCACCGCGATCCTGTGCGGCGCCGCGTTCTGGGTCGGCGCCTGCTCCACCCTGCTCTACCTCTTCCGCGACGGCTACGAGGCCCGCCTCGTCGAGGGCCGCACCGGCGCCGGCCTCCGCCGCTACCTGGACGAGCTGCCCCAGGACCGCCGTTACGCCCGCTTCAAGGCCAAGCTCGCGCTGCGCACCGACAACCCCATGTCGCGCCTGCCCGCCGCCGCCACCCTCGACAAGCTGGGCTACCGCATCAACGCCACGGTCTTCCCGCTGTGGACGTTCACGATCATCGCCGGCGCCATCTGGGCCGAGGCCGCCTGGGGCCGCTACTGGGGCTGGGACCCCAAGGAGGTCTGGTCCTTCATCACCTGGGTCGCCTACGCCTGCTTCCTGCACGCCCGCGCCACCGCCGGCTGGAAGGGCCGCAAGGCCGCCTACATCGCCCTGGCCGCCTTCGGCTGCTACATCTTCAACTACTACGGCGTGAACATCTTCGTCACCGGCAAGCACTCGTACGCCGGAGTCTGACCGGCGCGCATCCCCTCGTACGGCCCGTTTCCCGCGCTTCCCGGAGCGCGGGGGACGGGCCGCGGTGGTAGAGCTGGGGGTATGGAGATCCCCTCCCTCTACGGGAAGTCCGAGCCGCGGGGTGAGGACAGCCACCTCCTGCGCTACGAGCTGTCGCTGCCCTACCCCCTGCCCGAGGTGTGGGTGGCCGTCGCCACCCCCGAGGGCCTGCCGACGTGGCTGGCCGCGGCCGAGCCCTTCGAGCAGCGCGAGGGCGGGGCCATCACGCTGCGCTGGCAGAACACCGACGCCTCCGGGCACGCCACCGTCGCCCCCGGCCGCGTCACCGCCTGGCGGCCGCAGCGGCTGGCCGAGTACACCGTCGAGATCCACGGCCGGATCCGCTTCGAGCTGGAGGAGGGCCCGGCCGGCGTCGGCGGCACGCTGCTGCACTTCACCAACGAGTTCACCGGCCCCGACACCGTCCGCCTGGACTGCCTGGCGGGCTGGCACCACCACTTCGAGTACCTGCTGGAGGCGCTGGCCGGCCGCCCGGCGGACTGGACGGGGTGGACCCTCGAACGCTGGCGGAAGCTCCGCGCCGAGTACGAGCTGCGCGGCACCGGCGACCCCGGCGAACCACCGGAGGACTGAAGGCGCGTCAGCGCCTGGGCCGCCTGCCCTTCTCCTGCTCCGGCGGCGTCTGGCGGGCGCCCGGCAGCGTGGGCTTGGGCAGGTGGGTCACGTCCCACCGGGCCTGCTCCAGCTGCTGCGCGGTGTCCGAGGGCAGCCGCGGCGGCCGCGTGGCCCGGTCCGTGAAGCCGAACGCCGAGGTCAGATCGCCGAAGGTGCGGCGCCGCCAGGCGCTGATGTTCGGCTCCCGCACCCCCGTCCACGCCTCCAGGAAGCGCAGCACCGAGGTGTGGTCGAAGGCGTCGCCCGCGGCCCAGCCGCCCACCGTCCACGGCGACACGATCAGGCACGGCACCCGGAAGCCGCCGCCGATCGGCAGCTTCCCCACGAACTCGTCCGCCGTGCCCGCCGGCGGCACCGGCGGCGGCACGTGGTCGAAGAGGCCGTCGTTCTCGTCGTAGTTCAGGATGAAGACCGTCTTCGCCCACACGTCGGGGTTGTCCGCGATGGCCTCGATCTTCCGGGCCACGTAGTCCGCGCCCGCCGCCGGCAGGTAGCGCGGGTGCTCCGACTGCGCCGCGGTCGGGATGATCCAGGAGACGGCCGGCAGCTTGCCGCCCCGCGCGTCCTCCTCGAAGGCGCCCTCGGGCAGCTTGCGCATGCCCCGCTCGTACAGCGGATCGCCCGGCTTCGCGTCCTTGAACTGCTGGAACTGCTCCAGCAGGTTGCAGCCGTAATTGTCCTCCTCCTGGTACACGCGCCAGCTGACCCCCGCCGCCTGCAGCCGCTCCGCGTACGTCGTCCAGCGGTACGGCTCGGGGGCGGTGTTGTCGATGACGGGGCCGCCGCGGGTGCCGGCCGGGTCGATGGTGCCCGTCATCCAGTACAGCCGGTTGGGCCAGGTGGGACCCATCACGGAGCAGAAGTAGTTGTCGCAGAGGGTGAACGCCTCGGCCAGGGCGAACTGGAAGGGGATGTCCTCGCGCGTGTGGTAGCCCATCACGTACGGGCCGTTCGCGCCGTCCGCCTTGCGGTGCGCCGGCATCCAGCGGTCCATCTTCCCGCCGTTCCACGCCTCGTGCTGCACGGACCAGGAGTGGCTGGTGGACGGGATGGCCTGGGCGCTCGACTTGTGCGTGTCGAGCCGGAAGGGCAGCAGGTGGCCCGCGGGGTTCTTCTCGTCGGGCTGGTGGAAGACGTCCTGGCCGCCCGGCAGCTTGATGGCGTCCGGGTCGCCGAAGCCCCGCACGCCCTTGAGGGTGCCGAAGTAGTGGTCGAACGACCGGTTCTCCTGCATGAGCAGGACCACGTGCTCGATGTCGCGCAGCGAACCGCGCCGGGCCGGGCCGGTGGCGACGGCCCGCCGCACGCTCGGCGGCAGCAGCGACAGCGTGGCGGCGCCTCCGACGGCACCCGCGGCGGAGCCGAGGAGTCTGCGTCGGGTCATCTCGGGCATGGCGTGTGCCCCTCTCCCTGGAGTCGCGTGAGGCCTCAGTGTGGCCTCTCGGACTCTCCCGGCACGGGTGCGTCAAGGGCAGGAGGGGGTGTGTGAACGGAGTGCCAAATGGCCGTGAAGAGGAACGAGTTGATCCGGAGGGCGGTGCGCAGGGGCGGGAATCCGCTTTTCTTATGACCCGATCGGGGGATGACCTGCTACGCCGTACGGCGGGTGACGTGCGGAAGGCCGGGTGACGGCCGGTCGGGCGAATGTCTGACGAGACGTCAGCAGGGGTCCGGCCCGGGCGGGCTCAGCCCGCGGGCGGCGGATCGCCCTGGTCGCGCCGGAGCGACTTCAGGAACTCGGGGTTGTCGTCGGGCGCGACCCACTGCCGCTCGCCGCCGCGTGCGGCGGCCGCGGCCCGCGGGCGCCCCGCGATCAGCCAGGCGACCGGCCCGATCAGCACCTCGCCGAAGAGCAGGATGACGATCACCCAGGCGAGCTTCGGCAGCCCGCGGACCTCGTTCTCCGGGGTGTTCAGGCAGTCGACGAAGGCGTAGATCCACAGCGCCAGGATCAGCAGGAACGGCAGATACCTGAGCATGTCGGACGGCTCCCCAAAGGCGGTGGCACGGGCCGCGCGGCGGCCCCGATACGCAGCCAGCGTAGTGCGTGCTTGATACTGGAACGCATGGCTTACGACGACCTTCGCTCGTTCCTCCGGGCGCTGGAGCGCGACGGCGACCTCAAGCGCATCAAGGCGGAAGTCGATCCGTACCTGGAAATCGGCGAGATCACGGACCGGGTGAACAAGGCGGGCGGCCCCGCCCTCCTCTTCGAGAACGTCAAGGGCGCGGCCATGCCGCTGGCCATGAACGTCTTCGGCACCGACCGCCGGCTCCTCAAGGCGCTCGGCCTCGCGTCCTACGACGAGATCAGCGAGAAGATCGGCGGCCTGCTCAAGCCCGAGCTGCCGCAGGGCTTCACCGGCATGCGCGAGGCGTTCGGCAAGCTCGGCGCGATGGCGCACGTGCCGCCGCGCAAGATCAAGGACGCTCCGGTGCAGGAGGTCGTCCTCACCGGCGACGACGTCGACCTGGACCAGCTGCCGGCGCTCTTCACCTGGCCCGAGGACGGCGGCTCCTTCTTCAACCTGGGCCTCACCCACACCAAGCACCCGGAGACGGGCGTGCGGAACCTGGGCCTCTACCGCCTGCAGCGCCACGACAAGCGCACCATCGGCATGCACTGGCAGATCCACAAGGACAGCCGCAACCACTACCAGGTGGCCGCCAAGCGCGGTGAGCGGCTGCCGGTCGCGATCGCCTTCGGCTGCCCGCCGGCCGTGACGTACGCCTCGACGGCGCCGCTGCCCGGCGACATCGACGAGTACCTGTTCGCCGGCTTCATCTCCGGCAAGCGCGTGGAGATGGTCGACTGCAAGACCGTCCCGCTGCAGGTCCCGGCCAACGCCGAGGTCGTCATCGAAGGCTGGCTGGAGCCGGGCGAGATGCTCCCCGAGGGCCCCTTCGGCGACCACACCGGCTTCTACACGCCGCAGGAGCCGTTCCCGGCGCTGACGATCGACTGCGTGACGATGCGGAAGCGGCCGCTGCTGCAGTCCATCGTCGTCGGCCGCCCGCCGACGGAGGACGGCCCGCTGGGCCGGGCCACGGAGCGGTTCTTCCTGCCCCTGCTGAAGATCATCATTCCGGACATCGTGGACTACCACCTGCCGGAGTCCGGCGGCTTCCACAACTGCGCGATCGTCTCGATCGATAAGAAGTACCCCAAGCACGCGCAGAAGGTCATGCACGCCATCTGGGGCGCGCACATGATGTCGCTGACCAAGCTGATCATCGTGGTGGACGCGGACTGCGACGTGCACGACCTGCACGAGGTGTCCTGGCGGGCGCTGGGCAACACCGACTACGCGCGCGACCTGACGGTCGTCGAGGGCCCGGTCGACCACCTCGACCACGCCTCGTACCAGCAGTTCTGGGGCGGCAAGGCGGGCATCGACGCGACGGCGAAGTGGCCCGAGGAGGGCTACACGCGCGACGGGGGCTGGCCGCAGATGGTCGAGTCCGATCCGCAGACGGCGGCGAAGGTCGACCGCCGGTGGAAGGAGTACGGGCTGTGACGTCCGCTGCCGAGGGGGTCCTCAACCCGGGCCCCGCGCCGTCGAGCGGCAAGGTCAAGGCGTTCCTCCGGCTCGTGATGATCGAGCACTCGGTCTTCGCGCTGCCCTTCGCCTACATCGCCACCCTCACCGCGATGTACGAGACGTACGGCAACGTCCACTGGACGCGGCTGCTGCTGGTCACCGTCGCGATGGTCGGCCTGCGCACGTTCGCGATGGCCTGCAACCGCATCATCGACCGCGAGATCGACGCGCGGAACCCGCGCACGGCGAACCGCGAGATCGTCACCGGCGCGGTGTCCGTGCGCTCGGCGTGGACCGGCGCCGGCATCGCCGTCTTCTTCTTCCTGGGCGCGGCGGCCCTGCTGAACCCGCTGTGCCTGGCGCTGGCCCCGATCGCGGTCGTCCCGATGGTGGTCTACCCGTACGGGAAACGATTCACCGACTTCCCGCACGCGATCCTGGGCCTGGCCCAGGCGATGGGCCCGGTGGGCGCGTGGCTCGCGGTGACGGGGGAGTGGTCGTGGGACGCGGTGATCCTGGGCCTCGCGGTGGGCGTGTGGATCGGCGGCTTCGACCTGATCTTCGCCTGCCAGGACGTGATGGCGGACCGCGCGCACGGCGTGAAGTCGACCCCGGCCCGCTTCGGCGTCCCGGCGGCGCTGCACGGCGCCCGCGTCTGCCACGTGATCACGACGGGCCTGCTGGCCTGGTACGGGGCGGCCACGGGCGCGGGGGCGTTCTTCTGGGCGGGCCTGGCCGTGGTGGCCGGTGCCTTCCTCTATGAGCACACGATCGTCAAGCCGCACGACCTGTCCCGCCTGAACAGGGCATTCTTCACCGTCAACGGTTTCATCGGCATTGCGCTTTTCGTGTGTGCACTGCTCGATCTCGTGGCGCGGGGGCTCGGCGTCTAGCCGGTACCGCCTCGCACGGCCGGTCGCGGGCCTGCGGCTAGGCTCAAGGGCGTGGAGCCGTACGAACGTGTAACGCAGCGCCCGGAGCGCCGGCCGTGGGTGGTCGGGGTGTCCGGGGCGTCCGGCACGCCGTATGCCGCCGCCGTGGTGCGGGGGCTGCTGGCGGCCGGTGAGGCCGTCGACCTGGTGGTGAGTCGCGCGTCGCGGCTGACGCTGCTGGACGAGACCGGGATCAAGTTCCGCGACGCCCACTGGCAGGAGGACCTGCGCGAGTGGCTGGCGCTGGGGGCCGACGGGAAGCCGCACTTCCCGGCCGCCGGTCTGGAGGACGTCCGCTACTGGCCCGCGGGCGACCTCGCCGCGGGGCCGTCGTCCGGCTCGTATCCGGCGAAGGGGATGCTGATCGTCCCGGCGAGCACGGCCTGCGTGGCCGGGGTGGCGCTGGGGCTGTCGAAGGACCTGCTGCAGCGGACGGCGAGCGTGACGCTCAAGGAGCGGCGGCCGCTGGTGGTCGCCGTGCGGGAGACGCCGCTGAGCGGGCAGTCGCTGAAGCAGCTGGTGGCGCTGGACGAGGCGGGCGCAGTGGTGCTGCCCGCCTCTCCGGCGTTCTACGCGGGTGCGACGCACATCCAGGATCTGGTGGACTTCGTCGCGGGGCGGGTGCTGGATGCGGCGGGCGTGCCGCACCGGCTGTACCGCCGGTGGAAGGGAGAGCTGGGTGAGGCGCGCTCCCGGGAGGGGGACTAGCGCTTCTTCGCGCGCGCGGTGCGGCTGGTCTCGCGCGCGGCCCTGGCCTCGGCGCGGCGCTCGGCGGTCTGGTGGGCACGCGAGCGGTTGGCCAGGTCCTGCATCTCACGCATGCGGGCGTAGGCCATCTCGATCGTGTACACGGTGTACGTCACTCCTGAAGGATCGTCGTTGATCTAGCGAGTTGAGCGAAGATTTGCGGGCTATGAAGCCCTGCATGCCTTAGATTCTACATGAAACGCGGCGAGTTCGCCGATTATTGAAAGGTGCCAGGTTATGGACGCGGTGGACAGGCAGCTCATCCAGGCCCTCCGGGAGAACGGCCGGGCCTCGTACGCGGAGCTGGGCCGGCTGGTCGGCCTCTCCGGGTCGAGCGTCACCGACCGGATCAACCGCCTGGAGGCGGCCGGCGTCATCACGGGCTACCGCGCGACCGTGAACGCCGCGTCGCTCGGCCTGGGCGTCACCGCCCTGATCGGCCTTCAGCTCTCGGACTCCGCCGACCACGAGGACGTCGCCCGCCGGCTGCGCGACCTGGAGGAGATCGAGGACTGCTGGTTCATCGCCGGCGACGACTCGTACATGCTCAAGGTCCGCGTCAGCGACGTGGACGGCCTGGAGCGCACCATCCGCCGGCTCTCCGGCACCAAGGGCGTGGCCCGCACCCGCACCACGATCGTGCTGTCCACGAAGTGGGAGAACCGGGTCGGCGAACTGCCCGACGAGGCGTAGGGATACGCTCGGGAGGGTTCGTAAAGCGGAAGTATCGGAGAGGCGGACGTCATGGACGCGGGGCTCAAGCGCGAGCTGGAGGAGAAGGTCCTCGCCGGGGAGCGGCTGACCCGTGAGGACGGCATCGCCCTCTACGAGTCCGACGACCTGGCCTGGCTGGGCGGGCTCGCCCATCACGTCCGCACGCAGAAGAACGGCGACGTCGTCCACTTCAACGTCAACCGTCATCTGAACATGACGAACGTGTGCACGGCGTCGTGCGCGTACTGCTCGTTCCAGCGCAAGCCGGGCGAGAAGGACGCGTACACGATGCGCATCGAGGAGGCCGTCCGCCTCGCCAAGGCGATGGAGAGCGAGAACCTCACCGAGCTGCACATCGTCAACGGCCTCCACCCGACGCTGCCCTGGCGCTACTACCCGCGCTCGCTGAAGGCCCTCAAGGAGGCGCTGCCGAACGTCTCGCTGAAGGCGTTCACCGCCACCGAGATCCAGCACTTCGAGAAGATCTCCGGCCTGCCGGCCGACGAGATCCTCGACGAGCTGATCGACGCCGGCCTGGAGTCGCTGACCGGCGGCGGCGCGGAGATCTTCGACTGGGAGGTCCGTCAGCACATCGTCGACCACGACACCCACTGGGAGGACTGGTCGCGCATCCACCGCCTGGCGCACTCCAAGGGCCTCAAGGGCCCGGCGACGATGCTCTACGGGCACATCGAGGAGCCGCGCCACCGCGTCGACCACGTCCTGCGGCTGCGCGAGCTGCAGGACGAGACCGGCGGCTTCCACGTCTTCATCCCGCTGCGCTACCAGCACGACTTCGTGGACATGAAGGACGGCAAGATCCGCAACCGGCTCCAGGCCCGGACGACGATGGCGACGGGCGCCGAGGCGCTGAAGACCTTCGCGGTCTCGCGGCTGCTGTTCGACAACGTCCCGCACGTCAAGGTCTTCTGGGTGATGCACGGCGTGCAGACCGCCCAGCTCGCGCTGCAACACGGCGCGGACGACATGGACGGCTCGGTCGTCGAGTACAAGATCACGCACGACGCGGACAACTACGGCACGCCGAACAAGCTCACCCGTGACGACCTGCTGGAGCTGATCCGCGAGGCCGGCTTCCGCCCGGTGGAGCGCAACACCCGCTACGAGATCATCCGCGAGTACCCCGGCCCCGACGCCGCGCTGCGCGAGACGCCGCAGGCGATGCGCCTCTGAGATCCACTTCGGGCCGTGCTGTACTGGAATGCACCCCCCGGTCGCCGTCGAGAAGAAGGTCCCGTCCGTGAGTAGCCAGAAGTACGCGTCGCTCCGCTACACCGCCCTGCGATTCGGCCTGCTCATCGGCTGCTTCGCCGTCGTCTACGTGCTCTGCTACGCGCACGTCATCCCGCTGGGCGTGGGCAGCTCGAACCTCATGTGGATGGTGCTGCTGTCGCTCATCCTGTCCGCGCCGCTGAGCTGGGTGCTGCTGCGCAAGCAGCGCGACGCGATGTCCGTGCAGATCGTCGAGCGCGTGGACCGCGCCAAGGCCGCGATCAACGCCAACGCCGGCCAGGAGGACGGGGTCTGACCGACAGGGTCTGACCAACGAGGTCTGACCGACGGGGTGTAAGCCTCGTCACGTTTGCCCGGTTTTTCGCCGATGCCCCGGCGTGGAGCAACCCGCTCCACGCCGGGGCATCGGCGTTTTCCCAGGGGCTGCGATGCCTGACAAACCCAAAGCAAGACTTTGGGTTTGTCAAAGTCCGGGTGTTAACGTGTTGGACATGAAGACAGCAGCAGCGCACCAGTTCCCCACGGGCCCCGTGCTCGTGGCGCGCCTGCACGTCGATCTTTGCCGCTGCGTCTCCGCGGCCTGTTGTCGCCGCTGACGCATGTCCCCCGCGGCCGGAGATCCTGCGCAAACGGATTTCCTCGGCGCTCCACGCCCTTTTTCTTCCGTCTGTAACCGGAGTTTCCGTTGTCATCGACACCCCCGTCCCCCACGGCGTCCTCCCGCGGGCGCATACCCAAGGTCCCGTTCTGGGCCCAGATCCTGCTCGGTCTGGTCGTCGGCGCCCTGCTCGGCTGGGCCGCCAAGAGCGGTGACATCTCCTGGCTGTCCACCACGCTGGGCAAGATCGGCGACATCTTCGTCCAGCTGCTGATGCTGGTCATCGCGCCGCTGGTGTTCTTCGCGATCCTCGTCTCGATCACCAACCTGCGGAACGTGTCCAACGCCGCCCGGCTGGCCACCCGCACCCTGATGTGGTTCATGATCACGTCGCTGATCGCGGTCGTGATCGGCCTGGGCATCGGCCTGCTCACCGACCCGGGCGCCGGCACCGGCCTGACCGCCGCCGACGGCGCCGAGCCCAAGAAGCACGGCTCCTGGCTGGACTTCCTCACCGGCATCATCCCGACGGACGTCGTCACGCCCTTCACCCAGCTCAAGGTCCTGCAGATCGTCTTCATGGCCGTGGTCGTGGGCATCGCGATCCTGAAGACCGGCGAGAAGGCCAAGCCGGTCCTCACCCTCAGCCACTCCGTGCTGGAGCTGCTGCAGAAGGCCCTGTGGTGGGTCATCAAGCTCGCCCCGCTGGGCACGCTGGGCCTCGTCGGCACGGCCATCTCCACGTACGGCTGGAACCTGCTCAGCAAGTACGCGACGTTCACCGCGGACATCTACGTCGGCTGCGCCCTCGTCCTCTTCGTGGTCTACCCGCTGCTGCTGGCCGGCGTCGGCAAGGTCAACCCGCTGCAGTTCTTCCGGGGCGCCTGGCCCGCCATCCAGCTGGCCTTCGTCTCCCGCTCCTCCGTGGGCACGATGCCGCTGACGCAGAAGGTCACCGAGCGCCTCGGCGTGCCCAAGGAGTACGCGTCCTTCGCCGTGCCGTTCGGCTCGACGACCAAGATGGACGGCTGCGCCTCGATCTACCCGGCCATCGCCGCGATCTTCGTCGCGCAGGTCTTCGACGTGCCGCTGGAGGTCAAGGACTACATCCTGATCGCCTTCGTCTCGGTGATCGGCTCGGCCGCGACCGCCGGCCTGACCGGCGCGACGGTGATGCTGACCCTGACGCTGTCGACGCTGGGCCTGCCGATGGCGGGTGTGGGTCTGCTCCTGGCGATAGACCCGATCGTGGACATGATGCGTACGGCGACCAATGTCGCCGGCCAGTCGGTCGTCCCGATCCTGGTGGCCTCCCGCGAGGGGATCCTCGACCGCGAGGCGTACGCGACGGCCGACGGCTCCCGCCTGGACGACGAGCCCCGCGTGGAGGCCGCGCCGCAGCCCGTGGCGGCCTGACGGACCCCGCGCGAGGACCCCTGCTGACGGGATCTTGACTGACTCGTCCGTAGGGAAGGCCCGAACGGCCCTACCCCGCATCCCTCCGCCCCGTAACATTACCTGCCGGTAACGTGACGACGGGGGCGGAGGGATGTTTGTCGTGACTGCTGCTGCACAGACCAGGCCCAAGCGCATGCCGCGGGAGGTGCGCGAGCGCCAGATGCTCGACGCCGCCGTGGCCGTCTTCGCCCGGCGCGGGTACCGGGCCGCGTCGATGGACGAGATAGCCGAGCTGGCCGGGGCCTCGAAGCCCCTGGTCTACCTGTACCTGAACTCGAAGGAAGACCTCTTCAGCGCCTGCATCCGGCGCGAGGCCGAGGCGCTCATCGCGGCCGTGCGGGCCGCCGTGGACCCGGGGACGCCGGCCGACCGGCGGCTGTGGGACGGGCTGCGCGGGTTCTTCGCCCACACGGCCGCCCACCCCGACGGCTGGGCCGTCCTGCACTGCCAGGCGCGCACCCACGGCGAACCGTTCGCCCTGGAGGTGGCCGCCCTGCGCCGGCGGCTCGTCGACGTGGTCACCCAGCTGATCACCGAGACGGCCGCGGACGGCGGCTGCACCGCGCCGCTGCCCGAGACCGAGGTCGCCGGCCTCGCCCACGCCCTGGTGGGCGCGGCCGAGTCGCTCGCCGGCTGGTCCAACGAACGCGACGGCGCGGCCGCCTCCGAGACGGCGGCCACGCTGATGAACTTCGCGTGGACCGGGCTGGAGAACCTGTCGCACGGGCGGCGGTGGGCGCCGGTCGCCGCGGGCGGCGGTGCGCGGACGTAGCGCCACCGGCAGGCGGCCATTCCGCCGGACCCTCGCCGTCGCGGTTGCGCGCCGCTGCGGCGGGGGTTCTTGCTGCCGCAGGCACCTCTCTTTCCGCCGCGGCGGCGGGATGCCGCGACGCAGCGCCCCGCGGTGCCACCGGCACCGCGGCCCGGCTGATTCCGGCCGGTCAGGCCCTCCCGCGGTCTTCAAAAGCGTGGCTCCCCGGGCGTAGATTGCCGCCACTTACCGACTGGTAGCCCCCGTAGGGAGCCGCACGTGTCCATTCCGCACACCGCTGCCCCACCCCGCGTCACCTTCGTCGACGGCGTCGTCCGCGAAGCGTCCCTCCCCCCGCTCGTCCCGCCCGTGGCGCGGGGCTCGCTCGGCGACCTGCCCTTCGACAACGCCGCCGATGCCCCCACCGCCCCCGTCCTCAGCCGCAAGCAGCCCGACGGCACCTGGCGCGACGTCACCGCCGCCGCCTTCGCGGCCGAGGTGCTCGCCACCGCCAAGGGCCTGATCGCCTACGGGCTGCGGCCCGGCGACCGGCTCGCCATCATGGCCCGCACCCGCTACGAGTGGACGCTGCTGGACTTCGCCGCCTGGGCCGCCGGGCTGGTCACCGTCCCCGTCTACCCCACCTCCTCCGCCTCCCAGGTCCGCTGGATCCTGCAGGACTCCGGCGCCGCCGCCTGCGCCGTGGAGACCCCGGACCAGACGCGCCTGGTGGAGGGGGAGCGCGCCGCGCTCCCGGGCCTCGCCCACCTGTGGGAGTTCGACGCCGGCGCCGTCCCCGGCCTGGTGGCGGCCGGCCGCGGCCTGCCCGACGACGCCGTCGCCGAAGCCCGCGCCGCCCGCGGCCCCGGCGACGTCGCCACCCTCATCTACACCTCGGGCACCACCGGCCGCCCCAAGGGCTGCGTCCTCACCCACGCCAACTTCTTCGCCGAGGCCGACAACTCCACCGAGCTGCTGCACCCCGTCTTCAAGGCGGTCACCAAGGAGCCCGCCGCCACCCTCCTCTTCCTGCCGCTCTCGCACGTCTTCGGCCGGACCGTCGCCGTCGGCTGCATGCGCGCCCGCGTCCGCATGGGCCACGCCCCGTCCCTGCGCACCGAGGACCTGCTGGCGGACCTCGCCGGCTTCCGGCCCACGTTCCTGCTGGTCATCCCGTACGTGCTGGAGAAGGTCTACAACACCGCCCGCGCGACCGCCGAGAAGACGGGCCGCGCCGCCTCCTTCGATCGCGCCGCCGGCATCGCCCGGCGCTACGGCGAGGCGGAGCTGGCCCGCCGCCACGGCAGCGGCCCCGGGCCCGGCGCCGGTCTGCGGATCGCACGGGCGCTGTACGACCCGCTGGTCTACCGCCGGATCCGGGCCGCCCTCGGCGGCGGGGTCCGCTACGTGATCAGCGGCGGCTCCCCGCTCGGCGAGCGCCTCGCGGCCTTCTGCGTGGGCGCGGGCATCGACGTCTTCGAGGGCTACGGCCTCACCGAGACCACGGCCGCCGCGACCCTCACCCCGCCGCACCGCCCCCGCCTGGGCACCGTCGGCTGGCCGCTGCCGGGCGGCGCCGTGCGGATCGCGGAGGACGGTGAGGTGCTGCTGCGCGGCGGGCACGTCTTCGCGGGCTACTGGGACGGCGAGCGCGGGGAGGCGGTGCCCGCGGCGCCGGGGGAGTGGTTCCCCACCGGGGACCTGGGCGCGCTCGACGCGGACGGCTACCTCACCATCACCGGCCGCAAGAAGGAGCTGCTCGTCACCTCCGCCGGCAAGAACGTCGCCCCCGCGCCGCTGGAGGACCGGCTGCGCGCGCACCCGCTCGTCGGCCAGTGCATGGTGGTCGGCGACGACCGCCCGTACATCACGGCCCTGCTGACGCTGGAGCCCGACGGGATCGCCCACTGGGTGCGCATGCACCGCAAGGAGGGGCTGGCGCCGGAGGAGCTGGTGCGGGACGGGGAGCTGCTCGCGGAGCTGCAGACGGCGGTGGACGACGCGAACGCGACGGTCTCGCGGGCGGAGTCGATACGCCGCTTCGCCGTCCTGACCGCCGACTTCACGGAGGACGCCGGCCACCTCACGCCGTCCCTGAAGCTCAAACGCGCGGTGATCGCCCGGGACTTCGCGGACGAGGTGGAGCGGCTGTACGAGCGCTGAGCGGGGGCGGCCCGGCGCTCGCACCGGGAGCCGTCAGCAGTTGCCCGCAGCCGGTCGGCCGGCGAACCGGTCCGCGAGCCAGTTCGCCGCCGGCACCGATTCGGCGGCCAGGCTGGAGCCGTGCCCGCCCTGCGGGAGGGCCTTCCAGTCCACCACGGCGCCCTTCGCGCACCAGCCGGCGCGCAGCAGCGCGGCGGCGTCGTAGGGCACGATCTCGTCCTGCGTCCCGTGGTAGAGGCGCACGGGCCGGTCGGGGGCGTGCGTGCCGAGGTCGGAGGAGTGCAGGACGCGCTGCCAGTCCGGCTGCTGCAGCGGGTTGCGGACGGTCACGTCGGAGATCCGGCTGAACAGGTTCGCGGCGGTGCCGGCCGCCACGCAGTGCTGCTTGAGGAAGGCGGTCCTGGCCCGTCCCCTGTCGTTGAGGTAGGAGGCGAGGTCCAGCTCGGGGAAGGCGGCGTCCTGACCGATCGCGGCCATGAGGACCAGGCCCGCGCCGATGCGGCCGTCGTTGTACTCGGCGGCCTTGACGAGGTCGGCGGGGACGCCGCCGGCCGCCGTCCCCCTGACGTCGAGCTCGGGCGCGTACGTGTCGTGCAGCTCGGCGGCCCAGCCGGCGGCCTGGCCGCCCTGCGAGTAGCCCATGATGCCGACGGGGCCGCCCGGGGCCAGCCCCGTGCCGGGCAGCCGCTGCGCCGCGCGGGCGGCGTCGAGGACGGCGTGGCCCTCGGACCGGCCGACGGTGTACGTGTGCGTGCCGGGCGTTCCGAGGCCCTCGTAGTCGGTGACGGCCACGGCCCAGCCGCGCAGGGTGAGCAGCTCGATGAGGTTGCCCTCGGCGGCGGTGCCGCGCGGGAAGCCGGCCGAGGGGGCGCACTGGTCGGCGAGGCCCACGGTGCCGACGGCGTAGGTGACGAGGGGGCGCGGCCCGGTTCTGCCGTCCTGGGGGACGATCACGGTGCCGGAGACGACGTCCGGGGCGCCCTGGGCGGTGGTGGAGCCGTAGGTGATGTGCCACGCCCTGGTGCGGGTGGGCTGGCCCGGCAGGGGGTGGAAGGAGGTGGGGGCGGAGGTGACGATCTCGCCCGGGGCGGGGGCGGGCCCGGTGGCGCCCGCGGTGCCCGCGAAGCCGAGGGAGAGGGCGAGCGCGCCGGCGGCGGCCCACGTCGTTGCACGGAGCTGCTTCGTACGGACGTGCCAACGCAGGTGCCTGCGCAAGTGCATGCGGCTCTCCTGACTGTTCAGTTGTGTCCGGTCACTCATGTCTCGTCCCGAAACCCCCGGACGAAACTCCGAAACGCCCGTGCCTCGGTGGCCACCCGCACGTTGATCGAAATCCTTACCGCGAACGAAAGGAAGCGAAAGAAACTGATCGATAAGAAGCCGCTAAGAGTTCATGAACGATCGGAAAAAGGCAGGAGCCCAGCTCCTCCGCCGAAGCGGAAGGCTGGGCTCCTTGGGTACAGCGCGTCGACCGCGATCGGTCGAGGCGTCACACCGGAGGGATCCGAAGATCAGACCGGGGTGACGTTCTCCGCCTGCGGGCCCTTCGGGCCCTGCGTGACGTCGAAGTTGACCTGCTGGTTCTCCTCGAGGGAGCGGAAGCCAGAGGCGTTGATCGCGGAGTAGTGAACGAAGACGTCGGGGCCCCCGCCGTCCTGGGCGATGAAGCCAAAGCCCTTTTCAGCGTTGAACCACTTCACGGTTCCGGTAGCCATAAAGCCCTCCTTGGGCCCAAAGGGTTGCCCTGCTCCAGAACCTGCGAGAAGTCTGAAAACTACAAAAGCCTGCGGGTCACATGCTCCGCAGGCTCTGTACTGCAAGGGAAACCAAACTGCAACTTGCGGCGAGCCTAGCACGCGAGGTTCTCCCGCGGAAGGAGTTGAAGATCACGCTGTCGGATGGTTTTCCCGGTGTTCCTGACGGAAAAGATCCCCGGTCGGGCACCCGGGCGGAGCACCCCGCCCCCACGGCCCCGGCGGCCCGGGACTAGCCTCCCGATGTGGACATTTCAGCCTCGGCCGTAACGACCGATCCCGAAGCCGGCTCTTCCGCAGGTGCCCGTCAGCGCAGCCGTCCGCGCGTGGGTCACATCCAGTTCCTGAACTGCCTGCCGCTCTACTGGGGCCTCGCCCGCACGGGCAGCCTGCTGGACCTGGACCTGACCAAGGACAGCCCGGAGAAGCTCAGCCGGCAGCTGATCGAGGGCGAGCTGGACATCGCCCCGGTCACCCTCGTCGAGTTCCTGCGCAACGCCGACGACCTGGTCGCCCTCAAGGACATCGCCGTGGGCTGCGACGGCCCGGTCATGTCCTGCGTGATCGTCTCGCAGGTGCCGCTGGAGCAGCTGGACGGCGCCCGCGTCGCGCTGGGATCCACCTCCCGTACGTCCGTGCGCCTGGCGCAGCTCCTGCTGGCGGACCAGTACGGCGTACGCCCGGACTACTACACCTGCCCGCCGGACCTGGGCCTGATGATGCGCGAGGCGGACGCCGCCGTGCTGATCGGCGACGCCGCGCTGCGGGCCTCCCTGCACGACGCCCCGCGGCTGGGCCTTGCGGTCCACGACCTCGGGCGGATGTGGAAGGACTGGACGGGCCTGCCGTTCGTCTTCGCGGTGTGGGCCGTGCGCAAGGACTACCTGGCGCGCGAGCCGCAGATCGTCGCCGAGGTCCACGAGGCCTTCCTCGCCTCCCGGGACGTGTCCCTGGAGGAGGTCACGAAGGTGGCCGAGCAGGCGGCGCGCTGGGAGTCCTTCGACGCCGCGCTGCTGGAGCGCTACTTCACGACGCTGGACTTCCGCTTCGGGCCGGAGCAGCTCGCGGGCGTCACCGAGTTCGCCCGCCGCACGGGCCCCACGACCGGCTTCCCGGCCGACGTGCGGGTGGAACTGCTGGAGCCCTGACCCCCGGGCGGGGGTCAGGGCTCCGGTCAGGAACGAAACCGCGGGCGCGCTACGGGGCGACGGGGCCCACCATCTGCTCGCTGATCCACTGCATGCTGCCCATGTCCATGCCCTGGATGTAGGTCACGGCGTTGTGCTTGCCGCCCTCGATCTTCTGCAGGCGGGTGTGGACGGGGCCCTTGTTGCCGTACGTGGCGATGAACTTGTCCACGTGCGGGATGACGCTGGACTCCTTCGTCCCGTACTGGAACGCGAGGTAGACGTCGGTCCCGGGCTTGTTCTCGGCGATCAGCCGCTTGGCGAGCACCTCGGGGTTGTTCTCGGCCTTCTCCTTCTCGTGGCCGTTCCACAGCCGCGAGTCCGGGACGATGTCCGGGCCGGAGGCGATCACGGCCTTGAACTTGTCCGGGTGCTTCAGGACGGCCTTCAGGCCCGCGAAGGCGCCGGAGGAGGAGCCCATGAACGCCCAGCCGTCGCGCGACTTGATCGTGCGGAAGTTGGCCTTGATCAGGTCCGGGACGTCCTCGGTCAGCCAGGTGCCCATCTTCGGCTGGCCCGGGATGTCACTGCCGTCCCAGTAGAGGCCGCCGGTGTCCGGCTGCGGGTTGAGGACCGGCATCGCCAGGATGAACGGCTTGCCCTTGCCCTCGTTGTACCACTTGGTGACCGACGACTCGAGGTGCAGGCCCCCGTCGTCCATCCAGTAGTTGTTCGGGAAGCCGGGGCCGCCCGGGAGCGCGATCAGGACCGGGAAGCCGTTGTCCTTGAACTTCGGGTCCTTGTACGCCTTGGGCGCCCAGACCCACACCTTGCCCTTGAAACCGGACTTCTTGCCGTCCAGGGTGGTCACGGCCACCTGGGTGCCGTCGGAGAGGGTGCTGGTGTTCTTGAACTCGGCCGCCGGGCCCGTCGGCATCAGCACCGGGGAGTCGGGCTTCGTGGCGTTCGAGCCGCCGGCCTGGCCGCCGCCGTTGCCCGGCTGCTCCTGGCCGAAGCTGACCGGCTTGCCCTTGTCCGAGAACGGGCCGATCTTGAAGTAGTTCAGGATGCCGGCGGCTATGAGGCCCACCACGGCTATGGACGCCACGATGATCGTCCATTTCTTGCCACGGGATCCGCGGCCGTGGCCGCAGGGGTGGCCGCAGGACCGGCAGATCCCTTGTTGCTGGTGCGTCATCGCGTCGCTCCGGACGTTGCTGCTGCCCCGAAGGACATGGCGGTTTGTTCCGTCCGTGTGGATGGGGAAACCGCCCTGGGGGGTTCCTGAGGCACCCCGTGAATTGAGTCATAGGCCGACAGCCGGGGCCCGCGGGCCCCGGCCGGGGGAGGCGAAGGCCCGATGGAACCCTTGCGAGCGGAAGATCCGCAGGTCATCGGCGTGTACCGGCTGCTGGGGCGGCTGGGCGCGGGCGGTATGGGAAGGGTGTACCTGGGTCGCAGCGCCGGCGGCCGCACCGTGGCCGTCAAGGTGGTTCATCCCCATTTTGCCCTGGATGACCAGTTTCGCGCGCGTTTCCGGCGGGAGGTGGCCGCCGCCCGCCGCGTGGGCGGGGCGTGGACCGCGCCCGTCCTGGACGCCGACCCGGACGCCCCCGTCCCCTGGGTCGCCACGGGCTACGTGGCCGGCCCGTCCCTCACCGAGGCCGTCCTCGCCGCCGGCCCCCAGCCGGAGCGGACCGTACGGGCCCTCGGCGCGGGGCTCGCGCAGGCCCTCGCGGCCGTCCACGCGCTCGGCCTCGTCCACCGCGACGTCAAGCCGTCCAACGTGCTGCTCGCCGTCGACGGGCCCCGGCTGATCGACTTCGGCATCGCCCGGGCCACGGACGGAACGGCGTCACTGACCGCGACCGGCGTCTCGGTCGGCTCCCCCGGCTACATGGCCCCGGAACAGATCCTCGGGCACGCGGTGACCGGAGCCGCGGACGTCTTCTCCCTCGGGGCGGTGCTCGCCTACGCGGCGACGGGCGAGCCGCCGTTCTCCGGCGACAGCGCGGCGGTCCTGCTCTACAAGGTCGTCCACGAGGCGCCCGCCCTCGGGCCGGGCCTCGCGGGGGACCTGCGCTCCCTGGTGGAGTCCTGCCTGGCCAAGGACCCGGCGGCGCGGCCCGCCCCGCGGGAGATCGCCGCCGCCCTGGCCCCGGACGGCGCGGGTGCCCCGGCGGGCGCGGGCTGGCTGCCGGGAAGCCTCGTCGAGGAGGCGGCCCACCGGGCGGTGGAACTGCTGGCCCTGGAAGCGACCGCGCCGGGGGCGCCGCC
>NZ_PXWG01000406.1 GCF_003011965.1 Streptosporangium nondiastaticum
CTGGGTTTCCACGCCTTTGAGACCCGGGTCGGCCAGTTTGACGAGCTCGGCCAGGTAGGCCGCTTCGTCCACGTCGTAGTTGGCCGTGATCCGGGGGAAGAACGCGTCGGGCGGGCCGGGCTGGAAGTCGGCGCGCAGAACCTGGCTGGCTGGGAACATGGTGCGTACAGATGGGTGAGGAGACGGGGCCGCAGGCGGAACGCGGCCATGTGGACAGCGTAGGAACGGACGTGTCCGGTTTTTCATCGGTCCTCTGGACGTTTTTCCGAAAACTCCGGTCTCGCGCCCGGCAGACGGCATGCCATGCGCCATGTCATCCCACGTTCATGGGATTGTGTCAGGGATAACCCGTGGCGATGTGTGCGCGGGGGCGCGTGGCCCGAGGCGGGTGAC
>NZ_PXWG01000407.1 GCF_003011965.1 Streptosporangium nondiastaticum
GTGATGCTGGCGCGGCTGGACGTGGTCACCGTCAATGCCGAGATCTCCGAGGCCGACGTGGTCAAGATCAAGCCCGGCATGCCGGTGTACTTCACCACGCTGGGTGACCCGGACCGCAAGTACCACGCCACGCTGCGCCAGATCAATCCGGCGCCGGCCTCGATCGCCAACGAAAGCTCCTCCAGCTCCAGCAGTTCGTCCAGTTCCAGTTCCAGCAGCGCGGTCTACTACAACGCGCTGTTCGACGTGGAGAATCCGTACGGCACGTTGCGCATCGACATGACCGCGCAGGTCTCGGTACTGCTCAAGCAGGCCAAGGGCGTGCTGATGGTGCCGGCGGTGGCGCTGGGGCCGAAGCGCCGTGGCGACGAGCGCATGGTGCGGGTGCTGG
>NZ_PXWG01000408.1 GCF_003011965.1 Streptosporangium nondiastaticum
GGGGCCGTGTACGACCTGCTCTACGACGACACCTTGAAGCCGGTCATCGACGACTGGACGCCGCGTGAGGCGTGGGTGGAGGCGTTTGAGGAGCGGCGCAGGCAGCTGCTTGCCGAGGCTACGGAGATGGACAGCTACTACGCAGAGGGCGCGACCCGAAACCGTAAGCAGGCGGATCGATGCACTGCGCTCCTGCGCGACCTGGGAGGTGCGGCGTGAGCGCCGCGTCCCGGCTGGCGAAGGCCGACACCAGGATCATGCGCGACCCTGCCACGGGCCGGTTCCTCGCCCGCACCGCAGCCGTGGACGCCGCTGTGTCGTCGTGGCCGTCTCTGGCCCGCAACAGCGCCGGTGTCCGGGGTGGTCTCGGGTTCGACCTGGACGCGCCGG
>NZ_PXWG01000409.1 GCF_003011965.1 Streptosporangium nondiastaticum
CTTTCTCATCGGTGGCGAAATCCAAAATCGGTTCATGCTGCCACTGTTGGAAGGGGACGCCTGCTTCATGCAACAAAGTAATATTGGCTTGATACAACTGTTCTAACGTTGACATCGTTGCTCCTTAATTCCACAACTGATACAAGTTCTTGGTCAGCGCAATGGCGATACCAAACATCATCAACGCGACACCAATATCAATCGCTTTCTTCACTCTGGGTTTGGACAGTGTCGGTGCGAGCTTCGCTGCGCCAATGGAGAGCGAATAGAACCAGACGAACGACGCCATAATGGTGCCGATGGCAAACGAGAGTCGGTCGTTGCCCTCAAATTGGCCGCCAATTGAGCCTAGAATCACCACAGTATCCAGATATAGATGAGGATTGAGC
>NZ_PXWG01000410.1 GCF_003011965.1 Streptosporangium nondiastaticum
ACGGAACGCAAAGAAATAGGCCTCTTCCTGATCTTACATATTTGATGAAAGCCAGGTTGTTAATTTATTTGAACTACAGACGCGCACATTTTCCGCCGTGATTTTCCGGAGAATTGCAACCAAGACAAGGAAGGATCCCACCACGAATGAAGCCAAGGAACTTTTCTTGACCCTTACCGGCGAACAACGTTTGGTGATCCGCCAGAAGCTCGTGTCTTGCTTGACCGGTGAATCGGTCACCGATGTCCGGAAGAAGATTGGTGATGCCGTGGCCGAAATTGCTAGACAGTACACCGACAGTGGTATGCATATTGGAGACTAGAGTGGTGTATTTTGCGTCGTGCATCTGACTGGTTTTCTTTCCATCCTTTTAGGAGACCAATGGCC
>NZ_PXWG01000411.1 GCF_003011965.1 Streptosporangium nondiastaticum
ATGGCGGAGCAGCCGGAGCACGCTCAGTTGGTTCAGAACTTTCGTCCTGAACTGTTGGTTGAAATGCCGGAGCATTGTTGCCATTAGCCGGAGGCGTAGAGATCAAGTCATTACTAGGAATTGGCGGAAGTTTGCCGGTTTCCCTGTATTCCACAAGCCAAGCAGGGTCATCATCGCGATGATGAGGCATTGTGAAGTTCGATGGAGCAGCCGGAGCTACAGAGTTGTCAGCCGGAGCTGGTTGACGGCGTGGAGCCGGAGTTATTGAGGAAGCAGGTTCCCCGGAATGCAAGAAGTCAGTAGGCACATAGCGCTGTTGCTCGCCCTGGAGGAATTCCTGTTGCTGATCCTCAGATAGAGGGTGATTACGGAGATCCAGGTCATAAG
>NZ_PXWG01000412.1 GCF_003011965.1 Streptosporangium nondiastaticum
ACGGGAATTCGACAGGAAATCAGAGGAAAAGTCCGGGCCCTGGGCGGCCTTCCGGAAACTTCACGCCGACCTTGCGGATACGGTTGCCTTCCAGGGCGGCCACGGTCCAGGTCAGGCCGTTCCACTCCACCTGGTCGCCGATCACCGCTTCGCCGCCGATCTCGTGGGCGATGAAGCGGCCCAGCGCTTGCTCGCCGTCGATGCCGTCGAGCTTCAGGCCGTAGAGCGAGGCCACCGCCGACAGCTGGGCATCGCCTTCCAGCACGAAGTCGCCGAAGAAGCGCGCGCCGAGACCCCGGTCGGGCGCCTGGCTGAACAGCTTGCCGAGGGCCGGCAGGTCGTGTTCGTGGCCGATCACGCAGAGAATGTCGTCGGCCTCGAGGATGG
>NZ_PXWG01000413.1 GCF_003011965.1 Streptosporangium nondiastaticum
AGTGCTGGCTCTGGTCTTGCCGGTCAAGGGCCGCAAGATCCTGCGCAGCTCCCGCCCCAAAGCACAAATTCTGCGTGGCACAGTGATGATGCTGTCCACCTTCTCGTTTTTCAACGCCTTGAGCTATCTGCCTCAAGCCGAAGCCACCTCCATCAACTTTCTGGCCCCTTTGCTGGTGCTGTCTGTTGCCCCCTGGATTCTGAAAGAGCCACCGCGCATCAGTCGCTGGGTAGCTGCCGGGGTCGGCTTTCTGGGCGTGCTGATCATCATCCGGCCTACCGCTGGCCTGCACCCAATAGGGGTGATGTTTGGCTTGATGACCGCCTGTCTGTTCGCCACGCAATTTATCGCAACACGTCGCGTGGCCGTGGACAATTCGCTGACCA
>NZ_PXWG01000041.1 GCF_003011965.1 Streptosporangium nondiastaticum
GGTTCGCTGCCTCACCTGCCGCCCCGCCTGCCGTCCCGCCCACCGGTCCGGCCGTCCCGCCGGTGGCCGCCCACAGGCGCTCGGCCAGGTCCGCCACCGCCGCCAGGCCCGCCAGCTCGCCCTCCGCCGCGGCGGCCGGCGCTCCCGCGATCCCGGTGATCTCACCGGCCGCGTACACGCCCGGCACGGTCGTCGCCTGCCGCCCGTCGACGACCACGTGCCCGTCGCGCACGGCGCACCCCGCGGCCAGCGGCAGCTCCAGCTGCGGCGTGAACCCGTAGCCGACGCACACCGTGTCCACCGGCGCCAGGCGCTGCTCGCTGCCCGGGACCGGGTGCCAGCCGGCGTCCAGGCGGGCGACGGTGACGGCCTCCACGCGGTCCCGGCCGTGCGCCGCGACGACCGCGTGCCGGGTCCGGTACGGAACGCGCCCGCGGGCCAGCCCGGCCGCGTACGAGCCGAGCTCCGCGAGCCTGCCGGGACCGCCGTCGCGCAGGGCGGCGGCGGGGCTGCGCAGCCAGCGCGCCGGGTTCCCCGCCTCGTACACGCCCAGCACGTGCGCCCCGACGTCCAGCAGGGACAGCGCGACCGGCAGCAGGAACGGGCCGGTCCCCGACACCACCGCCCGGGCGCCGACGGCCGTCCGCTGCCCCTCCGCGAGCGCCTGCGCCGCGCCCGCCGTGACCACGCCCGGCAGCTCCCAGCCGGGGAACGGCAGCGTGCGGTCGAAGGCGCCGGTGCACAGGACGAGCGCGTCGGCCGTGAGCGTGCGCACCGGGCGGCCGCGGTCGTCCGCGGGGCCCTGCTGCAGGTGGACGAGGTGCCGGCCGGGCGCCGGGCCGGGCTCCAGCGCCCAGACCGTGGCGCCGGCCAGGTGCTCGATACGGGGCTGGACGGCGACGGCCGGCTCCAGCGGGTGGCCGGCGGACGTGACCGCTCCGTCAGTGACGGCGGCGGGCCGCCGCCCGTACCGGCCGCCGACGCGCTCCCCGCTGTCGACGAGGACGACGCGCGCCCCGCACCGGGCGGCGCTCAGCGCGGCCCGCGAGCCGGCGGGGCCGGCGCCGACCACGACCACGAGGGGAGGAGAAGGTATGGGGAGAGGGCCGCTCATGCGACCTCGTCCGCCTCGTCGTCCGCCTCTTCTGCGTCTGCTGTGTCGCGCACGGGTCGTACGGTCTCCGGGGCCTCCGTGCACGCGGGCAGACGGGCGCCGCGCAGGGTCTCCACCCGGTCGCCGTCGCGCAGTTCGCGCAGACAGGCCCGGACGTCCGGGAGGCCGTTGACGACGAGCAGGCAGTCGTAGCAGACGCCGATGCCGCAGAAGACTCCGCGCGGGCGGCCGCCGAGGCGGGTGGTGCGCCAGGACCGGTGGCCCGTCGCCAGGAGCAGGGCCGCCACGGTCTGGCCGGGCAGGGCCCGGTGCCGCTCGCCGTCGACGTACACCGTCATCAGTGCCATCCGTTCTCCTTCCGGATGCCGGGGGGTGTGTCAGGGGAGTGTCAGCAGGGCGCCGGTGCGAAGCGGCCGGCCCGGAACGGCTCCGGGTCCACGTGCGGCGGCTCGCCCGCCCACAGCTCGGCGAGCAGCTCACCGGTGGCGGCGGCCAGGCCGATGCCGGCGCCCTCGTGACCCGTCGCGTGCCACAGGCCGGGGCGGCGCGGGTCCTCGCCGACGACCGGCAGGTGATCGGGGGTGTACGGGCGGAAGCCCCCGTACGCCCGCATGACCGGCACACCGCCGAGCACGGGGAAGAGGCGCGCCGCCCCGCGCGCCAGCGCGCGCAGCACGTCGGTGCGCAGCGTCGTGTCGAAGCCGGCGCGACGGCGGCTGGAGCCGATCAGGACCGTCCCCGCCTGCGTCGCCTCGACCACGGCCGCCACCTGCAGCGCCGCGTCCGAGCTGCCGGCGGCGCGCACGTAGCCGGCGTCGTACACCTTGTGCCGCACCGTGCCGTGCGGGAGCGGCGCCGTGACAAGGACCATGCCCTGCCGGGGCAGGACGGGCAGGGGCGCGCCGGCCGCCGCGGCGAACTGCCCGGCCCACGGGCCGCAGGCGTTGACGACCGCGCCGCACGGAATGCGGCCCACCGAGGTGTGCACGCCCACGACGCGCTGCCCGTCCCGGCCGGTCTCCACGCCCGTCACCTCCACGCCGGTACGGATCCGGCCGCCCCGCGCCCGCACGGCGGCCAGCAGCGACGTGGCCGCCAGGACGGGCTGCAGCTGGGCGTCCTCCGGATAGTGCACGGCGGCGCGCACGCCCGGCGTCAGATGCGGCTCGAACGCGGCCGCCTCGCCCGGCGCGAGCTCCCGCGCGTCCACGCCCGCGGCGCGCTGGGCCGCGGCGAACGCGCGCAGGGCGGTGCCGGACGGGTCGTCGGTCGCGACCACGAGGCCGCCCTTCGCCTCGTACTCGCACTCCGCCCTGCCCGGACCGAGCTCCTCGCGGAGGGCGGCCAGCAGGCGGGGCCAGCGGTGCAGGGAGGCCTGGGCGAGGGCCAGTCCGGGCCCGGGTGCTCTGCCGGAGACGAGGAGGTTGCCCTCGCCGCACGCGGTCGTCCCGGCGGCCAGCGGGCCACGGTCGAGCACAAGTACTTGTGCCCCGCGCCGCGTCAGCGACTCGGCGCACGCCGCGCCGACGATGCCGCTGCCGACCACGACGACGTCCGCGCCGGCCGCGCCGTCTATGTAATCCCGCTCTTTCCGCAGAACGCGCACGCCAGTCGCACCGCCGTTCCCCCAGAGGCCGCCGCGACGCTATTCGCCCCGCGGCGGGCGGGTCAACACCTCCGGCGCGGTAAGGCCGCCCCATGTTCGTGCAGTGCCCCCCTATGTTTTGCGGGCCGCGTCAGGGCCGCCGCTGCCGCGCGGCGTTCACCTCGGCCACGCGGGCCCGCAGCCGCTCGTGCACGCCGACGGGCTCCACGTCCTCAAGGGCCGTGACCCACTCCCGGCCGCCGCCGAACGCGCGCAGGTAGACCCACGACGCGGTCGCGTCCATCACCTCCCCGACACGGTCACGTCGCTTGTCCAGCACCATCGTTCCGACTTCCACCTTGTCCACGTCCATGCCGTCAGGATCTTGCCGCTCCCCGGGACGAGGGAACCTCCACCAAATCCCATTCAGGGACGTCCCGAGGCGAGTAGAACGTCCCTGGCGGGTGACTAGAAGCCGAGAGCGCCGGGAGTAGGTGACAGGTATGCGGAACGAGCGGTTACGCATCGCTGTGGCTGCGGGGGGCTGGACTCATGCAACCCTTGCGGCGCAGGCAGGCGTGGACGCCAAAACCGTTGAGCGCTGGCTCAACCTCGGCCGCACGCCACGTCGCGTCACGGCCTTCGCTGTTGCCGAGCTGCTGGGCGAGGATGTCTTCGTGTTGTGGCCGGAGCTGCGGCAATCGAAGGCGACGCGGTCCGTGAGTCCCGAACTCGTGGCACTTTACGAACGGCGAGCAGACGTCCCCGTGTCGCTCTTCGCCGACCTCATGGCACAAGCCCGGCAACGCATCGACGTCCTGGTCTACGCCGGGCTCTTCCTGCACGAGGGCTACCCGCGCCTGCGGGAACTGCTCCGTGAACGGGCCGGGGAAGGGTGTGCCGTCCGAATCGCGGTCGGGGACCCGGACAGTCTCAATGTCCGGCAACGGGGGAGCGAAGAGAAGTTCGGGCACGGCATCGAGTCGCGGTGCAGGTTGGCTCTCATGCACTACGCGCCGCTCGGCCAGCTCGCTGGAGTCGAACTGCGCACGCACGGGACGACGCTGTACAACAGCCTCTACCGTGCTGATGACCAGTTCCTGGTGAATGCACACGTCTGGGGCGCCAACGCCTACGGTGCGCCGGTGTGGCACCTTCGGCGCAACGGGGATGGGGGCATGTTCGACATGTACGCGGAGAGCTTCGACGCCGTATGGGCAACGGCTGTCCCTGTGCAGGGAGGCTGACGAATGACCCGGACCGAGTTCTACGACGACCCCGCCGCGCCGGAGCCCAACAGTCTCGTCGTCGCCGCGTCCGCCGTCGTCACGGACGGCGAGGGGCGGATCCTGATGCAGCGTCGGGCGGACAGCGGGTTGTGGGCGTTGCCCGGGGGCGGGATGGAGATGGGGGAGTCGCTCGCCGGGGCGGTCGTGCGGGAGGTGCGGGAGGAGACCGGCCTCGACGTCGAGGTCACCGGGCTCGTCGGCACGTACACCGATCCCCGGCACGTCATCGCGTACAGCGACGGCGAAGTGCGCCGCCAGTTCAACATCTGCTTCACGGCGCGGATCGTGGGCGGGACGCTCGCCATGTCGGACGAGTCGACCGAGCTGCGGTTCGTTCCCGTGGACGGGATCCGGTCGCTGGACATGCACCACACGCAGCGGATGCGGGTGCAGCACTACCTGCAGCGGCGCCCTCAGCCCTATCTGGGCTGAGGGCGCATCACGTGCCGTGGCCTCACTCGTCGGTGAGCAGCCCTCTACGAAGGCGCCGGAGCGTACGCGACAGGAGACGGGAGACGTGCATCTGGGAGATGCCCAGTTCCTCGCCGATCTCCGACTGGGTCATGTTCGCCACGAACCGCAGGGACAGGATCTTCCGGTCCCGGTGCGGGAGTTCGGCGATCATCGGTTTGAGGGACGCGACGTACTCGATGCCCTCCAGGTCGTGGTCCTCGTAGCCGATGCGCGCGGCGAGCGTGCTCTCGGCCTCCTCGTCCTGGGACTGCACGGCGGCGTCCAGGGAGCTCGCCGAGTACGCGTTGCTCGCGGCCATGCCCTCGACGACCTCGTCCTCGGACAGGCCCAGCCGCTGGGCGAGTTCGCCGACGGTGGGGGCGCGGTCCAGGGTCTGGGCGAGTTCGTCGCCGGCCTTGGCGAGGTCGATGCGGAGCTCCTGGAGCCGGCGCGGCACGCGCACGGACCAGCTGGTGTCGCGGAAGAACCGCTTGATCTCGCCGATGATCGTCGGCATCGCGAACGTCGGGAACTCGACGCCCCGGCTGAGCTCGAAGCGGTCGATGGCCTTGATGAGGCCGATCGTGCCGACCTGGACGATGTCCTCCATCGGCTCGCTGCGGGTGCGGAACCTGGCGGCGGCGAACCGCACGAGCGCGAGGTTCAGCTCGACCAGGGTGTTCCGTACGTAGGCGTATTCGTGGGTGCCCTCTTCGAGCGCTTCGAGGCGGGCGAAGAGCGTTTTGGACAGGGCCCGGGCGTCGTGCGGGGCCAGTTCGCCGGGGGGCGTGGGGCCGTCAAGGCCTTCGAGGCCGCTGACGCCGTCGTAGTGGGCCGGGGACTCGGGGGGCGGGGGTGTCGACGACGCCGTACGGGGGTCCGTATGCGTGGCGTCGAGCCGGGGTGACATGGGGGTCTCCTCCATCGTTCTCGGCATATGGCTGCCGATGCCGTCGCGTCGTGCTGCGGTGAGCGGCGCCTCCAAAGCCGTTCGTGGTGGATGTCGTCCTACTAGCCCTACCTGCCCTCGCCCTCGCACCGCAAGTGCGTGATGTCCGTATATGTGCTTAATGCCGGACCTTCCGCTTCCGGAGGCCGTAGGGAAGGCGTAGTGTTCTCGGAGCGCCACGCAGGCACACCGAGAAGGGATGCGCATGGATCGCGGGATGGTCGGCAGCGCGAGGGGCCGGCTGAATGTAGCCGTCCGGCGGGACGGGTCGAGCGCGATCGTGACGCCGGTGGGCGAGCTCGATCACCACACGGCGGACGTGCTCCGCGAGCCGCTCGAAGCGGCCATCGCCGACGGCGGTGTGCACGTCGTTCTCGACTGCTCCCGGCTGGACTTCTGCGACTCCACCGGTCTCAACGTGCTCCTCGGTGCCCGGCTCCAGGCCGAGGCCGGCGGCGGCGGAATCCACCTCGCCGCGATGCAGCCCGTGGTCGCCCGCGTCTTCGAGATCACCGGCGCGGAAGCCGTCTTCACCGTCCACGAGACGCTCGACGCGGCGCTCGCCGGACTCGCCGGCTGACCCCGGCCGCCCGCGCCTCTTCGCGCGCATTCCTGTGTGTTATTCAAACGTTACGCGGCTCCGGTCTGGAACCGTGTCCCGCAGTTGTATGCATCACAGGACCGATGCCGAAGAAGTGGGTGTTCTCACGAATCGGTCGGGCAGGAGTCTGCTGAATCTGCTCCGTCGGGTCCGTTCCGTCCATATGTTCGTTACGTTCCGTTCTGAATCGGTGAATCGGTGAGGTGAAGCGCTGATGAGCACCACCCGGCCGTGCCCTCCGCCGGGCGACCCCGGTCCGGGGGCGGACGGCGCCGCCTCGTCCGGTACATCCGGTGCGTCCGGCGCTCCTGGTGCGCCCGGTGATGCCGGCGCGCCGTCCGGCACGCCGTCGCCGGAGGCGCCTTCGTCGTACGCGTCCCCCGGCGGAGTGCGCCGGCTGCACCTCGTCGGGGTCAGCGGCGCCGTGCCGATGTCCCGCGACTTCACCCGCCAGGCGCTCTACGACTGGGGCTGGCTGCCCGCCACCGGCGCCGACCACCGCGCCGCCGCCGAGGACGTCCTCCTCGTCGTCTCCGAGCTCGTCACCAACGCCTGCCTGCACGCCGACGGGCCGGAGGAACTGCGCGTCAGCTGCGCCGGCAAGGTGCTGCGCCTGGAGGTCGTCGACCTCGGCGCCGGCACGCCCGCCCCGCGCACCCCGCACCGGGCCGGGCGGCCCGGCGGCCACGGGATGTTCATCGTGCAGCGGCTCTGCCTGGACTGGGGGGTCGTGCGGAACGAGAGCGGGGCCGGGAAGACGGTGTGGGCGGAGCTGGCCGCTCCGGGGTAGGCCCTTCCGCCGCCCTTCGCTGCTCTCCGCCGCCTCGTCCGTCCCTTCCGTCGCTTTCCTCTTCGGCTTCTTTCTTCCTTCTCTTCCTTCCTCAAGGTCCCCGGCGTACTGTCTGCGCCCGATCTGATGTGCCGTCAGTAGTTTTCCCGGCGGCGGCACCGGACGAGAGGGGAACCAGAGGTGTCCCACAACCCACGCCGCGCACTCGCAGCCGCCGTGACCCTCGCCGGCGGGGCCGTCCTGCTCGGCGCCCCGGCCGCACACGCCGTCACGGTCGACGTCGCCTACGCCTGCAAGACCCCCATCGGCGACAAGAGCGCCGTCTCTCCCATCGACATCAAGGGCGTCGCGGACGGCGGTTCGTACAAGCTGACCATGTCCTTCGAGAAGGGCGTGTCCTCCAGCCCCATCGAGCTCGGCAAGGGCGCGATGAAGCCGAGCGCCGTCATCAAGCTGGGCGGCGCGGACAGCGGCACGGTGGCCGTCTCCGGGCCCGCCAACGCGGAGCCGATCCCCGCCAACACGCCGATCAAGATCAGCGACCTGTCCGGGACGTACACCCCGAAGAAGAGCGGCAGCGTCACGTTCACCGCCTCCACGCTGACCATCTCGGCCCTGGGGACCACCACGACCTGCACGCCCACGAACGATCCGAAGCCGTCGCTGACGCTGGAGATCAAGGGGGACGGGGGGACGGGAGGGACGGGGTCCGGAGGGGCCTCCTCCTCGGGGTCGTCCTCGGGGTCGTCCAGTGGATCCTCCGGTAGTTCCTCCGGCGGGTCCGCTACGGGCGGCTCGTCGTCCACCGGCGGGTCGTCTTCCACCGGTGGCTCCTCCGCCACAGGCGGTTCCTCCTCCACCGGCGGCGGTCAGCTCCCGCAGACCGGGCCCGCCGACTCCGCCATCGCCCTCGGCACCCTCGGCGGCACCGTCCTCCTCACCGGCATCGCCGGCACCCTCTGGCTGACCCGCCGTCGCCGCGCCGGCGCCCGCTGATGGAGCCGCCTTGCGTCCTCGTCTGCTGACGGCCCTGGCCTCGGTGATCCTGGCCGCGTCCGCCGCCCCCGCGGCCGGCGTCGCCCGCGCCGCTGCCGACGACCGGGCCGCCGCCGACGACCGGGCCGCGGCCTGGTCCGCCGCGCCCGCCCCCGCCGGCACGGCCGCGCCCGGACCGGACGACCGGACGTCGTTCTACCTGGAGGGCGCCCCCGGCGCGGTCCTCACGGACAAGCTGGCCCTCGTCAACCCCACGGACAGCGCGCGCTCCCTCGAACTCCGGGCGTCCGCGCCCTGGATCTCCCTCGGCCGGCGGCAGGTACGGGTGCCCGCCCGCATGCGCGCCGACGTCCCGTTGACCGTCACCGTGCCCGGAGACGGCAACGGCGACCGCTCCGCGGCCGTGGTCGTCACGGGAGAGGGGCGCGAGGCGCGGGTGCCCCTGGCGCTACGGGTGAGCGGCGCGCCCGCGCTGCCCGCGCTCGCCGTCGAGAACGTACGGGTCAGCAGCGCGGCGGACGGGCGCGGCGCGGTCATCCGGTACGCGGTCGTCAACCGGGGCAACACCGTCCTGGCGCCGCGCCTCGCCCTCCGTGCCGACGGCATCTTCGGCACGGTCCTCCGCCGCACGGTCAGTGACGCCCTGGCAGCCCTGCCGCCGGGGCGGGCCGTGCAGCGGGTGGAGCGGTGGGCGGACGCGCCGCGGCTGGACTCGGTGACGGTGCGGGTCACCGCTGCGGCGGAGGGCGGGGTGCGGGCCAGCGGGTCGGCGTCCTACACGCCGTGGCGGTGGGTCGTTCCGGTGGGCGGCGGGGGTGTGCTCGGCGTGCTCGGCGCGGTGGTGCTGGTGCGGCGCGTCGTGGTCCGGCGCCGGGGCCTCCGGGGCAGGGTCCTGGACCGTATATTTACGGCGCCCCACCCCCCTGCGCAGACTCACCCTGCACTTGGCGCCACAAATACACGTCAGCGTCCAGGACCCTGCCCCTGCGGCCCCGGCGCCTCCCTGGTCGCCCTTCTGCTGGCCGTGTTCCTTCTCCTGTCCTCTGCAGGTGCTGCTGTGGCTGATGGCCCCAGGCTCTCTCTGGATCGGCCGGAGGCCGGGAAAGGGAGCGCTGTGGTGGTGACGGGGGAGGGGTGGCGGCCCGGCGCTCTGCTGACCTTGTTGGTGTGCGGGCAGAACATGGTGGGTGGCACCAATGATTGTGCCAATGCTGACGGGCGGACAGTCACTACGGGGAGTGACGGGCGTTTTCGGAGGGAGCTCGTTGTCCCCGAGCCGCCTCGGCCCTGTCCTTGCGTTGTGCACGTCGCCACTGTCATGGGTGATGCTCAGGCTGTTGATGTTCCTCTTGTCGTTGCCGGGCATCCTGTCGTCCCCGTGCCCTCCGGCGCCCGGCTGGGCGTGCTCGCCGCACGGCTGGAAGGCTCCAGCGGGCTGCTCACGTGGTTCGGGGCGCCGCCCACGCGGCGGCTCGTCGTGACCGTCGGCAATCTCGGCTCCGGGGCCGTCAAGGATCCCGTCTTCCGCGTCGGCACCGCGCGGGGCGTTCTCGCTCCCGCGTGGGAGGAGCGGAAGTGGCACGGGACCGTTCCTGCGGGGCAGCGGGCTCGTGTGGTTTTTGATGTGGAGCTCGCCGCGGGTGCCCACGGGCCCTACGAGGTGTCGCTGAAGTACGGGGAGAAGGTGCTCGTCGCCGAGCCTTGGGATGTTGCCCGGCCTTGGGGAGTGGTTCTTTTCTGGGTGCTGCTGGGTGGTGTGGTGGCCGTGGGGCTGTTCCGGGTGGGGATGTTGTTTGTCGATCGGCTGGGGCCCCGGCCTCCTGTTCCTGAGACGGCCGGCCGTCCGGTTCTTCCCTGGTTCGCTCCCGGGACTCTTCCGCCGCCCGACTGAGGCGAACGCAAAGGGCCCCCGGCGCGATCGCGCCGGGGGCCCCTTCGTGCGTGTCCTTAGCGGACGTCGCCCATCTGGGCCTCGATCTTCTTGCGGGACATCCAGACCGCGAAGCCCGCCAGGGTGGCGGCCGCGGCCTGGCCCACGATCACGCCGATGCCGTTGAGGTCGACCTTGGCCTCGGCCAGCAGGGTCATGGTGCAGTCACCGGCGGTGACCGCCAGGAACCAGACACCCATCATCTGGCTGGCGTACTTCTTCGGCGCCATCTTCGTGGTGAGCGACAGGCCGACCGGGGAGAGGCACAGCTCACCCATGGTCTGGATGCCGTAGATCATCAGCAGCCAGGCGGGGGAGACCTTCGTGCCGTCCGAGGCCATCGCCATCGGGATGGCGAAGACGAAGAACGAGGCACCGATGATCACCATGGCCATGGAGAACTTCACCGTGGTGCTCGGCTCGCGGTTGCTGCGGGCGAGCCACAGCCACAGCCAGGCGAAGACCGGGGCCAGGGCCATGACCCACAGCGGGTTCACGGACTGGAACACCGTCGACGCGAAGCCGATGCCGAACACGTTGTCCGCGGTCTTCTTCTCGGCGAAGGTCGACATCGTCGAGCCCGCCTGGTCGAAGATCATCCAGAACACGGCGGCGGCGACGAAGAACCAGATGTAGCCGCTGACCTTGGTCTGCTCGGTCGCGGTCAGGTCCTTGTCGCGCTTGATGCGGGTCAGGACCGTGATCGGGACGACCAGGCCGACCAGCGCGAGCGGGATGGTGACCCACTTCTGCGTGAAGTGGCCGGTGCCGGTCACGACGCCGTAGAACGCGGCGGCGATGCCGAGCCACAGCAGGGCCTTCAGCAGCGTGGACTTGCGCTCGGCGGCCGTCAGCGGCTTCGGGACGACGCTGCTCTGCGGGCTGAGGTGGCGGGTGCCCCACAGGAAGAAGAGCAGGCCGAGACCCATGCCGAACGCGGCGATCGCGAAGCCCAGGTGCCAGTTGACCTCCTGGCCGATGGTGCCGATGACGAGCGGCGCGGCGAAGGCACCGGTGTTCACACCGATGTAGAAGATCGTGAAGCCGCCGTCGCGGCGCGGGTCCTGCGGACCGTCGTAGAGGTGGCCGACCATCGTGGAGATGTTGGCCTTCAGCAGGCCGGAGCCGATCGCCACCAGCGCGAGGCCGGCGAAGAAGGTCGGCTTGCCCGGGACGGCCAGGGCCAGGTGGCCGGCCATGATGACGCACGCCGCGATGGCGACCGTCTTGCGCGGGCCCCAGACGCGGTCGCCGAACCAGCCGCCGGGCATGGCCAGCAGGTAGACCATCGCCACGTAGACGGAGTAGATGGCCACCGAGCTCGCCTCGGGCATGGCCAGACCGCCGCCCTGGCTGCCGGGCTTAGCGTCCGGGCCGCCTGCGATCAGGTAGACGACGAGAAGGGCGCGCATGCCGTAATAGCTGAAGCGCTCCCACATCTCCGTCATGAAGAGGGGGGCCAGGCCGCGGGGGTGGCCGAGGAAGGTCTTGCCGCCGGACACAGGAGAGGTCTTCTCCTGCTCGGCCGCACCCTTCGTCAGGCTGGACGCCATGTCGATCCTTGTGTGCTCGGGACGCGCGGGTGCAGCTCCTACGCGCCCGGGTGGGGGTTGGCCGGCACCGGTCACCGCACCGTCCGCCCCCACGTCCAGGGGGTTCGCTCCCTCCTCCAAGAGAGCGGCGGGACGGTCGTCACCGGGATCCACGCCCCCCGCGCACCTTCGCGCGACGGACCCGGCCGCCAGGTCAATCACTGTGTAACAAGACTGGGGTATCCAGTCCTGCGCACGACAGAGGCCTTCGGCGCGCCGAGAACGATCCGAAAGGCCCCCTTGTAGCTACAGACGTCTGGTCACCATACGTCACACCCCGCCCGCAAACGGAAGGAGTTGAGACGCGGATCACATCACATCGGGGAACCGTTTTCGCACCCTCAAAGGTCTGTACCGGGCTGTCAAGGGTTGCCGCCGGTAGCCGCCGGTACGCCTCTGACGTGGGCCCGCGCGGACTACCATCACTGCATGACCCGAGTACTGCTCGCCGAGGATGACGCGTCCATCTCGGAGCCGCTCGCGCGCGCGCTGCGCCGCGAGGGCTATGAGGTGGAGGTGCGAGAAGACGGTCCCACGGCGCTGGACGCCGGGCTCAAGGGAGGGGTGGACCTGCTCGTCCTCGACCTCGGGCTGCCCGGCATGGACGGACTGGAGGTCTGCCGCCGGCTGCGCACCGAGGGCCACGGCTTCCCGGTCCTGGTGCTCACCGCCCGCGCCGACGAGGTGGACACCGTCGTCGGCCTGGACGCCGGCGCCGACGACTACGTCACGAAGCCCTTCCGGCTCGCCGAACTGCTGGCCCGCGTCCGGGCCCTGCTGCGGCGCGGCACCGTCGAGGCCCACCAGCAGCCCCCCGCCACGCACGGCGTGCGGATCGACGTCGAGTCGCACCGCGCCTGGATGGGCGACGAGGAACTGCAGCTCACGGCGAAGGAGTTCGACCTGCTGCGGGTGCTCGTCCGCGACGCCGGGCGCGTGGTCACGCGCGATCAGCTGATGCGCGAGGTCTGGGACACCACGTGGTGGTCCTCCACCAAGACCCTCGACATGCACATCTCCTGGCTGCGCAAGAAGCTCGGCGACGACGCCGCCAACCCCCGCTACATCGCCACCGTGCGGGGCGTCGGGTTCCGCTTCGAGAAGAGCTGAGTCCGGCCGCCGGGCGGGCCGAGCCGGTCCGCCCGGCGGGGGCCAGCGTTCGTACCACCCGCCCGGAGGGCAACCCGTGCGCCGCCGACTGATCAATTCCACGCTCGCCGTCGTTCTCGTCGTGATCGCCGTCTTCGGCATCTCGCTCGTCATCGTCGAGACCCGCACGATCGAGAGCAGCGCCCAGGAGAGCGTGCAGTCCGAGGCCGTACGGCTCGTCAGCATCGTCGACAGCCGGCTGGTGGGGGGCGAGCGGGTCGAGTCCGGGATCCTCAGCGAGCAGATCACCGCCGACCGGTACGCCCGGATCGAGATCCCCGGGCGCGCGCCGATCGAGATCGGCGACCGGCCCGAGGGCGGCGTCATCGCCAACACGCAGAAGGGCGAGCAGGGCGAGCTCGTCCGCGTCGAGGAGTCCCGCTCCACGGTCAGCCGCGAGGTCGGCCGCACGCTGCTGGTGATCCTCGCGGTCGCGCTGCTCGCCGTCGTCGCCGCCGTCTTCCTGGCCGTGCGGCAGGCCAACCGGCTCACCGCGCCGCTGACCGACCTCGCCGAGACCGCCGAGCGGCTCGGCTCCGGCGACCCCAGGCCCCGCCACCGCCGCTACGGGGTGCCCGAGCTGGACCGCGTCGCCGACGTCCTGGACAGCAGCGCCGAGCGGATCGCGCGGATGCTCACCGCCGAGCGGCGGCTGGCCGCGGACGCCTCGCACCAGCTGCGGACGCCCCTGACGGCGCTGTCCATGCGGCTGGAGGAGATCACGCTCACCGACGAGCCGGAGACGGTCAAAGAGGAGGCGACGATCGCCCTCGCCCAGGTCGAGCGGCTGACCGACGTCGTCCAGCGGCTGCTCACCAACTCCCGCGACCCCAAGTCCAGCTCGGCCGTCACCTTCGACCTGGACGAGGTCATCAAGCAGCAGATCGAGGAGTGGCGGCCCGCCTCGCGCAGCGAGGGCCGGGCCATCGTGCGCTCCGGCAAGCAGGGGCTGCGGGCCGTCGGCACGCCGGGGGCGGTCGCCCAGGTCCTCGCCACCCTCATCGAGAACTCGCTGATGCACGGCGACGGCACGGTCGCCCTGCGGACGCGCGTCACCGGCAACCAGGCGGTCGTGGAGGTCACGGACGAGGGGCCGGGGGTCCCGCCGGACCTCGGAGCGCGGGTCTTCGAGCGCACCGTCAGCGGGCGGAACTCCACGGGGCTCGGGCTCGCGGTCGCGCGCGACCTCGCGGAGGCGGACGGCGGCCGCCTGGAGCTCCTCCAGGCGAACCCGCCGGTCTTCGCCCTCTTCCTCAGCCGGGAGACGGACGAGGTGGAGGGGGGCCTCTGAGGGCGCCCCAGGGGGCGTCTGAGGGCGCCCCCGCCGTACGGGCTGTTACGTCGTGCGTGCCGTTACGTCGTGCGTGCCGTTACTTGTGCGCGTCCACGCGCGCGACCGCATCCGTGGTCAGGAACGATTCCGCAGTCTCCACCGCCTGCGCGCGGAAGACCCACGTGCGGTAGGACCAGAAGCGGAAGACCGTTCCTATCCCCAGCCCGATCACGTTCTTCGCGATGTTGTCCGCGAGCGGGGACGTCAGGCCGAGGCCGTAGTGCGAGAGCGCCAGGATGCCGTTCTCGATGATCAGCCCGGCGCCGCTGAACAGCAGGAACAGGCTCATCTCGCGGCTGCGCCGGCTCCGGTCGCAGTCGCGGTAGGTCCAGTACCGGTTGCCGACGTAGTTGGTGGCGATGGCCACGGCCGTGGCGATCACGCCCGAGCGCACCACCGCGAGGTGGAACCCGTGGACGCAGATGTTGAAGACGAGGAAGTTGACCACGAACCCGATGGCCCCGACCGCGCCGAACTTCGCGATTTCGCGGGCCAGCCGCTCCAGCCGGGAACGCACTGCGCGCCGTTGACTCATGAGATCGTCAGGCTCCGTTGAATGGGCGTCTTGGGGGCGTGGGGCAGCTTTCATGCTAGCGAGCGCGTTCCGCCACCGATGGGCGGAGTCGGTGAACGTGAGACGAACGCGAGTCATATCGGCCAACGGGGCAGACACCGCCTTTTCGGATGATCCTCCGAACGCGGTCCGGGGCTGTTCCCTCGTACGGATACCCTGGGGGCGTGACGTTCCCGGTAGTCGGCATGGTCGGCGGCGGCCAGCTCGCCCGCATGACCCACGAGGCGGGCATCCCCCTCGGCATCAAGTTCAAGCTGCTCAGCGATACTCCGCAGGACTCGGCGGCCCAGGTGGTCAGCGATGTCGTCATCGGCGACTACCGCGACCTGGAAACCCTTCGTGCTTTCGCACAAGGGTGCGACGTGATCACCTTCGATCATGAGCACGTCCCCACCGAGCACCTCCGGGCCCTGGAGGCGGACGGCATCCCCGTCCGCCCGGGGCCCGACGCATTGGTGCACGCCCAGGACAAGGGCGTGATGCGGGCCAAGCTCGACGCGATCGGAGTGCCGTGCCCGCGGCACCGCATCGTCGAGGACCCCGCCGATGTGGAGCGCTTCGCCGCCGAGGGCGACGGTTTCCCCGTCGTCCTGAAGACGGTGCGCGGCGGATACGACGGAAAGGGGGTTTGGATCGTCCGCAGCGCAGAAGAGGCGAGTGAACCCTTTCGGGCCGGCGTACCCGTCCTCGCGGAGGAGAAGGTCGCGTTCGTGCGCGAGCTCGCGGCCAACGTCGTCCGCTCCCCGCACGGCCAGGCCGTCTCGTACCCCGTCGTCGAGTCCATTCAGGTCGACGGCGTCTGCGACACGGTGATCGCCCCCGCGCCCGGCCTCTCCGCCGAGCTCTCCGCGCAGGCGCAGCAGCTCGCGCTCAAGGTCGCCAAGGAGCTCGGCGTCGTCGGGCACCTCGCCGTCGAGCTGTTCGAGACCGCCGACGGCCGCATCCTCGTCAACGAGCTCGCGATGCGCCCGCACAACTCCGGCCACTGGACCCAGGACGGCGCGGTCACCTCGCAGTTCGCCAACCACGTGCGCGCCGTGCTCGACCTGCCGCTCGGCGACCCCCGCCCGCGCGCCAGGTGGACCGTCATGGCCAACGTGCTCGGCGGCGACTATCCCGACATGTATTCCGCGTACCTCCATTGCATGGCGCGCGACCCGGGCCTGAAGATCCATATGTACGGCAAGGACGTCAAGCCCGGCCGCAAGGTCGGACACGTCAACACCTACGGCGACGATCTGGCGGATGTGCGCGAGCGCGCGAGCCACGCCGCCGGATATCTGCGAGGAACGATCACGGAATGACTGGTTCCACCGCTGTCGGCCCCGTCGTCGGCATCGTCATGGGCTCCGACTCCGACTGGCCCGTCATGGAAGCCGCCGCCAAGGCTCTTGAGGAGTTCGAGGTCCCCTACGAGGTCGACGTCGTCTCCGCGCACCGGATGCCGCGCGAGATGGTCGCCTACGGGGAGCGGGCCGCGGGCCGCGGCCTCAAGGCGATCATCGCGGGCGCGGGCGGCGCCGCCCACCTGCCCGGCATGCTCGCCTCCGTCACGCCCCTGCCGGTGATCGGCGTGCCCGTGCCGCTGAAGTACATGGACGGCATGGACTCGCTGCTCTCCATCGTCCAGATGCCCGCCGGCGTCCCCGTCGCCACCGTCTCCGTCGCCGGCGCCCGCAACGCCGGCCTCCTGGCCGTCCGCATGCTCGCCGCCCACGACGACGACCTGCTCGCCCGCATGCAGCACTTCCAGGAAGAGCTCAACGAACAGGCCACGGACAAGGGCCGCCGGCTGCGCGCCAAGGTGCAGGGCGCCACGGGCTTCGGATTCGGCAAGTGAACGGGGAAGCGGCGGTGACGGAACGACTGCTGGAACGCGCCCGCGAGCTCCTCGCCGGCCACCCCGTCGTCGACGGCCACAACGACCTGCCCTGGGCGCTGCGCCAGCAGGTCCGCTACGACCTCGACCGGCGCGACATCGCCGCGGACCAGAGCGCCACCGGGCTCCACACCGACCTGCCGCGGCTGCGGGCCGGCGGGGTCGGCGCCCAGTTCTGGTCCGTGTACGTCCGCACCGACATGGCCGGCGACGAGGCCGTCAGCGCCACGCTCGAACAGATCGACGTCGTCCGCCAGCTGGTTGACCGCTACCCCGGCGACCTGCGGCTCGCCCTCACCGCCGACGACATGGAGGCGGCCCGCGCCGAAGGGCGCATCGCCTCCCTGATGGGCGCCGAGGGCGGGCACAGCATCAACTGCTCCCTGGCCACGCTGCGGGCGCTGCACCGGCTCGGCGTGCGCTACATGACCCTCACCCACAACGACAACATCCCGTGGGCCGACTCCGCGACCGACGTGCCCGCCGCCGGCGGGCTCACCCGCTTCGGCGAGGAGGTCGTGCGCGAGATGAACCGCGTCGGCATGCTCGTCGACCTCTCGCACGTCTCCGCCGACACGATGCGGGACGCGCTGCGCGTGAGCGAAGCGCCGGTGATCTTCTCGCACTCGTCGGCGCGGGCGGTCTGCGACCACCCGCGCAACGTGCCCGACGACGTGCTCGGCGCGCTCGCCGCGAACGGGGGCGTGGCCATGGCCACGTTCGTCCCCAAGTTCATCCTGCCGGCGGCCGTCGCCTGGACGCAGGCCGCCGACGAGAACCTGCGCGCGCACGGCCTCCACCACCTCGACACGTCGCCCCGGGCCATGGAACTGCACCGCGCCTTCGAGGCGGAGCGCCCGCGGCCGCTCGCCACGGCGTCGACGGTCGCCGACCACCTCGACCACATGCGCGAGGTCGCCGGCGTCGACCACATCGGCATCGGCGGCGACTTCGACGGCACGGCCTTCACCCCGGCCGACCTCGCCGACGTCGCCGGCTACCCCAACCTCATCGCCGAACTCCTGCGGCGCGGCTGGTCCGACGCGGACCTCGCCAAGCTGACGTGGAAGAACGCGGTACGGGTGCTGCGGGGCGCGGAGGACGTGGCGCGGGACGTCTCCGCGAAGCGGGGGCCTTCGATCGCGACGATCGACGCGCTGGACGGCCCGCCCGTGCGGTGACCTGCGCCTTCACCGTGTGGTGAGGCCCGGCCTCACAGAATCCGCCGCCGCGGCGCGCAACCACCATGGTGCGGTCCGGCGGTGCCCTCCCGGGCTCAGCCCGGCCCGGCACCGCCGGTTTCGTCGTTTCGGTTGCTCGCCGTCGCGGCGGGAGAGAGGCCCCGGACCCACCCTTTCGCCGTTTCCCGGGGCGGTGCCCCGGACCCCGGGCGGGTGTGGTGAGGCCGAGCCTCACCTGTCCGCCGCCGCGGCGATCAGCCACAGCGAACGCGGTCCGGCGGTGCCGGACACCGCTCAGCCGACGCGGCGAGGGCAACCGGCGGCAAGCCGTTACGCCCGCGGCCGCCCCATCGCGCGGAACGTCCAGCCCGCGTCACGCCACGCGGCGGCGTCCAGCGCGTTGCGGCCGTCGATCAGGTGGCGGTCCGCCACGACCGCGGCGACCGCCGCCGGGTCGAGCTCCCGGAACTCGCCCCACTCCGTGAGGTGCAGCACCACCCGCGCCCCCCGGCACGCCTCCAGCGCGCTCGGCGCGTAGGCGAGGGTGGGGAAGAGGCGGCGCGCGTTGTCCATGCCCTTCGGGTCGTAGACCGTGACCTGGCCGCCCTGCAGGTGGATCTGCCCGGCGACGTTGAGCGCGGGGGAGTCGCGGACGTCGTCCGAGTCGGGCTTGAACGTCGCGCCGAGGACGGCGACCCGCTGTCCGAGGAAGCTGCCGCCGACCGCCTCGCGCGCGAGCTCCACCATGTGCGCGCGGCGGCGCATGTTGATGGAGTCGACCTCGCGGAGGAAGGTCAGTGCCTGGTCGGCGCCGAGCTCGCCCGCCCGGGCCATGAAGGCGCGGATGTCCTTGGGCAGGCAACCGCCGCCGAAGCCGACGCCGGCGCGCAGGAACTTCTTGCCGATGCGGTCGTCGTGCCCTATGGCCTCGGCGAGCTTCACGACGTCGCCGTCGGCGGCCTCGCACACCTCGGCCATGGCGTTGATGAACGAGATCTTCGTGGCGAGGAAGGAGTTCGCGGCGGTCTTGACCAGCTCGGCGGTCGGGTAGTCGGCGACGACGAAGGGCGTGCCCTCCCCGATCGGCCCGGCGTAGACCTCGCGCAGCAGCTTCTCGCCGTGCTCGCCGGCGACGCCGACGACGATGCGGTCGGGGTGCAGGGTGTCCTGGACGGCGAAGCCCTCGCGCAGGAACTCGGGGTTCCAGGCCAGCTCGACGTCGTCGCCGGCGGGGGCCAGCTCGGCGAGGAGCCGGGCGAGCCGGGCGGCGCTGCCGACCGGGACGGTGGACTTGCCGACGACGAGCGCGGGCCGGT
This sequence comes from Streptosporangium nondiastaticum, assembly GCF_003011965.1. GTDB lineage: Bacteria > Actinomycetota > Actinomycetes > Streptomycetales > Streptomycetaceae > Streptomyces > Streptomyces nondiastaticus. The sequence continues at coordinate 18,732 of NZ_PXWG01000041.1, forward strand.
GCAGCACGGCGGCGAGGGAGGTGACGGCGGCGTCGACGTAGGACATGTCGCACGCGTACTCGCCGTGCTTCTGCGGGGTGTTCACGCAGACGAAGTGGACGTCGCCGAACTCGCCGACCTCCTCCCAGGAGGTCGTGAAGCGCAGCCGCCCGGTCGAGCCCTCCAGCCCGGCCACGTGCTTCTGCAGCAGCTCCTCCAGCCCCGGCTCGTACATCGGGACCCTGCCGCGACCGAGCATCTCGATCTTCCCGGGGTCCACGTCGAGGCCCAGCACCTCGAAGCCGAGCTCGGCCATGGCCGCGGCGTGGGTCGCGCCGAGGTAGCCGGTGCCGATCACGGTGATCCTGGGGGCCATGCGTGCTCCATGTGCTGACGGGCGGGACTGCGGTGCCCGAGCATAGTCGGGCCCCGACCAGGGAAGGAGCGGGGTGATGCGCCGCGGCGGCGGGTGCGGCGCGGCGCTGTCGGCAAGCTCACGTAGTCCGTGTCCGGGGGCCGCCCCTAGAATCTGGGTTACTAAACGGTAGTTAACTCTCAGGGGAGTACGCCTTGGCGGGAAACACGGACTTCGACCTCTACCGGCCGTCCGAGGAGCACGACGAGCTGCGCAAGGTCGTGCGCCAGCTCGCCGAGGAGAAGATCGCCCCGCACGCCGCCGCGGTGGACGAGGAGGCCCGCTTCCCGCAGGAGGCCCTGGACGCCCTCGTCGCCACGGACCTGCACGCGGTGCACGTCCCCGAGGAGTACGGCGGCGCCGGTGCGGACGCCCTCGCCACGGTGATCGTCATCGAGGAGGTCGCCCGCGTCTGCGTGTCGTCCTCGCTGATCCCCGCGGTCAACAAGCTCGGTTCGCTGCCGGTGATCCTCTCCGGCTCCGAGGAGCTGAAGAAGAAGTACATGGGCCCGCTCGCCAAGGGCGACGCGATGTTCTCGTACTGCCTCAGCGAGCCCGACGCCGGCTCGGACGCGGCCGGCATGAAGACCCGCGCCGTGCGCGACGGCGACTTCTGGGTCCTCAACGGCGTCAAGCGCTGGATCACCAACGCCGGCGTCTCCGAGTACTACACGGTCATGGCCGTGACCGACCCCGAGAAGCGCTCCAAGGGCATCTCGGCCTTCGTCGTCGAGAAGGGCGACGAGGGCGTCTCCTTCGGCGCCCCGGAGAAGAAGCTCGGCATCAAGGGCTCCCCGACCCGCGAGGTCTACCTCGACAACGTCCGCATCCCCGCCGACCGCATGATCGGCGCCGAGGGCACGGGCTTCGCCACCGCGATGAAGACCCTGGACCACACCCGCATCACCATCGCCGCCCAGGCGCTCGGCGTCGCCCAGGGCGCGCTGGACTACGCCAAGGGCTACGTCCAGGAGCGCAAGCAGTTCGGCAAGCCGATCGCCGACTTCCAGGGCGTCCAGTTCATGCTCGCCGACATGGCGATGAAGATCGAGGCCGCCCGCCAGCTCACCTACGCGGCGGCCGCCAAGTCCGAGCGCGGCGACGCCGACCTCACGTTCCAGGGCGCGGCCGCCAAGTGCTTCGCCTCGGACGTCGCCATGGAGGTCACCACGGACGCCGTCCAGCTCCTCGGCGGCTACGGCTACACCCGTGACTACCCGGTGGAGCGCATGATGCGCGACGCCAAGATCACGCAGATTTATGAAGGCACGAACCAGGTCCAGCGCATCGTCATGGCGCGCAACCTGCCGAAGTAGCCCGGCAGGGCGGGCCTCCATCGGGCGGTACGTCCGGGGCCGGGCCGGTTCGGCACCGCCGGTCGCCACCGTCGTGGCTGAGCGCCGTTGCGGCGGGTTGAAAGGTGCGGGGCACCTTTCAACCCCCGTGGGTACATGCCCGTACGGCCGTACATCGCTGGCGGGCGGGCTCCCAGGGGCCGATCCTTACGACGAGGACGCCCTGACCGCCCGCCGCCTGGAGGCACCGTCATGCCCGACGTCACCGGCCCGTACGCGCCCGGCACCCCCTGCTGGGTGGACCTCATGGTTCCCGACCAGCAGGCGGCGCTCGACTTCTACCGCGACCTGTTCGGCTGGCAGGGGCAGGTCGGGCCGCCGGAGACCGGTGGGTACGCGGTCTGCGAGCTGGACGGCAAGCCCGTCGCCGGGATCATGGCGGCGATGAACCCGGACGGCAGCAAGCCGGACCCGATGCCGCCGGCCGTGTGGACCACCTACCTGGCGACCGCGGACGTTGACGCCACGCAGTCCCGGATCGTCAGCAACGGCGGCACGGTGATGATGCCCGCCATGGACGTCATGACCATCGGCCGGATGGCCGTGGCCTCCGACCCGACGGGCGCCGTCTTCGGGCTGTGGCAGGCGCGCGACTTCGCCGGCGCGAAGGTCGTCAACGAGCCCGGTGCCGTGATCTGGAACGAGCTCAACACCAGCGACACCGCCACCGCCTCCGGCTTCTACGCCAGCGCGCTCGGCATCAAGGCGACCCCCATGGAAGGGGCCACCGGCTACTTCTCGCTGGAGGTCGACGGCCGCATGGTCGGCGGCCTGCAGGGGCTCGCGAACATCGAGGGCATGCCCGAGGACGCGCCCTCGCACTGGCTGACGTACTTCTCCGTGGACGACACCGACAGCACCGTCGACGCGCTGGTGCGCGCCGGCGGCAACGTCCTCAAGCCGCCGTTCGACATGATGGCGGGCCGGATGGCCGTCGTGCAGGACCCGCAGGGCGCGCCGTTCGCGGTCATCAACGCCTCGGAGCCCGCGAAGTGACCCCGCGGGGCGTCACTTGTCGGAGACCGTGACCTTCTCGTCCTTCTTCAGCTGCCCGAAGAGCTGGTTGGCCTTGGTCATGTCCCACTTCACGGCCACGCCGTCGCTGGGCGTGGGCAGGTTCGGGTTGGCGATCGGCACGGTCATCTGCTTGCCGTCGCCGCCCGTGACGCCCTTCATCGCCCAGAACATGTCCATCAGGTCGAACAGGCCCATGTCCTTGTCGACGATGAGCGTGTCGAGCCCCGAGCCGATCACCGGGTAGAGGCGGAAGGGGTTGAGGACGGTCGACGGCGAGGCGGCCTGCTTCGCGAGCGTGTTCAGGAACTTCTGCTGGTTGCGCATCCGGCCCAGGTCCTGGTCGGCCTCCTGGTGGCGCTGGCGGACGAAGGCCAGCGACTGGGCGCCGTTCAGCTCCTGGCAGCCCGCCTTGAAGTCCGCGCCCGAGTCCCGGTCCTTCAGCGGCTTGTCCAGGCACATCTCCACGCCGCCCAGCGCGTCGACCAGGTTCCGGAAGCCGCCGAAGCCGATCTCCGCGTAGTGGTCGATGTGCAGGCCCGTGTTGAACTCGATCGTCTGCGCGAGCAGCTCCGGGCCGCCGTCCGAGTACGCCTGGTTGAGCTTGTGGGTGGACTTCGGGAAGCGCTTGCCGGACTTCTGGCCCGTGAAGGCCGGGATCGTGACGTACGAGTCGCGCGGCAGGCTCAGCATCGTGGTGCCGTTGTCGCCCGTGTGCAGGATCATCATCGAGTCGGTGCGCTTGCCGTCCGCCGACCCCGTGTGCAGTTCCTTCTTGTCCTCGTCGGACAGGCCCTCGCGGCTGTCGGAACCGACGATCAGGTAGTTCGTGCCCGCGCCCTCCGCCGGCCGGTCCTTCACCTTGCTCAGGTCCACTTCGGTGCGAAGCTTCGAGTCGGCCCAGAAGTACGTGCCGACCGAGACCACCAGCAGCACGCCGAGGAGGGTCACCAGGCCGACCGTGATGCGCTTGCGCCAGTTCGGGGGCGTGGTGCGCCGGGGACGGCCGCCGGTGCCGGGGCCCGCGGGGCCGCCGGGACCGCCCGGCCCGTTCGGGGCGCCGCGGCCGTAGACCTGTCCGGTGTTGTACCCGTCACCGTCGTGGCGGCCGTAGCCGTCACCGGGGCCGCCCTGGCCGACGACGCGGTGGCCGCCGGCGACCGGGGCCCCGTCGTAACCCTGGGGCGGGCTGTACTGCTGCGGCGGCACGGGACGCCGTACGTGCGGCATGGCGCGCGCGCCCTCGGGCTCCGCGCCCGCGCTGCCGCGCCCGTACGCCTGCCGACGGTCCTCGCTCCGCCCTCCGGGCCAATCACTCATGCAGGAAGTGTGCCCCCTGGGCGAATGGACCGGCCGGTCGGCTACGGGTTCGGGGCACCCCTGTTGCAGAGCTGATGCAATCGTCCGCCCCGCACGCACCCGGCATACAGTGGTGGACATGACCATTCAGGACCGGAGCCCGGAGCAGCAGACAGCCGGCAAGCCGACCTCCGCCGCCCGCACCACCCTCTCGCACATCATGACGGGCAGCGACACCAATCTGCTGGGCACCGTCCACGGCGGCGTGATCATGAAGCTGGTGGACGACGTCGCCGGCGCCGTCGCCGGCCGGCACTCCGGAGGTCCTGCGGTCACCGCCTCCATGGACGAGATGGCCTTCCTGGAGCCGGTCCGGGTGGGCGACCTCGTGCATGTGAAGGCCCAGGTCAACTGGACCGGGCGGTCCTCCATGGAGGTCGGCGTCCGGGTGCTCGCCGAGCGCTGGAACGAGTCGACGCCCGCGGTCCAGGTCGGCAGCGCGTACCTCGTCTTCGCGGCCGTCGACGAGAACGGCAAGCCCCGGCCCGTGCCGCCGGTGCTCCCCGAGACGGAGAAGGACCGGCGCCGCTACCAGGAGGCCCAGATCCGCCGGACGCACCGCCTCGCGCGGCGCCGCGCGATCAAGGAGCTCCGGGACGCGCGGGCCGCCGAGGGCATCGAGGACTGACCCTCCCCCCGCCGGCCCCGGCTACACCAGGCTCTTCTCCGGGCACAGCACCTTGTCCCCGGACACCGCCCCCGGCCGCTGCGCCCGCGGAGGCTGCGGCTTCACCGGGGTCCCGGGGCTCACCGGTGCCACCGTCCTGAAGTCCGTGCCCACCGTCACCTTCATCAGAGGCCCCTGTCCCGCCACGGGCCGGAGCTCCGCGTCCGGCAGGGCCGCGGCCAGCGTCCGGACCGCGTGGTCCCAGTGCGGGTCGTACTCGATCACCGTGCGCCGCACCGCCGGCCCCGCCGCGTCCGCGGGCAGCCCGGTCGTGGCGAAGCCCATGGCCCGCAGCGCGCGGTCCGTCTCGCGGGCGAGGCCCCGCCGGCCGGAGCCGTTGTAGACCTGGATGCGGATCTGCCCCGGCGCCGCCTCCGGCACCGAGGGCGACGGCGAGGGGGAGGCCGGCAGCGCGGGCCCCGGCACCGGCGGCTTCGCGTCGTGGGCCTGCCGCTGCGGCCGGGCCGTCGCCAGCGGCCGGTCGTCCCGTACGGACTCGAAGAGGCGCCCGGCCGCGGCGTCGTCCCACTTCACCGTCGAGCCGACCCGCGGCACGGGAAAGTTCGCGGAGACCACCGGCACCGACACGAACTCCGCCGACGCCGGCGACAGGTTCTTCATCGCCCGGCCGAGCCCGATCAGCGTCTCGCCGTCGAAGCCCCGGTCCGCCCGCACCGAGCCCAGCAGCGTCGCGGCGAGCTGCTGGAACTTCACGGGGTTCAGCAGCGCCCCGCCGTCCGTCGCCGTGTGCAGGAGCGCGGCGAGGAAGCGCTGCTGCCGCTGCATCCGGCCCAGGTCGGAGGCCCCGTCGAGGTGGCGGGAGCGGACGTACTGCAGGGCCTGCCCGCCGTTGAGGGTGCTCGTGCCGGGCGGCAGGTCGAGCCCGCTGTACGGGTCCTTCAGCGGCCGCGCCGAGCACACCTGCACGCCGCCCACCACGTCCACGGTCCGCATGAAGCTGATGAAGTCGACCTCCAGGTAATGATCCACGTGCACGCCGGTGAGCTGCTCCACGGTCCGTACGGTGAGCCCGGGCCCGCCCTCGGCGTAGGCGGCGTTCAGCTTCTGCGGGTGGGCGGGGCGCGGCCGGCCCGCCCGGTCGACGTGCGCCGGGATCTCGGCGTAGCTGTCGCGCGGCAGGCTGATCACAGAGACCCGGTCGCGGGCGGCGGACAGGTGCAGCAGCATCACCGTGTCCGTGCAGTGGCAGGCCGCACCGCCCAGGTGATAGCGCTCCCGCTCCGCGGGGTCGAGCCGGTCCCGGGCGTCGGTGCCCACGAGCAGGATGTTCATGCCCTTGCTGGCCACGACGGGCGGCCGGTTCGACAGGCCGCGGAAGGGGTCCACGCGGTCGATGCGGTGGTCGATGCCCGTCATGACCGCGTGCCCGAGGCCGCTCGCCGCCAGGACGACCGCCGCGCCGCACACGGCGAGGCGCAGTCCCCAGCGCGGCCGGCGGGGCGCGCTGTGGCGGGCCCGGGACGGGGACGGGCTCTCCTCCGGTGCGGTCATGGCGGGCCTCCACGGGCGGACGGGCTCGGACAGGGGGCCGGGACCGGCGGAACGGCCGGACGGGCCGGCGGGCCGGAACAGGGAGGGCAAACGTAGGCCAATACGATCAGCAGCCCGCGTGTCCACGCCGTCCGGACGCCCGCTGCCACCCGGGCGGGAGCGTCCGTTCCGCCATTAGCGGTAACGTGACGGACGACTCCGTCGGCTTCCCCCATCCGTCCGGGGGGACCCCGTATCCCCGAGGAACCATGTCCGAACTGCAGCCGCCCGCCGTTTCCGTGATCATGCCGGTGCTCAATGAGGAGCGGCATCTGCGCACGTCAGTGCGGCACATCCTGGAGCAGGAGTACGCCGGCGAGCTGGAGGTGGTGATCGCCCTCGGCCCGTCCACGGACCGTACGGACGAGATCGCCGCCGAGCTCGTGCGCGAGGACCCCCGGGTCCACACGGTGCCGAACCCCACCGGCCGGACGCCCGCCGCCCTCAACGCCGCGATCAAGGCCTCCCGTCACCCGATCGTGGTGCGCGTGGACGGTCACGGCATGCTGTCGCCGAACTACATCGCGACGGCCGTGCGCCTGCTCGACGAGACCGGCGCGCAGAACGTCGGCGGCATCATGCACGCCGAGGGCGAGAACGCCTGGGAGCAGGCCGTCGCCGCCGCGATGACGTCGAAGATCGGCGTCGGCAACGCCGCGTTCCACACCGGAGGCGCCGCCGCCCCGGCCGAGACCGTGTACCTGGGCGTCTTCCGGCGCGAGGTGCTGGAGAAGCTGGGCGGGTACAACGAGGAGTTCATCCGCGCCCAGGACTGGGAGCTGAACTTCCGGATCCGTGAGGACGGCGGGCTGATCTGGTTCTCGCCGGAGCTGAAGGTCTCCTACCGGCCGCGGCCGAGCGTGAAGGCGCTGGCCAAGCAGTACAAGAACTACGGCCGCTGGCGCCACGTCGTGGCCCGCTACCACCAGGGCTCGATCAACCTGCGCTACCTCGCCGCGCCGACCGCCGTCGTGGCCATCGCCGCGGGTGTCGTGGTGGGCGCCGCGGTCACCCCGTGGGGCCTGGTCGTGCCGGCCGGGTACCTGGCGGCGATCACCGCCGGTTCGCTGCCCGCGGGCAAGGGCCTGCCGCTGAAGGCGCGGGCGCAGATCCCGGTGGCGCTGGCCACGATGCACATGTCCTGGGGGTTCGGCTTCCTGACCAGCCCGCGCTCGCTGGCGAAGAAGGTCATCGCCAGCCGGCGGGAGCCGGTGCGGGCGGGCTGACCGCGCTGCTGTGTAGCTGACCGCGCTGCTGTGTAAGGGGCGGGCGCCCATAGTGCCCGCCCCTTACACATGCTCGGACGCACCCGCTCAGAAACGATTCAGCGAGTTCACCTTCATGCAGGCGGAGGTGTCGTTGCCGTTGAGCGGGTCCGAGCTCTCGGGGGCCTTGTTGTCGGCCTCCTTCGTGGGCTTGCCGTCCTTGGGCTTGTCGTCGTCCTGGGCCTTGTCGTCGTCGCCGGGCTTGGCGGAGGACTTCTCGCCCTGGCCGGCCTTGCCGGCCTGGCCGGACTTCTCGCCCTTCCCGGGCTTCGCGCCCTTGTCGTCCGCGGCGTCGTCGCCGGCCTTCGGGTACGTCGTCCCCGTACGCCAGTCACCGCCGATCACCAGCGTCAGCCCGTCGACCGCGGTGGACATCCGCACCGCCCGCTCCGGCAGCCCGAGGGCCTTGGCCAGCGCCTCGGCGTCGGCGCGCTGGGACGTCTTCGCGTAGCTGAGCGTCGTGTCGGCCTGGGCGCGCGGCGTCGAGTCCGAGGTGGCCTTGGCGAAGCCCTGTTTGACGAGCGCGGCGGCGACCTCGGCGCCGCGGCCGGTGACCACGGGCTGGGTGGCGGTGCCGGTGCCGTTGAAGACCGTCACCGCGATGGAGCCCTTGGGCGAGGCCGGGCCGGACGGCGCGGGGCCCTTGTCGTCCTTCTTCGGGTCCTTGCCGTCGAGCGCGATGTCGCTGCGGACGAGGGAGAACAGCTTCTCCGCGTCGCCCGGCTTGGGGATGACGTGCGCGTCCGGGTCCCACGGGTCGGACACCCACGGCATGGTGGTCATGGTGATCCGGCCGGACGGCACGCGCTTGAGGTCGTCGGCGAGGTCGTAGAGCTTCTTGACCGAGCCGAGGTCCTTGTCGACGGTGAGCGCCTTGGTGGCGGCCTCGGCGAGGTCGGTGAGCTTGTCCGGGTCGCTGAGCTTGGTACCCGACTTGAGCTGGCGGACCATCGCGTTCATGTACATGTGCTGGGCGTGGGTGCGGCCGATGTCGCTGCCGTCCTCGAAGCCGTGGCGCGTGCGCAGCCACTGCAGGGCCTGCTCGCCCTTGACGTTGTGGGTGCCCTTCTCCATGCGCAGCCCGGACAGCTTGTCGTAGACGTTGTTGTCCACGCAGACCGGGACGCCGCCGACGGCGTCGGCCATGTTCACCACACCGGCGAAGTCGATCATCATGAAGTGGTCGATGGGGATGCCGGTGAGCTCTTCCCAGGCGGCGACGGTGCAGCCGGGCCCGCCGTTCATCAGGCTGGTGTTGATGATCTGCCGGTTCGTCTCCTTGTAGACCTTCCCGTCCTCGGGGTCGGTGCACTTGGGGATCGTGACCCGGGTGTCGCGCGGGACGCTGATGACCGACATGTTGCTGCGGTCGGCCGAGACGTGGACGAGCATCTGCACGTCGGCGAGCGGCTTGCGGTCGGCGTCCTCGCGGGCGCCGCCGAGGGCGACGTTCTCCGGCGAGTTACGGCTGTCGGAGCCGAGGAGCAGGATGTTCAGCGGGCGCTGGCCCGCGGCGTTGGCGGCGCTGCGGTCGAGCCGCTTGTCGCCGAGGTTGAGCGCGTCCTTCTTCAGGTTGCCGTTGAGGTGCTGGTAGTAGAACCAGCCCGCGGCGGAGGTGCCGAGGACGAGGACCGCGAGGCAGAGCGCGGCCCAGCGGGCTATTCGGGCCGCGCGGGCGCGCCGGCCGGGCGGGGCCTTGCCCTCGGCGCCGCCCTTGCCGGGCTTCCCGCCTTTGCCGGGCTTTCCGGCCTTGTCGGTCTGCGTGCCCTTGTCGTCCGGTATGCCCTTGCCGCTGCCCCCGGCCTGCTCTTCTCTCCCGGTCTCCTCGGACGGCTCGGCCGCCTCGTCGGCCGGTGCGCCGGAGCCGTCCTTCTCGCGTGCCCCCGGCACGCTCTTGCGCGCCCGTGGCCCCCGCACGCTGTTCTGCCGCATCAGGCCTCCCCTAAATGGTGCGTCCGGCCCGATGGGCAGGCGTGTCGTATCTCTTCGATCGGTGCGCGCCGGTCCGGGCGCGCGGCAGGGCCGGCCTGCGGTTCAACAGACCGGCCGTCCGATAGTGAGATGCATCTGGGCGGTGCCTGGGTTCACTTGGCGCAGATGTTCTTGTCGTCCGCTTCGACCCTTTGGATGTCCTCCGGAGCCTTTGCCGGCGCCTGGACGTGGATCGGGGTGCCCGCGGCCTTGAAGTCCGAGCCGAGGGTGAGCGTCATCTCGGCCGGGGCGGGCGCGGAGCCGTCGCGCTGCTTGAGGGCGTCGGCTTCGAGGCCCATGACGTCGGCGAGGCGGCGCGCCTGGTCGGCCTGGGCCGGGGCGAACTCCAGGACCGTCTTGTCGACCTTCTTGCCGCCGGCGGCGTTGCCGCCGTTGCTGGAGCGGACCATGCCCTTGCTGTTCTGCATCCAGCTGACGGCCTCCTGGGCCGCGCCCATCCGGCCGCTGCCGTTGAGGACCTTGACCCGGACGGCCGCGGGCGCCGAGCGCGGGCCCTGCAGCAGGGCGGCCTGCTTGGCGTCGGCCTGCTCCTGCTGCTTCTTCTCCTTCTCCTTCACCTCGGTGAGGGAGACGTCCTGACGGACCATCGCGAACAGCGGCTCGGCCTTCGCCTTGTCGAGGACGACCGTCTTGTGGTTCTTGCCCTCGGCGGGGTTGTCGAGGACGGGGACGGTGGCGAAGGTGATGTTCTTGAGGTTCACCCGGCTGAGGTCCTTCGCCAGCCTGGTGAGGTCGCTGACGGAGCCGATGCCGGAGTCGACGGTCAGTGACTTCGTCGCCGCGTCGCCCAGGTTGTAGAGCTTCTTGGGGTTGGTGAAGGTGTCGTCCGACTTCATCTCGCGGATCATCGAGCTCAGGAACTGCTGCTGGAGCTTGATGCGGTCCAGGTCGCTCTCGAATCCGACGCTGTGCCGGGTGCGGACGAACGCGAGCGCGTCCTCGCCCTCGATCTTGTGCCGGCCCTTGCTGAGCTTGAGGTGCGACTTGGGGTCGTCGATGTCCTTGCCCAGGCACACCTCGACGCCGCCGACCGCGGACGACATCTTCTTGACGGCGTTGAAGTCGGCCATCATGAAGTGAGTGACCTTCAGGCCCGTGAGCTGCTCGACGGTCCGCCAGGTGCAGCCGGGGTCGCGGTCCTCCTGGCCCAGGCTCTCGTTGAAGCGGACGCCCTTCGAGCCGGGGATGGACTTGGTCGTCCCGTCCTTCTTGGTGGTGCACTCCGGGATGTCGGTGATCATGTCGCGCGGGATGGAGAGCGCGGTGGCGTTCGACCGGTCCTCGGAGACGTGGAAGAGGAGGGTGGTGTCGGCGTGGCCGACGCTGCCCTCGTCGCCGTAGCCCTTGTTGCCCTCGCCGTCACGCTTGTCGGTGCCGATGACCAGGATGTTGACGGGGCCTTTGGTGACGGCGCCGTTGTTGATGCCGACGTCGACCTTGTTGAGGTTGTTGTTGAAGTGCTCGTAGAGCAGGTAGGCGCCCAACGAGCCGCCGACGAGGACGAAGGCCAGCGTGCCGCCGGTCCAGAGCAGGACCTTCTTCTTCGTGGACTTCTTCGGCTTGGGCTTGCGCCGGCCCGTCGCGGCGGCCTTGGCGGCCGCCGCCCTGCTCCCGGCCTTGGTCCCGGCCTTGGTCCCCGGCCCGGCACCCGGCTTGGTGCCCGCCGCGGCTCCGGGCTTGGCCCCGGGCGCACCCCGCCGGCCGGTCGCGCGCGGGCCCGGCACGTCCCGGCCGCCCGGCTTGGGGCGCGGCGCCGGCCTGGGAGAGGCCTTCGAGGAGGGCACGAAGGAACTCGCGGAGCTGCCGGGGTCGGTGATGGCCGAGGGGGTGGAGCCCGGCCCGGGGGCCGGCTCCGCCCCGTCGGCATGGTCGAGACGCAGCTCGTAGCTGCCGGTCTTCGGGTCGAAGACCCACTGGTCGGCGGGGTCGATACCGCCCGCCCGCCCACGGCCTTGCGCGTCCACGGTCGCTTGAATCCTCCGTCGGTGCCACGCGGCGCCTACCCCCCCGAGGCGCTCGGTCACGTCGTCTGTGCAGTGCGCGGTCAGCCCGGCCGTGCGCACCGGATCGCTCACACTATCCGCCCAGTTCAGCGTCAAGCGACGCCGGTGACAAATTCCACTCCCCTACAACTGGGCAATCTGCTCAATCCCTTCGACCGGGCCGGGAAACCCGTTCGTGCGTTTTGAGCGATTCATCCACAGATGCCGCGTGCGGCCGTGGTCCCTTCGTACGTGGGAGGAGCGCCCGGCGGGGGCGAACCGGCGGAGGAGGCCGGCGCGCTCGCATTTGCCGAGAAATTACCACCGGGGGGCACGGCCGTACCGTTCTGCCCGCCCGTCCCGCGCGGTGCGCGGGGAACGCCCGGCGCTGCCGGGCCTCCCGTCCCCCCGGTGCCCGGCGTCCACGCCGGCCCCCCTGTTCCCCCTGTTCCCCCCGTGTTTCCGGTCCCCGAGGGCCCCTGCGGGCTGCCGGGTCCCTCCTGGCTCCCCGGTCCCGTCGGACCCTCCGAACCGTCAGGCCCCTCCTCGGTCCCGGGCTTGCCGGCCCCGGGCCGCCCGCCGCCGGGCTTCGTGCCCCCCGGCTTGTTCTCCGCCGCCCGGACGCTGCCGCTCACCGACACCGGCCGGTCCTCGCGCAGTTGCTTGAAGAGCTGGTCGGCGTCCGGCTGCACCAGTTCGTCCCGGTTGGGGTTGTACGGGTACGGGCGGCGAGGCACCGTCAGGAACAGCGCCCGGTCGCTCGGTACGGTCCGCACGGTGCGCACCAGGTCGTACATCTTCCGCAGCGAGTCGAGCCCGGAGTCCGTCGTGAGCGAGCGCGTGGCCGCGTCCAGGACCGGGTAGAGCCGGGTGGGGTTGAGCAGCACCCCGTCGCTCTTCATCTCCTTGAACAGGGCGCCCAGGAACTGCTGCTGCCGCCCCATCCGCTCGGTGTCGCTGCCGCCGCCGAGGCTGTAGCGCGCCCGTACGTAGCCGAGGGCCTGCTCGCCGTGCAGGGTCTGCCGGCCGGCGGGCAGCCTCAGCTTCGCCTCCTGGTCGTCGACCGGCTGCTTGAGGCACACCTCGACCCCGTCGACCGCGTCCACCAGCCGCTTGAACCCGTTGAAGTCCAGGATCACGTGGTGGGTGATGCGGATGCCGCTGATCTTCTCGACGGTACGGATCGTGCACGCCGCGCCCGCCTGCTCGTAAGCCCAGTTGAACTGCGCGAAGCGCTCGTTCGTCTCCGTGCCGTCCGGCCGCCGGCAGCGCGGGATCATCGACATCAGGTCGCGCGGCAGGCTGACGGCCGTCGAGCTCTTCCGGTCGGCGGCGAGGTGCAGCAGGATCGTGGTGTCCGAGCGCTGGGTGCCGCTGTCCTCGCCGTACTGGCCGTTGCCCGCGCCGCTGCGCGTGTCGGAGCCGATGATCAGGATGTTCTGGGCGCCCTTCACCAGGGCGACCGGGCGCTCCTTCTCCCAGCGCCGCAGCTCGTCCGCCGTCGCCGTGTCCGTGGTGATGTTGCTGTTCAGCCGCTCGTAGAGGAACCAGCCCAGCGCCACCACGCCCAGCACCGTCAGCGCCGTGGCCAGGGCCAGCCAGCGCAGCCAGCGGCGCCGCCGCCGGGGCGCGGGCGGCCGCTCGTCCGGCTCCTCGAAGAAGGCGGAGCAGGACGGGGAAGCCGGGGGGCCGGGCCTTCCTGGGCTGTGGGTCACGGCTGCGCTGCGTCCTCCTCGGGGTCGGGGCGGTCGTACGGGCCTCAGGGGCCCGCGGACCGGCGGCCGTACGGACCCGGGGATTCCCGCGGACCCCGCGATCCTTGCGGACCCGCGATCCGGGGACCTCGCGGTCCGTACGCCCGATCATCGCCCGGGAGCGGCGGAGCGGCAGCGCGAGAGGGCCGTCAGAGGGCCGTCACGGTGACGCGCTCACTCTCCCGGCGCTTGTCGAGGCCGCCGCCGGAGAGCCGGTCGAGGTGGCGGCACAGCACCACCGACCCGCCCGCGGCCAGCGGCGCGAACAGTCCGGCGGACAGCCCGTCCCAGGTGTCGTAGGGCAGGCCGGACAGCATCCGGGAGCCCGCGCCGAGCCCGTGCTGGAGGGCGTCCGTGCGCGCCCGCTCCACCAGCTGGGCGCCCGTCAGCTCCAGCCCGCCGACGGCGAGCGCGGGTGCGTCCGGGTCGACCGGGGCGTAGGGCGCGAAGCGGTCTCCCTGGCTCGGCACCTCGACGGCGTAGTCGGCGAAGCCCGCGGGCGGCTGGGGGAAACGGCCGCCCAGGGGGCGCAGGGCCAGTGCCACGCGCTCGCCCGGGCACGCGCGCGCCTCCTCCAGCGTGTCCGGCCCGCTGACGACGAGGTCCGCGGCGGCCGGGTCGCCGCCGACGTCGGCCAGCACGCCGGTGGAGGAGCAGGCCAGCAGCCAGACGGCCGTCTGCCAGTGGGCGGGCAGCAGCAGGGCGAGCCGGTCGCCCGGCTCGGCGGCGAGCTCGCCCTGGAGCAGGTTGGCGGTCTTCGCCACCCAATTGGCGAAGGTGGCCACGGACAATTCCACGCGCTCGCCGGTGGCGTCGTCGTAGAAGGTCACGAGCGGGCGGGCCGGATCCGCGGAGAGCGCGGATCGCAGCAGGTCGGCGGGGGTGCGATCGGTGGCGTTCATCGGCGTCAGCGTACGCGCCGGGGCCGCGGCCGGTCAGCCGGACGGACGACGCCGAGGGGGTGGGAGGGGCCGTGCGGCGCCGTCCGGCCACCGCTTGACGAATGGACAGCTTTAAGGCTTATGTCCAAGATTTTCGTTATGCGTGGAATCCTTGTCTCCTCGACCGTGACCGCCTGCGCCGCCCTCACCCTGCCCTTCCTCGCCACCCCCTCGGCCGCCTCGCCGTCCACCCACGACCCGGGCGTCACCGCGCGCTCCGTGCCCGGCAGCACCCAGTCGCTGCCGCTCGTCCCGCTCCGCGGCGCGCACCGCGGCGGCGGCCATGCCAAGAGCCACGGCAAGAACCGCACGGCGGGCCCCGAGCCCACCTCCACGGAACAGGGCCTGCCCCAGATGGAGGTCAAGCCGTTCTCGCTGGTCGGCATCGTCTGGGACGACGCCGCCGCCGAGCTGCACGGCCACGCCCAGGTGCGCACGCGCCCGGTCGGCAGCCGGGACTGGGCGGACTGGCAGGAGGTCTCCACCCACGACGACGACCGTCCCGACACCGACTCCACCGAGGCGCGCGCCGGGCGGCTGCGCGGCTCCACCGCACCCCTGTGGGTCGGCGCCTCCGACGCCATCCAGGTGCGCGTGCGCCCCGAGGCCGCGAGCGGGCGCACGCCCGGCGGCTCCCTGCCCGCCGGGATGCGCCTCGAACTGGTCGACCCCGGCGTGGACCGCGCCCGTTCCGCGGCGCCGCCCGTCCCCAGCGAGAACGAGCTCGCCGCCTCCGCCGCGAACGTCCCGCTCGCCCCCCTCGGCGCCACCGAGATCCCCGCCCTCGGCAAGCCCGAGTCCGAGGCCGACGTCGAGCACACGGGCGTGGGCGAGCTGCCGACCGACGACGAGGAGGACGGTTATCCGCCCGACGGCGACGACCCGGACGACCCCGACCGCCCCGGCCCCGCCGACGGCGGTCGCTACGTAGGCCCGCGCCCCCGCATCGTCACCCGCGCCGGCTGGGGCGCCGACGAATCGCTGCGCGAGTCCGGCTTCTCCTACACCGGGGCCGTCCGCGCGGCCTTCGTGCACCACACGGCCTCCGGCAACCGCTATTCCTGTTCACAGTCGGCATCCGTCATTCGCGGTATCTACCGCTACCACGTTGTGAGCAGCGGCTGGCGGGACCTGGGCTACAACTTCCTCATCGACAAGTGCGGCACCGTCTACGAGGGCCGTGCGGGTGGTGTGGCCAGGCCCGTCAAGGGCGCGCACACCCTCGGTTTCAACAGCAACAGCATGGGCATCGCCGTTCTCGGAACGTACGGAACCACCAATCCGTCCACCGCGGCGGTTGACGCGGTGGCGGACCTCACCGCATGGAAGCTCGGACTGTTCGGCGCCAACCCGGCCGGCACGACGAGCCTGGTGTCCGGAGGCGGAAATCTGTTCAAAAAGGGCACCAAGGTCCGCCTCAAGGTCATCTCCGGGCACCGCGACGGCTTCTCCACCGAGTGCCCCGGCGACCGCCTCTACCGCAAGCTCGGCACCGCCCGTGCCGTCGCGGCACGCCTCCAGGGACGCTGACCCGGCGCGGGGGCACCCTCCGGTCTGCATACACTGGCCGCCGATCACGGCCCGGCCCCAGCAGGAAAGCAGAGACGAACCCTTGACTAAGACGTCTTCTTCGCCGGAAGCGATCCTCCTGGTCGGCGGCAAGGGAACCCGGCTGCGTCCGCTCACGATGAACACGCCCAAACCCATGGTGCCGGCGGCGGGCGTGCCCTTCCTGACGCACCAGCTGGCGCGGGCCCGCGCGGCGGGCGTGGAGCACATCGTGCTCGCCACGTCGTATCTGGCGGAGGTCTTCGAGCCGTACTTCGGCGACGGCTCCGCCCTCGGCCTCCACCTCGAGTACGTCACCGAGGAGGAGCCGCTCGGCACCGGCGGCGCCATCCGCAACGTCGCCTCCCGGCTGCACTCGGGACCGGACGACCCGGTCCTGATCTTCAACGGCGACATCCTCACGGGCTTGGACATCGAAGCCCTCGTGCACACCCACCGCACCACGAACGCGGACGTCTCCCTCCACCTCACCCGGGTCGAGGACCCCCGCGCGTTCGGCCTGGTGCCGACCGACGCGACCGGCAGGGTGACGGCGTTCCTGGAGAAGCCGCAGACGCCGGAGGAGATCGTCACCGACCAGATCAACGCGGGCGCGTACGTCTTCAACCGCTCGGTGATCGACAGCATCCCGGCGGACCGCCCGGTCTCGGTCGAGCGCGAGACGTTCCCGGGCCTGCTGGCGGCCGGCGCGCACCTGCAGGGCATGGTCGACTCGACGTACTGGCTGGACCTCGGCACGCCGCAGGCCTTCGTCCGCGGCTCGGCCGACCTGGTCCTGGGCCGGGCCCCGTCGCCCGCGGTCCCCGGCCGCTGCGGCGACCGCCTGGTCCTGGACACCGCCGACGTCGCGCCGGACGCCAAGCTGACGGGCGGCACGGTCGTCGGCGAGGGCGCGCGCGTGGAGCCGGGCGCCCTGGTGGACGGCTCGACGATCCTCGACGGCGCGGTCGTCGAGGCCGGCGCGCAGATCCGTGACTCGCTGGTGGGCGCGGGGGCGCGCATCGGGGCGCGCACGGTGCTGGACGGCGCGGTGATCGGGGACCGGGCGCACGTGGGCGCGGACAACGAGCTGCGGGCGGGAGCCCGGATCTGGTGCGAGGCGAGGATCCCGGCGGGAACGATCAGGTTCTCGTCGGACCAGTAGGGGACCGGATGAATCCGGCATACGCCGCCATTTATCGCCAAGGGTGGAACGTACCCTGACAGGGTGAAGACCCGCACCTGGCCCCCGCCGATGGCCTATGACCTGGGCCGGACGCTGGGCGTCCTCGCGCGGGGCCCGGGCGACCCGGCCTACCGGGTGGACCCGGACGGCTCCGTGTGGCGGGCCAGCCGTACGCCGGAGGGTCCCGGCACGCTCCACGTGACCGACCGGGGCGGCCGCGTCCACGCGGAGGCGTGGGGCCCCGGCGCGGACCGGCTCCTGGAGACGCTCCCGGCCCTCCTCGGCGCCGGCGACGACCCGGGCGCCTTCACACCCCGCCACCGCCTGGTCCACGAGGCGCACCGCCGCCACCAGGGACTCCGGCTGGCGCGTACGGGCCTGGTCCTGGAGTCACTGATCCCCTCGGTCCTGGAACAGAAGGTCACGGCGGACGAGGCGTACAGGGCCTGGCGCCTCCTCCTGCAGCAGCACGGCGAACCGGCCCCGGGCCCGGCCCCCCGCATGCGCGTGATGCCCAGCCCACAGGGCTGGGCGGCAATCCCGTCCTGGGACTGGCACAAGGCGGGCGTCGACGGCAAGCGCTCGGCGACGATCATCCGAGCGGCCCGGGTGGCGGCACGCCTGGAAGAGGCGGCAGCCATGGACGACGTCCAGGCATCCCGGCGCCTGCAGGCGGTCCCGGGCATAGGCCCCTGGACGGCGGCGGAGACGCTCCAGCGCAGCAACGGCTCACCCGACGCGGTAACGGTGGGCGACCTGCACCTACCGAAGATCATCGGATACGCCCTCACGGGCTTCCGGGGAGCCGACGATAAGGCGATGCTGGACCTGTTGACCCCCTACGAGGGCCAACGCCACAGGGCATGCCGCCTGATCCTGCTCACGGGCAGAACACCCCCGAGACGGGCGCCACGCTTCTCGGTGAACGACATCAGGACGCTCTGACGGGGGACGGATGACGACGGCGGGAGGGGGCCGGGGCCGCAGGGGCAGGGTCCCTGGACGCTGACGTGTATTTGTGGCGCCAAGTGCCGGGCAAGAAGGCGCAGGGGCGAGGGGCGCCGTAAATATACGGTCCAGGGACCCTGCCCCGGAGGCCCCGGCGCCCGGCCCCCACGACGGACGGACGGACCTACCGCACCGCGATGAACGCGTCAGCGACCCGCACCGGCCGCTCCCGCGGCGCCGCCGCCGCGTGCCCCACCGCCACGGCCCCCATCGGGTCCCACCCCTCCGGCAGCTCCAGCACCTCCCGCACCACATCGCGGCAGAACATCGTCGACGAGATCCACGCCGACCCCAGCCGCTCCCCGGCCAGCGCCACGAGGAAGTTCTGCACGGCCGCGCCGGCCGCGACGACGAACATCTCGCGCTCGGACGCGTTCCGCCGGGCGTCGGGGTAGGTGTGCGACCCGTCCATCACCAGGCAGGGCACCACCAGGTACGGAGCGTTCCGCAGCACGTCACCGCGCCGCACCCGCTTGGCGATGCTCTCCTCGCCGAACCCGTCCCCGCGCAGGTCCGCGATCCACGCCTCCCGCATGGCGTCGAGCAGCCGCACCCGCGCCTCCTCGGACTCCAGCAGGACGAACCGCCAGGGCGTCGTGTGGTGCGGGGCGGGGGCGGTGACGGCGGCGGCGACGGCCCGCCGCACGGCGGCACCGTCGACGGGCTCACCGGTGAACTCCCGCACGGTCCGCCGCAGGGTCACGGCTTCCCGTACGGCCTCGGACGTCCCGAGCCGGAACATGTCATCGCCGGCGGAACGCACAAGGGCCCGGGCCCCGGGGGCACGGTCACCGTCCTCGCCCACCACGTGGGGCAGTCCGCGCACCACGGCGACCGGCAGCCCCGCGACCTTCCCCTTGACGAGGTCACCGGCGGCGGCCAGCTCGTCCGCCGTGGCGACGACGGTCGCGCTCAGCGGATTGCCGTGCGCGTCGGTGCCGCCCCGCAGGTCGTCCAGCACGCGCACCCCGGCCGCGCCGATGGCGACGTCGGTCAGACCGTTGCGCCAGGGCCGGCCGAAGGTGTCCGTCACGATGACGCCGACGTCGACGCCGAGGGCCTCCCGGAGCCCGTCGCGCAGGGCGCGGGCGGAGGCGTCGGGGTCCTCGGGCAGCAGCAGTATCGTCCCGGCGGCGGTGTTGGACGCGTCGACGCCGGCGGCGGCCATCACCAGGCCCAGCCGGTTCTCGACGATGCGCAGGGGCCCGCGGCGGGCGACGACCCGTACGGTCTCGGCGTCTATGGCCGCCTCGCGGTCACCGGCCCGGACGATCCGTCCCTCGGCCTTGCTGACGATCTTCGAGGTGACGAGCAGGACGTCGCCGTCGGCGAGCCCGGGCAGGCCCTCGCCCGTGACGGCCCCGGCGAGGAGCTTGACGAGGTCGTCGCCGGCCCGCACCTCGGGGATGCCGGGCACGGCCCAGACCCGGTACCCGGGGACCTCGCTCACGCGCGCACCTCCTCGGCCAGCGCCAGCGCCTCCCGGGCCATGGCGGCCGTGGCCTCGGTGTCCGTCATCATCAGCGGCACGGCACGGCACCGGATGCCCGCGGCCTCGACCGCCTCCACGGCGCCGGCGTCGACGGTGTCGACCAGCCAGCCGTCGAGCAGCCCGGAGCCGTAGTGCCCGGCGACGGCCGCGGCGGTGGACTCCACGCCGACGGCGGCGAGGACCTTGTCGGCCATGCCGCGCACGGGCGCGTCCCCGACGATGGGGGAGAGGCCGACGACGGGCGCGGAGGCGGCGGCGACGGCCTCGCGGACGCCGGGCACGGCGAGCACGGTGCCGATGCTGACGACGGGGTTGGACGGCGGGAAGAGGATGACGTCGGCGGCGGCGATCGCCTCCAGGACGCCGGGCGCGGGCTTGGCCTCCTCGGCGCCGACGGGGATGATCGCGTGCGCGGGCACGCCGGCCCGCAGCCGCACCCAGTACTCCTGGAAGTGCACGGCCTTGCGCGCCGGAGCCCCGGCGTCAAGGTCGTCGATCAGGACGTGGGTCTCGACCCGGTCGTCGCTCATGGGAAGCAGCCGCACCCCGGGCCGCCACCGCTCGCACAGCGCCTCGGTCACGGCGCTCAGCGGATAGCCGGCGGCGAGCATCTGCGTACGGACGATGTGCGTGGCGAAGTCGCGGTCGCCGAGCCCGAACCACTCGGGCCCGACGCCGTACGCCGCCAGCTCCTCCTTCACGGCGAAGGACTCGCCGGCCCGGCCCCAGCCCTGTTCCTCGTGGATGCCGCCGCCGAGCGTGTACATCACGGTGTCGAGGTCGGGGCAGACCTTGAGCCCGAAGAGGTGGATGTCGTCGCCGGTGTTGCCGATGACGGTGATGTCGGCGCCGGGGACTGCTGACTTGAGGCCGCGGAGGAAGCGGGCGCCCCCGATTCCACCGGCCAGAACGACGATGCGCTGCGTAGGCATGGCAGACAGTCTGTCAGCCCGCTGATCGACGGCCGAGAGGCGGTGGCCGGGAGACGACCGAGGGGGCGTCCGCCGGGCACGGGGCCTCAGTTGGCGAGGACGCCCCTGACGGCGGGCGCGGGTGCGGGCGCATGAGCAGGTGCGGCCGCCGGCTCCCCGGCCGCCGAGACCGACGTCCGCATGGGCATCTCGGTGAGCCCCGGCGAGTACACGTGCAGGCTGACGGCCGGCGCGAGCGAGTCGTTGACGATCTCATGAGCGTATCCGGGCGCGAAGACGCGCTGGGCTCCGGCGCGCAGCACCTGCCGCGCGCCGCCGGGCGTCCCGGTGCTTCCGGTGATCTCGGTCAGCTCACCCTGGAGGACGGTCAGCACCCCGGAGGAGGGGCCGTGGTCGTGGGCGCCGCTGCCCTGGCCGGGCACCCAGCTCAGCAGCCACACCTCGTAGCCCGGGCCGACGCGGAGGCGGTGGTACCAGCGGCTGGTGGCGTCGTACTGGACGAGGTGGGCCCAGGAGGCGCGGTCGGCGGCGACGGAGCGGGCCAGCCCGGCGAACTCGGCGACGGTGCGCGGGTGGGCGGGGGCGGGCGGCATGAGGTGGGGGATGGCGAGCGGGTCGCCGGCGATCTGGACGTCGCTGTTCATGTGCGGGGGTTCCTCGGCGGAAGCGGCGGAAGCGGCGGGAGGTGCGGGGGAGCGCGTGACGTGCGGTGGAGCGTGGGGGTGCCCGGAGCTACGGGTGGCGCGGGGGCGCACCGTGGACGGCCGGGATCACGGCCGCGCGGGCGCGGGGCGCAGTGGTGCTGCGGGAGGTCAGCCGGAGCTCTGGGGCGTCGACGGCATCAACAGCTGGAACAGCGACAGCGAGCCTGCACGGCGCAGCGGGACCCGTAGCTACGGGTCAGGCTGAGGGCGGCGTTCACTGGCATGCCCACCACGGTGACGGGCCCGGACACGTTGTGTCAACTGCATGTCCCTTTTGGGGTCAATGTTTCACCTCATCCGGTAACTGTGGGTGCTCCAAGGTTTGCGGGGGTGTGACCATGGAGAGGTGGCGCTGCGACCGGGGCCGCAAACATCGTTCGGCCGGACGGTGCAACGGGATTGCCGCGCGTGACGTCCTCTCCTCACAGGGGGGAACGGGGCGGCCGTGGCCCGGCGGAAGCGGCGCAGAGGGGTCTGTCCGGACTTGTAATCTTTTGGACACTTTCTGCTTGGCTTTGGTTCCGCAGAGTGAATAAGGGGCCCAATAGCAGATCTCGGCTTGACTGGCCCGGATCGGCACACTTGTAATTTCACCCGTGTCGTTCTGCCGTACTTGATGAAGGCGACGACACGGGGACGTAAATGACAGACGAGGGGCGCACATGACCGAGCTGTTTCAGCAACTGCTGGTCGAGGAGGCGGACGAGGAGCTCGGCTGGCAAGAGCGCGCGCTGTGCGCTCAGACCGATCCCGAGTCCTTCTTCCCCGAGAAGGGCGGATCCACGCGGGAGGCCAAGAAGGTCTGCCTCGCCTGCGAAGTCCGCTCGGAATGCCTTGAATATGCCCTTGCCAATGACGAGCGCTTCGGCATCTGGGGCGGCCTGTCCGAGCGTGAGCGCCGCCGCCTGAAGAAGGCGGCGGTCTGAGCTTCCGATAGGCCTATCAGTCCTATGGATCCCCGGATCCCCGATGGTTCCGCAGCGGATCCCATGGGTCGGACAATCGGGCTTATTGGTTTCGGTGATTCCAGGGCCAGTGATTCGCCGGTAAATGTGGGAATTAATGGGCCGGTAGTTACCGTAAGTTAAAAGCAAAGGCCATGCATTGGCTCCCCGTTGCCGGGAGGGCCTTCCGCAGACCGTGACGTACGCCATGCCGCACCCCATGACGTCCGCACGGCGTACGCACCGCGTACGGGACATCCGGTCCGCCCGCCGCGCCACCGGCGCGAGGCGGACCGCTGTGTGCGCAGCCACTAGTGTGGGGGCCCGTCCGAGACGCACCGCCGCCCCGACGGGCGCACCCGCGGCCGGCGCAGTCCAGCACAGCAGTCATCCGGGGCCCCGCCCCGGACCCCGGCCGGAGGGCCCGTACCCCGATGTCCGTGCACAGCAATGCGGCGCACTCGAATACGACGGACGCGTCCGCCGCCGCCAGCCGTCTGCCCGCGTTCGACCCCGCCGTCCCGCCGGCCTTCCCGCGCCACGTCGTCACCGCCGTGATCGTCAGCCACGACGGCTCCCGCTGGCTCCCCGACGCCCTGTCCGGCCTGCTCGGCCAGGAGCGGCCCGTGCAGAGCGCCGTCGGCGCCGACACCGGCAGCACCGACGACTCCGCCCAGCTCCTCGCCGACGCCCTCGGCCCGGACCGCGTCCTGCACCTCGCCCGCCGCGCCGGCTTCGGCACCGCCGTCGACGAGGCCCTGCGCGCCGTCCCCGCGCCCGACCCCGAGGAACTGCCCTACCTCAAGCGCTCCAGCGGCTGGGACCCCGTCAGCCGCACCTGGCGCGAGGACGGCCACGACCAGCCCGGCGACGGCCGGCGCCACGGCGACGCCGACCTCGAACCCGTCCAGTGGCTGTGGCTCCTGCACGACGACTGCGCGCCCGAGCCCGGCGCCCTCCACGAACTCCTGCGCGTCGCGGACTCCGAGCCCGGCGCCGCCGTCCTCGGCCCCAAGCTGCGCGGCTGGTACGACCGCCGCCAGCTCCTGGAGGCCGGCGTCTCCATCGCCCGCAGCGGCCGCCGCTGGACCGGCCTCGACCGCCGCGAACAGGACCAGGGCCAGCACGACCAGATCCGCACCGTGCTGTCCGTGTCCACCGCCGGCATGCTCGTCCGCCGCGACGTCTTCGAGCAGCTCGGCGGCTTCGACCCCCGGCTGCCCCTCATGCGCGACGACGTCGACCTGTGCTGGCGCGCCCACGCCGCGGGCCACCGCGTCCTCGTCGCCCCCGACGCCGTCCTGCGGCACGCCGAGGCCGCCGCCCGCGAACGCCGCCCCGTCGACTGCGCCGGCCGCCGCCCGGTCAACCCGCACCGCGTCGACAAGGCCGGCGCCGTGCACACCCTCCTCGCCAACACACGGGGCCCGGCCCTCGCCTACGTGATGCTGCGGCTCGTCCTCAGCACCCTCCTGCGGACCGCCGGCTATCTCCTGGGCAAGGCCCCCGCGCAGGCCCTCGACGAGCTCACCGGCCTCTTCCGCGTCCTCCTGCGGCCCGGCCGCATCCGCGCCGCCCGGGCGAAGCGCGGCGCCCCGGCCGTGGCGCCGAGCGAACTCAGAGCCCTGTTCCCGCCCCCCGGAGCCACCCTCCGGGCCACCGCCGAGCAGCTGGCGACCAGCATCGGCGGCCGCTGGGACGACGGCCCGGCAGGCGGCCGCCACGGCGCCGCCGAATCCGGGCCGACCGGCGAGGACGCCGACTTCCTGGAGATCGAGCAGTTCGCCCGCCTCAAGCGGATCCTCCGCAAGCCCGCCCCCGTCCTCTTCGGCCTCCTGCTGCTCGTCTCCGTCGTCGCCTGCCGCGAGCTCTTCGGCACCGGAAGCCTCTCCGGCGGCGCCCTCCTGCCCGCCCCCGACGGCGCCTCGGCCCTCTGGGCGCAGTACACGGACGCCTGGCACCCCGTCGGCGTGGGCAGCACCGGAAGCGCACCGCCCTACCTGGCGGTCCTCGCCACCCTCTCGTCGCTCTTCCTCGGCTCCACGGGCTTCACTCTCACCCTGCTGCTCGTCTGCTCGGTGCCCCTGGCCGGGCTCAGCGCCTACTTCGCCTCCCGTGCGCTGGTCTCCTCCCGCCCCCTGCGCGCCTGGGCCGCCGTCGCCTACGCCTTCCTGCCCGCCGCGACCGGCGCCCTCGCCGGAGGCCGCCTCGGCACCGCCGTCCTGGCCGTCCTGCTGCCGCTCATGGCGCGCACCGCCGTCGCCGCCACCGGCCTGCGCGTCCCGGGCGCCCGTCCCACCTGGCGCGCGTCCTGGGCGTACGCCCTCCTGCTCACCGTCACCACCGCCTTCACTCCGGTCATGTGGCCGCTCGCCGTCGTCCTGGGCCTGGCCGCCCTGGCCTTCCACGGCGCCCAGGGAGGCCGCCCGCGGCTGCTGCTCCACGGCCCGCGCTTCCTCGCCGTCACTCTCACCCCCCTTGCCGTCCTGGCCCCCTGGTCCCTGGGCCTGTTCGCGCACCCGGGCCGCTTCCTGACCGAGGCCGGCCTCGGTCAGGCGAACGCCGCCCCGTCCTCCCCGCTGTACCTGCTCACCGCCGACCCCGGCGGCGCGAAGACCATCGGCGGCGCGCTGCTCGCGGGCGTCGTCCTGGCCGCGCTCGCCGCCCTGCTGCGCGCCGACCGGCAGCTCGCCGTCCGCGGCGCCTGGCTGACCGCCCTGGCGGCCCTCGCGGCCGCCGTGCTCTCCGCCCGCTCGGCCTGGGCCGGACCGGCCACCCTCCTCTACGGGCTCGCCCTCATCGCCGCAGCGGTCGTCGGTGCGGAAGGCGCCCGGGCGCGCGTGGCCGCCCTCAGCTTCGGCTGGCGGCAGCCGGTGGCCGTGCTCATCGCCCTCGCCGCGGCCGCCGCCCCCCTGGCCGCCGCCGTGGGCTGGGCGGCCGGCGGGGCGGACGGCCCGCTGCAGCGGCGCGACGCGGCGCAGGTGCCGGCCTTCGTGGCCGAGGAGGCGGCCACCCGCGACCAGGCCCGCACCCTGGTGCTCGACGGCCGCGACGGGCGCGTCACCTACGCGCTCGTCCGGGGCTCCGGCGCCCGCCTCGGCGACGCCGAGACGGCCGCGGCCGCCGGGGCCGACCCGAAGCTCGACTCCGTCGTCGCCGGCCTCGTGGCGGGCTCCGGAGCCGACCAGGCCGGCCTCCTCGCCGACTACGCCGTCGGCTACGTCCTCGTCCGCGACAGCGCCCCCGCGGCCATGGGCCGCGCCCTGGACACCACCCCCGGCCTGACGCGGCTCAGCCGCCAGGACCACGCCTCCCTGTGGCGGGTGGACCGCGAGGTCGCCCGCATCACCGTCGTCGCGGGGGCACAAGGGAGCGGCAAGGACGGCGGTGAGCAGTCCGCCCCCGCGCCGGTCGCCGCCGGGCCCGTCGAGTCCCGCGCGAAGCTCCCCGCGGGCCCCGCGGGGCGGGTCCTGCGGATCGCCGACAAGGCCGACCCCGGCTGGCAGGCCACGCTCGACGGACGCCCCCTCAAGCGCACCACCGTCGACGGCTGGGCACAGGGCTTCGAACTCCCCGCGGCCGGCGGCAGGCTGGCGCTGACGTACAAGGCGCCCGGCACGCACAGCACGTGGCTGTGGGCGCAGGGCCTCCTCGCGGCCGTCCTCGTGGTGCTCGCCCTTCCCGGGCGCAAGCGCCAGGTGGACGACGACCTCCCGGAGGAGGAGAGCGCGCCCGCGGCCGTCGCCGCGCCCGCCTCCGTACCGGCCCAGGCGGCCGCAGGCGAGGGCCGCCGCGCGCGCAGGCTGCGGGCCGCCGCGGAGGCCGCCCGGCCGGACGCCGCCCCGGCGCCGGAAGCCCCTCCCGTAGAGCCCGTCGCCGACTCCTACGCCGACCCGTACGCGGCCTCCTATGCCGACGCGTACACCGATCCGTACGCGCAGCAGCACGTGCAGCAACAAGGCCAGGAGTACGGGCAGGAGTACGGACAGCAGTACGGGCATGAGATGCCCTACGGCACGTACGGCGAACAGCACTATCAGGGCAGCCAGGAGGGCACGTACGACGCCACCTACGGTGGCGCCCACCACCAAGCCCCGTACCCGTACCCGGCGGAGCCCTACGCGAACGGGCAGACCGGCACGTACGACCCGTACACCTACGGCGGAGCACACGACACGACGTACGGCGGCGGTGACCGGCACCACCGCGACGGGAGCGAGCAGCAGTGAAGCGCACCACCCTGTCCCTGTTCGCCGCGGCCGCCGCGCTCGCGGCCCTGGGCGGCGCGGCCGTCCTCACCCTGCCGTCCGGCGGCGAGGGCGGTGGCAGCGCGGCCGCCCGCACGGCCGCGAAGGCGCCCGCCCGGCTGCCCGTCCAGCGCTCCATGGCCCTCTGCCCGGCCCCGACTTCGTCGGACGTGGGGGAGACGGCGTACACCGCCTTCACTCCGGTCAGTGGGGCGAAGAGCGCGCAGAAGGGCGCGGCCGAACTGCTGTCGGCAGCAGGCAGCGACAAGAAGGACGACAGCAACAAGAAGGAAGATAAGGGTAATAGCAAGGACAAGAAGGGTGAAAAGGGGAAGAAGGAAGACAAGGAGCCTGCGGCCGCGGGCACTTCGGTCCTGTCCCTGAAGGAGCCCGGCAAGCCCGCCACGGCGACCACCGGCCGCTCCGACGCCCCCGCCCTCATCGGCAGCGCCGACGGCGCGCTCGCCCCCGGCTGGACCGTCCAGCAGACCACCGTGATCGCGGCCGGCAGCGGCCGCGGACTGCACGGGCTGACCTGTACGGCGCCCGACACCTCGTTCTGGTTCCCCGGCGCGAGCACCGTCAAGGGCCGCCAGGACTATGTCCACCTGACCAACCCCGACAGCGCGGCCGCCGTCGTCGACCTGGAGCTCTACGGCAAGGACGGCCGGATCAAGTCCGGGGCCGGGGAGGGCGTCACGGTCCCGCCGCGCTCCACCGTCCCCGTGCTGCTGTCCTCCCTGGCGGATCAGCCCGCGGAGGACGTCACGCTGCACGTGGCCGCCCGCTCGGGCCGGGTCGGGGCGGGCCTGCAGACGGCCGACGACAAGAAGGGCGGCGACTGGCTGCCGGCCTCCGCAGAACCGGCCGCCGACGCCGTCCTCCCGGGCATCCCGGGCGACGCGACGTCCGTACGGCTCGTCGTCTTCGCCCCCGGCTCGGACGACGCCGACCTCAAGGTGCGCTTCGCCGGCCCGAACGGCACGATCACCCCGGCCGGCCACGAGACCCTGCACGTCCGCAGCGGCATGACCGTGGCCGTCGACCTGGGGGACGTCACCAAGGGCGAGGCGGGCTCGCTGCTGCTCACCGCGGACGGCAGGAGCGCACCGGTCGTCGCCGCGCTGCGCGTCACCCGCGGCAAGGACGACAAGCAGGAGACGGCGTACATCCCCGCCGTGCAGCAGCTCGGCGGGCGGGCCACGGTGGCGGACAACCGCCCCAAGGCCAGCACGCTCGCCCTGGTCGCGCCCGGCAAGGAGGCGGCGCAGGTCAAGGTCACCTCCTCGGCGGGCAGCGAGGGCGGCGAGCCGGCGGAGAAGACGTACACGGTGAAGCCGGGCACCACCCTCACCGTGGAGCCGCCGCAGCCGGCGGGCGCCAAGGGGTCGTTCGCGGTGACCGTGGAGAAGGTCTCCGGCGGGCCGGTGCACGCTTCGCGGATGCTGGCCCTGCCCAAGGACGGCGTCCCCATGTTCACGATCCAGCCGCTGGCGGACGACCGTTCGTCGGTGAAGGTGCCGCAGGCGGAGCAGGACCTGTCGATGCTCAACCGCTGAGCGGCGGCGCGCCCTCGCGGCGGCCCGGTCAGTCCTGGCCGTAGCGGGGGTCGACCGACTCCGGGGCGAGCCCGAGGAGTTCGGCGACCTGCTCGACCACGACCTCGTGCACCAGCAGGGCGCGCTCCTCGCGGCCCTTGGCGCGGATCTCCACCGGGCGGCGGTAGATCACGATGCGGTCCGGGGCGTCGCCGCGGGCGGCCACGTAGCGGCCGAGGGGCACGGACTCGCCGTCGAAGTCGAAGGCGTCCAGGCCGTCGGGGTCGCTCAGCGCGCCCCCGGCGTCACTCCTGGCGACCGGCACCTCGCGCACCACGAAGTCGACGGACGCGAGCTGCGGCCAGCGCCGCTCCAGCCGCTCCGCGGAGTCGTGCACCAGGTCGACGAACGCCTCGCCGCGGCTGACCGACAGCGGCACTTGGGGCGGCGCGACCGGCCCGCGCATGCCGCGTCCATGACGGTCGCGGTGGCGGGGACGCGGCCCGGATCGGCTGGGGACACCCCCGGGGGTGGCCGGAGGAGGTACGCGGTTGTCCATCACTCTTGAGGGTATCCGTCGGCCGCCCCGTCGCACGTGGCTGTCGTGCATCCCGGGAATGTCGCCTGATGAACATTCCGGCCAGCCCTGTGATCAATTATGGTCAGATACCGGACCGTCCGGTCTGCTTGCGCGGGTTCGGGGAGGGGCGCCGGTGCGCGCACCCGCCTCTGGTGAGACCCTGTTCACCAGCCCCCGCGCAGGTCAGTCGGGGTGGGGAGAAGCAAGCGTCCACAGGACGAACCAGGACGACACGGAGGGGTGAGCCGGGGGTGAGTCGTCGCGGCCCGCTCAAGAGTGCGGTACCGTCCAACCTCGTGAGCCCTGTACGTCGCTGTTCGCGCACCGCGTGCGGCCGCCCGGCCGTCGCGACGCTGACGTACGTCTATGCCGACTCGACCGCCGTCCTCGGACCGCTCGCCACCTACGCCGAACCCCACTGCTACGACCTGTGCGCCGAGCACTCCGAGCGCCTGACCGCCCCCCGCGGGTGGGACGTCGTCCGGCTCGCCCTCGACAGCGGCCCCGCCCGTCCCAGCGGCGACGACCTCGAAGCACTCGCCAACGCCGTGCGGGAAGCGGCCCGTCCGCAGGAGCGCGCCGTCCAGCCCGGCCCCCCGCCGGGCGCGTCCGGCCCCGGCGGCCGCGAGGCCGATCCCATGGAGGTGGCCCGCCGAGGCCACCTCAGGGTCCTGCGCTCGCCCGACAACTGACACCGCGCCCGGCCGCCCCGGGCCCGGACCGTCACTTCCTCCCGGTAGGTTTGTCTCCCCCGTACCGGACCCAGGAAGGCGTTGGCTGTGGCTGATCTGTCGCAGATCGTGAAGGCATACGACGTACGCGGTGTGGTCCCGGACCAGTGGGACGAGACCCTCGCGGAACTCTTCGGCGCCGCCTTCGCCGAAGTCACCGGAGCGAGCGCCGTCGTGGTCGGCCACGACATGCGGCCCTCGTCGCCCGGCCTCTCGGGCGCCTTCGCCCGCGGCGCCGCCGCCCGCGGCGTGGACGTCACCGAGATCGGCCTCTGCTCCACCGACCAGCTCTACTTCGCGAGCGGCCACCTCGGGCTGCCCGGCGCGATGTTCACGGCCAGCCACAACCCCGCGCAGTACAACGGCATCAAGCTGTGCCGGGCCGGCGCCGCCCCCGTCGGCCAGGACACCGGCCTCGCCGAGATCCGCGCCCTCGTCGAGGGCTGGCTCGAAAACGGCGCCCCCGAGCCCGCGGCCGCCCCCGGCACCGTCACCCGCCGGGACGTCCTGGACGACTACGCCGCCCACCTGCGCTCCCTCGTCGACCTCAGCGGCATCCGCCGCCTCAAGGTCGTCGTCGACGCCGGCAACGGCATGGGCGGGCACACCGTCCCCACCGTCTTCGCCGGGCTGCCCCTCGACCTCGACGCCCTGTACTTCGAGCTCGACGGCACCTTCCCCAACCACGAGGCCAACCCCCTCGACCCCAAGAACCTCGTCGACCTGCAGGCGCGCGTCCGCGAGGTCGGCGCCGACATCGGCCTCGCCTTCGACGGCGACGCCGACCGCTGCTTCGTCATCGACGGCAACGGCGACCCCGTCTCGCCGTCCGCGATCACCGCGCTCGTCGCCGCGCGCGAGCTCGCCAAGCACCCCGGCGGCACGGTCATCCACAACCTGATCACCTCGTGGTCCGTGCCGGAGGTCGTCAAGGAGTGCGGCGGCACGCCCGTGCGCACGCGCGTGGGCCACTCCTTCATCAAGCAGGAGATGGCCACCACCGGCGCCATCTTCGGCGGCGAGCACTCCGCGCACTACTACTTCCGCGACTTCTGGAACGCCGACACGGGCATGCTCGCCGCCATGCACGTCCTCGCCGCCCTCGGCGGCCAGGACGGCCCGCTGTCCGAGCTGGTCGCCGAGTACGACCGGTACGCCGGCTCCGGCGAGATCAACAGCACCGTCGCCGACCAGGCGGGGCGGACGGCCGCCGTCCGCGCCGCGTACGGGGAGCTGCCGGGCGCGGAGGTGGACGAGCTCGACGGCCTCACCGTCACCACCCCCGACTGGTGGTTCAACCTCCGCGCCTCCAACACCGAGCCCCTCCTCCGCCTGAACGTCGAGGCCCGCGACGCGGAAACGGTGGCCCGCGTACGGGACGAGGTCCTGGCAATCGTCCGGGCGTAGCGCCCTCCGGGCGGGTCAGCGCACCAGGGCCCCGGCCACTGATTCCGCCGCGGCGGCGAGCATGTGAATCCGGCCTTTCCGGCGGTGCCGTTCCGGCCTTGGCCGGGTTCGGCGCCGCCGGTCTGCGCCGTTGTGGCTGATCGCCGTCGCGGCGGGGGAGACGCCGGGGCCCGGCAGGGGCAGACGGGCTGGAACTGGCCGCTCGTGAACTCCTCCGCCGGGATGCCGGGGCCAGCAGGCGTAGACGTAACCTCGGCCACTGATTCCGCCGCGGCGGCGGGTATGTGAATCCGGCCTTTCCGGCGGTGCCGTTCCGGCCTTGGCCGGGTTCGGCGCCGCCGGTCTGCGCTGTTGTGGCTGATCGCCGTCGCGGCGGGGGAGATGCCGGGGCCCGGCAGGGGCAGACGCAGCCCCGCGGCACCGCCGCCCCCCGTCGCGGCGTAAGGGATCGCCCCCCGTGCGGCGGGCGGACGGAGCCGTGCGCACGCACACCCCGCATGCCGCGCTTCCCCGAGCGGAGCGCGAAGGTACCCTGGCCGCACAGAGACGTACATCCCGAAGGGAACCCTCATGCCGCTCGAAGCCGGTCTCCTGGAGATCCTCGCCTGCCCGGCGTGCCACGCGCCTCTCCGCGACGAGTCCGCCTCCGAGGAGTCCCCCGAGCTGGTGTGCGAGGGCGACGGCTGCGGTCTGGCCTACCCCGTCCGGGACGGCATCCCCGTGCTGCTCGTGGACGAGGCCCGGCGCCCGGCCTGACACCGGCGCGCCCGCCCGACCGCCCGACCGGTCACCGACCCGCCGGGAGGGCACACCGCACGGCGTACACCACGGCGTACACGACGGCGACCCGGAGGCTGATCCACGGTGTTCGACGAGTCACTCCTCGATGATCCCGACGCCCTGTCCCGCGCCGACCTCCACGGCCTCCTGCGCGGCGCCGCCGAGTCGGGCGCCCGGGTCCGCACGGCCGCCCGCAACGCGGCGGAGGCCGGCGTCTCCGCGCTCCGCCCGGACGGCCGCCCCCGCGCGGTGCTGGTCGC
>NZ_PXWG01000414.1 GCF_003011965.1 Streptosporangium nondiastaticum
GCATGCTTATATGCCATAGGGCAAGGATGCGTTGTTGTAATAGACCAAGTCGAGTTCCAGCGCGGGCGGATCGATCGACAGAGTATCCGCACCAAGGTGCGTTGTGCGAGTCTTCCCCTTGGTGGGTTACCAAGGTTAGAACCCTACTCATTATCGTGACTCTTCCAACGCCTCAACAAAAAACAGTGCTACCTAGGATCCTTAAAATATCGAAAGGCACCAAAATCGGACCCTATTAAGCACCATTCATGCATCGTCGGTGTCAAAATAAGCCACATAACGAAGTCCACAAGTAACAGAGCCTCCGCATACTTATATGCCATAGGGCAAGGATGCGTTGTTGCCAACCATATGACCAAGTCAAGTTCCAGCGGGGGCGGATCG
>NZ_PXWG01000415.1 GCF_003011965.1 Streptosporangium nondiastaticum
GGCGTCGCCGACGCCGAGCACCTTCTTCCCGGTGAGCTTCCAGTGCACGTAGCCGGCGAGGGTGGTGAGGAAGTCGAGGCGCTCCACGTGCTCCTCGCCCTGCTGCACGGCGTGCAGGAGGTGGGAGATGCTCCAGCGCAGCGGGATGTTCTGCGCGAGCGTCTCGCTGAGCAGGGCCGCGGCCTCCGTGGTGAAGGTGTTGCGCCAGGTGCGGAACTCGGCGAGCTGCTCGCCGTCGGCGTCGAGGGCGAGATAGCCGTGCATCATCGCGGAGATGCCGAGGCCGCCGAGGGCCGTGAGCTCCGTGCCGTGCTGCGCGCGCACATCGCGGGCGAGGTCGGCGTAGCAGTCGCGGATCCTCGCCCACACGGCGTCCAGCGAGTA
>NZ_PXWG01000416.1 GCF_003011965.1 Streptosporangium nondiastaticum
ACTTTCTCTTTCATGGTGCCATCGCAGTTTTCGGACTCGGTGCATTATATCTCGGTTCCAGTCAAAACGCTCGTGCCGATGACTGGGGTTGTAAAGTTATCTTGTGCTTATCCAATCCCGGTGGGGCCACGCAATATGCACAATGCCGTCCACCGGTGCAAAAGCTATGGCGGTGGCTTGCCAGAGGCAAGTCGTTTCCAACCTGCAGCAGCGCAGGGTTTGAGAGCTCACGTCCTCGCTACGAACCGTATTATTGTAATGACGGTTATCGCCTTACCGTTTCTTACGCTGATCGCAGACGCGTAGTGTCTTGCGTCTCCACTTCGGCGCAGGCTGTAAACAGCAGCCTGTGCAAACATCGCAGCGAACAGCTTCGCAATGAC
>NZ_PXWG01000417.1 GCF_003011965.1 Streptosporangium nondiastaticum
CTGGATGCCGGCCAGCAGGGCGTCGGCCAGTTCTGCCTGGTATCCCTCGTCCTTGAGCTTGGACTCTTCCTCCGGGTTGGAGATGAAGCCGGTTTCGACCAGGATGGACGGGATGTCGGGCGCCTTGAGCACGGCGAAGCCGGCCTGCTCCACGCGTGGCTTGTGCAGCCGTCCAACCTTGCCGAGGTGCCCCAGCACCGCCTGCCCGAGCTTGAGGCTGTCCTTGATCTGCGCCGTGGTCGACATGTCGAGCAAGGTGCGCATCACCACGGCGTCCTTGGATTTGATGTTGACACCCCCGACCAGGTCGGACGCGTTCTCGCGCTTGGCCATCCAGCGCGCTGCCGCACTGGTGGCGCCCGTTTCAGAGAGGGCGAACACCG
>NZ_PXWG01000418.1 GCF_003011965.1 Streptosporangium nondiastaticum
CATGCAACTCAACCCTGATGCGTTGGAGATTGCAAAAGTACTTGACAATGAGCGTGACAATGGAATTGTCCGCGGGACATTGCATGGAATTCCTTTCTTGGTCAAGGACACCATTGCAACAAAAGATCGCATGGAAACTACAGCTGGCAGTTGGGCACTTCTCGGATCTGTAGTACAGCATGATGCCCATGTGGTTCACAATTTACGCGAAGCAGGCGCGGTCCTATTGGGAAAAACTACTCTGACCGAATGGGCTGATATGCGGTCGAATGATCGTTCGAGTGGTTATTCAGCCCGGGGAGGACAGTGTCGGAACCCTTATAACCTGACAGTCAGCCCACAAGGAAGTAGCTCTGGCTCTGCGGCTGCAGTTGCTGCTAACC
>NZ_PXWG01000419.1 GCF_003011965.1 Streptosporangium nondiastaticum
GTGCAACTCGCCCCACCGGAGCCCGCACAGCTCCAGTTCACCCCGGTGATCGCTGCAGGCACGGTGTCGCTGAAGCTGGCCCCCGAGAGGGGGTTCGGTCCCACGTTTTGTACCGTCACGGTGTAGCTGATGCTTCCTCCAGGGGCTGCGGTGGCCGGGCCGGTCTTGGTCACCTTCAAATCCGCGGGGGCCGTGAGGGTGGTGATGGAGAGGTTGCGGATCTCGTGGTAGTTGGTGGAGCCCCCCGTGGATCCGGCGAAGCCGATTTTCAAGGTGGGCGGGGGGGGGCTCGGCATGGTGTAAGGGCCCAGCACCTGGGTAAAGGTTCCGCTTTGGCTGGTGGCCAGGTAGACCGTGATCCGGTACACCCCGCCCACCGGCAG
>NZ_PXWG01000420.1 GCF_003011965.1 Streptosporangium nondiastaticum
GTCCGAGATCATGCAGCTGCTCATCATCACCAAGCTCGAGCAGTACGACTACGCCGGGGCCACCGCGATCGCGGTCGTCATGCTGGTGATGTCCTTCCTGATGCTGCTCGCCATCAATGGTCTTCAGGCCTGGGCGCGTGCGCGTCAGGGCAAATGAAAGGCCTCGCATCATGAGTTCGATTGCCCCTCCCCGCCTGGCCCAGGCCACCCGCGAGCCCGCCTGGGTGCGCTGGACGCTGATCAGCGTGGCACTGGTCTTCCTGTCGCTGTTCCTGTTCCTGCCGCTGGTCTCGGTGTTCTTCGAGGCCTTCAAGAAGGGCTGGGACGTCTATGTGGCGTCCATCACCGAGGCCGACGCCGTCTCGGCGATGAAGCTCACGCT
>NZ_PXWG01000421.1 GCF_003011965.1 Streptosporangium nondiastaticum
GGCATCGCCCACGGCCAGATGCCCGAGCGCGAACTGGAGCGCGTGATGCGCGACTTCGTGGCCCAGCGCTTCAATGTGCTGCTGTGCTCGACCATCATCGAGACCGGCATCGACGTGCCGAGCGCCAACACCATCGTGATCACGCGGGCCGACAAGTTCGGCCTGGCGCAGTTGCACCAGCTGCGCGGACGCGTGGGCCGCTCGCACCACCAGGCCTATGCCTACCTGCTGGTGCCCGATGTGGAAGGCCTGACCAAGCAGGCCGCGCAGCGCCTGGACGCCATCCAGAACATGGAAGAGCTGGGCTCAGGCTTTTACCTGGCCATGCACGACCTGGAAATCCGCGGCGCCGGCGAGGTGCTGGGCGACAGCCAGAGCGGC
>NZ_PXWG01000422.1 GCF_003011965.1 Streptosporangium nondiastaticum
AGCAACCACCAGACCCAATGCTAGTGTAGAAACAAGCAAGTCAACTTGAAGCTCCTTGGCTGGTAGGTTCAAGGCATCCCCATAATAATCAGACTCAAAGGAGTGTGTCACCTCTGGATCATATAAGGCCCTTACAATTGTACGAGTTAGAGAACACAAACCTTGCACTAGGCTATCAGATTCAACGGCCTCCCCCGTGATGGTGGAAACTTTTTCAATCTCCTTTGGTCCGCTACTACTATCCCTTTTTTGGGTCTGTTGGTAATTCTTAAATGAAGCTGCACTGAATCTCTCTCTACAATCCTGAGCCATGTTGACGACTTTCTGGCATACATAACATTTCTTGCGCATAGGGCCTTTATTACACTGATAATGTGGTGA
>NZ_PXWG01000423.1 GCF_003011965.1 Streptosporangium nondiastaticum
CGCAGCAGGCGGGCGGACGAGCGCGGCAGCAGGACGGCGCGCAGCCGGGCGCCGCGGCCGGCGGCGGCGTGCAGCCCGGCCCGTACGCACTCGACGTCCTCCGCGAGCCCCGGCACCGGCCGGGGCCGCGGCGCATACAGCACCTGCTCGACCGCGGCGGCCACCCTGCCTGCGGACTCGGCGGCGGCCCCCTGCAGGGCGCCGGCGGTGACGATGCGGGCGGCGGCGCCGCGCGGGGAGCGGGAGTCGTCGGGCGGGATGCCGTAGTCCCAGGCGGAGTCCGTCAGTTCGCGCCAGGCCGCCAGTGTGCGCTCGGCAGTCGCGGCGTCCTCGGCGTTCACGTCCACAAGAGGGGCCGCACCAGGCGCCGCGCCCGGCA
>NZ_PXWG01000042.1 GCF_003011965.1 Streptosporangium nondiastaticum
CTTGCCGGGGCGGGCGTCCGGCGAGGCCTCGGCCGGGGTGCCCGAGGGCGTCGCGGAGGAGGACGGGGAGGCCGTGTTCCTGGCCGACGGGCTGCCGCTCGCGCCTCGCACGGAGCGCGCGTCGGCCTGCCCGGGGCGCCCGCCCGGCATCCGCACCCCGCCGTCCGGCTCCGGTCCCGCGTCGCGCTGCTTGCCCGCGCCCGGCGACGGAGCGGGCCGCTCCGGGTCGCTCACGCTCATGCACCCCCCGAGGGCCAGGGCCACGGCGGCGACGGCCGCGATCCGGGTGACGGCTGCGCGGGGTGAGATGGGAGGCATCGGGGACCGCCTTCGGGACGTGCCGGGACTGGCGCATGGGACAGGCCCCCTGCCCAACTGAGACCGCCCCGCCCAGGACACGCGCGGCACGCGGTCACCTGACCGGCTCTTTACCCCCGCTCACCCCCGCCCCGTCGCCCCGGCGAGCCCTCGCCCCGCCGCGCCGGCGCGCCCCGGACGCCCGCCGGTCAGCCGTAGCCGAGGGCGTGCAGGCGCTCGTCGTCGATGCCGAAGTGGTGTGCCACCTCGTGAACGACCGTCACTTCGGTCTCCTCCACCACCTCTTCCCGCGAGGTGCACAGGCGCAGCGTGGGGCCGCGGTAGATCGTGATCCGGTCGGGCAGGACGCCCGCGTACCACTCGCCGCGCTCGGTCAGCGGCGTTCCCTCGTAGAGGCCGAGCAGCTCCGGGTCCTCCGCCGGGGGCTCGTCCTCGACGAACACCGCGACGTTGTCCATCAGCCGCGTCAGCTCCGGCGGGATCCGGTCCAGGGCCTCGGCGACCAGTTCCTCGAACTCCTCGCGCGTCATCTCCAGCACGCTCGCCATTGTCCGGCACGCACCCCCGCGGGGCCCCTGCACGGCCCTCGTACGCCTCCCGCGCCGCGCCCGGGCCGGCCACTGAGGACCGTCCGCGGCGGCCTCCGGGAAACCGTTTTGGCGTTCCCTCCCTCCATCCCATATGCTTCTCACGTCCCCGAGGCGCTGCGAAGCGCCCAGGTGGGCCATCAGCCCTCATCGTCTAGTGGCCCAGGACGCCGCCCTTTCAAGGCGGTAGCACGGGTTCGAATCCCGTTGGGGGCACGCTGTACCGTGTGCGAGACTAGTGCTCGCACATAGCAAGGTCCTGTGGAGCAGTTTGGAGTGCTCGCCACCCTGTCAAGGTGGAGGCCGCGGGTTCAAATCCCGTCAGGACCGCTGCAGATATCTCTGATGTCTGCGTGGCTGGGTAGCTCAGTTGGTACGAGCGTCCGCCTGAAAAGCGGAAGGTCGCCGGTTCGACCCCGGCCCCAGCCACAGTGAGCCCCTCATCTCCGGATGGGGGGCTCAGTGCATTTCCGGGGAAATGCGTTCGCCGCTTCGCCGCGGCTGGTGCGATCCTGGACTCCGTATGTCTACGCAGCCTGCCGCCCCCGCCGCCTTCGCCGACCTCGCCGCCCGCCTCCCCGAGCTGACGCTGCGCGACGCGCAGCGCCTGGGGCGGCGGCTCGAGGGCGCGCGCCGCATCCGCAAGCCCGAGGCCCGTACGGCCGTCCTGGCCGAGATCACGGCAGAGGTCGACGCGGCCGAGCTGCGCGTCGCGAGCCGCCGGGCGGCCGCGCCGGCCGTCACCTATCCCGAGCAGCTCCCGGTCAGCCAGAAGAAGGACGAGATCCTGGCGGCGATCCGCGACCACCAAGTCGTGATCGTCGCGGGCGAGACCGGCTCCGGCAAGACCACGCAGATCCCCAAGATCTGCATGGAGCTCGGCCGCGGCGTCCGGGGTCTGATCGGGCACACCCAGCCGCGCCGGATCGCCGCCCGCACGGTCGCCGAGCGCGTTGCGGAGGAGCTGCGCACGCCGCTGGGCGAGACCGTCGGCTGGAAGGTCCGCTTCACCGATCAGGTCGGCGAGAACACGCAGGTCAAGCTGATGACGGACGGCATCCTGCTGGCCGAGATCCAGACGGACCGCGAGCTGCGCCAGTACGACACGATCATCATCGACGAGGCGCACGAGCGCAGCCTCAACATCGACTTCATCCTCGGCTATCTGGCCCAGCTGCTGCCGCGCCGCCCCGACCTGAAGGTCGTCATCACTTCGGCGACGATCGACCCGGAGCGCTTCTCGCGCCACTTCGGGGACGCGCCGATCATCGAGGTGAGCGGGCGGACGTATCCGGTGGAGGTGCGGTACCGGCCGCTGCTGGAGGAGGGCTCCGACGACGCGGACCGCGACCAGATCACGGCGATCTGTGACGCGGTGGAGGAGCTGCAGCGCGAGGGCGACGGCGACATATTGGTCTTCCTCTCCGGCGAGCGGGAGATCCGCGACACCGCGGACGCCCTGGAGAAGAAGAAACTCCGGTTCACCGAGATCCTGCCGCTGTACGCCCGTCTGTCGCACGCCGAGCAGCACCGCGTGTTCCAGCGCCACACGGGCCGCCGGATCGTCCTCGCGACGAACGTCGCGGAGACGTCCCTGACGGTCCCGGGCATCCGCTACGTGATCGACCCCGGTTTCGCGCGGATCTCGCGGTACAGCCACCGCACCAAGGTCCAGCGGCTGCCGATCGAGGCGATCTCGCAGGCGAGCGCGAACCAGCGCAAGGGCCGCTGCGGCCGTACGTCGGACGGCATCTGCATCCGCCTGTACTCGGAGGACGACTTCCTGGGCCGTCCGGAGTTCACGGACGCCGAGATCCTCCGTACGAACCTGGCCTCGGTCATCCTGCAGATGACGGCGGCCGGCCTCGGCGACATCGAGAAGTTCCCGTTCATCGACCCGCCGGACCGGCGCAACATCAAGGACGGCATCGACCTGCTGGTCGAGCTGGGCGCGCTCGACCCCGCGCAGAAGGATCCGAAGAAGCGGCTCACGCAGTCGGGGCGGAAGCTGGCGCAGCTGCCGGTGGACCCGCGGCTGGCCCGCATGGTCCTGGAGGCCGACCGCAACGGCTGCGTCCGCGAGGTCATGGTGATCGCGGCCGCGCTGTCGATCCAGGATCCGCGGGAGCGGCCCTCGGAGAAGCAGGCGCAGGCCGATCAGCAGCACGCCCGCTTCAAGGACGAGACGAGCGATTTCCTCGCGTTCCTGAACCTGTGGCGCTATGTGCGCGAGCAGCAGAAGGCGCTGTCGTCGTCGGCGTTCCGGCGCATGTGCAAGTCGGAGTTCCTGAACTACCTGCGGATACGCGAGTGGCAGGACATCTACTCGCAGCTGCGGACGGTCGCCAAGCAGATGGGCGTCCACATGGCGGAGGAGGACGCGGCCCCGGACCGCATCCACCAGTCGCTGCTGGCGGGTCTGCTGTCGCACATCGGCCTCAAGGACACCGAGAAGAACGAGTACCTGGGTGCCCGGAGCGCGAAGTTCGCGGTGTTCCCGGGCTCGGCGCTGTTCCGCAAGCAGCCGCGCTGGGTGATGTCGGCCGAGCTGGTGGAGACGTCGCGGCTGTGGGCGCGGGTCAACGCCAAGGTCGAGCCGGAGTGGATCGAGCCGCTCGCCGAGCATCTGGTGAAGCGCAATTACAGCGAGCCGCACTGGGAGCAGAAGCAGGCGGCCGTCATGGCGTACGAGCGGGTGACGCTGTACGGCGTGCCGATCGTCGCCCAGCGGAAGGTCAACTTCGGCCGGATCGATCCGGAGACCAGCCGTGAGCTGTTCATCCGCCACGCCCTGGTCGAGGGCGACTGGCGGACCCACCACCAGTTCTTCCACGACAACCGCAAGCTGCTGGGCGAGGTCGAGGAGCTGGAGCACCGCGCCCGCCGCCGGGACATCCTGGTGGACGACGAGACGCTCTTCGACTTCTACGACCAGCGGCTGCCCGAACACGTGGTGTCGGGCGCGCACTTCGACTCGTGGTGGAAGCACAAGCGGCGCGACGAGCCGGAGTTGCTGAACTTCGAGCAGTCGATGCTCATCAACGAGAACGCCGAGGCCGTCACCAAGGACGACTACCCGGACTCCTGGCGGCAGGGCCGGCTGAAGTTCAAGGTGACGTACCAGTTCGAGCCGGGGGCGGATGCGGACGGCGTGACCGTCCACATTCCGCTGCAGGTGCTGAACCAGGTCTCGGCCGAGGGCTTCGACTGGCAGATCCCGGGGCTGCGCGAGGACCTGGTGACGGAGCTCATCCGGTCGCTGCCCAAGCCGATCCGCAGGAACTACGTGCCGGCGCCGAACTTCGCCAAGGCGTTCCTGGACCGTGCGGTGCCCCTGCAGGAGTCCCTGACGGTCACGCTGACGCGCGAGCTGCACCGGATGACGGCCGTACGGCTGGAGCCGGGCGACTTCGACCCCGGCAAGGTCCCCGATCACCTGAAGATCACTTTCCGGGTCGTCGACGAGCGCCGCCGCAAGATCGCCGAGGACAAGGACCTGGAGGCGCTGCGGCTGCGGCTCAAGCCGAAGACGCAGGCGGCGATCTCCAAGGCCTTCGAGCAGGCCGCGGGGGCCGCCAAGGCCGGCGGCACCGGCGGCGGCGCCCCGGAGCAGCGCTCGGGGCTCACCTCCTGGACGGTGGGCACCCTGCCGCGCACCTTCGAGACGCGCCGGGCCGGCCAGCCGGTCAAGGCGTATCCGGCGCTGGTGGACGAGGGCTCGTCGGTCGCGGTGCGGCTCTTCGACACCGAGCCGGAGCAGCGCGAGGCGATGTGGCGGGGCACCCGCCGGCTGATCCTGCTGAACCTGCCCTCCAACCCGGCGAAGTTCGCCCAGGACAAGCTGGGCAACCAGCAGAAGCTCGCCCTGTCGCGCAATCCGCACGGCTCCGTCCAGGCGCTCTTCGAGGACTGCGTCGCGGGCGCGGCCGACAAGCTGATCGCGGCGCACGGCGGCCCCGTCTGGGACGAAGAATCCTTCCGCAAGCTGTTCGACGCGGTACGGGCGGACATCGTGGACGCCACGATGGACGCGATCCGGAAGGTGCAGGAGGTGCTGGCCGCCTGGCAGGCGTGCGAGCGCCGGCTGAAGGCCACCACGAGCCTGTCGCTGATGTCCTCCCTCTCGGACGTCAAGGAGCAGCTGGCGGGGCTGATCAAGCCGGGCTTCGTCACCGAGCACGGCGTGCGGCGCCTGCCGGACCTGCTGCGCTATCTGGTGGCGGTCGACCGGCGGCTCACCCAGCTGCCCGCCAACGCCGACCGGGACCGGGCCCGGATGGCGAAGGTGAAGGAAATGCAGGACGAGCACGCGTGGCTGCTGGAGCAGTTCCCGAAGGGGCGCCCGGTGCCGCGGGAGGCGCTCGACATCCGCTGGATGATCGAGGAGCTGAGGGTGAGCTACTTCGCCCACGCTCTGGGGACGGCGCACCCGGTCTCGGACAAGCGGATCGTGAAGGCCATCGATCAGCTGGTGCCCTAGGGGCGGGTGGTGCGGCCGGGCCGCGGCACGGTGCGGGGACCCGATCGGGGGCCCTTCCGTGATCGGGTTCGACCGCACCCCCTGACCTGCTGTAGAGTCTCTTTCGCAAGCCCGCGGGAGCGGGAAGCAAGCAAGGTCCTGTGGAGCAGTTTGGAGTGCTCGCCACCCTGTCAAGGTGGAGGCCGCGGGTTCAAATCCCGTCAGGACCGCAGTGATTGAAGGCCCGGATCCCCTTTCAGGGATCCGGGCCTTCTCGCGTTCGACCTTGACGGGGACACGTGCCAGGGGTACCCAGGCAGTGGAGGTGCTGCGCTCCATGACGACGACCACCACCCCGGCAGAGGCGAAGCGGCCCGGGACGCCCGGGCCCGGCAAGCTCAGGGCCGAGAGCATCCGGCACGAGACGCGGGCGCTGCTGCGCGCCCACCTGTCCGCCGCGTCGGGCGCTTCCGGTTACCGCCACCTGACCCGGCACTGCGCCGTGTGCCACCGGCTGCTTCGGCTCGCCCAGGAGGCGGCGGGCGCGGGCCCCGCAAGGCCGGCGGCCGGGCCGGAGGGCGCCGGGGAGGCGCGGACCGGCTCCGGGTGACCAACGGCGCCTGTACGGGCGGCAGTCGGCCGTGGTTCCGCTCGCCTCCGGCGCGCACCGGGCTCTTTACCGCAGCGGCACAATGAGTGACAAGCCCGTCGCGCTGTGATGGGAGTCACCGAAAGAGTTTCCCGGATGAGGGAACTTACCCCTGGCCTACAACGGGTCAATTTAATATGTGCAATTGCACTCGACCCGAAAGGGTGGGACCGGGGCTCCGTACGGAGGCCCCGCCGGCTCCCGCTGCCCAGGGCCGGGCAGGGCCGCCGGGGCCGCCCAGGGGTGTCCGGAGACGTCCGGGCATAAAAAAGATCGCGCTGGACCCGGCGGAGTCCAGCGCGATCGACGACTCGCCCAAGTCGGTGGGCTGCGGCGGTCCTGTTGGGGCAGGAGCCGGTCGTGTGGAGCCAGATGGTGCTTCAGGGTGCTTCAGCTGGAGCCGAAGCGGGGCGCGAGCCGGGTTGGGGGCCCCGGAAAACGCCCGGTCATGCGGTTGTTCAGGCCTCGCTGCGCTGCTGCGGGATGCCCGCCAGCAGGGCGCGGACCTCCGCTTCGCGGTAACGGCGGTGTCCTCCGAGCGTGCGGATGGACGTGAGCTTGCCAGCCTTGGCCCAACGGGTGACCGTCTTCGGGTCCACGCGGAACATCGTGGCAACCTCAGCCGGGGTCAGCAGCGGCTCGGCATCAGGGGTGCGAGCGGTCATGAGCGGCCTCCTCGGGAGAACCTGACGTGGAGTCGGTTCTTTCCTCTAAATTCTGCACCTTGACCCGCGTTGCCCGAAATGGCGGACGCGGGCCGAGTCGGTTATAGGACGAACGGCTTGTCCTCGGCACTACAACTACACCATCTGTCCAGCCACGTCGGCCAAACCGATGGAATTGCCCTCTCAGGTGTTCAACCTCGACGGAAGCCGATGGACCATGCCATAGCGGACAGTCACGCCACCGTGACGATCAGTCACAGCGGGATCAGGGGTCACCAGACCCGCCAAGGAGTGCAATACCGATCAATCCGCCCTTAGTTGGACGGAAGGAGCCCTTCCCGGACTCCTTGTCCTATTTTGCCACGCGGATGGGCGATGGGCGCAAGACCTGACGAAAGTGCGTTAGGTCACGGTTGCCGCAATGGCCCGGATCGGGACCTAGGTCCCGGGGCTTCTCCGACCAGGACATCAATTGGCGTACTGACGGTTGCGTACGGCACTCCAGCGCTCCGTCAACCGCTCGTACGCCCGCCCCGCGCGCACCCCGTCCCCCGCGCGCAACGCCGCGAGCCCCTCCGCCGTGTCCCCGGCGGAATGGTCCTCGGCGAGCTGCGCCTCGGGCACCATATGCACCAGACCGCCGTAGTCCAGCTCCACCAGGGAGCGCGGGTGGAACTCCTCCAGCCACCGCCCCACGTCCACCAGCCCGTCGATCAGCGGGCCCTCGTCGATCGCGTCCTTGAGCGTGCGCAGCCCCCGGGCCACCCGCCGCCTCGCCTGCACCATCGGCGTGCGGTAGCGGAGCACGAGCCCGTCCCGGCCCGGCTCCCCCTCGCCGGCGCACTCCCCCGGCTTGCCGTACTCGCGCTCCTCGTCGGAGAAGAGGACGAACCAGCGCAGGGGCACCTGCCAGGTCGCGGTGCGGATCCACGGCCGGGCGTCGGGGTTGCGCTCCTGCCAGCGCTCGTAGTCGGCCTCCGCCTGCCGGCGCACGACCGGCGGCAGGGCCGCGTCCAGGACCGGGGCGGGCAGGCTCTCGGACAGCTCCTCCAGCGCCAGCCAGCCGCGCAGCCGCGTCCGCCACGGGCAGACGCACAGGACGCCGTCCTGGAAGGTCACGAAGGCGTCGCCGCTCTCGTGCACCGGGACCGGCACCGGCGGGGTGGGCAGCAGGTCGGCGAGC
Organism: Streptosporangium nondiastaticum; assembly: GCF_003011965.1. Classification (GTDB taxonomy): domain Bacteria; phylum Actinomycetota; class Actinomycetes; order Streptomycetales; family Streptomycetaceae; genus Streptomyces; species Streptomyces nondiastaticus. Next base: position 7,862 of record NZ_PXWG01000042.1, read on the forward strand.
GAGCGCCGGAGCTCGTCCTGGGCGCAGGGCAGGGCGGTGCGCCGGGCGTAGCGCTCCCAATGCGTGCGCTCCGGCTCCGGGAAGGCGCCCAGCGGCTCGTAGACCCGCAGGTACGCCGCGTACGGGACAGTCACCGATGACGCCGAGCCCACACGTGCTCCCCTCAAGACGCCGGACACCCCGGGGAGTTGCCGAACCCTCCCCGTACCGCGCAAATCGTCCCATGGCACCGCTCCCCGGAGGGGTGATCCTCCGCACGGGACCGGCCCGCCGGGCCGACAGGTCTTACCCTCTTGCCAACCGGCCCTCCACCACCCCCGGAGGGCGACCTCCGCGACATATGGAGTCACCACAGTGACTGACGTACGTCCCACCGATGAAGCTGACGGCGTGCTGCACACATTGTTCCGGTCGGACCAGGGCGGCCACGAACAGGTTGTGCTGTGCCAGGACCGCGAGAGCGGCCTCAAGGCAGTGATCGCCATCCACTCCACCGCCCTGGGCGACGCCCTCGGCGGCACCCGCTTCTACCCGTACGCCTCGGAGGAGGCGGCGGTGCGGGACGCCCTCAACCTCTCCCGCGGCATGTCCTACAAGAACGCGCTGGCGGGTCTGGATCACGGCGGCGGAAAGGCCGTGATCATCGGCGATCCCTCTCTGATCAAGACCGAACAACTTCTCCTGGCATACGGTCGCTTCGTGGCCTCCCTCGGCGGCCGGTACGTCACCGCCTGCGACGTCGGCACCTACGTCCAGGACATGGACGTCGTCGCCCGCGAGTGCCGCTGGACCACCGGCCGCTCCCCCGAGAACGGCGGCGCCGGCGACTCCTCCGTCCTCACCGCCTTCGGCGTCTTCCAGGGCATGCGCGCCGCCGCGCAGACCCAGTGGGGCGAGCCCACGCTGCGCGGCCGCAGAGTCGGCGTCGCGGGCGTCGGCAAGGTCGGCCACCACCTCGTCGAGCACCTGGTCGAGGACGGCGCGGAGGTCGTGATCACCGACGTCCGGGCGGAGGCCGTGGAGCGGATCCTGGCCCGCCACCCGCAGGTCACCGCCGTGACGGACGCCGAGGTCCTGGTCCGCACGCCGCTCGACGTCTACGCCCCCTGCGCCCTCGGCGGCGCGCTGGACGACGCCACGGTGGCCGCCCTGACCGCGAGCGTGGTCTGCGGCGCGGCCAACAACCAGCTCGCCCACCCGGGCGTCGAGAAGGACCTCGCGGACCGCGGCATCCTCTACGCCCCGGACTACGTGGTGAACGCCGGCGGAGTGATCCAGGTCGCCGACGAACTGCACGGTTTCGATTTCGATCGGGCGAAGGCCAAGGCGAACCAGATTTTCGATACGACTTTGGCCATATTTGATCGAGCCAAGGCCGACGGCATTCCGCCCGCCGCTGCCGCCGACCGGCTGGCCGAGCAGCGCATGGCCGAGGCGCGGGCGCGCGCCACGGGCGCGGCCGCCGCAAGCGTGGTTACCGCGCGGTAGAACCGTCCGGTAAGCCTGGTAAGGGCGCATTGCGCACCGTCCGTGTCCCGGCGGCGTGCGCAGCGTGGCCGCACCGGCCCTCGTGAGGCCGCCCGGAGCCGCCCCCTACCGGTCCCTACAGGCCCGTCCGATGAGGTGGTGAGCGAGACATCTCTCACCACCCATCGGCGGGTCGGGGCACGAGACACGTTAAAATCGCAGCTGACCAGCGGGGACGGGGCTCCCCTAGGGTTGTGCTGCGTGGCACGTCATGCGGGCGACGTACCGTATGGCCGCGGAAGCAGGTACCGTTGAAGCCCTACAGGCCGGATCCCTCCATGGGGGTCCGCTCTGACTCATGAACGTGAACGCGTGTCAAGACTCTGGGGCCGTCGAGCCCCGTCATTGAGGGGGTCGAGCCATGGGGCGCGGCCGGGCCAAGGCCAAGCAGACAAAGGTCGCCCGCCAGCTGAAGTACAACAGCGGCGGGACCGACCTCTCACGTCTGGCCAATGAGCTGGGCGCATCGCCGACGAAGCAGCCGCCGAACAGCGAGCCGCTCGACAAGGACGATGAGCTGGATGACGACCCGTACGCTCAGTACGCGAGTCGTTACAACGACGATGAGGACGAGGACGAGCAGGCTCCGTCCGACTCTCCTTACCGTCGCCGCGCTTGACGCTGTAACTCCCACTGACCCGGTTCGAGGCCCGACCTCGGACCGGGTTCTGTGCTGCCCGGGGTGCCGCGTGCGTGGAGCGGGCCGCCGTGCGTGCCGCACGGGGCCGGGCCCGGGACCTTCCGGTCCGGGCGGCGGCCCCCGTGCAGCATCGGCTCACGTCGGCTCCCGGCGGGCTCTCAGCCGGCGTAGTCGCCGGTCAGAGCCACGGCCTCGGTGTGGTCACCGCGGTCGGTGATGCCGCCGGCGACCCATGCGTCCACGCCACGGTCGGCAAGGGCCGTGAGGGCCACGTCCACGGACTCCTGCGGGACGACCGCGACCATGCCGACGCCCATGTTCAGCGTCTTCTCCAGCTCCAGCCGCTCGACGCCGCCGAGCCGGCCCACGGTGTCGAAGACCGCGCCCGGCGTCCACGTCGACCTGTCGACCGTCGCCCGGAGGTGGTCCGGGATCACCCGGGCCAGGTTGTTCGCCAGGCCGCCGCCCGTGATGTGCGAGAAGGCGTGCACCTCGGCCGTACGGGTGAGGGCCAGGCAGTCCAGCGAGTAGATCCGGGTGGGCTCCAGCAGCTCCTCGCCGAGGGTGCGGCCGAACTCCGGAACCTCCCGGTCCAGCTCCCAGCCGGCCCGGTCGAAGAGCACATGGCGGACCAGCGAGTACCCGTTCGAGTGAAGTCCGGACGAGGCCATCGCAATGACGGCGTCACCCGTACGGATGCGATCGGCGCCCAGCACGTGGTCGGCCTCGACCACGCCGGTGCCCGCACCGGCCACGTCGAACTCGTCCGCGCCGAGCAGGCCCGGGTGCTCGGCGGTCTCGCCGCCGACCAGCGCGCAGCCCGCGAGCACACAGCCCTCGGCGATGCCCTTGACGATCGCGGCGACCCGCTCGGGGTGGACCTTGCCGACGCAGATGTAGTCGGTCATGAACAGCGGCTCGGCGCCGCAGACGACCAGGTCGTCCACGACCATGCCGACGAGGTCGTGGCCGATGGTGTCGTAGACGCCCATGCGGCGGGCGATGTCGACCTTCGTGCCGACGCCGTCCGTGGCGGAGGCGAGCAGAGGCCGCTCGTACCGCTTGAGCGCACTGGCGTCGAAGAGCCCGGCGAAGCCGCCGAGGCCGCCGACGACCTCCGGACGGGTGGCCTTCTTCACCCACTTCTTCATGAGCTCGACGGCGTGGTCACCCGCCTCGATGTCGACGCCCGCGCTCGCGTAGCTGGCGCCGGTGCCCGCGTGCGGAGCACGCTCAGAAGACTCTGCAGACATGTGTTTGAGAGCTTTCGTGTCGTTCGGTACTGCGGAGGCGTGTCACGGACGACGGAGCGCGTCGGCGGCGTCCGCGCCACCGGCCAGCTCGGTCTCCAGGAGCTGCTTGCCGAGCAGCTCGGGGTCGGGGAGCGCCATCGGGTACTCGCCGTCGAAGCAGGCGCGGCACAGGTTCGGCTTGGCGATGGTGGTCGCCTCGATCATGCCGTCGAGCGAGATGTACGCGAGCGAGTCCGCGCCCAGCGAGCGGCCGATCTCCTCGACGCTCATGCCATTGGCGATGAGCTCGGCCCGGGTGGCGAAATCGATGCCGAAGAAACACGGCCATTTCACCGGCGGGGAGGAAATCCGCACGTGCACCTCGGCGGCGCCGGCCTCGCGGAGCATCCGGACGAGCGCGCGCTGGGTGTTGCCGCGGACGATGGAATCGTCGACGACGACCAGGCGCTTGCCCTTGATGACTTCCTTGAGCGGATTCAGCTTGAGCCGGATGCCGAGCTGGCGGATGGTCTGGCTCGGCTGGATGAACGTCCGGCCGACATAGGAATTCTTGACCAGGCCGGTGCCGTACGGAATGCCGCTGGCCTCCGCATAACCCACGGCGGCCGGAGTTCCGGATTCCGGGGTCGGTATCACCAGATCGGCTTCGACCGGGGCCTCGGCGGCGAGACGGCGGCCCATTTCCACGCGGGAAAGATAGACGTTCCGGCCCGCGATGTCGGTGTCGGGGCGGGCCAGGTACACGTACTCGAAGACGCAGCCCTTGGGGCGGGCCTCGGCGAAGCGGCTGGTGCGCACGCCGTGCTCGTCGATGGCGATGAGCTCGCCCGGCTCGATCTCGCGGACGAACGTGGCGCCGCAGATGTCCAGGGCGGCCGTCTCGGAGGCCACCACCCAGCCGCGCTCCAGGCGGCCGAGGACCAGCGGGCGGATGCCCTGCGGGTCACGGGCGGCGTAGAGCGTGTGCTCGTTCATGAAGACGAGACAGAAGGCGCCCTTGACGTCGGGAAGGACCTTGGCGGCCGCCTCCTCGATGGTCAGCGGCTTGCCGTCGGCGTCGGTCTGGCCCGCGAGGAGGGCCGTGACCAGGTCGGTGTCGTTGGTCGCCGCGACCTGGTTGGCCCGGCCGTTCTCCCGGGGGAGGGCGGCGACCATCTCGGCCAGCTCGGCCGTGTTGACCAGGTTGCCGTTGTGACCCAGCGCGATGGAGCCGTGCGCGGTCGCCCGGAACGTCGGCTGGGCGTTCTCCCACACCGAGGCTCCGGTGGTGGAGTAGCGGGCGTGACCGACCGCGATGTGGCCCTGGAGAGAGCCCAGGGAGGTTTCGTCGAAGACCTGGGAAACCAGTCCCATGTCCTTGAAGACGAGGATCTGGGAGCCGTTGCTCACTGCGATGCCCGCGGACTCCTGTCCACGGTGCTGCAGCGCATACAGCCCGAAATAGGTGAGTTTGGCGACCTCTTCACCCGGAGCCCAGACACCGAAGACGCCACAAGCGTCCTGGGGGCCCTTCTCACCGGGGAGCAGGTCGTGGCTGAGTCGTCCGTCACCACGAGGCACACCTTGAGTCTATGGCAGGGAGGAGGTTCATCCGAACCGGGGACGACCGGGGATGTCTCACACCACGCACAGCCACTCGGCGCGCACGGTGAATCACCTTTGAGGGATGGCGAATCGCCTTTCGGGGATCCTTTGTTCCTTCATACAAAGAGGGGTGTGCGGAGAGCGGTCGGAACAGGGTCATCCGAACATCGGAACAGAGTTCATCCGGACAGCGGGAGGTGCGCGGAGAGGTCCGCGCGCTCGCCGCTCGCACTGACCGCGGCGGCGTCCAGCGCGGTGGCCCAGTCCGTACGGCCGGTGGCCAGACGGAGCCAGGTGAGCGGGTCGGTCTCGACCACGTTGGGCGGCGTGCCGCGGGTGTGGCGGGGGCCCGCCACGCACTGGACGACCGCGAAGGGCGGGACGCGGACCTCCACGGAACCGCCCGGGGCCTTGGCGGCGAGCGCGTCGGCGAGCAGGCGGGTGGCATGGGCCAGGAGCTGCCGGTCGTAACGGATCTCGGTGCCGAGCGCCGCCGCGAGGTCGTCGGTGCGGACGGCCAGCTCCACGCATCGCGTGACCAGGAAGTCGTCCAGCCGCATGGCGCCCGCGGGGGTGGCGAGCAGGCGATCGGGCGGGGTGGCGGCGGCGAGGGCGGCGAAACGGTCCGCCGCGGTGTCCAGGAGGGCGGCGGGGGCGGAGTCCGCGTCGCCGCCGGTGGCCTCGGCGATCTCGCCGGGCGCGGCCGTGACCGGCCACTCCACGGCGGTGATCTCCCGCGCGGGCGGGGCCGGTTCCCCGATCAGGCGGGCCACGAGGCCGGCGTCCAGGGCGATGTGCGCGAGCAGATCGCGGACGGTACGGCCCCCGCACCGGGTGGGCAGCGCGAGCTGTGCCTCGTCCAGGCTCGCGGCGATGTCCCGTACGTGAGCGAGCTGCGCGGTGACGGCCGCGCGCAGCTTGGCGGGGTCGTAGCTGCGGGGACGGGGCTTGCGGTGGGCGGGAGGCATGGCTCCGACCCTATGCGGCGCCGCCCTCCGCGGGGCGGGCCGCACCGGCTCCAGCTCCGGCTCCGGCTCCGGCTCCGGCCGGGAGCGTCCCGTAGTCCCCGAGCCCGTGCTCGACCAGGGCGAAGGCGCGTTCGGCGAGGGCGACGGCGTCGGGAAGGACGTCATCCGCCGACTCGCCCGCGAACAACCGCCGGTGGTTGTGCTCGTGCACGGCGTAGCGGACGCTCATCAGCTGCGCGGCGACCACGGGGGCGAGCTCGGCTTCGGGGCCTTCCGTGGACGCGGCCAGCTCCTCGGCCAGGAGCATCTGGGACTGGCGGACGTATTCGTGGGCGCGGACGAGAAGGGCCGGCGTCTCCTGGACCAGCTGGCGCACCTGGAGCACGTAGGGGTGGTCGCTCATGCCGACGGAGGCGTCGTGGGCGTTGAGCGCGGCCATGAAGTGCCTGCGGAAGGCGGCGACGACGGACTCGCCGGGGCGCCTGTCGCGCACGGAGCGGGCGGCGTCGCCGATGTGCTCCTTCATGGGGCCGAGGACCAGGTCCTCCTTGGAGGACATGTAGTTGAAGACCGTCATCTTCGAGACCTCGGCGGCCAGGGCGACCTCGGCGACCGACACCTGGTCGTAGCCGCGCTCCAGGAACAGCTCCGCGGCGGTCCGCCAGAGGGTGCGGCGGGTCTGGATCTTCTTGCGCTCGCGCAGGCTCAGCTCTTCGGCCATGACCCGACTGTACCAGGATGAAGTTTTGACCGGAGCCACAAACTGACCTGATAGAAGAATTGACTCGGTACACGATCTCGGGGCATGGTGAAGGCGCGCCGCTTCCGTCGGCGTTGACGCGCGGCTTCCGTCGGCGTTCACGAACCGGCTCCGGAGGGGGAAGAAGGGTGCATTCACCCACAGCGGCGAGGCAGTTGGCTCCTGAACGGGGGCCCGCGGGAGGGACTGCCCAGGCACCCGCTCCGGCACATGCCGATCAGCCGGCCGGGCCTCGCATGACCGGCGGGCAGCGCAAGATCGCCCTCGTGGTCTGCTTGACCACGATGCTCCTGGCCGTCCTCGACCAGAACATCGTCTCGGCCGTCACCGTCCCGATCGTCCGGGACCTCGACCCCGCGCACGGCATCGACCGCGTGCCGTGGCTGATCAGCGCCTTCGCCCTCGCCTCGACCGCGGCCCTGCCGCTCTACGGCAAGCTGTGCGACACGCTCGGCGCCCGCAGGGTGTTCCTGAGCGCCGTCGCGGCCTTCCTCGTGGGATCGGCGCTGTGCGGAGCCGCGCAGTCCATGGAGCAGCTCATCGCGTTCCGCGCGCTCCAGGGCATCGGCGGCGGCGGGCTGATGAGCGTCACCATGGTCGTGATCGCCCAGCTCAAGGCGGCGGCGCCCGCGGAAGAGGGCGGCAAAAAGGGCGGCAAGGGCGGCAGCGGCATAGGCGGCCTCGTGGCGGGCGCGGGCATGGCCCTCGGGCCCGTGCTGGGCGGCGTCCTCGCCGATCACGCCGACTGGCGCTGGGTGTTCTACGTGAACCTGCCCGTCGGCCTCGCCGTGCTCGTCGCCGCGGCCGCCGTCCTCAAGCTCCCCCGGCACCACGGCACGCGCCACCGGATCGACTTCCTCGGCGCAGGCCTCGCCGCGGCCTTCTCCACGGCCGTGCTGCTCGTCACCGAGTGGGGCGGCAAGGAGTACGCGTGGGGCTCCCCCGTCGTCCTCGGGCTGATCGCGGCGAGCGTGCTGCTGCTCGGCCTGTTCCTGTGGCGGCAGGCGACGGCGGCCGAGCCCGTCCTGCCCCTGTCGCTGTTCAGGATCCCCGTGCTGCGCATCTCGTTCGCGCTGCAGGCCCTGATCGGGACGGCCCTGATGGGCTCGATGATCTACGTGATCATCTATCTGCAGCTCGTGCGCGGCATCGCCGCCACGAACGCCGGCCTGTTCCTGCTCCCGATGGCCGCGGGCATCTCCGTCATCGGCATCGTCACCGGCCGGCTGACGGCGCGCGGCTGGCCGCAGAAGACCTTCGTCGTCACCGGCACGGCCGTCAGCGCGGCGGCCATGGGAATCCTCGCGACCCTCAGCGCGGACACGGGACTGTGGGTCGTCAGCGCGGCGCTGCTGCTGCTCGGCCTGGGGTTCGGCCAGCTGCTGGGCCAGCTGATCCAGCTCACGCAGGAGTCGGCTCCGCCCCGCCAGCTGGGCGTGGCCACCACGGGAATCCGCTTCTTCCAGTCCCTGGGCGGCGCGCTGGGCGCCTCCCTCTTCGGCACGGTGCTGGCCCGGGTGTACGAGGCGAAGGGCCCCGGCGGTTCGGCGAGCCGCATAGCCGCGCTCAGCGGCGAGGCGCACGCCCAGGCGATACGGGCGTTCGTCTCCTCCGTCGACACGGTGTTCGCGTGTGCTGCCGGAGCGATGCTGTTGGCGCTGCTGCTGGCGCTGCGCCTGCGGGTGCCCCGCCCCTGACCAGGGGGCCGCGGGCAGGCGCTGTCCCGGTGGCGGGGCGGGCCCGGGAAAGAGCCCGCCCCGCCACCGTGGACGTCAGGCGGGAGCTATGCGATCAGCGCCGGAATCGTGGCCTCGTGCGCCTCGCGCAGCTCGGCCAGCGGGATGCTGAACTGCCCCTGGACGTCGATCGCTTCGCCGTCGACGACACCGATCCGGGCCGCGGGCAGGCCCCGCGCTCCGCACATGTCGGTGAACCGCAGCTCCTCGCTCCGCGGGACCGCCACGACCGCACGGCCGGCGGACTCGGAGAAGAGGAGGACGAAGGGGTCGATGCCGTCGGGCACGACGATCCGCGCGCCCTTGCCGCCGCGCAGGCACGACTCCGTGAGGGCCTGGATCAGACCGCCGTCGGAGAGGTCGTGCGCGGCGTCGACCATGCCGTCGCGCGAGGCGGAGATCAGGATCTCGCCCAGCAGCTTCTCGCGGTCCAGGTCCACGGCCGGCGGCAGGCCGCCGAGGTGGTCGTGGACGACCTGGGACCAGGCCGAGCCGCCCAGCTCTTCCTTGGTGTCACCCAGCAGGTAGAGCAGGTGGCCCTCGTCGGAGAAGGCGATCGGCGTACGGCGGTCGACGTCGTCGATGACGCCGAGCACCGCGACCACGGGGGTCGGGTGGATGGCGGTCTCGCCGGTCTGGTTGTACAGCGAGACGTTGCCGCCGGTGACCGGGGTGCCCAGGGCCAGGCAGCCGTCGGCCAGGCCGCGCGTGGCCTCAGCGAACTGCCACATGACCGCGGGGTCCTCGGGGGAGCCGAAGTTCAGGCAGTTCGAGATGGCCAGCGGACGGGCGCCCGACGCGGCCACGTTGCGGTAGGACTCGGCGAGCGCGAGCTGCGCGCCCGTGTACGGGTCGAGCTTGGCGTAGCGCCCGTTGCCGTCCGTGGCGACGGCGACACCGAGGTTGGTGTCCTCGTCGATGCGGACCATGCCGGAGTCCTCCGGCTGCGCGAGGACGGTGTTGCCCTGCACGAACCGGTCGTACTGGTCGGTAATCCAGGACTTGGACGCCTGGTTCGGCGAGGAGATCACCTTCAGGACCTGCTCGCGCAGCTCCTCGGCGGTCGCCGGCCGGGCCAGCTTGTTCGCGTCGTCGGCCTGGAGGGCGTCCTGCCAGTCCGGGCGGGCGTACGGACGCTCGTAGACCGGGCCCTCGTGGGCGACGGTGCGCGGCGGCACGTCCACGATCTGCTCGCCGTGCCAGAAGATCTCCAGCCGCTCGCCGTCGGTCACCTCACCGATGACGGTGGCGATGACGTCCCACTTCTCGCAGATCTCCAGGAAGCGGTCGACCTTGCCGGGCTCGACGATCGCGCACATGCGCTCCTGCGACTCGCTCATGAGGATCTCCTCGGGCGAGAGCGTCGCGTCGCGCAGGGGCACGCGGTCCAGCTCGACGCGCATGCCGCCGGAGCCGGCGCTGGCCAGCTCGCTGGTGGCGCAGGACAGGCCGGCGCCGCCGAGGTCCTGGATGCCGTCGACCAGGTCCTCGCGGAAGATCTCCAGGGTGCACTCGATGAGGAGCTTCTCCTGGAAGGGGTCGCCGACCTGGACGGCGGGGCGCTTGGCGGGCTTGCTGTCGTCGAAGGTCTCCGAGGCCAGCACCGAGACGCCGCCGATGCCGTCGCCACCGGTGCGGGCACCGTAGAGGATGACCTTGTTCCCGGCGCCCGAGGCCTTGGCGAGGTGGATGTCCTCGTGCTTCATCACGCCCACGCAGAGGGCGTTGACCAGCGGGTTGCCCTGGTAGCAGGGGTCGAAGACGACCTCGCCGCCGATGTTGGGCAGGCCCAGGCAGTTGCCGTAGCCGCCGATGCCCGCGACGACGCCCGGCAGGACGCGCTTGGTGTCGGGGTGGTCGGCGGCGCCGAAGCGCAGCGGGTCCATGACGGCGACCGGGCGGGCGCCCATCGCGAGGATGTCGCGGACGATGCCGCCGACGCCGGTGGCCGCGCCCTGGTAGGGCTCGATGTACGAGGGGTGGTTGTGCGACTCGACCTTGAAGGTGACCGCGTAGCCCTGGCCGACGTCGACGACGCCGGCGTTCTCGCCGATGCCGACGAGGAGGGCGCCCCCTCCCGGTGTATCAGCCTCGGGGGCCTTCTCGCCGAACTGGCGGAGGTGGACCTTGCTGCTCTTGTACGAGCAGTGCTCGGACCACATGACGGAGTACATCGCGAGCTCGGCGCCGGTGGGGCGGCGGCCCAGGATGGAGCGGATGCGCTCGTACTCGTCCTGCTTCAGGCCGAGTTCGGCCCAGGGCTGGTCGACGTCGGGCGTTTCGTTGGCGTGCTTGACGGTGTCGAGGGTCATGATGCGCTGACCAGCCTCTTGAGGATCGAGGTGAAGAATCCGAGCCCGTCCGTACGGCCCGTGCCGACGCCCGGCTCGACGGCGTGCTCGGGGTGCGGCATCAGGCCGACGACGTTGCCGGCGGCGTTGGTGATGCCCGCGATGTCGCGGAGCGAGCCGTTGGGGTTGCCGTCCAGGTAGCGGAAGGCGACGCGGCCCTCGGCCTCGAGCTCGTCGAGGGTGCGCTCGTCGGCCACGTAACGGCCGTCGATGTTCTTCAGCGGGACGGAGATCTCCTGGCCCGCCTCGTAGTCGGACGTCCAGGCGGTGTCCGCGTTCTCGACGCGGAGCTTCTGGTCGCGGCAGATGAAGTGCAGGTGGTTGTTGCGCAGCATCGCGCCGGGCAGCAGGTGGGTCTCGGTGAGCACCTGGAAGCCGTTGCAGATGCCGAGGACCGGCATGCCGCCCCGGGCCTGCTCGATGACGGTCTCCATGACCGGCGAGAAGCGGGAGATGGCGCCCGCCCGCAGATAGTCGCCGTAGGAGAAGCCGCCGGGCAGGACCACGGCGTCCACCTGCTTGAGGTCCTTGTCGCGGTGCCAGAGCGGCACGGGCTCGAGCCCGGCGATCCGGACGGCGCGCTGGGTGTCGCGGTCGTCCAGGGTGCCGGGGAAGGTGATGACTCCTACGCGTGCGGTCACGAGTCGACCCGCACGGTGAAGTTCTCGATCACGGTGTTGGCGAGAAACGTTTCCGCCATCTCGTGGATTCGGGCGAGGGCGGCGTCGTCGACCGGCCCCTCCACCTCGAGTTCAAAGCGCTTGCCCTGACGGACGTCGGCGATCCCCTCGAAACCCAGGCGAGGCAGCGCGCGCTGCACCGCCTGGCCCTGCGGGTCGAGGATCTCCGGCTTGAGCATGACGTCGACTACGACGCGTGCCACTGGCACTCCCGGTGTGTGGTGCGTGAGCTGAAGCGGTACGGCCAGAGTACAGTCCCGAAAAATCTACGCGCATAGATATGCTGGGCCTCCTGTCACGTTTACGCATCGACACCCAGGACGCCCTGGAAAAATCCCGGGAAAAACGTACGGTCCTGATTGCGAAGAGGCACCCGGACAGAATTAACTGGGCTTCACTTTGCAATGCGTCTCGTTGTACAAATGAATAACCATTGACCAGGAACGGATCCGGAACATCCGGAACCAGTGCATCTGCGCAGTTCACCGCGGAGATGCCCGCCGAAAGGACCGATATTCGTGGCACAGCGCGTAGTGGTCACACTCTCCGACGACATCGACGGCGGGGAAGCCGCGGAGACGGTTACCTTCGGCCTCGACGGCAAGTCGTACGAGATCGACCTGAACACTGCCAATGCGAAGAAACTGCGGGCGGTCCTCACGCCTTACCTGGAGGCCGGCCGCAAGCAGTCCCGCTCCGGCAAGGTCTACCGCCGCACCTCCGTGGCCCCCGACCCCGCGGCGGTCCGCGCCTGGGCCCGCTCGCACGGCATGGACGTGCCGCCGCGCGGCCGCATCCCCAAGCGCGTGTACGAGGCCTTCAACTCCGCCGACTGAGCCGCGCGCCGGCTGCCGCCGAGACGCCGGCCGAGGCGCCCGCCGGGGGACCGCCGGGCCGGCGCCGGGCCCTCCCCGGGACCGCCTGCCGGGCCGATTTGCCAAGCACCCCGGATGATCAGCTAGAGTCTGGATCACGCCGAGGGGCGAGGCCGGGAAACCGGGCGAAACCCCAGGTCACGCGGGTGTAGCTCAGTAGTAGAGCGCCCCCTTTCCAAGGGGGAGGCGCAGTGTGCGATTCCTGTCACCCGCTCTGAACGTCCTCCGGTCACATCTGTGACCGGCCGGGACGGATCATGCGGGTGTAGCTCAGTAGTAGAGCGCCCTCTTTCCAAGAGGGAGGCGCAGTGTGCGATTCCTGTCACCCGCTCTGATCGCTTGCCGGTCCACTCCTGTGGGCCGGACCGGCGATCCATGCGGGTGTAGCTCAGTAGTAGAGCGCCCCCTTTCCAAGGGGGAGGCGCAGTGTGCGATTCCTGTCACCCGCTCTCATCACGGTTACCGTCCACGGAAGTGGATCAGGTAGAGTGATGCACGCGCCGCCCGGTGAAAGCCGGTCGGAAGCATGCGGACGTAGCTCAGTTGGTAGAGCACCACCTTGCCAAGGTGGATGTCGCGAGTTCGAGTCTCGTCGTCCGCTCCAGCACGAAGGCCCCGGTCATCTCGACCGGGGCCTTCGGCGTTTCCCGGAGCTTCGGGCCTCGGTCCGGGTTCCGGCGCTGATGACATTCGTCATCCGAAGTCATGACAGGCCGCACTGACCTCCGCTCGGATCCGGCGCGAGGCTTGGGACATGGACATCGGGGACAGTGTGATCGACGTCTCGGGGCTGCGCCGCCGCTACGGCCCGGCCGGAGACGAAGGCTTCGAAGCGGTGCGGGACATCTCCTTCACCGTGGCGCGCGGCGAGTTGTTCGCCCTGCTCGGCACGAACGGCGCGGGCAAGACCTCCACGGTCGAGCTGCTGGAGGGGCTCGCGGAGCCGACCGCGGGCGAGGTGCGGGTGCTCGGGCACGATCCGTATGCGGAGCGGAGCGCCGTGCGGCCCCGGATCGGGGTGATGCTCCAGGAAGGCGGCTTCCCCGCGGACCTGACCGTCGCCGAGACGGTCCGCATGTGGGCAGGCTGCACCACCGGGGCCCGGCCCGTGGCGGAGGCCCTGGAGCTGGTCGACATGCTCCGCCGCAAGGACGTCCGCATCAAGCAGCTCTCCGGCGGCGAGCGCCGCCGCCTCGATCTCGCGCTCGCCCTCCTCGGCCGCCCCGAGGTCCTCTTCCTCGACGAGCCGACGACAGGCCTCGACCCCGAGGCCCGGCACAACACCTGGGAGCTGGTGCGCCGGCTCCGCGCCGAGGGCACCACGGTGCTGCTCACCACGCACTATCTGGAGGAGGCGGAAGCCCTCGCCGACCAGCTGGCGATCATGCGCGAGGGGCGGATCGTCTCGTCCGGGACGCCGGAGGAGGTCATCGGCAGCTATCCCGCGCGGATCCGCTTCGCGATGCCCGTGGGCTGGTTCGTGGGCGATCTCCCGCCGCTCGCCGAGCTGGGCGTCGTGCGGCACGAGGAGGAGCGCGGGCGCATAGAGCTGCAGACCCGCGAGCTGCAGCGGACGCTGACCGGGCTGCTGCTCTGGGCCCGGGAGAAGAACGTCGAGCTGGAGGGCCTCGACGCCCGGACCGCCTCGCTGGAGGAGGCGTTCCTGGCCATAGCGGGCGCGGGCCCCGCCGGTGAGCCCGCGGGGGCGGGTCCCGGTGCCGGCCTTGGTGTGGATTCTGTCGCGGGAAGGAACGCGTGATGGCGAAGGCCGTGTCGATATCGGTGCCGCGGATGACGGCGCTGGGCCGGGCGGAGTTCATCCTGCTCGGGCGGAACAAGATGGGCCTCTACGTGGCCCTGCTGTTGCCGGTGATGATGGTGTGGGGCGTGCGGCGCGCCATCGGTGAGGTCGATCTCGGCGAGGCCGGCATGTCGGTCAACGAGGTCGCCCTGACCGGCGCCTTCGGCTACATCCTCCTCTTCGCCGTCTACCAGCACCTGGTCAGCGCCTATGTGGCGCGCCGTGAGGAGCTGGTCCTCAAGCGGCTGCGGACCGGCGAGACCAGCGATGCCGAGATCCTCACCGGCACGGCGCTGCCTGCGGTGGCCGTGGCGCTGGCGCAGTGCGTCCTGCTGGTCGTGGCGGGCGTGCTCTGGCTGGACCTGCGGTCGGTCGCCCGCCCCGATCTGATGGCGATCGGGCTCCTGCTCGGGGTGGCGATGTCCATAGCCCTGGCCGCGGTGACCGCGAGCTGGGCGAAGACGGTGCAGGGCTCCCAGCTGGTGACCTCGCCGCTGATGCTGATATCCGTGGCGGGCTCGGGGCTCATGGTGCCGCTGGAGGCCATGCCGGACACCATGGCGGACATCTGCTCGCTGCTGCCGCTGACGCCGGTGATCCAGCTGGTGCGCGGCGGCTGGCTGGGCGGGATGAGCGCCCATGAGGCCGGGGGCGCGATCCTCACGGGCATTGCCTGGACAATAGTGGCCGCGTACGGCGCCAAGCGGTGGTTCCGGTGGGAGCCGCGGCGGTAGCCCTGGGGCGACGGCCGTAGGCCGCGGCCGTGAAGCAGTGACGAGGACGTGCAAGGGGGCGGGACCCATGGGCCTGTGGACACGGGTGCAGGAGTGGCGGGGCCGCAGCAGGGTCGCCAAGCTCGACATCTACATACGGTGGACGCTCTATGCGCTGCCCGTCCTCCTCCCCGGAGCCGGCACGGTCAATGTGCTCGCCGACTCCGGTCTCGGCCGGCCGTGGATGCTGGCGCTGGGCGGGATCTTCACCTTCCAGGGCCTCCTGGGCATCTCCGTCTTCCGCCGCTCCCTCGACCACTACCTCTGGAAGAAGCCCGCGCCCTGGCTGCTGGTGGCCGTGCAATGGGTGCTGTTCGCCGCGGCGGTCGTCTGCATGGTGATGTCGTTCGGTGCGTACGGCCAGGAGTACGGCTCCACGATCGGCCTGTTCCTGTGGAACGGCAGCCTTTCGGTCTTCGGCCCGCACACCCTGCTGGTCCGCAGGGTCCGCAGGTTCGTGATCCCGTGCGTCGTCGTGGCGCTGGCGCTGGGGCTCGGCATGCTGGCGCTCGGCGCCGGCTGGCAGGCCGCGGCCGCCCTGACGGTGGCCGTGCTCTTCCTCACGCTCTGGGTCGTGTACGTCGTGCGGATGTCGGGCTGGATGCTGCACGTCATGTGGGAGCTGGAGGAAGCGCGGGAAGCGCAGGCGCGGCTGGCGGTCGCGGAGGAGCGGCTGCGGTTCGGCCGGGATCTGCACGACGTCCTCGGGCGGAACCTCGCGGTGATCGCGCTCAAGAGCGAGCTGGCCGTGCAGCTGGCCCGGCGGGGCTCGCCCGCCGCGGTGGAGCAGATGACCGAGGTCCAGCGCATGGCCCAGGACTCCCAGCGCGAGGTCCGGGAGGTCGTGCGCGGCTACCGCGAGGCGGATCTGCACACCGAGCTGGTGGGGGCGCGGGGTGTGCTGTCCGCCGCGGACATCGAGTGCCGCATCGACGACACGGTGGGCAAGGCCCTGCCGCCGGCGGTGCAGTCGGTCCTGGCGTGGGTCGTCCGCGAGGGCACCACCAATGTGCTGCGGCACGCGGACGCCGGGCGGTGTGCCGTGCGGCTGCGGATCGTGGCGGGGACGACGGCCGTTCTGGTCATGGAGAACAACGGAGTGCGGGAGCCGGAGCGGGATCCGGGGTCCGGGAACGGCTCCGGGCTGGCCGGCCTGCGGGAGCGGCTCACCGTGCTGGGCGGCATGCTCACCTACGAGCACCGGGCGAACGCGACGTTCCGGCTGACGGCGGAGGTTCCCTTGGAGGGGGTGCTGCCGGCGGATGAGGACGGTGCGGAGGGCCCGGGGGACGCGGCCCCGGCGGGCAAGGAGGACCGGGCGGCGGCTCTGGTTCCGGTGAACGGGGGGACGGCATGAGCACCGGTGAGCGTACGGACATGGACGGCGTCAACATCACGCCGATCCGGGTCATGCTCGCGGATGACGAGCATTTGATCCGGGGCGCGCTGGCCGCGCTGCTGGGCCTGGAGGATGATCTTCAGGTGGTCGCCGAGGCGGCGTCGGGTCCGGAGGCGCTCGCGATGGCCCGGACGCACCGGCCGGACGTCGCGGTGCTGGATCTTCAAATGCCAGGGGCCGACGGTGTGATGGTGGCCACATCCCTGCGGGCCGAACTGCCCGCGTGCCGGACCATGATCGTGACGGGGCACGGCCGTCCCGGACACCTGAAGCGGGCGCTGGAAGCGGGGGTGCGGGGGTTCGTTCCGAAGACCGTCTCGGCGCAGAAGCTCGCCGAGATCATCCGGACCGTGCACCGCGGAAGTCGTTATGTGGACCCGGAGTTGGCGGCCGACGCGATCAGCGCGGGCGACTCCCCGCTGAGCGCGCGCGAGGCCGAGCTGCTCGAACTGGCGGAGGGTGGGGCGCCCGTCGCGGAGATCGCGGAGCGGGCCTCGCTGACGCCCGGGACGGTCCGCAATTACCTCTCCTCGGCCGCCACGAAGCTGGGCGCGGACAACCGGCACGCCGCCGCGCGCATTGCACGCTCCCAAGGTTGGCTATAGTTGTCCTCGCACCGCAGGGGAAACCCGCGGGGCATGCGGACGTAGCTCAGTTGGTAGAGCACCACCTTGCCAAGGTGGATGTCGCGAGTTCGAGTCTCGTCGTCCGCTCCAGCACGAAGGCCCCGGTCATCACGACCGGGGCCTTCGGCGTTCCCCGGGACCTTCGGCGTTCCCGGGGCCGTTTTCCCCCGCTCTCCCGCTCTCCCGCTCACCCCAAGGTCTCGGGGAAGCGGATCCGGAAGAGGGCGCCTCCCGTCGGTGCCTGTTCCGCGGACAGCTCGGCGCCGTGGGCGCGGGCGATCTGGCGGGCCATGGCGAGGCCCAGGCCGGAGCCGGGCAGGGCCCGGGCCTGCCGGGAGCGGTAGAAGCGGTCGAAGACGTAGGGCAGGTCCTCGGCGGAGATGCCGGGGCCGTGGTCGCGGACGGTCAGGTCGAGCGCCCCGCCTCCCGTGCGGGCCAGGCGCACCTCGACGACGCCGCCGGGCGGGCTGAACTTGGCGGCGTTGTCGAGCAGGTTGGACAGCAGCCGGGCGAGGCGGGCCGGGACGCCCGGGACGGTGACGCCCTCCGGGCCGGCCAGGTCCGCCGTGAAGACCGTGCCGGGCCAGTGGCCGCGCGCGTCGGCGACGCAGCGCTCCGCCAGCCGGTCGAGGCGCACGTCCTCCAGGAACTGCTGCGGCTCCTCGTCGCGGGCCAGCTCGATGAGGTCGTTGACCAGACCGGTGACCTCGCGGAGCTGGCGGCCGAGCGCGCCCGCGGCCCGCTCGCGCTGGGCCGGGGTGAGGCGTTCGGCGCGGGCGAGGAGCTCGGCGTTGGTGCGCAGCGCGGTCAGCGGGGTGCGCAGCTCGTGCGAGGCGTCGGCGACGAGGCGGCGCTGGGCGGCGACGGCCTCCTCCAGTTCGCCGAGCATGGTGTTGAAGCTGGTGGCGAGGCTGGTGATCTCGTCGTCGCGGCGGGCCTCGTAGGGGGCGAGCTCGATGCGGTGGGCGGGGTCGCGGGTGGCGGCGATGTGTTCGGCGGTGGCCGTGAGCCGGGTCACGGGGCGCAGGGAGGTGCGGGACGCGAAGTAGCCGAGTCCGGCGGCGAGGAGCACGCCCGCGCCGCCGACCGCGCCGAGCAGCAGGCCCGCCTGGCGCACCCCCTTGTCGACGGTGTCGGAGCGGACGGCGACCTGCAGGGCGCGGTGGTCCTTGAGCGGGGTGGTCAGCATCCGCATGGCGTGGCCGCCGACGGTGATGTCGCTGTAGTGCTCGCCGAGCGTGCCGGCCGCGACGCGGCGGGTGGCGCCGGTCACGGGCAGCACGAGGCCGTCCTGGTGCGGGGCGGCCGGATCGGCCCGGACGGTCTGGGCGCAGGCCGGGGCGGCGAGCCAGGTGCACTCCCCGTACAGGGGGCCCGTCGGCTCGCCGCGGCTCTGCTGGGAGATGAGGGTGGCCTGCTGCTTGAGCTGGAGGTCGAGCTGTCGGCCCAGTTCGTAGCGGATGACGACGTAGGCGGCGGCCAGGACGCCGAGGGCGACGACGGCGACGGCCACGGACGTCACGAGCGCGAGCCGGGCGCGGAGCGGCCTCCGGCCGAGGATCCTCCTGCGCAGGGCCGTCGCCCTCCCGGCGCGGCCCGCGTCCCCGGCGCGCCCCGCGTCCCCTGCGCTCACTGCTCCGCCAGGCGGTAGCCGACGCCGTGCACGGTGTGGACCAGGCGCGGGGCGCCGCCGGCCTCCAGCTTGCGCCGCAGGTAACCGATGTAGACGGCGAGGGAGTTGGAGTCCGGGCCGAAGTCGGTGCCCCACACGCGTTCCTGGATGACCTCGCGGGGCAGCACCTGGCCCGGGTGGCTCATCAGGACGTCCAGCAGGGCGAATTCGGTGCGCGTGAATTCGAGGGGGAGCCCGGCGCGCTCGCCGGTGCGGGTGGCGGGGTCGACGGTGAGGTCCGCGAAGGACAGGGTGCCGGCGTCCTGCCCGGCGGCCGGGCCCGTGGGCGCGGCGCGGCGCAGGAGGGCCCTGAGGCGGGCCAGGAGCTCGTCAAGGGCGAACGGTTTGACCAGGTAGTCGTCGGCTCCGGCGTCCAGGCCCGCGACGCGGTCGGCGACGGCGTCGCGGGCGGTGAGGACGAGCACGGGCGTGCGGTCGCCCAGGGCGCGCAGCCGCCGGCAGACCGCGAGGCCGTCGAGGACGGGCATGGCCAGGTCGAGGACGACTGCGCCGGGCGGCGCGGCCGCGACGGAGGAGAGCGCCGCCAGGCCGTCGGCCGCCTCCCGGACGTCGTAGCCCTCGACGGTCAGGGCGTCGGCGACGGCCGCCCGCACGTCGGGGTCGTCGTCGACGACCAGGACGGACGTCTCGGCCATGTCGCCTCCGGCGGGGTTCTGCGGCGTTCGGGGCCCCGGCGTTCCGGGGCGCCCCCAGCGGCTCGGGGTGCCCCCAGCCTGTCAGAGCTCTCTTAGAGGGCTCTTACTTCCGCCCGCACGACCGCGTGTGTTCCGTGGCGGAGGGATGGTGCCCGCCCCGGGCGCCCCGCTCAAGCCCAGGACAAACCCGTCAGGCGTTCGTACGCCTCGATGTACTTCGCGCGGGTGCGGTCCACGATCTCCTGCGGGAGCTCCGGCGGCGGCTGGTGGCCGTGGCGGTCCCAGCCCGAGGCCGGGGAGGTCAGCCAGTCGCGGACGAACTGCTTGTCGAAGGACGGCTGCGCCCGCCCCGGCTGCCACTCGTCCGCCGGCCAGAAGCGGGAGGAGTCGGGGGTGAGCACCTCGTCCGCGAGGACGAGCTCGCCGCCCGCGAAGCCGAACTCGAACTTGGTGTCCGCCAGGAGGATGCCCCGGTCGCGGGCGATGTCGCGGGCCCGCCCGTAGACGGCGAGCGTGGTCTGCCGCAGCAGGGCCGCCGTCTCGGCGCCGACCTGCCGGGCCACCTCCTCGTAGCTGACGTTCTCGTCGTGCTCGCCGACCTCGGCCTTCGTGGCGGGCGTGAAGATCGGGGACGGCAGCTCGGAACCGTCGGTGAGGCCCTCGGGGAGGGCGAGCCCGCACACCGTGCGGGTCTGCCGGTACTCGGCGAGCCCGGAGCCGGTCAGATAGCCGCGGGCCACGCACTCCACCGGCACCATGTCGAGCGCGCGGCACACGAGCGTGCGGCCCTCCCAGTCGGCGGGGGCGCCGGCGGGCAGGTCCGTGGAGATGACGTGGTTCGGGACGAGGTCGGTGAGGCGGTCGAACCACCACAGGGACAGCTGGGTGAGGACCCGGCCCTTGTCGGGGATGTCCGTGGGCAGCACCCAGTCGTAGGCGGACATGCGGTCGGAGGCGACCATGACCAGATTGCCGTCCGCGTCGCGGTAGAGGTCGCGGACCTTGCCGGTGTGCAGATGCACGAGACCGGGCACCTCGATCGGCTCGGGCTTCTCTACGAATCCGGACACGCGTCCTCCTGGTGGTTTGTCCAAGCACCACGATTCTGCCGTACGGGCCGGAACCCGGCGGAGGAGGGTCGGGCGGGGGTCAGCAGCGCTTGCAGATCCGGTCCAGGAGGTTGGCCGTGGCCCGCTGGATCCGGGTGTCGGTGTGGCCCGGCCGGTCCAGGGCCGGTGACCAGGCGAAGGTGCCCGCGGCGAAGACCAGGGCGCCGCTCGGGGCGCGGTAGAGGGACGTCTCCTGGTGGCGCTTGCTGCCCTCGCTGTCCAGGTACGGCGAGTGGGCCAGCAGGATGCGCCGGGTGTGCTCGGGCAGGGCCGTCCGGGGGTAGTAGCGGTCGGCCTCGCCGGCGACGAGGCCGGGGAGCTCGTCGCCCTCGCCGGCGCCGGTGGCGTCCCACAGCCAGTGGTCGGCGTTGCGGACGACCATGGGGGCGGGGTCGGGGACGCGGCCCGCGTACTGGATGCCCAGGAGCTGCTGCTCGGCGGGCGTGATGTCGCGCCAGAGCGCGGAGCGGCCGGGGCCGCGGTGCTTCCGGCAGGTCATGAGGTGGTCGGGGCCGGCCGGCGAGGGGGCGAGCTCGACCTGCCAGTACATGGTGTTGGCGGAGAGGAAGACCAGCGAGGTGCCGGAGTCGCGGGCGAGCTCGGCGGCCCTGCGCATGGCCGGCGACCAGTACTCGTCGTGGCCGGGGAAGACCAGGCCGCGGTAGCGGGAGGGGTCGACGCGGCCCGCGTGGAGGTCGCGGGTGTCGGCGTAGGCGAGGTCGTAGCCGTAGCGCTCGGCCCAGCGGATGAAGTCGTACGCGTGGCCCACGTGCAGCGGCAGGCCCGCGCCCGCGAAGGGGCGGTCGAAGGAGACGGTGGTGGCCGCGCCCTCCTCGCCGAGCAGCCGGCCGTGCTCGTCCCAGGCGTGGTAGAGGCTCGCGCCCGTGCGGCCGTCCTCGGGGTAGAGGTTGTAGGCCTGCCAGGTGATGTCGGGCAGGACGAGCAGCAGATCCGCCGGGTGGGTGTCGCGGACGAGGAAGGGGATGTGGCTGCGGTAGCCGTCGGCGGTGGTCAGGACGGCCACGTAGGCGCCGAGGCTCCAGTAGCTGGGGATCTGCAGGCGCCAGGAGAGCCACCAGTGGTGGCAGGAGACCGTGCGGTCGACGGTGAGCGGCGCGGGCTGGACGATGCCGGACAGCCGCGGACTCGTGGTGATCTTGGAGGCGCCGTCGCCCGCGTAGTGGCCGATGCGGTAGACGTCCACGCCGAACTGCTGCGGCGGATCGACGGTGATGCGGAAGTCTATGGCCTCGCCGGGGGCGACGGCGCTGTTGGACGCGAAGCCCTTGATCTGGAGGTGGACGTCGTCGGCGGTGCGCGGGCCGCCGCCGCGGGGGGCGGGGACGCGGCCGGCGCCGCGTCCCCCGCCGGCTCTGCCGGGGGGCGCTCCCGCTCCCCCGCCGCCCCGGTCCGGGACGGGGTTCACGTACCACGGGATGATCTGGCCCGTGTCGTCGAAGTAGTGCTCGCTGCCGCGCAGCCAGGGCAGCGGGCCCTGGCCGAAGGGGTCGGACACGGCGTGCGCGAGCGCCCCCGACTCCCAGCGGCGGATCTGGTCCATCCCCATGCGTGCTCCCTCCCCTACGTCCCCCGACGCCTGCCGTTTCCCTTGCTTTCCCCCGTACGGATCCCGGTGCCCCGGGCGTGGCTCACTGCGGTCACCGGCGCACAGCAGCCCCCAGCACATCACATACTGCGCCCGCCTCGTCACTGCTCGTCGTGAAATTCCCCGGTAAGTGACTGGGCGAAGGATCACCGAGTGTCACGGGGCTCACCGGGGCTCACACCAGGCGGACGGGCTTCTCGGGGCGGACCCCTACCTCGCCGAGCCAGGCGCGCAGCGGCGCGTCGTCGCCGTCCTCGATCAGGCTGAGGACCGTACGGGCCAGGTCGGGGCGGCGGGCGCCGCCGACCAGCAGGGCCGGGCCGTCGAGCCAGTCCAGGCCCGGGGCGGCGCCGGCGGTGTCCACGGCGGCGCAGCAGACCATCGCCGTCACGTGGTCGGCGAGCAGCTCGCGGCCGCTGCGGGGCGGCTGGAGCGGGAAGAGGGGCGCGAGGCCGTCCACCCAGGGCTCGGCCGTGGCCGCGGCGCCGAAGGCCCGCTGCTGCGCCGTGAGCGCCTCCTGGGCGGCCTCCCGGGCCACCTCGGCGCCGAGCCGGGCGCCCAGCTCCTCCGCTAGGCCGCCGGCGGCGGGGCCCGCCAGCCGCTCCAGGACGCGGGCCACGGTCGGAGCGGTGGCCATGCCCGCGGGGGCCGCGAGGACGGGGGTGAGGGGCGGCAGGGCGTCCACGACGTCGAGGACGCGGTGCAGGCGGGCGGCCTCCAGCCGCCACTTCCGGTCCACGACCTCCTCCGGATACTGGCTCCAGGCCACCGGCAGCCAGTCCGGGCCGGTGTCGGGCGGGGCGCCGTGGAAGAGGCGGGCCGCCAGCAGGGACGCGGCCTCGTCGATCGCGCCGGGCTCCTCCAGCAGATCGCAGGCCGGGCGCTCGCCCAGCCGGGAGGCGAAGCCCTCCGCGAGGCGGTCGCGGCGGGAGAGCTCGGTGAGCGCGGAGACGACGCCCGCGTCGAGGCGGGAGGGCCAGCGGCCCATGCGCCAGGCGGGCAGCGCGACCCTGTTGAGCAGCCGGTCCCAGCCGGCGTAGGCGAGGCCGACCTGCTCCTGGGCGACGATCCGCAGGCCGTAGTCCACGCTCTGGGCGCGCTCGGAGGCGGCCGCCGCGACCCCCCGCTCCATCTCGGCCGCGTGCCCCCGGCAGGAGTGCAGCAGCAGCCGGGCCACGCCGCCGACGAACGCCAGGGCGGGCCGGCCCGCCGCGACCGCCACGGCGGCGTCCAGCCCGCGGACGAAGCGGCGGGCGGCGGCTATGTCGGGGTGGGCCGAGGGGCCCGTGCCCGCGACGACCGGCGCCAGCAGGGCGCGCAGCTCGGCGACCCGCATCCACCACAGGAACGGCGAGCCGATCACCAGCACGGGAGCGGCCGTGGAGCGGCGGCGCGGGCGCCGGGCGCCCGGCGGGCCGTTCGCGGCGCCGTGCGGCGCGCCGTGGGCCGGGTGGGTGCGGTCCTCCAGCCAGCTGTCGCAGTCGGGAGTGAGGGCCAGCGCCGACGGGGCCGGGACCTCCAGCCGCTCCGCGAGGTCGCGGACGAGGCGGTAGAGGTCGGGGGCCTTCTCCTCGGCAATGGGGACCGTGGGGCTCAGGGCCGGTCTGGCCCGGACGACCACGGCGGCGACCGTGGCCGCGAGGGCCAGGGCGAGGACCGCGGCGCCGGTGAACGCCCAGCGGGCGGCGGACCAGGCGCCGCCGTCCGGGATGCGGCCCATGGCGATGCCCGCCGCCAGCACGGCGGCGGCTGCCGCGGGCAGCAGGGCGACGGCCAGCGCGGCGCTGCGGATGCGCAGCACCGCGAGGGCTTGGGCGCGTGCGACCAGCACGCCTGCTTCCGGACCTGCCACGAGACCGATCACCCCCTGTTGCCAGTTTGTGCTCCGTCGGAACGCGGACCGAGGAGTGCGACAGCGGACGCAACGCCGGGGGGCGTTGCCTTTCCCCCCACTGTGGCACCGGCCTCTGACATCGCAATGCCGGTGGGCCAGTTGCCTGATTCCGGCACGGCGGCACCGGCCTCTGCCCGGCACCGTGCTTGCGCCGCACCCTAGTTGGGGGTGGGGCGCGCGTCAGCTAGTTGGCCAACCGGTCACCCGATGGAATGGCTTTGGTCAAAGCCGGGGCCCTGGCCGGGCGGGCCCGACGTATAGGGCGCGCGCTGCCGGCGCCCCTGCCGGTAGGGCGCCCCTGCCGGTGGGGCGGTCCCGCCTGCCTCGGAGAGGCGTGACGCGCTCGGGCGGGCTCGGCACCGCCGGACAGGCCGTGGGGGCTGAGCGCCGTCGCGGCGGAGGATCCTTGCCGCAGGCAAGAAAATCCCGCCGCAGCGGCGCTCAGCCCCCGCCGGAGGTTGCCGGCGGTGCCGAACCCGCCCGGGTCCCCTACGAACCCTCCGCCGCCCGCGCAGCGATGTCCGTGCGGTGGTGGGAGCCGGCCAGGCGGATGCGGGACACCGCCTCGTACGCGTGCGTACGGGCGGACTCCAGGGACGGGCCCGTGGCCGTCACGGACAGGACGCGGCCGCCGGCGCTGACCACGCGCCCCTCCGCGTCCCGGGCCGTGCCCGCGTGGAGGACGTACGCGTCGCCGGTCGCCCCGGCCTCCTCCAGGCCCTCGATGACGTCGCCCGTGCGCGGCGTCCCCGGGTAGTTGTGCGAGGCGACGACGACCGTGACGGCGGCGCCGTCGCTCCACCGCAGCGGCGGCACGGACGCGAGCGTCCCCGTGGCGGCGGCGTGCAGCAGCCCGGCGAGGGGCGTCTTCAGGCGGGCGAGGACGACCTGCGTCTCGGGGTCGCCGAAGCGGGCGTTGAACTCGATCACGCGGACGCCGCGCGAGGTGATCGCGAGACCGGCGTAGAGCAGGCCGGAGAAGGGCGTGCCGCGGCGCCGCAGCTCGTCCACGGTGGGCTGCAGGACCGTCTGCAGGACCTCGTCGACCAGCTTGGGGTCGGCCCAGGGCAGCGGGGAGTACGCGCCCATGCCGCCCGTGTTCGGGCCCTCGTCGCCGTCGAGGGCGCGCTTGAAGTCCTGGGCGGGCTGGAGGGGGACGACGGTCTCGCCGTCGGTGACGGCGAAGAGGGAGACCTCGGGGCCGTCCAGGAACTCCTCGATCACGACGCGGCCGCAGGCCAGCGCGTGCTCGCGGGCGACGCCCAGGTCGCCGGTGACGACGACGCCCTTGCCGGCGGCCAGGCCGTCGTCCTTGACGACGTACGGCGCGCCGAAGGCGTCGAGCGCGGCGTCGATCTCCGCGGGGGTGGTGCACACGTAGGCGCGGGCCGTGGGCACGCCGGCCGCCGCCATGACGTCCTTGGCGAACGCCTTGGAGCCCTCCAGCTCCGCGGCCCGCGCCGAGGGGCCGAAGACGGCGAAGCCCCGCTCGCGCAGGACGTCGGAGACGCCTGCGACCAGCGGGGCCTCGGGGCCGACGACCACCAGGTCCGCGCCCAGGGACGCGGCGAGGCCGGCGACCGCCGCGCCGTCGAGGGCGTCGACCTGGTGCACCTCGGCGACCTCGGAGATCCCGGCATTGCCGGGGGCGCAGTGCAGCGCGGTGACGTCGGGATCGAGGGAGAGTGAGCGGCACAGGGCGTGTTCGCGGGCGCCGCCGCCGATGACGAGGACCTTCACACCGGTCACCCTATTGCCTCGTCGACTGATCGCTTTCCAGGGCCCGTACGACGATCCGTACGACAAGAGGCGAACACGGCACAGAAACGTCACTGCGTCGGCCCCGTACGGCCGGGCGGCGAGCCGGTGACAACAGCGCGACCGTACCTCCGCCCCCGCGACCCACTCTTTCGGGTGATGTCGATCCGCGGCTTATACCGGATTCCTCAGCGCTTACGGGCGGAAAAGCAGCGATCTTGTCCCCAAGACCGACCGTTCGGCGGTAGGAAGGTGGCTCGCGATCCGCATGCGGCAGAGGGAGTGCACGGGTGAGCCAGCCGGAGATGCAGCCCGAGGGGCTCCCCCGCGAGCAGAGTGGGAGGCACCGCGGCGACCTGCGCGGCCGCACCTTCCCGCTCGGTGACTGGGGGGAACCCGCGGAGCGTCTCGATGAGCTGTACCGCTGGGTGGAGAACGGCGCGCTGTATCTCGTCGACTGGTATCTGGCGGACCGCGCCTGGAAACGCCGGTGGGCGCGCGCGCTGCGCATCGGCGCAGCGGCCTGCGCGGTGGTGGGCTCGGCCCTGCCGTTGCTGCAGCTGACGAACGTCGTCAGCACCGGCTGCGCCTGGGGGTTCCTGGTGCTGCTCGGGTCGGTCGCCTGCGTCGCCTGCGACCGCTACTTCGGCCTGACGTCGGGCTGGATGCGGGCGGTCGCCACGGCGCAGGCCGTGCAGCGGCGGCTGGAGGCGCTGCAGTTCGACTGGGCGTCGGAGTGCGTCCGCGAGGTGCTCGGCCCCACGGAGGGCACGGCCAGCGAGGCGGCCGAGCGCTGCCTGAGCGTCCTGCGCCGCTTCTCCGAGGACGTCTCCGAGCTCGTCCGGGCGGAGACGGCCGACTGGATGGTGGAGTTCCGCGCGGGGCCGACGCCGCTGCTCACGCAGTCGCTGGTGTCGTGGGGCCCCCGGGGGGAGGGCGGCGGCCCGCTGCCGCGCTTCCCGCTGCCCCCGGGCACCCGGCCGAACATGCCGCGGCAGCGGCCGCCGGAGTCCCCGCGCTGATCGGCCCGCCCCGTCCCCCGTCCGCCCGGGGCGCGGCCTCCGGGTCAGCTGAAGACGGTCACCGGGGTCAGCTGAAGACGATCATCGACCCCTGGCCCAGACTGCGCGTCGCCGCGGCGTGCAGCCCCAGCCAGACGTGCCGCTCCCGCGCGAACGGGCTGTCGTCCTCGGGCCCGGGCGCCGCCCGCTCCTCCAGCCCCGTGGGCCGCTCCGGAGCGGCGGGCGCGGCAGGGGGGTTGTCGGGGTCGATGCCCAGCACCGGTGCCACCGCGTGCAGTTCGCGCAGCAGCCCCTGGCTGGACCCCAAGGGGCCCCCGCCCTCCAGGAGTTCGTCATTGGTCAGCGGGTGCGCGAAGTCCACCGGGACGTACGCGCCGGCGTGGTCGTAGTGCCACACCAGGTGCGACTGCTGCGCCGTGGCCTCGAACATCTCCAGCAACTGCTCGTAGTCCCCGCCCAGTTCGTCCACGGGCGTGACGGCGAGGCCGCAGAGGTTGAGCATGTGGGCGCGGCGCAGGAAGTGCAGCGCGTCGTAGTCGAAGCCCGCGACGGGCGCCACGTCCCCGGAGAGGCCGGGCATGTAGCCGAAGACCGGCACGGGCGGCAGCCCGGCCTCGCCGAGCGCCTTGTCGTACGCGGCGATCTCCTCGGCGAAGGGGTTGTCGGGGCTGTGGCACAGCACGTCGACGAGGGGGACCAGCCAGAGGTCACAGGCCACGTGAACTCGCTCTCGTTCGCGACGACACAACGTGATGCGATGGTCGGGCCAGAGTAGTGCCGCCGGGCCGGTTGTCATACCGGGCGGGAGGCCTCGATCAGTGCCAGGGAGTGCTGGTTGTACGCGGTGATGATCCGCTCCGCCTCGGCGGCGTTCTGCTGGGCCACGGCCTCGACGAGTTCGCTGTGGGCGCTCCACAGGCGGCCCCGGAGGGTGGGCATGCGGCGCAGCAGCGGGACGGTGAAGACCCAGCCCTGCACCCGGACCGTATTGAGGAAGTCGGATATGTACGGGTTGCCCACGATGGCCGCGAGCTCGCGCCAGAAGCGGAGGTCGTAGCCGATGAGGATGTCCAGGTCGCCCGCGGCGGCGGCCCGCGCGGCCTCCTCGGCGCGGCGGCGCACGGAGGCCAGCGCGGCCGGGGTGACGGCGCCCAGCGCGCGGTCCGGAGAGCGGCGGAAGATTCCCTCGACGATCAGCGAACGGGCCTCGACCATCTCGCGGAAATCGGCGTACGTGAATTCGCGCACGCGATAGCCCTTGTGCATCTCCACGTCGAGCAGGCCTTGCGCGCACAGGTCGAGCAGCGCTTCGCGCACGGGTGTGGCCGAGACGCCGTACTGCTCGGCGATCTCCTTGACCGTGAACTGGCGGCCCGCGGAAAGCCGCCCCGCTATGACCTCGTCACGCAAGGCATCGGCGATCTGCTCGCGCAGCGTCGTGCGTCTGACAGCCTCGCTGCCCGGCATCTGTCTCCGTCTCCCCTTCCCCAGCCGCGCGCCATTCTGCGCCGGCCCTCGCAAACGATATGCGAGGGCCGTCTTGGGCAATATGGCCGTGCGCACAGGAACGGGGCACGGTACCCCATGGGGTTTGTGCCGTTACGAGCGGGCCTGGGTGGTGCGGGCGGGGAGCCGGGCCGTCCGCCGCCTCGGACGGCGAACCCGTCCCCGTCTCAGACGGCGAACCCGTCCGCCACCGTGAGCGCCGCGTCCAGGGCCGCCAGGCCCTCCTTGGCCTCTTCCTCCGTGATCGTGCACGGCGGCACCACGTGGGTGCGGTTCATGTTCACGAACGGCCACAGGCCGTTCTGCTTGCAGGCGGCGGTGAACGCCGTCATCGCCTCGCCCGCCGCCGCGTACGGCACCAGCGGCTCGCGCGTGGCCCGGTCCCGGACCAGTTCCACGGCCCAGAAGGCGCCCAGGCCGCGCACCTCGCCGACGCTCGGGTGCCGCTCGGCGAGCTCGCGCAGGCCGGGGCCGAGGACCTGCTCGCCGATCCGGGCGGCGTTCTCCACGATGCCCTCCTCGGCCATGGCGTTGATCGTCGCCACGGCGGAGGCGCAGGCCAGGGGGTGCCCGGAGTAGGTGAGCCCGCCGGGGTAGGGGCGCTCGTCGAAGGTGGCGGCGATCTCCGCGGAGATCGCGACGCCGCCGAGCGGCACGTAGCCGGAGTTGACGCCCTTGGCGAAGGTCAGCAGGTCGGGGACGACGCCGAAGTGGTCGGCGGCGAACCAGCGGCCCGTGCGGCCGAAGCCCGCCATGACCTCGTCGAGGACGAACACGATGCCGTGCCGGTCGCAGATCTCCCGCACGCCGGGCAGGTAGCCGGGCGGCGGGACCATGATCCCGGCCGTGCCGGGGATCGTCTCCAGGACGATCGCGGCAATCGTGCCCGGGCCCTCGAAGACGATCGTGTCCTCCAGGTGCCGCAGCGCCCGCTCGCACTCCTGCTGCTCGCCGTCGGAGTGGAACGGCGAGCGGTAGAGGAACGGCGCCCAGAAGTGCACCACGCCCGCCGAGGCGGTGTCGGAGGGCCAGCGGCGCGGGTCGCCGGTGAGGTTGATGGCCGCGGCGGTCGCGCCGTGGTACGAGCGGTAGGCGCTCAGGACCTTGGGCCGGCCCGTGTGCAGGCGGGCCATCCGCACGGCGTTCTCGACCGCCTCCGCACCGCCGTTGGTGAAGAAGATCTTGTCGAGGTCGCCGGGGGTGCGCTCGGCGATCAGCCGCGCCGCCTCGGACCGCACGTCCACCGCGAAGCCCGGCGCGATCGTGCACAGCCGCGCCGCCTGCTCCTGGATCGCGGCGACCACCTTGGGGTGCTGGTGACCGATGTTGGTGTTGACGAGCTGGGACGAGAAGTCGAGGTAGCGGTTGCCGTCGTAGTCCCAGAACCAGGAGCCCTCGGCGCCCGCGACGGCCAGCGGGTCGATGAGGCCCTGCGCGGACCAGGAGTGGAAGACGTGCGCTCGGTCGGTGGCCTTGACGGCGGCGCCGGCGGCGGGGTCGGCGGCGGGGTGCGGGGTGCTCACGGTCGGCTCCCTGGTGCTCTGGCTGGGCTCTGGGACGGGCTGTGCGACGGGCTGCTGTGCAACGGGCCCTGCTACGGGCTCTGCTACAGGCTGTGCGACGGGCTCTGCTACGGGCAACGGCCAGCGTAGGCAGGCCCGGAGCGGCCCGACACCGGCACTGTGTACGGCTCTTGCCGCGCCCGGCGACACAGTGCCGGGCCGCGCGGCACGCCACGTCGACCGGCGAAATTCGCAAATTCCGCGAACGGGACGAGCCGCGTGCTACGGTCATTTTCCGTTGCAGTTATGGACCCGGTCATATGCGCGCCTGAAGGTCTGCGACCTTCAGGCGCTGCTTGTTTGGCTGCTGCGTCTTTTGGGCTGCCGCGTTTTTACGTGCCCGGAATTCCGGCACCACCGCCATCGAGGAGATCATCTTGGCTACCGGCACCGTGAAGTGGTTCAACTCCGAAAAGGGATTCGGCTTCATCGCCCAGGACGGCGGCGGCGCCGACGTCTTCGCGCACTACTCGAACATCGCTACCCAGGGGTTCCGGGAACTGCAGGAGGGCCAGAAGGTCACCTTCGACGTCACCCAGGGCCAGAAGGGCCCCCAGGCGGAGAACATCATTCCCGCCTGACCCCGCTCCCCCGGCCCGTACCGGGGGTCACCGGCGGTCCGGACCGGGGCCACGTACTTTCCGAGTGCGGGGTCCCGGTTCTTTGTGCTCCCGCTATTCTCCGCAAGGAAACACGGGGGACACGGAGGACCTGCTCATGGACGGCCTGAGGCCAGACGATCCACGCACACTCGGCGCGTACCGGCTGCTCGGGCGGCTCGGGGCGGGCGGCATGGGCCGCGTCTACCTGGCCCGCTCCGACCGGGGCCGCACGGTGGCCGTCAAGCTCGTCCACCGCGAGCTGGCCGGCCAGGAGGAGTTCCGGCGGCGCTTCCGCCAGGAGGTGCGCAGCGCCCGCCAGGTGGGCGGCGAGTGGACCGCCCCGGTCCTCGACGCGGACACCGAGGCCGAGGTCCCCTGGGTCGCCACCGGCTACATCGCCGGTCCGTCCCTGCGGCAGGTCGTGGACCGGGACTTCGGGCCGCTGCCCGAGCGCTCCGTGCGCATCCTCGGCGCCGGTCTCGCGCGCGCCCTGCAGGCCGTCCACGCCGCGGGCATCGTCCACCGCGACCTCAAGCCGTCCAACGTGCTCGTCACCCTCGACGGCCCGCGCGTCATCGACTTCGGCATCGCCCGCGCCCTGGAGACCGTCGCCGAGGGCGACGGCCTGACCCGCACCGGCGCGGCCGTCGGCTCCCCCGGCTTCATGTCGCCCGAGCAGGTGCGCGGCGGCGCGGTCACGCCCGCCAGCGACGTCTTCTGCCTCGGCTCGGTGCTGGCCTACGCGGCCTCCGGCCGGATGCCGTTCGGCACGACCGACAGCGGCGTGCACGCCCTCATGTACCGGATCGCGGAGGAGCAGCCGGACCTGACCGGGGTGCCGGCCGGACTGCGCCCGCTCATCACGTCGTTCCTCGCCAAGGACCCGCAGGAGCGGCCGACGCCCGCGCAGGTCCTGGAGGTCACCGGCGTCGAGGAGGTGCTCGGCGACCTGCGCTCCGCGGAGCCCTGGCTGCCGGCCGGCCTCGTCGCCCAGCTCGGGCGGCACGCAGTCCAGTTGCTGGACGTGGAGGAGCCCGTGGGGAACCCCCGGCCGGCGGGTGACGGGCACGCGCCGACGGCGATATCCCCGGCGGCGGCGCCCCTGCCTCCGGCGCAGCCGCAACCGCTGCCGCCCGTGCGGCAGGATCCGCCGACCGTCACCGCGGGAAGCACGCCGCCCCCGGCGTCGCACCCGGCGCATCCCCTGCCGCCGCACGCGCCCGCCCCGGCCGCTTACGGATATCCGCAGCAGAACCCCTACGGCCACGCCCCCGGCCCGCACGACTCGGGCAGCACGTACGTCACCGGTTACGTGCCCTACGGGCCTCCTGCGCCGCGCCGTTCGCGGACGCCGGTCATCCTCGCCGCCGTGGTGGCCGCCGGTCTGATCGCAGGAGGAGGAACGGTCTTCCTGTTCAAGCAGAACGGCGCCAAGGACGAGGCTTCCGGGCCCGTGAGTTCGTCCTCGCAGGCCGCCTCCCCCGGCACGCCGCCCCCGTCCTCCGCCCCGGCCACCGGGCCGGTGCCCGCGCCCGCCACGAGCCCGGGCACCGGCACGGACGGCGGCACCACCGGGCCGCAGGCGTTCGCCGGGACCTGGCAGTCCGCCTTCGGCAGCGGCACGCGCTCCAACAACCGGGCCATCACCATCTCCCGGGGCACGGACGCCGCCGTCACGATCGACGGGAGCGGCGTCCTCGACGACGGCACCCCGTACACCTGCCAGTGGCAGACCACGGCGACCGGCGGCGGCACCGCGGGCGCCCCGCTGCACCTGGGCCCGTCCCGGGTCACCCGCGCGAACCCCGCCTCGGCCTGCCAGCCCGGCTCCGCCTCGGACCTCGTCCTGCTCCCGGACGGCCGGATGCGGCGCGACTTCGTCGACTCCGGCACGAAAGACGCCTCACTGGTCTACCGGAAAACCGGCTGATACCCGAAGATCGCCTGAACGCGACGGCGCCCCGGTGGCCGAAAGCCACCGGGGCGCCGTGCATCCGCAGCGTGCCTGCGCGCGGTGCGCCCGCGCGCCCTGCGCCTACGAAAGGAACGAGTTGATCTCGATCGTCTCGTCGCGGCCCGGGCCCACGCCGATCGCGGAGATCGGCGCGCCCGACATCTCCTCCAGCGCCTTCACGTACGCCTGCGCGTTCTTCGGCAGGTCCGAGAAGGTCTTCGCCTTGGAGATGTCCTCGCTCCAGCCCGGCAGCATCTCGTAGACCGGCTTCGCGTGGTGGAAGTCGGTCTGGCTGTAGGGCAGCTCCTCGACGCGCTTGCCGTCGATCTCGTACGCGACGCAGACCGGGATCTGCTCCCAGCCGGTGAGCACGTCGAGCTTGGTGAGGAAGAAGTCCGTCAGGCCGTTGACGCGGGTGGCGTAGCGGGCGATGACCGCGTCGAACCAGCCGCAGCGGCGGTCACGGCCGGTGGTCACACCGCGCTCGCCGCCGATGGTGCGCAGCGCCTCGCCGTCCTTGTCGAACAGCTCCGTCGGGAACGGGCCGGCGCCGACGCGCGTGGTGTAGGCCTTGAGGATGCCGATCACGCGGTTGATCTTCGTCGGGCCCACGCCCGTACCCGTGCAGGCGCCGCCCGCGGTCGGGTTCGAGGAGGTGACGAAGGGGTACGTGCCGTGGTCGACGTCGAGCAGCGTGCCCTGGCCGCCCTCGAAGAGGACGACCTTGCCGTCGTCGATGGCGTTGTTCAGGATCAGCGTGGTGTCCGCGACGAACGGCTTGATCTGCTCGGCGTAGCCCAGCAGCTCGTCGACGATCTGGGCGGCGTCGATCGCGCGGCGGTTGTAGAGCTTCGCCAGGATCTGGTTCTTGAAGTCGAGGGCAGCCTCGACCTTCTGCGTCAGGATCGACTCGTCGTAGAGGTCCTGGACGCGGATGCCGACGCGGTTGATCTTGTCCGCGTAGGTCGGGCCGATGCCGCGGCCGGTGGTGCCGATCTTCCGCTTGCCGAGGAAGCGTTCCGTCACCTTGTCGACCGTCGTGTGGTACGGCGTGATCAGGTGCGCGTTACCGCTGAGCAGCAGCTTCGACGTGTCGACGCCGCGCTCGTTCAGCCCGCTCAGCTCGGAGAGCAGGACCGCCGGGTCGACGACCACACCGTTGCCGATGACCGGGGTGCACCCCGGCGAGAGGATCCCGGAAGGGAGGAGGTGCAGCGCGTATTTCTGGTCGCCGACGACCACCGTGTGGCCGGCGTTGTTGCCACCTTGGTAGCGCACCACATAGTCCACGGATCCACCGAGGAGGTCGGTGGCCTTTCCCTTGCCCTCGTCACCCCACTGAGCACCGAGCAGCACAAGTGCGGGCACAGGCGTACACCCCTTCCGGGCGGGGCATGTCCAACGTGCGTGGTGGTGTCACCCCGCTTGCTCAGGGCGTACACCACCGCTAGAGCCGTCGAACCGGTGCCCCGGATAGACGAAGCCCCTGGCGCAACAGCGACAGGGGCTCTTGCACCGAGAGATTACCGAATATTTCGCTCGGGGGACGAACAGAAAGACCCAGGGCCCCGGGTCGCGACCGGGGGTCCGGGGGTCGTGCCCCGGGAAAAACAGCACCTGAGGAAGGACCGAGGTGTCGGCTCCAGACCCTGGCGAGCAGGCTCTGCTCGTGGTCATCGACCCGGTCGCCCGCCGCGTGGACGGCGAGTCCGTACGGATCGCGAGGGACGTGCTCCGCGGCGGCGCAGCGACCAAGATCTGTCTGCCGGAAGGGCCGGAGGAGGTCGAGCGCGCCCTGGCCCGGCGCGGCCGGCGGCGGCCGGTGGTGATCGGCGACGACCGGGCCCTGCTGCACGTGGTGACCGTCCTGTACCGCCGCCGCGAGCTGGCGGAGGTGCCCGTGTCCGTCGTGCCCGTGGGGCCCCTGACGGCCGTCTCCCTGGCCCGGACGCTGGGGGTGCCCCTGGGGCCCGTCGCGGCCGCCCGGGCCGTCCTGGACGGCGTGGAGCGCCCTCTGGACCTGCTCGTGGACGACAGCGGCGGTGTGGTCCTCGGCGGGCTGTGGATCCCGGGCGGCGGCGAAGGGCCCGGCGGCGGGGCGGACGCCCCGGCGGGACCGGCGGGACCGGCTGGGCCGAACGGGTCTGCGGAGGCGGGTGAGGGCGGTGCGGAGGCCGTGGATCCCGCAGGCGCGGGCCCCGGCCCGGGTTGCGCGACCGCCGAAGGCGTGCCCGGCGGAGGTGGCGAAGGTCACCAGCCGTGGTGGTCCCCGGCCGCGCGCACGGCCCGCTCCGCGCTCACCCTGCTGACCGGTCCCGCGGCCGGAGGCCGCGCTCCCGTGCCCGGCTGCACCCGGCTGCGCGTCGAGGCCGACGGGGAGCTGGTCACCGACCTCGACCGGCCGGTCACCCGCGTCTCCCTGACCGCCGCGGACAGCGGCCTCGCGGAGCTCGCCGTCCACACCCACGACGCCGGCCACCCGCTGCGCTCCCGCGCCCGGCGCGTCACCGTCTCCGGGCCCGCCTTCCGCTACCGCGCGGACAACGTGCTCGCGGGGCCGGTGCGGCGGCGCACGTGGACGGCCGCGCCGGCGGGGTGGCGGCTCACGCTGCCGCGGTAGCCGTCCCGGCGGGGCAGCCCGGCGGCCTCAGCCGCCGGGTGTCACCAGACCCGCCTCGTACGCGAAGACCGCCGCCTGCGTCCGGTCGCGCAGGCCGAGCTTCACCAGGATGCGGCTGACGTGCGTCTTGACCGTGGACTCGGCGACCACGAGGTGCGCGGCGATCTCCGAGTTGGAGCGGCCCTGCGCGACCAGCACCAGCACCTCCGTCTCCCGCTCGGTCAGCTCGCCGACGCGCTCCTGTGCGGGCGGCTTGGGCGCGCCCAGCCGGGAGAACTCCTGGATGAGGCGCTTGGTGACCGTCGGCGCCAGCAGCGCCTCGCCGGCGGCGACCACGCGCACGCCGTCCGCGAGCTGCCGCGCCGAGGCGTCCTTGAGCAGGAAGCCGCTCGCCCCGGCCCGCAGCGCCTGGTAGACGTACTCGTCCAGGTCGAAGGTCGTCAGGACCAGCACCTTCGCGTCGGCGTCGGCGGCGACGATCTCCCGGGTGGCCTCCAGGCCGTTGAGCACGGGCATCCGGATGTCCATCAGGACGACGTCGGGGCGCAGGGTGGCGACCTTTTCCACAGCCTCCCTGCCGTCGACGGCCTCGCCCACGACCTCGATGTCGGGCATGGCGTTCAGCAGGACGGAGAAGCCCTCGCGGACCATCATCTGATCGTCGACGATCATCACGCGGATGGTCATGCGGCGGCCTCGCCCGGCTCCACGGGGAGGAACGCGGTGACCTCGTAGCCGCCGTCCGCCGTCGCCTCGGCCGTCATCGCGCCGCCGAGCATCGCCACGCGCTCGCGCATGCCGAGGACTCCGTGGCCGGCGCCGGGCGAGGGCTTCGCCAGCCGGTTCGGCGCGCCGTTGACCACGCGCAGGCCGAGCCCGCCCAGCACGTAGCTGATCTCGACGCGGGCCTCCGCGCCCGGGGCGTGCCGCAGGACGTTGCTGAGCGCCTCCTGGACGATCCTGTACGCCGACAGCTCGACGCCCTGCGGCAGCGGCCGCACGGCGCCCGTCGTCACGTGCTCGACGGCCAGCCCGGCCGAGCGGATGTTGCCGAGCAGCGCGGGAAGGGCCTCCAGGGTGGGCTGCGGGGCCTCCGGGTCGGCGAACGCGTCGGGGTTCTCCGACCGCACGACGCCGAGGATCCTGCGCAGCTCGGTCAGGGCCGCCACGGCGTTCTCCCGGATCGTCTGGAACGCGGCCGCGAGCTCGGGCGGTGTGTCCTGGACGCGGTACGGGGCGGCCTCCGCCTGGATGGCGACGACCGACATGTGGTGCGCGACGACGTCGTGCAGCTCCCGGGCGATGGTCGTGCGCTCCTCCAGCACGGTGCGGCGGGAGCGCTCGACCTCCGTGACGGCCGTCTGCACGGCGACCTGCTGCTTGGACTCGCGCAGCCCGCGCACGGAGAGCACCGCGACCATCACGACCGTGAACAGGACGAGCATCTCGAAGAACGCGCCGTCCAGGTAGACCGAGCCGTACGGGCGGAAGGCCCGGAGGAAGAACGTCAGGAAGACGGCGGACGCGACGGTGAGCACCAGCATCTCGACCGCCACGCGCGTGCGGGTGCGCAGGGCCACCAGCAGCACGACGATCAGGTGCGTGGCGAAGTTGGCCGGAGAGTCGCCGACCGCTCCGTAACCGCCGAGGAACACCCCCGAGAACAGGAGCCCGGCGAGCGACAGCCACCAGGCGCCGACCGGCCGGAACATCGTCATGAGCAGCGTCGCCCCGATGAACAGGGAGGCTCCGGGCCCGAAGATGCCGCCCACGCGGGAGAGGGTCTCCAGCATGACGAAGCACGAGAACAGGGTGAGGAGGGCGTGCGGGAACCACCGTGCGTACCGGCGGGTGGGCAACGGCAGCCGGCTCACCCACCCGTGCTCGGTGGGGAGCGGCAGCAGCGGCCGGAACGCGAAGGCGTCGGTGAAGAGGTCCTCGCGGAGCCTGGCGAGGGCGCTCTTCGCCAGGCGCAGCTCATTGCGCCGGCCGGTCTCATAGGTGTCGGTCACACCATCAACCGTAGGCAACCGGAATTCGTGGGGCGTCCCCATGAATGGGGATCTCCGGGCGTCCTCCTTAAGACGGACAGGGGGAGGCCGAGGGGCGTCCCAGCGCGGCCAGCAGGGCCTCGTACGCCGCCGTGCCCGGTGTGACGGCGGCGTAGTGGCCGGTGTCCTGGAGGACCCGCAGCGTCACGTTGCTCCCCGCTGCCGCCGCGTAGGAGCGGGACAGCTCCAGGGGGACGTCCGGGTCGGCGGTGCCGTGGAGGATCGTGACCGGGACGCGGGCGGGGCCCCGGAGGACGGGGTCCGCCTCCGGGTGGTGCCCGCCGCCCAGGAACTCCTCCACCGCTCCCCCGCTCAGCCCCAGCGTCCGCGCCCGGGCGAGGTCGGCCACAGGTGCCACGGCGATGACGGCGTCGACGCCGACGCCCCCGCTCG
Organism: Streptosporangium nondiastaticum; assembly: GCF_003011965.1. Taxonomy (GTDB): domain Bacteria; phylum Actinomycetota; class Actinomycetes; order Streptomycetales; family Streptomycetaceae; genus Streptomyces; species Streptomyces nondiastaticus. Next base: position 45,240 of record NZ_PXWG01000042.1, read on the forward strand.
CCGCGCACAGCGCGAGGTGCCCGCCCGCAGAGTGGCCCACCAGCACGTGCCGGGCCGGGCCGCTGCCGCGGACCTCCGTGGCGCGGACGGCGTCCTCGTACGTCTGCGGCCAGCCCCCGCCGCCGCCCGCGCCGACGCGGCGGTACTCGGCCAGCGCCACCTCGATGCCCCGCGCGGCCAGTGCCGCCGCGAGGGGCGCGAGGTGGCGGCGGTCGTACGCCTCGCGCCAGAACCCGCCGTGCAGCAAGGTCACCCGGATCCCGGCGGGCGGCCCGGCCGGGAGGTGGAGGTCGATCACCTGGCTGGGGTGAGGGCCGTAGGGCACGGTCGCGTCGGGCGGTGCGCAGGGCAGGCCGAACAGGGCGTCCTCCTCGGCCGTCACCGCCGGGCCGCCTCTCTGGCCTCGATGACCTCGCCGAGCACGCGCGCGGCCCGTTCCGCGTCCGCGAAGCGCGTGTAGAGCGGCGTGAAACCGAACCGGAGGACGTCCGGGCGGCGGTGATCCCCGACGACGCCGCGGCGGATGAGCTCCGCCATGACCTCACCGGCCCCGGCGCCGTACCGCAGGGAGACCTGGCTGCCCCGCTCCGCGTGCGCCTCCGGCGTCACGGACGCGACGCGGCCCTCCGGCACGTACGCCTCGACGCAGCGCAGGAAGAAGTCGGTGAGGGCGAGGCTCTTGGCGCGGACGGCCGCGAGGCCGACGCCGTCCCAGACGTCGAGCGCGGCGTCGAGGGCGAGGAGGGAGAGGATCTCCGGGGTGCCGACGCGGCCGCGGACCGCGCCGGCGGCGGGGGCGTAGGCGGGGTCCATGGCGAACGGGTCGGCGTGGGAGTTCCAGCCGGGGAGCGGCGAGTCGAAGCGGTCCTGCAGGGCGCGGCGCACGTAGAGGAAGGCGGGCGCGCCGGGGCCGCCGTTCAAGTACTTGTACGTGCAGCCGACCGCGAAGTCCGCCCCGTCGGCGTCGAGCCGGACGGGCAGGGCGCCCGCGCTGTGGCACAGGTCCCACACGGTGTGGGCGCCGGCGGCGCGGAGGGCGGCCGTGGTGCCGGGGAGGTCGTGGAGGCGGCCGGTGCGGTAGTCGACGTGGTTGACGAGGGCGACGGCCGTGCGGGGGCCGGCCTCGCGGGCCATGTCCGCCGCGTCGACGGCGCGGATCCGGCAGCCGGTCATACGGGCCGCGGAGCGGGCGATGTAGCCGTCGGTGGGGAAGGTGGCGGCGTCGACGAGCACTTCGTCCCGCGACCCGGTGTCCGTGAGGCGGACCGCCGCCACCACGGCCTTGAAGACGTTGACGCTCGTGGAGTCGCCGGCGACGACCTGTCCGGGGGCGGCTCCGATCAGGCGGCCGATGCGGTCGCCGACGCGCTCCGGGGCCGTCCACCAGCCGGATTCTTCCCAGGACCGGATGCCCAGCCGCCCCCACTCGCGCCCGACGACGTCGGAGAGCCGTCCGGCGACGCCGCGCGGCAGGGCCCCGAGGGAGTTCCCGTCGAGGTAGACGACTTCGTCGTCCAGGTCGAACTCGGCGCGCTTGGCGGCCAGTCCGTCGGCGGCGTCGAGCGCCGCGGCTTCCTCGGCCAGGGCCGCCTCAGACACGGCTGCGCGCCGTCCACAGCTCGGGGAACACGTTCTTCGTGGCCCGCTTCTCCAGCCAGGCCACGCCCGGCGAGCCGCCGGTGCCCACCTTCGCGCCCATGGCCCGGCGCGTGGCCACCAGGTGATCGTTGCGCCAGCGCCAGACGAGCTCCGCGACCTCCGTCAGCGCCTCCCCCAGCCGGCACTCCTCGCTGCCCTGGTCCCCGGCGTAGATCCGCTCCCAGACCGTCTCGACCGCCGGATCGGCCGCGTACCGCTCGGAGACGTCGCGGCCGAGGACGGCCTCGGGTATCTCATGGCCGCGGCGCGCGAGATGGCGCAGCACCTCGTCGTACAGGCTGGGCGCGTACAGGGCCTTCTCCAGCTCGGCGTGGATCTGCGGCGCGCCCTGGTGCGGCACGAGCATGGCCGCGGACTTGTCGCCGAGGAGGAACTCCAGCCGCCGGTGCATGGCCGACTGGAAGCCGGACGCGTCCCCCAGGGCGGAGCGGAAGGCGTTGAACTGGGCCGGGGTGAGGTGGGCCAGCGGCTCCCAACTGGCGTTGAGGGACTGCAGTTCGTACGTGGACCGCTTGAGGGCGGCCATCGCCACCGGCAGGTCGTCCTCGCGCAGGGCGCGCGCGGCGGTCTCCCATTCGTGCACGATGACTCTGAACCAGAGCTCCATCACCTGCGTGGTGACGAGGAAGGACATCTCCCCGGGATCCTCGGAGAGCGGCTCCTGGAGGCTGCTGAGCACGGACGCCCGCACATAGTCCTCGTACGGGGTGGTGCCGGTGAAGTGAAGGTTGGCTGCTGCGTCTTGCGGGTCGGAAGAAGTCACGTCGTCTCCCCTGCCGTCGCTCCCGGGATCGCCGGGCCACTGCCGCGATCATGCGGGCCGGGGGCCGGTCACGGCAAGGGCTGTGGAAAACCCGCCGGACAGCCGGAACGCCCCGCGCGGGGCAGGGCGTTCCGGCCGTGCTCACAGGTCAGCCCAGGGTGTTGGCCGCCGTGGGCGAGCTGTCGCGCAGGAAGGTGCTGCAGCGCTCGTACTCCTCCTGCTCGCCGATGGCCTGCGCGGCACGCGCGAGGGCGTGCAGGGCGCGCAGGAAGCCGCGGTTCGGCTCGTGCTCGAAGGGCACGGGGCCGTGGCCCTTCCAGCCGCTGCGGCGCAGCGCGTCGAGGCCCCGGTGGTAGCCGGTGCGGGCGTAGGCGTAGGACTCGACGACCCGGCCGCCCTCGAACGCCTCGTCGGCGAGCTGGGCCCAGGCGAGCGACGACGCGGGGTACTTCGCGGCGACCTCGGCGGGGGCCGCTCCGGAGGCGAGCAGCTCGCGCGGCTCCGGGTCGTCGGGCAGGTGGGTCGGGGGCGGTCCCCCGAGCAGGTTCTCGTGAATGGACATGAGCTCCAGTTTGCCTTGTCGCCCCGCCGCCCGGGCAGGTGCGGGAACCGTCCGTCACCGATTCCGGGCGGGCGGGTGCCCGGCGCGCGGGGGCTCAGGCGTCGCCCGGGTCCAGCGGCGGGGACGCCATCCCGCAGTGGTACGTGGTCTCGGGGTGGCTGGGCTCCTCGCCCGTGGGCTTGCGCGCGCGCAGGCACGTCACCCCGACCGTGAACCAGGCCAGGAGCGCGCCCAGCACCAGGGAGCCCGCGCACCAGTACATCGCGCTGCGGAAGGACCGCGAGAAGGCCGCGGGGTCGCGGTAGGCGTCCGGGCCCATGCCGACCAGCAGCGGCAGCGCGGCCACCGCGACCAGGCCGGCGGCGCGGGCCGCCGCGTTGTTGATGCCGCTGGCCAGGCCGGCGCGGGCGACGTCCACGGAGGCGAGGACGGTCGCGGTGAGCGGGGCGACGAGGGCCGTCATGCCCAGCCCCAGGACCACGAGCGCGGGCAGCACGTCCACCCAGTACGAGGCGCCGCGGCCGACGCGGACCATCAGCAGCATGCCCGCGGCGCACAGCAGCGGCCCGATCGTCAGCGGCAGGCGGGGGCCGATCCGCTGGGCGATGTCCCCGGAGCGGGCCGACAGCAGCAGCATCAGCACAGTCGTGGGCAGCAGGGCCGTGCCGGCCACGAGCGCCGACCAGCCCACCACGACCTGCAGCTGCAGCACGGAGAGGAAGAAGAAGCCGCTGAAGGCCGCGTAGACGCACACCGTCACCGCGTTGATCGACGAGAACAGGCGGTTGGAGAAGATCTGCAGCGGCAGCATCGGGTCGGGGCGGCGGGCCTCCACGCGGCAGAAGGCGATGCCCAGGAGGACGCCCGCGACGGCGGGGCCGATCACCCACGGCGAGACGCCCTTGTCGGGGGCGGCGATCAGGGCGTACGTCACCGCGCCCAGGGCGAGCGCGCCCAGGGCCGCGCCGAGGACGTCGAACCGCCCGCCCGCGCCGGGGTCGCGCGTCTCCGGCACGTACTTCAGGGCCACCGGGACGCACACCGCCGCCAGCGGCAGGTTGATCAGGAACACCCAGCGCCAGCCGGGGCCGTCCACCAGCCAGCCGCCCACGAACGGCCCGACGGCCGTGGCCACCCCGCCCAGGCCGGACCAGGCGCCGACGGCGGCGGCCCGGTCCTCCTCGCGGAAGACGGCCTGGATGAGGGCGAGCGAGCCGGGCGTGAGGAGGGCCCCGCCGATGCCCTGGAGGGCGCGGGCGGCGATGAGCACGCCGGCGCTCGGGGCGATCCCGCAGAGCAGCGAGGCGAGCGCGAACCACACCACGCCGATCACGAAGATCCGCAGCCGGCCGTAGCGGTCGCCGAGCGCGCCGCCCAGCAGGATCAGGCCCGCGAGGGTGAGCATGTACGCGTTGACGGTCCACTGGAGGACCGCCAGGTCGGCGTTGAGGTCCCGGCCGATGTGCGGCAGGGCGACGTTGACGACGGTGCTGTCGAGCATCGCCATGCCCGAGCCGAGCACGGCGGTCAGCAGCACCGCGCGCCCCGTGGCGGTGCCCATGCGCACCGCGGGCCCGCTGCCGGCGGCCGCCCGCCCCGCCTCCGCGGTCCGCGCCGGCGGGGGCGGCTCGGGGCCGGGCC
>NZ_PXWG01000424.1 GCF_003011965.1 Streptosporangium nondiastaticum
ATAAAAAAATAAATAAACAACAGAACGAGAAACAAAACAAGAAAATAAAAAATAAAAAGAAAACAAGAGAAAAGAGAGAAAGGGAAAACGGAAGGGAGCGTCAGAAGGGAAGACGTATAAATCTGACCTTTTCCTCGTAATCTCTCTTCCTCAAAGACTTCCTCTCGTGATCTCCAAATGCCCCTTTGCTTTTGTCTTTCTTGACGAGTGGAGGAAACGGGCAAAGCGGTTGTCGAGCGTTTGCCCTTTTCCCTTTTCTTGGCTTTTTATTTCATTCACTCCGAGGCCACGACTTCCTGATGCTCGATTAGAAGCCGAGGAGATTGGATGTGATGTTAATGACGGGAAGGAAAATGAACGAGACTATAATAGATAAAAG
>NZ_PXWG01000425.1 GCF_003011965.1 Streptosporangium nondiastaticum
TCGGCGATGGAGAAGCGCGCCGAAACCGATCACGAGCTGGTGCGAATCTACGCGGACTGCTGCTCCCAGCAGCCCACCACGGAGCAGATGCTGGCGCTGCCGCACCGCACCCTGGCCGCCTACCTGGGCTGGCTGGCGGGTGAGCTGAACACCCCTACCGCTGGGAGCAGCGATACGAAGCCTTCGCGGGGCTCCCTGAAGAGCGTCTAGTCCGCTACTACGCCTGGCGCCACCTCGACGTGCAGCCGGAGGACTATCCGCGGCTGCCGTGGTGGAAGCAACGCCTGGCGGAGGAGGGGTTGGCGCGCGAGTTCGGTTCCTCCGACGTTCAGGTTGAGGAGACCGGGCCGCCGTTGACGTTGGAGTCGTTCGGGCTGGC
>NZ_PXWG01000426.1 GCF_003011965.1 Streptosporangium nondiastaticum
GGGCTCGAACGGCAGACACCCACCCGCGCCAGCGAGGCAGCGCGCCGGTCAGAGCGCCTTGCGCAGGTTGGCGGGGGCGATCTTGAGGGCTTCGCGGTACTTGGCCACGGTACGCCGGGCGACCTGGATGTCCTGCTCTTCCAGCATTGACGACAGCTGGCTGTCGGACAGCGGCTTTTTCGGGTCCTCGGCCGCCACCAGCTGCTTGATGAGCGCCCGCACGGCCGTGCTGGACGCGTTGCCGCCGGCATCGGTGTTGAGCGAGGAACCGAAGAAGTACTTCAGCTCGAAGGTGCCGAACGGCGTGTTCATGTACTTGGCCGTCGTCACCCGGGAGATGGTGGATTCGTGCAGGCCGAGTTCGTCGGCGATCTCGCGC
>NZ_PXWG01000427.1 GCF_003011965.1 Streptosporangium nondiastaticum
AAACGCAGGACGATGAACTCGTCCGCCGCACGCAAATGCTGGATACGCTCAAAGCGCGTGAGCGGTCTGCTGAAAAGGCCGTGGAAAACCTGCACCAGAAGCAAACGGATATTTACCAGCGCGAAGCAAAACTGCAACAGCAGATCGGTGTGCTCGAAGAAGCGGCGCGTAAAAAGCTGGATGAGGCCTACCAGGACCAGGTGATGCGTGTGTTTGTGTACCGCTTGCTGTTGACCTTGCCATTGCTGGCATTGGCCGCCTGGTTGTTTGCCAAAAAGCGCAAATCCCAATATTGGCCATTTGTGTGGGGATTTATCATCTTTGCCGTGATGGCTTTTTTTGTTGAGCTGGTGCCTTACCTGCCCGACTATGGCGGTT
>NZ_PXWG01000428.1 GCF_003011965.1 Streptosporangium nondiastaticum
TCAATCGGCGCACACGTTTCCCACGTGTGTATCGCTACTCATGCCTGCATTCTCACTCGTGAACCGTCCACAACTCGCTTCCGCGGCTGCTTCACCCGGCACACGACGCTCCCCTACCCATCACAGCCTCCGTTGGGAGTATTGCTGCAATGACACGACTTCGGCGGTACGCTTGAGCCCCGCTACATTGTCGGCGCGGAATCACTTGACCAGTGAGCTATTACGCACTCTTTCAAGGGTGGCTGCTTCTAAGCCAACCTCCTGGTTGTCTCTGC
>NZ_PXWG01000429.1 GCF_003011965.1 Streptosporangium nondiastaticum
CCACGTGTGTATCGCTACTCATGCCTGCATTCTCACTCGTGAACCGTCCACAACTCGCTTCCGCGGCTGCTTCACCCGGCACACGACGCTCCCCTACCCATCACAGCGGGCGTTGGCCCTATTGCTGCAATGACACGACTTCGGCGGTACGCTTGAGCCCCGCTACATTGTCGGCGCGGAATCACTTGACCAGTGAGCTATTACGCACTCTTTCAAGGGTGGCTGCTTCTAAGCCAACCTCCTGGT
>NZ_PXWG01000430.1 GCF_003011965.1 Streptosporangium nondiastaticum
ACCAGGAGGTTGGCTTAGAAGCAGCCACCCTTGAAAGAGTGCGTAATAGCTCACTGGTCAAGTGATTCCGCGCCGACAATGTAGCGGGGCTCAAGCGTACCGCCGAAGTCGTGTCATTACAGCAATAGGGCCAACGCCCGCTGTGATGGGTAGGGGAGCGTCGTGTGCCGGGTGAAGCAGCCGCGGAAGCGAGTTGTGGACGGTTCACGAGTGAGAATGCAGGCATGAGTAGCGATACACACGTGG
>NZ_PXWG01000431.1 GCF_003011965.1 Streptosporangium nondiastaticum
CCACGTGTGTATCGCTACTCATGCCTGCATTCTCACTCGTGAACCGTCCACAACTCGCTTCCGCGGCTGCTTCACCCGGCACACGACGCTCCCCTACCCATCACAGCCTCCGTTGGGAGTATTGCTGTAATGACACGACTTCGGCGGTACGCTTGAGCCCCGCTACATTGTCGGCGCGGAATCACTTGACCAGTGAGCTATTACGCACTCTTTCAAGGGTGGCTGCTTCTAAGCCAACCTCCTGGT
>NZ_PXWG01000043.1 GCF_003011965.1 Streptosporangium nondiastaticum
GACATGCAACGCGTCACGGTCCGGATCCGCGTAGACCGCCACACTGGCAATCCCGGCATCCCGGCACGCGCGAGCAACGCGGACAGCGATTTCGCCACGGTTGGCGATGAGCACCTTGCGCACGATGGCTCCCTCCTTGAAACAAGGTGAGTTTAGGTACTGGCGACACTCTGTGCCGAGCCGACTCCCTAGGTGAGCTTGCCCACACGGAGCGTGAACCGGAGGCCGTGTGCGCGCCAAAGTCCCCAGTTCTCCCACGGTACGCCGGGTATGCGGGTCTCCGCGGACCTTTGGCTGTGGCAGAGCTCTCGATCCGCGGCGAGGAGAGGAAAACAGCTTTCTTTGTTGAGTCCCTACGAACGGGTGGGCCAAAGTTTGCGGATCAGAGATCCGCGCCGCCGCGCCGCCGCACCCCTTGCCCCTGGATCTACCCGTGAGTAGCGTCCTCCATGACGTCGTACCCGCGGTAACGCGCAGCAATCACCCGCACGGGGTGGGGAGGGGATGACGCATGACCGTCCGGACCACCGGCCGGACGCCTGTCCGGACCACCGTCCGCTTCCGCCGGTCCGCCGCCGCCCTCGCAGCCCTCGCCCTCATCGTCGAGGGGCTCGGCATCGCGCTCGTCAACTGGATCCTCGGCGTCGTCGTCCGCCGCCAGCGGATGTCCCTCGCGGGCAGCGATCCGGCGCTGATGTCCCTCGCCGCGTGGATCGCCGGCGGCCTCTTCGCCGGCTACCTGCTGCTCTGCGCCTTCGTCGCCCTGCGCGCGGCCCTGCGCGACCGCCCGCCCCGTACGGCCGGAAGGATCCTGCTGATCACCTGCGGCGTCGTGCACGGCCTGCTGGGCGCGTTCTGCGTCGCCCTCGTCGGCTGGGGTGCGTTCGCGGCCGTCATGGCCGTCCTCGCGCTGCTCGTCTGCACCCTGCTGGCGTACGACCCGGAGGCGTACGAGCCGCAGGCGTACGGTCCGGAGGGGCGCGAACCGCGGGGACAGGGTCCGGAGGGGCGCGAGCCGGAGCGGCGCGACCCGGAGGGGCCGGCTCAGGGAGCGGAGGCCACCCCTCCGTCACGCTGATGCGCGGCCAACTTCGCCGCCTCCGCCGCCACGTGGCGCAACGTGTCCGTCAGCTGGAGGCGGCGGCGGTGGAAGTCCTCCAGAGGCACGGCCGCCGACACGGCCCTCAGGGAGGAGCGGCCCCCCGCCGCGGCCGGCACGGGCACCGCCACGCACGCCACGCCCGGCGCGCACTCCTCCACCTCCACGGCGACCCCCTCCCGCCGCACGCGCAGCAGCTCCGCGTCGAGGCGGGCCGGTGACGTGATCGTCCGCGGCGTGATCGCCCGCATCCCCGTACCGGAGAGGTAGCGCATCCGCGCGGCCCGCGGCAGCGCGGACAGCAGCACCTTGCCGTGGGCGGTGGCGTGCCCGTCGAGATCCCGGCCCACCGTGAAACCGCCGGTGGAGGGCACGGCGGAGTTCCCCGCGAGGACGGCGATGTCCCCGTCGCGGTACGTGCTGAAGTACGTGTCCGCGCCCGCTTCACGCCGTGCTCGCAGCAGGAGGGCGTGCACGGCGTCGTCCAGCTGCATCTGCCGCTGGAACGCCTGGTGGAGGGCGGGTACGCGATAGCCGAGCGCGTACCCGCCGGGCGTGCGGACCAGGTGGCCGCGGGCCGTCAGCGTGCCGAGGATCTCGTACACCGTGGAGAGGCTGTAGCCGAGCTGCCGCGCCAGCGCCTTGGCGGGCACGGGGCCGCTGGCCGCGGAGACGGCGTCCAGCACGTCGAGGGCGCGGTCCACGGACTGGGACATGGGCGTACGGGGTTCCCTTCGGAGACGAGGTCGGCGGATGTCGGCGGATCCACCAGCCTCGCACAGGAGACCCCGCGGGCAACGAGACGGCCTCAGCGGGCCGGAGCCGTGGGCAGGGCCTCGCGCAGTCTGTCCAGCAGCGCCCGGGCCGCGGGGCTCGCGGGGCCGGCGGCCCGCCAGGCGAGTGCGATGCGGGCGCGGATCCCGGGGCGGACGATGGCCAGCGTCCGCAGGTGCCCGTCGCCCGCCGGGCCGTCCTCACCCGCCGGCAGCACCGCGACGCCCAGGCCCCGGGCGGCGAGCTGCGCGAGCACGGGAGGCGCTGCCGCCTCGAAGGCGACCCGGGGCCGGAATCCGGCCTGCGCGCAGGCGCGTTCGAGCGCCGCGCGCGCCCCGGTGCCGCGCGGCAGGCAGATCAGCGCCCGGTCGCGCAGCTCGGCCAGCGGGACGCTCGTACGGTCGGCCGGGGCGAGGAGCGGGTCTCCGGCCGCGACGACGACGGCCAGCGGAGCGTCGATGACCGTCTGCAGGGACAGGCCGGGCGGGGGCACCTCATCGGTCGGTCCGAGGAGGGCGATGTCGAGCTCGCCTGCCAGGAGCGCGGTCTGCATCCGCTCCGAGGTGTCTTCGGTGAGCGCGATCTCCAGGGCCGGGTGGGCGTCGTGGAAGTCCGCGAGGAACGAGGCGATGTCGAACGCGTGCCCGGTGGCCCCCGAGACCAGCCCGAGCGAGACGCGGCCGCGCAGCAGCCCCGTGTACGCGTCGGCCGTCTGCCTGACCGCGTCCGCGGCGGCCAGCGCGGCCCGGGCGTACGGCAGGACCGCCCGGCCCGTCTCGGTCAGCGTCACGGACCGGTGGGAGCGGTCGAGCAACGGCTGTCCCAGCTCCTTCTCCAGCTGGCGGATCTGAGCGCTCAGGCCGGGCTGGGCCAGGTGCAGGCGGGCCGCCGCGCGAGTGAAGCCGCCCTCTTCGACGACGGTGACGAAGTAGCGGAGCTGCCGGAGTTCCATAAGCGGCAATGCTAGATCGCAGCAGAACTATCTATTGGAAATATGGTTTGGGCCGTCCGCATGCTTGATCACATGCGCACCCGGATCCTCCAGGCACTCTCGCTGTTCTCCACCGGCCTCCTGGCCGGCGCCTTCGCCTACGGCGCCGCCAACCTCGTCCCGACGTTCAACGCCGTTCCGATCGACATGAGACTCGACTTCCACACGGCTCTGATGAAGATGAACGGCATCACCATGCAGGCCACGATGGCGGTCTCGGCCCTCACCACCCTCGGCCTGGCAGCATCGGAGCGCGGCCGGGCGCGCGTCATCGCCGGTGCGGCGGGGGCCCTGGTGGTCGCGTCGTTCCTGATCACACGGTTCGGGAACGTCCCCATCAACGGCCGCATCAAGCAGTGGGCCGCCACCGCGCCACCGGACGGCTACGCGGAAGTCCTGCGCCGCTGGGAACTGTTCAACGACGCCCGCACCCTGACCGCCGCGATCGCTCTCGGGCTCCTCGTCCTCCTCGCCCTCCCGGCGCGGCGGCCAGGGTCGTCGCCTCTTCCGGCTAGCTCTTGACCGGCGCCTGCTCCCGGAGCAGCTCCACGAAGGCGCGCATCCAGGCGGGCTGGTCGTTCCAGGCGCGGGCCGACACCATGTTCCCGTCGACGACGGCCTCCGCGTCCACGAACGTTCCGCCCGCGAGCTGGACGTCCGGCCTGCAGGCGGGCCAGGCGGCGGTGCGGCGGCCCTTGAGGACGCCCAGGGGCGTCAGGGCGGTCACGGCGTGGCAGATGTGGGCAATGGGCCTGTTGTGCGCGAAGAACCACCTGATGATCCGCTGGAAGTCCGGATCCAGCCGCAGGAACTCCGGCGCGCGGCCGCCGGGGATGACGACCGCGGCGTAGTCGGCGGGGTTCACGTTCGCCAGCGCGACGTCCGCGGGCCAGCTGTGACCGAGCTTCTCCGTGTACGTGTCGAAGCTCGCGACGAAGTCGTGCACGACGAACTGGAGCTGCTTCACGGTGGGGGCGGCGATGTCCACCTCGTAGCCCTCTTCCAGCAGGCGCTGGTAGGGGTACAGGACCTCCAGGTCCTCGGCGGCGTCGCCGGTGGTGATCAGGATCCTCGGCATGGCTGGCTCCTCGCTCCTCAGGGGTGGAGTCGTTGGCTATACCGGAATATGCGCCTTGACATGTCCAAGGAAACGTGACCAGGAGGGTTGGCTGAGGGTGAGGGTGGGGCCGGTGGGGTTCTTGGAGTCGCGGACGTGGACGGCGGGTATGTGGCCGGGGGCCCGGTCGGGGCGTCTGGACGCTTCGACGCAGTGGCCACCGCTGTCGTCGCTGTAGCTGGACTTGTGCCAATCGGCACCGACTTCTACGCAGTCGCCGCCGTCCCCGGCGCTGTAACTGGACTTGCGCCAATGCTGGGTTGCGCTCATTGCTCTCCTGCCAACCGTTCGATGAAGCCGAGCGATTCGATCGGGCTGAGGGACTGTGCGCGGATCTTCGCATATCGCTGTGCTCGCTCGGTGACCTCGGCCGGGTCGCTGATCAGGGTGCTGGTGCCATGGCCCTCCACGAAGACCACCATGCGGTGCTCTGGCGTCACCAGCAGTTTCATCCGGCCGCGATCACCGGCATAGTCCCCGCTCAGTCCACGGTCCATCGGCAGCACCTGGATCGTGACGTTCCGCCGATCTGCGCATTCGGTGAGATGAAGCAGTTGCTTGCGCATGATGTCCCTGCTTCCGAACGGCCTCCGGAGGACCGACTCTTCCAGGATCACCTCCAGCAGCGCCGTCGGCTCACGGTCGAACAACTCCTTGCGCGCCATCCTCGCTTCGACCAGTTCCTCCACCTTGGCCTCCGGCAGGGGCGGGTAGCTGCCGCTGATGATTGCGCGAGCGTACTCCTCGGTCTGATACAAACCGTCGACAAGGAAGGTCATGTATGAGCTGACCGAGAGCGCCTTACGTTCCAGACCCGCGTAATCCCGGAAGTGCGTCGGGTACTTGTCCAGCATCAGGTACTTCTTGGCTGCCGTGAAGATGCCGACTCCGCCCCCGATTGCCTTCTCCAGGCCGTCGAGCATCCTCTCGGTGGCGGGCTGCGTGCCTGTTTCCAGGGCGCTGATGGCCGACCCGGTATACCCGATGCGCGCACCGACTTCCTCCTGCGTCATTCCCGCGCGCTGTCGCATCAATTTCGCAATTTCCGCCGCAAGTTGTGTTGCCGTGGACGCCCTGCCCTTGTTCTCCGACCCCGCCATCGCTCCCCCTCAACCGGACTCAACCGGACTCAACTGCACTCAACTGGACTCAAGGAGTGTTCAGTCAGATCGCACCGTTAGCAACGGTCGACTCTCTGTTATGGAAACGCTAGCGATCGTCGGTGAGACTCGTCACATGAACAGTGATGACTGCGTGACCGAAATCAATTGGCTCCCGGCCAGAGGTCACCAACTGCGCAAAACCGGCGTCCACTTCGACGCCGTCCGCGTCGCCGGCGGCGACGGCCGCCGCCTGGCCCATGCCATGGCCATGCTCACCCGCGGCCGGCCCGGTCCGATCATCGCGGAAGCGAACAGCAACAAGGCCATGTACTTCCTCCTCAACCCCGGAAGTACGTCCGGTCGATCATGGCCGCAAGGCGTCACGCGGCTCGACTACGTGCTCATTCCCGCGCTGTACGGCGCGACATGGCCGCTCTCGTGGTGGTGCAAACCCACCGCCGACGGCAGGCTCGTACACACACTTCTCCTGCTCAGCACGGCCCGTGCATTTCTGGGGAGCGCCCCCCGAGTGGCGGAAGGAATGGTGACCGAGCCGCGGTGACCTCGTTGGGGCGGTCATGATGAAGCGCATTGTTTCCGCCGCCGTCCTCAGTGGCGCCGCTCTCGCCATGACCGCCACTGCCGCTTCGGCCGCCCCCATGCCGCAACCGCCCGTCGCCAATGCCGGGCAGGTCGTGGCCCCGCCGGACGGCATGGACGCGCACCCCCCGACGAGCATCTACCCGGACGCGACGAACCAGCTGGGCAAGCTGAACCAGCTGGGCAAGGTGGGGCAGGCCACGCAGGCGCTGGACCCGGTGCTCGGGATCCTCTCGCCGGTGACCGGTCTGCTGCCGATGTAGCGAGCGGCGGGCCGCCGGGCCGCTAGGCCCAGAGGTCCGTGATCGAAATTCCGACCTCGGCGAGCAGCTTGCGCAGCATCGGCAGGGACAGGCCGACGACGTTCCCGTGGTCGCCCTCGATGCCCTCGATGAAGGGGGCGGAGCGGCCGTCGAGGGTGAAGGCGCCCGCGACGTACAGCGGCTCACCCGTCGCGACGTACGCGGCGATCTCGGCGTCGGAGGGCTCGCCGAACCGCACGGTCGTGGAAGCGGTCGCCGACACCCGGCGGCCCGTGGCCGTGTCGATGATGCAGTGGCCGGTCCGGAGGATCCCGGACCGGCCGCGCATCGACTTCCAGCGGGCGGTGGCGTCCTCGGCGTCGGCGGGCTTGCCCAGGGCCTGACCGTCGAGTTCCAGGACGGAGTCGCAGCCGATGACCAGCGCTCCGGCCGCTTCCGGCCGGGCGGCGACCGCGTCGGCCTTGGCCTCGGCGAGGACGCGGGCGAGCTCACCGGGCGTCGCGGCCGTCAGAGCGTCCTCGTCGACACCGCTGACGATCACCTCGGGGTCGAGCCCGGCGGCCTTGAGCAGGCCGAGGCGGGCGGGGGACTGGGAGCCGAGGACGAGACGGCGGCGCTGAGCGGTCATGTCCGCCATCGTACGTAAGCCGGCCGGGCCTCCGGGCCTCCCTACTTCTTGACGATCGCCTCCATGACCTTCTTCGCGATCGGGCCGGCGAGCGCGCCGCCGTGGATCTCGTCGCGGTCGATGCCGGAGCCGTCGGGGTCGATGAAGACGGCGACGGCGACGGGGGAGCCGTCGGCCTGCTTGGCGTAGGAGACGAACCAGGCGTACGGGAGCTTCTCGTTGTTGACGCCGTGCTGCGCGGTGCCGGTCTTGGCGCCGACGGTGACGCCGTCGATGAGGGCGGCCTTGCCGGTGCCGTTCTTGGCGGTGTTCTCCATCATCTGCTGGACCTTCTTCGCCGTGTCGGCGGAGACGGCCTGGGACATCTGCTCGGGCTTGTGCTTCTCCAGCGTGTTGAGGTTCGGGTCGCGGAGCTCATCGACGAGGTACGGCTTCATGAGCTTGCCGTCGTTGGCGAGGGCGGCGGTCATCATCGCGATCTGCAGCGGGGTGCTGTCGAGGCTGCCCTGGCCCATGCCGGTGAGGGCGGTCTGCGGGCGGTCGAGGTTCTTGGGGTAGATGGACTCGACGGTGCCGTTGGGGATGAAGAGATCCTTGTTGTTGAACCCGAACTTCTCCGCGGTCTCCCGCATCTTGTCCTTGCCCAGCTTGTCGGCCAGGTCGAGGAAGACGTTGTTGCAGGACCACTGGAGGCCGGCCATCAGGGAGCCGTTGACGCACTCGTCGGTCTGGACGTCGTTGCGGACCTTGGTGGTGCTCAGCGGCAGCGGGTACGGGACGGGGGCGCTGCCCTTGGCGTTGATGTCGGTGACGATGCCGTGTTCGAGGGCGGCCGCGGCGGTGAGGATCTTGAAGGTGGAACCCGGGGGGTAGCGCTCCTTGATCGCCCGGTTGACCAGCGGCTTGTCCTTGTCGGCCTCCAGCTTCTTGTAGGCCTCCTGGTCCTTCAGGGTGTTGCCCGAGAAGACCGAGGGGTCGTAGGAGGGGGTGGAGGCGAGGGCGAGGATCTTGCCCGTCCGCGGGTCGAGGGCGACCACCGCGCCCTTGTACTTGCCGAGGCCCTTGAAGGCGGCTTCCTGCGCCTTGGGGTCGATGGTCGTCACCACGTCGCCGCCGCGGGGCTTCTTGCCGGTGAGCATGTCGGTGGTGCGCTGCAGGAACAGCTTGTCGTCGGTGCCGCTGAGCAGCTTGTTGTTGACGAATTCGAGCTGGCTGTTGCCGTAGAGCTGCGAGGAGTAGCCGGTGACCGGGGCGTACATCTCGCCGTCCTTGAACGTGCGCTTGTACTTGTAGTCGCCCGTGGTCTCCGACGAGCCGGTGATCGGCTGGCCGCCGACGATGATGTTGCCGCGCGGCTGGGCGAAGGAGGCGATCTTCACCCGCTTGTTGTCCTTGTGGTTGGACAGCTCGTCGCTGCGGACGAACTGGACCCAGGTGGCCTGGACCAGCAGGGCCAGGACCAGCACTCCGACAAAGACGGATATGTGGCGCACGGGCTTGTTCATGGTGTGACGCACTCCCCGGTTCGCGGCATTTCACTAGCGATGATGCGGGAGGGGAGGATTTGGTTGCAGGATCCCTGTAACTGTGGGTTTCCTGTGTCCGGCCAGTGCGCGCCGAGGACTCCGGTCAGCGCACGGGTCAGTGCACGCCGAGGATGATGAACGCCGCGATCATGCCGATCGCGAGTACGAGACCGGCCCGGCGGAGCATCGCCTGCGCCTCGCGCAGCTCCTCGGGGGGCTCGTTCGATGGGTCCGACCACAGCATCGGTTCCATCGTGGCGCGGGCAGGGCCGTACCGCCTGAGTACGGGTACTCAGGCGGTAACTCAGGTCTGCCGGCCGTGGCCGGACGGCTACGACGGCCAGTACGTCGTGCGCCACGCCCTGGGGCCCGGACTTGCCATCCGGGTCGCGGCCAGGCGCCGGGCCGGTGCCGACCACTCGGGGCGGGTCTCGCCCGTCTCGGGCGCGGCGGCGTCGCGTGCCGCCGCGCGGGCCTGGACCACCGCCAGGGCGGCGGCGAGCTCCTCGGGGGTCGGGTTGCCCCGTACTACTTTGATCACCGGACGCCTCCCGGAGGGACCTAGAGGGGGATGTTGCCGTGTTTCTTGGGCGGCAGCGCCTCGCGCTTGTCGCGCAGGGCCCGCAGGCCCCGCACGATGTGGCGGCGCGTCTCGTGCGGCATGATCACCGCGTCCACGTAGCCCCGCTCCGCGGCCGCGTACGGGTTGAGCAGCGCGTCCTCGTAGTCCGCGATCAGCTTCGCGCGCAGCTCCTCCCGCTCCTCGTCCGTCTCCGCCGCGGCGATCGTGCGGCGGTGCAGGATGTTGACCGCGCCCTGGGCGCCCATGACGGCGATCTGGGCGGTCGGCCACGCGAGGTTGAGATCGGCGCCGAGGTGCTTGGAGCCCATCACGTCGTACGCGCCGCCGAACGCCTTCCGTGTGATCACCGTGATCAGCGGGACGGTCGCCTCCGCGTACGCGTAGATCAGCTTGGCGCCGCGGCGGATGATGCCGTTGTACTCCTGGTCGGTGCCCGGGAGGAAGCCCGGCACGTCGACGAAGGTGAGCACCGGCACGTTGAACGCGTCGCACGTGCGCACGAAGCGGGCGGCCTTCTCGCTCGCGTTGATGTCGAGGCAGCCCGCGAACTGCATCGGCTGGTTGGCGACGATGCCGACCGGCCGGCCCTCGACACGCCCGAAGCCGGTGATGATGTTCGGCGCGAACAGGGCCTGCGTCTCCAGGAACTCGCCGTCGTCCAGCACGTGCTCGATCGCGGTGTGCATGTCGTACGGCTGGTTGGCCGAGTCCGGGATCAGCGCGTCCAGCTCGCCGTCGGCCGGCGAGATCTCCAGGTCGGCCTCCTCGGGGAAGGCCGGCGGCTCGGAGAGGTTGTTCGAGGGGAGGTAGGAGAGGAGCGCCTTCACGTATTCGATGGCGTCCTTCTCGTCCCCGGACATGTGGTGCGCCACGCCCGAGGTGGTGTTGTGCGTGCGGGCGCCGCCCAGCTCCTCGAAGCCGACGTCCTCGCCCGTGACCGTCTTGATCACGTCCGGGCCGGTGATGAACATGTGCGACGTCTGGTCGACCATGACCGTGAAGTCCGTGATCGCGGGGGAGTAGACCGCGCCGCCCGCGCACGGGCCGACGATCAGGGAGATCTGCGGGACGACGCCCGAGGCGTGCACGTTCCGGCGGAAGATTTCGCCGAACAGGCCGAGGGCGACCACGCCCTCCTGGATGCGGGCGCCGCCGCCGTCGTTGATGCCGATGATCGGGCAGCCGGTCTTCAGCGCGAAGTCCATGGCCTTGCCGATCTTCTCGCCGTAGACCTCGCCGAGCGAGCCGCCGAAGACCGTGAAGTCCTGCGAGTAGACGCAGACGGTGCGGCCGTCGACCGTGCCGTAGCCGGTCACGACGCCGTCGCCGTACGGGCGGTTCTTCTCGATGCCGAAGTTCGTCGAACGGTGGCGGGCGAATTCGTCGAGCTCGACGAAGGAACCCTCGTCCAGGAGGAGTTCGATCCGCTCACGGGCGGTCAGCTTGCCCTTGGCGTGCTGCTTCTCCACGGCACGGGCGGAGCCGGCGTGCGTGGCCTCCTCGATCCGGCGTTGCAGATCCGCGAGCTTGCCCGCGGTGGTGTGGATGTCGTGTTCCGGCTCGGACATCGGGATGCGGCTCCTGCTCGTCCAGAGGTGGGCTACTGGTCTACCGGGGGGTGTCCTTGCTACCGGTCCGTAGCGTATCCGCGCGGATGCGTGGGGACAGTGCGTCGTTGGCCACACCGGAATGCTCCTGTTTCCTCTCCTATGGTGGGCCCCATGACCCCTCCTTCTCCTGATCCTTCTTCCGGTCCTTCTCCTGAGCCTTCCTCCGGTGGAAACCGCTGGTCCGATCTCGACCGGCCGCCGCTCAACGTCACCGCGCTGCGGCGCGGGCTCCTCCGGCCGGGCTCGCTGTGGACCTCGGTGGACGTCGTCGCCCGGACCGGGTCCACCAACACGGACCTCGTCGAGGCGGCGTCCGCGTCCGCCGGCGGCAAGGCGGAGGGTGCCGTGCTCGTCGCCGAGGAGCAGTCCTCCGGGCGCGGGCGGCTCGACCGCACGTGGTCCGCGCCGGCGCGCTCCGGGCTCTTCTTCTCCGTGCTGCTGCGGCCCGGCGCGGGCGTGCCCGTGGAGCGCTGGGGATGGCTGCCGCTCCTCGCCGGGGTCGCCACCGCCTCCGCGCTGTCCCGGGCCGCCGGGGTCGACACCGCGCTCAAGTGGCCGAACGACCTGCTGGTGACGGTGGGCGGAGAGGAGCGGAAGGCCGGGGGGATCCTCGCCGAGCGGACCGGCGACGCCGTCGTGGTCGGGATCGGGCTCAACGTCTCGCTGCGGGCGGACGAGCTCCCCGTCCCCACGGCGGGGTCGCTCGCCCTGGCCGGAGCGCAGGTCCTCGACCGCGATCCGCTGCTGCGCGCCGTACTCCGTTCGCTGGAGGAGTGGTACGGCCTGTGGCGGGACGCCGGCGGCGACCCGGCGCAGAGCCGGCTGCAGGAGGCGTACGCGGCCGGGTGCGCGACGCTCGGGCGCAACGTACGGGCCGAACTGCCGGGCGGCGGTGAGCTGGTCGGGGAGGCCGTCGCCGTCGACGGGGACGGCCGGCTGGTGCTGGCCACGGAGGACGGGGTGCAGCGGCCCGTGGGGGCCGGGGACATCGTCCACGTGCGGCCCGCCGGGGGGCCCGGTCACGAGCCGGGTGAGGGGTTCGGTGGCCGGTTCCGTGGAGGGTCCGGCGGGTCCTCCGCCCCGTCGGAAGAGTGAGCTACGGCACACCTGTCGTATCGTTGTGCCCGGAACCTAAGCGAGCAGTGATCGGCAGGGCAGTGCGCACGGATCGGACAGGGGGCGGGCGGTGACCGCCGACGGGGTCGAAGGTGCCGCCACTGGTGGCGTCGAGGAGTACGACGGCGGCGAGGGCGGAGACGAGGGCGGCGACCCCATCGCGCTGCAGCTCGAAGCGCTGATCCTCGGTGCGGAGCGCCGCTACACCCCTTTCCAGGCCGCCCGTGCGGCCGGCGTCTCCATGGACCTCGCCTCCCGGTTCTGGCGGGCCATGGGCTTCGCCGACATCGGGCAGGCCCGGGCCCTGACCGAGGCGGACGTGCTCGCCCTGCGGCGGCTCGCGGGCCTTGTGGAGGCGGGGCTGCTCAGCGAGCCGATGGCCGTGCAGGTCGCCCGGTCCACCGGGCAGACGACCGCGCGGCTCGCCGACTGGCAGATCGACTCCTTCCTGGAGGGCCTGACGGAGCCCCAGGAACCCGGCATGACGCGGACGGAGATCACGTATCCGCTGGTCGAGCTGCTGCTGCCCGAGCTGGAGGAGTTCCTCATCTACGTGTGGCGGCGGCAGCTCGCGGCGGCCACGGGGCGGGTGGTCCAGGCCCAGGACGACGCGGAGATGGTCGATCGGCGGCTGGCCGTCGGGTTTGCCGATCTGGTCGGTTTTACGCGCCTGACGCGCCGTCTGGAGGAGGAGGAGCTCGGGGAGCTCGTCGAGGCCTTCGAGACCACCGCGGCGGATCTGGTGGCCGCGCACGGGGGGCGGCTGATCAAGACGCTGGGCGACGAGGTCCTGTACTCCGCCGATGACGCCGGGACCGCCGCCGAGATCGGGCTGCGGCTCATCGAGACCATGACGCACGACGAGACGATGCCCGAACTGCGGGTCGGGATCGCGTTCGGGACGGTGACGACGCGGATGGGCGACGTCTTCGGCACGACGGTCAACCTCGCGTCGCGGCTCACGTCGATAGCGCCGAAGGACGCCGTGCTGGTGGACCAGGCGCTGGCGGAGGAGCTGACGCGGAGCGGGGACGCGCCGAAGTCGGAGGCGGAGGTGGAGGAGGGGGCCGGGAACGGGTACCGGTTCGCGCTTCAGCCGATGTGGCAGCGGCCTGTGCGGGGGCTGGGGATGGTGGAGCCGTGGCTCCTGCGCCGGAGGGGCGGCTGACGGGGTGTCTCGCCCGTGGGGTGCGCTGCCGGTGTGTGGGGGTGCCGGCGCCGGGGCCTCCGGGGTGGGGGTCCGGGGCCGTATATTTACGGGCCCGTTGCCGCACATGTTGAGGGCACCCCGGTATTGGGCCCACAAATACACGTCAGCGCCCCGGACCCCCACCCCTGCGGCCCCGCCGCCTCCCGCCGTTCTCCGCCCCTGCGCGAGTCGTCTTGGCTAGTCTCGGACCGGGAGGGTCTCAGGATGAGCGCCGAGCGGGCGCGGCGGCGGGCGCGGGGCAACCGGCCGGGTGGGGCTCGTTCGAAGTTGCGGTGAGCCCGCGCCCCGGCTCGCATTCGGGTATGGCCCCGCCGGGTGGGCGCAGGGCATGATCTGGGTGTTTACGAGCGTTAACCCCGTACCCGGAGGGTGAAGGCCATGAGTGAGCAGCGTTTCGGCGAGTGGATTGCGGTTCGGCGGCACGGGCATGTTGCCGAGCTCGTCCTGGATCGGCCCAAGGCCATGAACGCCGTTTCCAGTGAGCTGGCCCGGCGGCTTGCCGAGGCGACCTCTGTTCTGGCGGCCGATGGTTCCGTGCGGGTTGTCGTTCTTTCGTCCACGCACGAGCGGGCCTTCTGCGTGGGGGCTGATCTCAAGGAGCGGAACTCCTTCACCGACGCTGATCTGAGCCGGCAGCGGCCGCACGCCCGTGCTGCGTACACCGGTGTTCTGGAGCTGCCGATGCCCACCATCGCCGCCGTGCACGGGTTCGCGCTCGGGGGCGGGTTCGAGCTCGCTCTGTCCTGCGATGTGATCGTTGCCGATGCTACGGCCGTGGTCGGACTGCCCGAGGTGTCCGTTGGTGTCATTCCTGGTGGGGGCGGTACTCAGCTTCTGCCTCGGCGGGTGGGCTCCGCTCGGGCTGCTGAATTGATCTTTACCGCGCGGCGGGTCGAAGCCGCCGAGGCCGAGCGGCTGGGGCTGGTCGACCAGGTGGTCGGGGAGGGGCAGGACCGGGTGGAGGCCCTTGCCCTTGCTGCCCGGATCGCCGGCAATTCCCCCGTCGGCCTCCGCGCCGCCAAGCGCGCCCTCCGGCTCGGGCACGGGCTCGATCTGCGCGCCGGGCTGGAGGTCGAGGACGCCGCCTGGCGGTCCGTGGCCTTCTCCGGCGACCGGGCCGAGGGCGTCGCCGCCTTCAACGAGAAGCGCAAGCCCGACTGGCCCGGCTGCTAGTCCCGGGCCGGCAGCCAGCCGCGGCGGACCGCCTTCACCCCCGCCTCGAAGCGGCTGTGCGCGCCGAGCCTTTCCATGAGGTCCGTCGCGATGCGCCGCGCCGTGCGTGAGGACACCCCGAGCCGCTTGGCGATGGCCTCGTCGGTGTGCCCGGCGGCGAGGAGGCGCACGACGGTGGACTCCTGGCCCGTCAGGCCCCGCTCGTCGCGGCATCTGGCGCTGCCGAGGGGCTGCGCGGACGCCCACACGCTCTCGAACAGCGCGCAGAGCGCGGTGAGCGTCCCGTGCCCGGTGAGCAGCAGGGCGCCTGCCGAGGGATTGTCCCCGCTGACGGGGAGGACGGCGCTGGACCGGTCGCTGATGATCATGCGGATGGGGAGGGAGGGCACGGTGCGCACCTGGCCGCCCCGTTCGGTGAGCCAGTCGACGTACGCGACGGTCTCCGGGCTGTTGCGGACGCTGTCCAGATAGATCGTGCGCAGCCGCACGCCGCGGTCCAGGAGCTGTTCGTTCAGCGGGCGGGCCGCGGCGATGCTCTCCTTCGTGTGGGCACCGTCGGGGGCGAAGGTCATGACCTCGGTGGTGGTCTCCCGGGATAGGACGGCCAGCCGGTCCCGGATCCGGTCCAGGCCGGTCAGCTGTTCCACGCCCTGCTGCGCCGGGGCCGGCCGCAGCTCGGCGTACTCGGCGATGAGCTGGGCCGCGGCGACCCGGGACGACTCCACGCGCTGCTGCTGGGCGGCCAGTTCGGCCTGCTGGCGCGCGACGAGGATCTCCATGCCGATCTCCGGCGAGACGGCGCGCACCTGTCCCTGCCGCTCGGCGGAGGGGCGGACGAGCGTGAGGTCCATCAGGGCGTCCAGGGCGTGCCGGACCTCCTCCTCCGGCAGCCCCAGGCAGGCGCCCAGCTCCGCCACGCCGGCTTGCGGACGGGTGAGCATCGCTCGGTAGACCTGCTCCGCCGCCGTGTCCATTCCCAGTGCTTGCAGCACGTGCTCATCCCCCACTTATATCCCCGCATTGCGCGAAGTAAGTGATCATCTCCGACGTGGCGGCAGGCCGCAACCGGCCATGTCATAAACCGTCCTGACGGTATGTGTGGTGGTGGGGGAGGGGTGTTTGGGAGGGTCGGGGGATGTACCTCGTTCACGTACACCTCCGGGCGCCCGAGGGCGCCGCGTTCCCCGAGGCCGCCGGCGAGGCGGTGCGCCGGCTGGCGCGGCCGGAAGAGGGCATCGAGCACGTCGTCGACCGGCTGCGGGCTCCGGCGGGCCCGGTCCTGGGCGTCTACGTCCTCGCCGACGGGCTGCACCAGGCGGAGGCCCGGGCCGCCCGCGCGTGCGGGCGGGCGCTCGCGGAGATCCCGGCGTTCCGGGGCTGGACGCTGGCCGACGCCGAGGTGCCGCTCGTCAGCGCCTTCTGGGAGTAGCCCGCTGTCCGCAAGCGGCCGGCCCGTGGCCCGGCGCGGCCGTCCTGGCCCGTTCCGTCCACGGCCGATTTCGGCCATACGAAAAGGCTTCCACCATGCCTGACCTGCGACGAAGCTAGTTATTGCCAGCAGGGAACACCACCCGGCGGGCACGACCGGCCGACGCCACCGCGGGACGTGGACCGGTTCCAGACAGCCCCACGAACCGTTCCGAAGGACAGCACCATCATGATCCGCTCCCGCACCGCCCAGACCGCCGCCGCTCCTGCCGGCGACATGATCTGGCAGTAGTCGTCCCCTCCGGCCCCCGCGCCGTACCGCCGTAGACCGGTTCCTCCGCGGATCAGGTCCGGCAGCTCCCCTCGCGTGAGGCGGTTCCGCCCTTCCGGCGTCGATGCCCCTCCCGCCCCCTCACTTCCCCCGGCCGCGCCCTGCCCGCGCGCCTCGAAAGGTCCCTGCGCCATGTCCGGAATCACCCGTAAGTCCGCCGCCACCGGCGTCGCCTCCCTGCTCGCCGTCGCCGCCTTCAGCGGCCTGATCGGCGCGCCCGCCGCCCACGCCGCCTCCCCGCAGGAGGTGCTCGCCGCCGCCGCGAACGGCGAGCTCGGCAAGGGCCCGTGCGGCAGCGGCGGCTACGAGAACGGCCTGAGCCAGAGCAACAGCTGCGACGGGCGCGGCGGCCAGGACCACGCCTGGTGCGCGGACTTCGTCGGCTGGGTGTGGGCCAAGGCCAACATCCGCGGCACGAGCATGCTCACGGACGGCGCCGCCAGCTTCTACGAGTACGGCCAGAAGTACGGCACGCTCTCCAGCACCCCGCACGTCGGTGACGCGGTCGTCTACAACTACCGCAACGGCTACGCAGACCACGTCGCCATGGTCACGGACGTCTCCGACGGCGAGGTCACGATCACCGGCGGCAACCAGGGCGGCTACCCCGGGCGCGTCAGCAGGGCCACCACCACCCGCTACCACGTCGGCGACTCTCCGTGGGGCCAGCGCATCAGCGGCTACATCTCGCCCAAGTTCCAGGAGGCCGCCCCGCCGAGCGTCTCCCTCAAGGGTCTGCCCGGCAAGACGGTGTCCGGCGTGGCGCAGCTGAGCGCCTCGGCCTCGCAGGGCACGTACCCGGTGGCCTCCGTGCAGTACTACGTGGACGGTGAGCCGGTCAGCGACAAGGTGACCAAGGCCCCGTACGGCTTCTCCTTCGACTCCGCGAGCGTGCCGGACGGCAAGCACATCCTGACCGTCGAGGCCACCGACACCGCGGGCACCACCGGCACCACCCGCGCCGAGATCATCACCACCAACGGTGAGTCGAACTCCACGTACAAGGCCGACTTCAACGGTGACGGCAAGGCCGACATCGCCGTGCTGTACAACTACGGCCAGCAGTCCGACGGCAGCAACCGCACGGGCCTGTGGGTCTACTACAGCGAGGGCAAGTCCTTCAGCAACCCGGTCAAGGTGTGGGACAACGCCGACGCCGGCACCGGCAGCTGGAACTGGAGCCGCTCGAAGATCACCGCAGGTGACTTCAACGGCGACGGCAAGGCCGACATCGGCATCCTTTACAACGGCGGCGAGGACGAGAAGGGCGTCAACCACACCGCCCTGTGGACGCTGAGCAGCAACGGCAAGGGCTTCGACAAGCCGGTCCGCACGTGGGAGAGCGTCGACTCCGGGTCCGGCAGCTGGAACTGGAACCGCTCCAAGGTCACCTCAGGCGACTTCAACGGCGACGGCAAGACCGACATCGGCGTCCTCTACAACGGCGGCGAGGACGAGAAGGGCGTCAACCACACCGCGCTGTGGACCTTCGGCAGCAACGGCAAGGGCTTCGAGAAGCCGGTGCGTGCGTGGGAGAGCGTCGACGCCGGTACCGGTAGCTGGAACTGGGACCGCAGCAAGGCGTTCGCCGGTGACTTCAACGGTGACGGCAAGGCGGACGTCGGCGTCCTCTACGACAACGGCGAGGACGACAAGGGCGTCAACCACACCGCGCTGTGGACCTTCGGCAGCAACGGCAAGGGCTTCGAGAAGCCGGTCCGTACGTGGGAGAGCGTCGACTCCGGGTCCGGCAGCTGGAACTGGAACCGCTCCAAGCCCGTCGTCGGTGACTTCGACGGCGACGGCAAGGCCGATGTCGCGGTCCTCTACAACCAGGGCCAGACGGAGGACGGGCGCAACAGCACGGCCGTCTGGAAGTTCACCAGCACCGGCAGCGGCTTCACCAAGCCCGTCAAGCTCTGGGACAACGGCTCCGACAGCTGGAACTCCGAGTCCAGCAAGCTGGTCGCCGGCGACTACGACGGCGACGGCAAGACCGACCTGGGCGTCCTCTACAACCAGGGCCAGACGGACGACAAGCGCAACAGCACGGCCGTCTGGAAGTTCACCAGCACCGGCGCCGGCTTCGACGCCCCCGCCAAGGTCTGGGACAGCATCGACTCCGGTACGGGCAGCTGGAACTGGAAGGCCAGCAAGCTCGGCTGATGCCCGGCAGGCCCGACGGCCGCCCCGTACGGGTGGCGGACCGGATCCCCTCCGGTCCGCCACCCGGCCCCCGCTCGTACCACCACCGAAACGGAAACCCCCTCCATGTCCCGCCCTGCCCGGCAGCCCCTGACGCTCGCGCTCGCCGCCATCGCCCTCGCCAGCCCGCTGCTCGTCTCCTCGCCCGCCTCCGCCGCCTCCGTGGCCACCTGGGACAAGG
Organism: Streptosporangium nondiastaticum; assembly: GCF_003011965.1. Classification (GTDB taxonomy): domain Bacteria; phylum Actinomycetota; class Actinomycetes; order Streptomycetales; family Streptomycetaceae; genus Streptomyces; species Streptomyces nondiastaticus. Next base: position 17,939 of record NZ_PXWG01000043.1, read on the forward strand.
TCGCCCAGTGCGAGAGCGGCGGCGACTGGAGCATCAACACCGGCAACGGCTACTACGGCGGCCTGCAGTTCTCCGCCGACACCTGGCGCGCGTACGGCGGCACCCAGTACGCGCCCTACGCCCACCAGGCCACCAAGCAGCAGCAGATCCTGATCGCCGAGAAGGTCCTCAAGGGCCAGGGCCCGGGGGCCTGGGGCTGCGCGCCCGGCACCGGGCTCGCCACCGACCACGCCGACCCCTACCCGGACCCGACGCCGCCCGTCTCCAAGGTCACCGGCCCGGCCGGCGGCACCATAGCCACCGGTACGGTGACGCTCAGCGCCTCCGTCTCCGTCGCGGTCGGCAAGCCCGTCAGCGCGACGTTCCTCGTCGACGGCAAGGCCGTGGGGACCGCCAAGGGCTCCGGTCCCTCGTACGACCTGGCGCTCGACACCACCCGCCTGTCCGACGGCCCGCACACGCTCACCGTCACGGCGGCCGACGACTCCGGTCAGAGCGGCAAGGAATCCGGGTCCGTCCCCTTCTTCGTCGCGAACAAGGCCACCGCGGGCGGCGCCACCGGTGACTTCAACGGGGACGGCAAGGCCGACATCGCCGTCCTCTACAACGAGGGCGAGGACGGCAAGGGCGGCTACCGCAGCGCCCTGTGGACCTTCACCAGCACCGGCAACGGCTTCGCCAAGCCGGTCAAGCAGTGGACGAGCGCGACGAGCTGGAACGGCGACCGCAGCAAGGTCGTCGCCGGTGACTTCGACGGCGACGGCAAGACCGATGTCGGCGTGCTCTACAACGGCGGCCAGGAGGCCGACGGGAAGAACCGTACGGCTCTGTGGTCCTTCACCAGCACGGGCAACGGCTTCCGCGCGCCGGTGAAGGCGTGGGACAGCATCGACTCCGGCTCCGGAAGCTGGAACTGGGACCGCAGCAAGCCCGTCGCGGGCGACTTCAACGGTGACGGCAAGGCCGACGTCGGCGTCCTGTACACCGAGGGTGAGGACGGCAAGGGCGTCAACCACACGGCCCTGTGGATTTTCACGAGCGACGGCAACGGCTTCGCCAAGCCGGTCAAGCAGTGGACGAGCGCGACGAGCTGGAACGGCGACCGCAGCAAGGTCGTCGCCGGTGACTTCAACGGCGACGGCAAGACCGACGTGGGCGTGCTGTACAACGGCGGCCAGGAGGCCGACGGGAAGAACCGCACCGCCCTGTGGAGCATCCCGTCCACCGGCAGCGGCTTCGGTGACGCCGTGAAGGCGTGGGACAGCATCGACTCCGGGTTCGGCAGCTGGAACTGGGACCGCAGCAAGGTCGTCGCCGGTGACTTCAACGGTGACGGCAAGGCCGATGTCGGCGTCCTCTACGACAACGGCGAGGACGGCAAGGGCGTCAACCACACCGCGCTGTGGACCTTCGGCAGCAACGGCAAGGGCTTCGACAAGCCGAACCGTACGTGGGAGAGCGTGGACTCCGGCACGGGCAGCTGGAACGGCGCCCGGAGCAAGGTCACCGCCGGTGACTTCGACGGCGACGGCAAGGCCGACGTCGGTGTCCTCTACAACAACGGTCAGGAGGGCGACGGCACCAACCGCACCGCCCTGTGGACCACGGCCGGCACCAAGGGCGCGCTCGACCGCTTCACCAAGGCCTGGACCAGCGAGGACAGCTGGAACTGGTTCCGGAGCGACCTCGCCTGAACCCTGCGCCCCGCGCCCCGTAGCGCCCTCCCGTCACCTCTGGGTAAGAAGTGACGGGAGGGCGCTACGGCCGTCATGGGGCGGAATGGGCCCGACATTCTTAGGCTGGAGTGCAGAATCTGCGCTCAGCAACGGAATGTGAGGCTCGGGTGGCAGCAGGCGGGGAGTGCGACGATCGGCTGCGCGCCGTGGTGGAGCTGGCCCAGTCGATGGCGGCGGCACGTACCCCCTTGGACACGGTGGCCGCCGCCGCGGAGCGGGTGATGACCGCGCTGGGCGGCAGCTTCGCCGCCGTGTCCGTGTGGGAGCGCGAGCGCGGGCGGCTGCGCGTCATGGTCAACGCGGGGGAGCTGACCGCGGGGGAGGAGCGCTTCCCGGAGGACGAGTCCTATCCGGTGCACGACTTCCCCGAGATCGCGGAGTTCCTCCACGAGGAGTGGGCGGGCGGCGGCACCGAGCCCCGCGCGTGGGTCGAGAGCATGGACGGGGCCGCGGAGACGGGCGGCGGGCAGGGCGCCTACCGCCACGAGCGGGTCGCCGCGCTGCGCCGCCGCGGCCGGGGTTACTGCGTCGTCGCGCCCGTCGTCCTGCACGGGCGGGCCTGGGGCGAGCTGTACGTGGCCCGGCCGCCCGGGGCGCCCGCCTTCTGCCGTGCGGACGCCGACTTCGCGACCGTCCTGGCGGCCGTGGCAGCGGCGGGGATCGCGCAGACCGAGCAACTGGAGGAGGTCCGGCGGCTGGCCTTCACCGATCCGCTGACCGGGCTCGCCAACCGGCGCGCGGTCGACGCGCGGCTCGACGAGGCCGTGGAGCGGCACCTCGCGGACGGCGTCGTCGTCAGCCTGGTGGTGTGTGATCTCAACGGGCTCAAGCGGGTCAACGACACGCAGGGGCACGCGGTCGGCGACCGGCTGCTGGAGCGGTTCGGGTCCGTGCTGTCGCTGTGCGGCGCGATGCTGCCGGGCGCGCTGGCCGCGCGGCTGGGCGGCGACGAGTTCTGCCTGCTGACGGTGGGTCCGGACGCGGACGAGGTCGTCGCCGTGGCCGCCCAACTGTGCCGCCGCGCCGCGGCGTTGGAGCTGGGCGAGGGGGTCTCCTGCGGCATCGCCTCCACGGGTGACCCGATCGGCCCGGTGGCCACGGCCCGGCGGCTGTTCCGGCTCGCCGACGCGGCGCAGTACCGGGCGAAGGCGGCGCGGGCGGCCGAGCCGGTCGTCGCCGGGCGGGCCGGGGGACCGGCCGACCCCGTGGTCCAGCTCGCCGATCATCCGCCCGCCGCGCCGGCGGCCGAGCGGCGGCGGTTCCGGGGGCGGCGGCCGTGACGGGAGCCCGGGCGGCCGTGGCGGGAGCCCGGGCGAAGGCCTCCGGGCCCGGTCCGGCATGCGGAACGGGTCCCTACGCGTTGTACCTGACAGGCAACCCATCGGCTATGTACAGGCAGCGATTCAGTCTCTAGGGTGCCTGAATATGGATATGCACACTGTGGTGGTGGGGACGGCCGGGACGACCGCGGAAGACGTGATCGCCGTGGCACGGGGCGCCGCGCGCGTCGTCGTATCGGACGAAGCGCTGGCCGCGGTGGCGCAGTCGCGCCGCGTCATCGACGACCTCGCCGCCAAGCCCGACCCCGTGTACGGCGTCTCCACCGGCTTCGGAGCCCTCGCCGTCCGCCACATCAGCCCCGAGCTGCGCGCCCAGCTGCAGCGCAACATCGTGCGCTCGCACGCCGCCGGCATGGGCCCGCGCGTCGAGCGCGAGGTCGTCCGCGCGCTGATGTTCCTGCGCCTGAAGACCCTCGCCTCGGGCCGCACCGGCGTGCGCCCGCTCGTGGTCGAGACCATGGCGGCCATCCTCAACGCCGGCATCACCCCCGTCGTGCACGAGTACGGCTCCCTGGGCTGTTCCGGCGACCTCGCGCCGCTCTCCCACTGCGCGCTCACGCTCATGGGCGAGGGCGACGCGGAGGGCCCCGACGGCGTCGTCCGCCCCGCCGGGCAGCTCCTCGCCGAGCACGGCATCGAGCCCGTCGAGCTGCGCGAGAAGGAGGGCCTGGCCCTCCTCAACGGCACCGACGGCATGCTCGGCATGCTGGTCATGGCCTGCGCCGACCTCGCCCGCCTCTACACCTCGGCCGACGTCACCGCCGCCCTGTCGCTGGAGGCCCTGCTCGGCACCGAGAAGGTCCTCGCGCCCGAGCTGCACGCCATCCGGCCCCACCCGGGCCAGGGCGCCAGCGCCGACAACATGCTGCGCGTCCTCGCGGGCTCCGGGCTCACCGGGCACCACCAGGACGACGCGCCGCGCGTCCAGGACGCCTACTCCATCCGCTGCGCCCCGCAGGTCGCCGGCGCCGGCCGCGACACCCTGGCGCACGCCCGCCTGGTCGCCGACCGCGAGCTCGCCTCCGCCGTCGACAACCCCGTGGTGCTGCCCGACGGCCGCGTCGAGTCCAACGGCAACTTCCACGGCGCCCCGGTCGCCTACGTCCTGGACTTCCTCGCCATCGCCGCCGCCGACCTCGCCTCCATCGCCGAGCGCCGCACGGACCGGCTGCTGGACAAGAACCGCTCGCACGGCCTGCCGCCGTTCCTGGCCGGCGACGCGGGCGTCGACTCGGGCCTGATGATCGCCCAGTACACGCAGGCCGCCCTGGTCAGCGAGATGAAGCGGCTGGCCGTCCCCGCCTCGGTGGACTCCATCCCGTCCTCCGCGATGCAGGAGGACCACGTCTCCATGGGCTGGTCGGCCGCCCGCAAGCTCCGTACGGCCGTGGCCGCCCTCACGCGCGTCATCGCCGTCGAGCTCGTCGCCGCGACCCGCGCCGTCGAGCTGCGCGAGGGCCTCACCCCCTCGCCCGCCACGCAGGCCGTGCTCAAGGCCGTGCGCGCGGCGGGTGTGGAGGGCCCCGGCGAGGACCGCTTCCTCGCCCCGGACCTGGCCCGCGCGGAGGAATTCGTACGGGCCGGGAAGCTCGTCGAGGCGGTTGAACCCGTAACGGGCCCGCTGGCGTAACGAAGAAGGTAAAAAAGGTAAAAGTTGGTCAGCGGTCCGCCGTGCGCGTCCTGCGCACGGCGGCCGTCACCAGCGCACCGCCCGCCGCCACGAGGGCAACTCCCCCGAAAACGTAGGGAGTGGTGTCCACGCTGCCCGAGTCGGCGAGGGAAAGGTGCTGCTCAGCGGCCTGCGCGGGCTGTGCCGCGGACGCCGGGCGCGGCGCGGGGCGCTCCGCACGCTCCGCCGTGGCGTTCGCGGTCGGCATGAACCACACCGCACACAGGAGCGACCCGGCGGCGACGGCGGTCAGCAGCGGTCGGCGTGCGGTCACGGACGAATCCCCCTCGAGGCTGCGGAGATTGGGGGCGCGGCGCGGCCGCCTCCCCCGGGCTGACTCGATGTCAGTGACCCGATGGTAGTGATACGAACGGCCGGGAGGAAGTCACGGGGTTTCCGTCGGTCACCGCCGCCCCGCGACGCGCGGACCGCCCCGCCGTCATCGGCTCCCCCGCTATCATGGCGCCCCTCCGAGGGGAGCAGGCAGGCGTGGCCTTCCCCACATTCTCCAGGGGTGTGGAACGGACGAACCGGTGCAGGCGTTCCTTGAAGTAGTAGCCGGGAATCGTGCTGCCCCACGGTTCGGCTCGGGGATAGGGGCCGCAGGAGCAATGGAGAAGCGTGTGATGACGTACGGCAAGCGCCGCAAGGCCCTCGCGGCCGCGGCCGCTGTGCTCGGCGGTGTACTGACCCTCGCCGCCTGCGGCGGCGATGACGACGGCGGCAAGAGCAGCTCCAGCAGCAGCGGCGGCAAAGAGCAGAACAAGGTCGATGCCGCGGCCGCCAAGGAAGCCTCCAAGGCGCAGATCAAGATCGCTCAGAAGGACGGCTCGACCAACGCGGGCATCACGGCGGACAACGCCAAGGTCACCGTCAGTGACGGTACGCTCGTGAGCGTCAAGATGACGACGGACAAGGGCACCCCGGTCGAGGGCACGATATCGCCGGACAAGACGTCGTGGCAGCCCAAGGCCCAGCTGGAGCGCTCGACCAAGTACAAGATCGTGGTCGAGGCCGTGGACTCCGCCAACCGCAAGGCCACGGAGAACTCCTCGTTCACGACCGTCTCGCCCACCAACAGCTTCATCGGCGCGTTCACGCCGGAGGACGGCTCGACCGTCGGCGTCGGCATGCCCGTGTCGATCAACTTCGACAAGCCGATCAAGGACCGCAAGGCCGTCCAGTCGCACATCGAGGTGAACTCCAGCAGCGGTCAGAAGGTCGTCGGCCACTGGTTCGGTGACCAGCGCATCGACTTCCGCCCGCAGGATTACTGGAAGGCCAACTCCGACGTCACCCTGAAGCTCGACCTCGACGGCGTCGAGGGCGCACCGGGCGTCAAGGGCGTGCAGAAGAAGACCGTCTCCTTCAAGATCGGTCACTCCCAGGTCTCCACGGTCGACACCAAGTCCCACCAGATGACGGTCGTCCGGGACGGCAAGACCATCAAGACCATCCCGATCTCGGCCGGCAGCCCCGAGAACCCCACGTACAACGGCAAGATGGTGATCTCCGAGAAGTTCAAGGAGACCCGGATGGACGGCTCGACCGTCGGCTTCACCAAGGGCGACGGCAAGGGCGAGTACGACATCAAGGACGTGCCGCACGCCATGCGGCTGTCCACGTCCGGCACGTTCATCCACGGCAACTACTGGGGCAGCGGCATCTTCGGTGTCGCCAACACCAGCCACGGCTGCATCGGCCTGCAGGACAAGCAGGGCGCGGACGACCCCAACACCTCGGGTGCCTGGTTCTTCACCAACTCCCAGATCGGTGACGTCGTCGAGGTGAAGAACTCGCCCGACAAGACCATCGCCCCCGAGAACGGCCTCAACGGCTGGAACATGGACTGGAACGCGTGGGTGGCGGGCAGCGCCACGGGAGCGTGATCCCTCCGGGCAGGTAAGCGGTTTTCACAGGGCGGTGGCCCCCACGGATGTGGGGGCCACCGCCCTGTGGCGTTCTGTGGCGTTTCCCGTCCGTGCGAGCGGCTCCGCTGGAAGGAATCCGCCGCAACGGCGCTTCGCCACGACGTCGTGGACCGGCGGTGCCGTACCGGCAGGAGCCGTAAATCCACACGACAAGCGGCAAGCGCGAACCGTACCGTGCGCAGGATGAGCGATCTTCCGCGGCCGGGCGTCGTCGCGCGCCTGAGCAGTACACCTTCCGATGCCGAGATCGACGCCTGGCACGACGTCGTCACCGCCGCCCACCGCCACGACATGCCGGCGGGGGTGCCCGGGCCGGGGCGGGTGGAGACCGCCGGGCAACTGCGGGTGCCGGCGGCGCGCAGCCGGATCGTCAGGCTGGCGGTTCCGTCGCCGGACGGCGCGTACGCCGGCATCGCCCTGCTCCGGCTCTTCGACGACGACGTGAACCGCAGGACCGCCTGGATCGGGCGGCTCGCCGTCCGGCCCGAGCACCGGCGCCGCGGCATCGGCACCCTGCTGTGGCGGGAGATACGGGCGGTCCTTGCGAGCGAGCAGCGGGAATCGGTGAGCCTGGAGCTGGAAATCGGCAGCGTGGGCGAGCAGTTCGCGAAGGACCGCGGGTTCACGTGCGGGCTGCAGCTCGTGCTGTACGTGCAGCGGCTCGCCTACGAGACCGCCGCGCCCGAGCTCCCCGACGGCTACCGCTTCGTGGAGTGGACCGGGGCCGTCCCCGCCGCCAACGCCGCCCTCTTCGCCGGGGTCCGCAACGCCATGGCCGACGCCCCCATGGGCGAGCTGGACCAGCAGCCCATGCGGTGGGACGCGGAGAGCATCGCCGCCGCCCAGCGCGGATTCGTGGAGCGCGGCGGGCTGCTGTACACCGTCACGGTCGCCGCGCCCGACGGCACGTACGCCGCCCTCACCGAGGTGGGCGTGCGCTCGCCCGGCGACCTCCGCGCCCAGCAGTACGAGACCGCCGTCGCCCCCGCCCACCGCGGCCGCGGCCTCGGACGGGCCGTCAAGCTCCGCATGCTGCAGGTGCTGCGCGCGCAGGAGACGCCCGTGTGGGAGATCTGCACGCACGTCGCCGACGACAACGGCCCGATGCGGGCCGTCAACAAGCTGCTCGGCTACCGGCCGGAGCGGTCCGTGGGGATCTTCCAGGCGCGGACCGCCGAGTAGGCTTCTCCCTGCCGCTCTACGCGCCGTGCGGCCCGGGCCCGGCGCCGAACGGGTTGTCCACGACGTAGCGCCGGCGCCCGTCCGCCCCGCGGCGTGTGACGTCCGTGGCCGCCGCCTCGATGCGCAGCGGCCGGCCGCCGGGGCCGGTGCCGTCGATCTCCCGGTCCACGACGAGCAGGGCGAGGTCGCCCGCCGCGTAGACGTGGCGCGGCCGGACCGTGATCGGCAGGCCGAGCCCGAGGAAGCGGGCGTTGGCGGCGGCGATGCCCTCCGCCGTGGTCACCGGGCTGCCGGGCTCCGGAACGAACGTCGCGCCCCGTTCGTACACCTCTTGGACGGCCGCGGCGTCGCCGAGCGGATCCGTACGGCCGGGTGGCCGCCGGCCGTCCGGTACGAACTGACTCCGCGCGGGCGGGCGCTGGGCCCGGTGCTGCAGGCGCTGTGGGACTGGGGAGAGGGCGCGTCCCCGCAGCCGCCCGGCGGCTCCTCCGGCGGCCCTTCCCGGGGTTCGTCCCAGGGCTCCCCCCGACAGCCCGCGGAATGGTAGCCTCCGCCCGCTGACCTGGGCGGTAACCCCTGGTGCAGCGGGCGTCACGGACAATGGACCGTACCGGCGCCGCACCGGCGCCGCATCGCGGTGAACCCGTCCGACGCGGTGATCCGTCATGCGTCATGCAAGGAAGAGAGTCCCGTGGCCGAACGCAGCAAGCAGCAGCAGAGCCGCCGGCAGGACCGGCAGGACCAGCAGGTCCGGCAGGAGGACGCCGCCCTGCTGGAGACCGTCGAGGAGGCGCTCGCCTCCCTCCGCGCGCACGGCCCGGACACCCTCGACGACGCCCTCTACGCCGCCGCCTCCGCCCTGGCCGCCGCGCCCGCCGGCTGGGAGGCCCTCAGCCGCGCCGTCGTCCGCACCGCCTCGGCGACCGTACGGGGCTGCTGGGAGCGCGGCTGGCAGCCCGCCGACGTGATCCGGCTCGCCCGCCGGGAACTCGGCCCCGCCGAAGTGCGGTTCGCCGTCGACGCGGTGGCCGCCGAGGCGCGGCGGTACGCCTCCGACACCCTCGGCGCGCGCTGGACCGCGCAGCTGCGCGACCTCGAGGCGCGGGTCTGGTGGGACGACGATGCGGCCTTCCTGGAGGGCTTCGCGCAGCGCGAGCGCCTCAGTCGCTTCGAGACGGTCGCGTGCGCGCTCGGCGCGCTGCGGCTGGCCGCCCGGCTGCCCCGGACGGGCGCGGTCGGTCCGCTGCCCGGCGCCGCGTACGCCCGGCCGGGCGAGCACGTCGAGCCGCGCGTCCTCGGCCGGATCCGCGCCCTGCTGGCCAAGGCCGAGTCCACGGACTTCCCCGACGAGGCCGAGGCCCTCTCCGCCAAGGCCCAGGAGCTCATGGCCCGCCACTCCATGGACGAGGCGCTGCTGGCCGCCCACGCGGACGGGGCCGTCGCCGACGGGCCCGGGGCCTGCCGGATCGGCGTCGAGGGCCCGTACGAGTCGGCGAAGGCGCTGCTGCTGGACGCGGTGGCCGGCGCGAACCACTGCCAGGCGGTCTGGTCCGCCGACCACTGCTTCTCCACCGTCGTCGGCTTCGACGCCGACCTGGAGCTGGTGGAGCTCATGTACACGTCCCTGCTGGTCCAGGCCACCACCGCCATGAACCGGGCCGCCGACGCGCACCACGCGGGCGGGCGCTCGCGCCGCACCCGCGACTTCCGCGAGTCCTTCCTGATCGCCTACGCGTCCCGGATCAGCGAACGGCTCGCGGCGGCGGTGCGGGACGCGACGGCCGAGGCCGTCGCCCAGGAGGCGCGGCCCGAGGTGCTGCCGGTGCTCGCCGCGCGTGACCTCGCCGTCGGCGAAACCGCCGAGCGGCTCTTCCCGCAGACCACGTCGCACCGGCTGCGGGGGCGCGACGCGGACGGCTGGGCGCGGGGAGCGGAGGCGGCGGACGCGGCGGAGCTGGGCTAGCCCTGCCGGGGGTTCCCCGGGGCGAAGTACGTCCCCGGAGGCACCCCCACACCCCGGCGGAACGCGGCCACGAACGCGCTCGGCGACCCGTAGCCCACGCGCCGCGCCACCGCCGAGACCGTCGCGCCCGCCGCCAGCATCGGCATCGCCGCCTGCAGCCGCAGCTGCGTGCGCCACTGCCCGTACGGCATGCCCGTACCGGCCACGAAGGCCCGGGCGAGCGTCCGCGCGCTCGCGCCCACGACCGCGCCCCACTCCGCGAGCGTGCGCCCGTCCGAAGGGTCCGCGCGGAGGGCCTCCGCTATGCGGCGGGCGCGGGGGTCGGCGGGCAGCGGCGCGCGGACGGTCGTCACGGAGACCGGGCGGAGGAGGTCCAGGACCACGTCCTCGGCGCGCTGCCGGGGCTCCGCGGCGAGGGCGTCGGTGTCCTGCGCCAGATAGTTGATCAGCTCCCGCAAGAGGCCGGAGACGGGAACGACTTGCGGCTCCTCCCAGGCCAACGGGCAGCGCTCCGGCCAGAAGTAGAGGCTGCGCAGGAGTGCGGACGAGGTCGCGCCGGTGGAGTGCGGGACGCCCGCCGGGATCCAGAGCGCGACCGTCGACGGCAGCACCCACGTACGGCCCGAGGCGCGCACGGCGAGGACGCCGTGGGGCGCCCAGGCGAGCTGGTGGGCCGCGTGCTCGTGGCTCGCGAACCACTCGCCGTCGTCGAGGGCGAAGCTGGCGACGGCGACGGCGGCGCCGGGCGGGGAGATGACGTGGGGGAGCGGCCCCCGGTCCGCCTGCCGTGCGCTCTGCTGTCCGTTCGGCGACATGAGTTGACCTCCTGGCCCGTATACGACACCGCCACCCCCTTCCTAGCCTCGACCCATGCCGATGAACCTCATCCACCGCCGCCTCTGCTCCTCCGACCGCTGGTTCCGCGCGATCCGGGACGAGCTCCTGCCCTGGGTCCTGGAGGACGTGCCGCTGGGCGAGGACTGCCTGGAGATCGGGCCGGGTTACGGGGCGACCACGCGGGTCCTGGTGCGCAAGGCCGAGAAGCTGAGCGTCGTGGAGTCGGACGCCTCGTACGCGGCCCGGCTGCGGCTGCTGTTCGGCGAACGCGTCGACGTCATCTACGGGGACGGCGCCGACCTCCCGCTGCCGGACGGGCGCTTCGACTCCGTCGCCTGCTTCACGATGCTCCACCACGTCCCGACCCTCACCGCCCAGGACCGCCTCTTCGCCGAGGCCCACCGCGTGCTGCGCCCCGGCGGCGTCTTCACCGGCTGCGACGCCCTCAGCAACTGGGGCTTCCGGCTGATCCACATCGGCGACACGTGCGTCCCCGTGCCGCCGGAGACGCTGGAGGCGCGGCTGCGGATGGCGGGGTTCGAGGAGTGCACGGTGACGGTGGGGAAGGGGAGTTTCCGCTTCGTGGCGAAGCGCGGGCGGTGAGGCGGGGGGCGGTGAGCCGGGGGATTACCCGGCGGGTAATCGACGGGGCAGGACGGCGGGCGGAAGACTGCGGACCGGCGGAGAGCAGCGCGCCGCGCCGCACCGCACCTGTGCCGAAGGAAGAGGAGAACCCCCATGACCGCGTACGCCCTGGGCAGCTTCCGTGACATCGTCCCCGCCGCGCCCGGCGCCGGCCCGCACCCCGACATCATCGAGTACGTGGAGCGCATCCAGGCCACCCTCGACCCGTTCGGCGGCCGCTTCCTCGTCCACGGCGCGGAGGTGGAGGTCCTGGAGGGCGACTGGCCCGGAAACATGGTCCTCATAGGCTTCCCGGGCCTGGCGGAGGCCCGTGCCTGGTACGCGTCGCCGGAGTACCAGGCCCTCGTCCCGCTGCGTACGGACCACGTGGAGGGCGTGATCATCCTCGTGGACGGCGTCGCACCGGGCTACGACCCGGCGGAACTGGGCGCGAAGATGCGGACGGCGGGGGCGGGCGGCGCGGCCGGTTCATGAGCGGTCCCGCGCGTGCCGCACAGGGGACGGCGCGCGCGGGACCGCCGGTGGGGCGCCACACTGGCGGGCATGCCTGATGACGCCGACTACCCCGCCCGCCTGACCGCCGCCACCGACTGGCTGGACGCCGCGATAGGAGCCCAGCAGGAAGGCGACTGGACCATGGACGACACGGAGCGGCGCGTCCTCGCCGACCTGGTCGCCGCGACCAACCCGCTGCACGGCGGCGCCCTGCCGCCCCACACCGGGGACTCCCTGTACGTCCGCATCGGCCGCATCACCAACTGGGCCGGCGCCCTCCGCCTCGCCGCACGCGCCGGAGGCTGGGAGCTCTCCCCGGTGACGGGCCGGGACCCGGCGGCCCTCACCCGCCCCGCCGGCATGGCCGACCTGCTGTCCGGCATCTACGCACTCGCCGAACAGGGCGAACGGTGGCAGGAGCTCCTCCTGAGCACGGCACGCACCCTGCAGCGGGGGCAGAGCCTGGAGCAGGAGATCAAGGCACGCCACCCGCGCCTCGAAAGGGAACTGGCGTCGGCCGAGGCCTTCTTCACGGGCCCGGGCTCCGTGGAGGACCTGCCGCTGTTCTTCTACTGAGGAGCGCGGCGGAAGAGGCGCTGATCCGTGGTCAAGGCGGTCCGCCGGCGGCCTTCAGCGCCCGCAGGCCGGGAGCGCACCGCTCCCGGAGCGCGGCGAGTTCACCGGGCGGAAGCCGCAGCGACGCGCCCCGGCGGCCTCCGTCGAGCATCGCGCATCCCGCGTCCAGCCATTGCGGCAGCGGTTCGACGCCGAAGAACGCCGCGAGGCGGGTCAGCTCCCGGCGCGGTGCGTCGAGCAGATCCTCGTAGGCGAGCGGAATCCACTGCTCCTGGGGCAGCCGGCTGAGGTGGTCCGCCGCCTCGGTGACGACCTGCGACCACAGGGCGCCGAACTCCGCCACGGGAAGGGGCCGGTCCAGGACCAGCGCCGGATCGAAGGGCACGGTGAGCAGGCCCGCCAGCTCCGGGGGCAGGGACCGCACCTGCTCCTCGGTCAGCGGGGCGTCGGCGCGCGCCGCACCCGTCCGGGCCTGGATCTCACGCTGCAGGAGGATGAGCCGGAACCCGGGGTGCCGGCTCATGGACAGCGCGCAGTCCGGCCCGTCGCGGAACATGTGCACGAACTTCGCCCCGGGGAAGGCCGCGTGCAACTGCGGCACCCTGTGCCCCGAATAGCCGGAACGCTCGACGACGGCCCTCCGGCCGAACCGTGCGCACAGCACGTCGAACAGCGCCTCGTGGTGCTCGGGAGCCGTGCGGCGCGGCCACGCGACGACCTTCCCCTTGAGCTCCTCGAAGAGCCCGTCCGGGTCGTCCGTGAGGTGCGGCAGCACCATGAGCGACAGGGCGGGGATCCCCGCGCCCTCGCCCCGCCTCGCCGCGCGCGGGTGCAGGAACTCGGCCATCGGCATCCCGCTGCGGACCATGGAGTCGAAGGCGGGGTGAGGATCCGCGATCAGCCGCCAGAACTCCGCCCCGCCGACGGGCCCGCCGGGCAGCGCCCGCGTGCCGACCGACGCCCAGAACTCGTTCAGGCTCAGCAGATCCGGATGGGCGCGGACGATCCGGGACAGGGCGGTGGAGCCGCTCCGCCCGGAGCCGACGACAAAGGTCACGCTGCGCATACCCCCGCCTACCCGCGATCCCCGCCCGGCACACCGCACCCGCCCATGCGGTGCAGGTGCTTCCTGGTCCAGGGGGTGGTCGCCGCCCGGACGGCCTCGTGGCCGGGGTGGAGTTCGGCCTTCAGGCCGGCCGCCAGCAGCTCGGGCAGGTGCACGGTGCGGCCGAGGACGTCGGTGCGCGGTGTGAGGGGCATGGTGGTCCTCCTGAGGGTGGTCCCTGCCGGTGAGCTGCGTGAGGTGCCCGTACTCGGTGGCCGTGCTCAGTGGCTGCGATCAACGCCCGTACTCAGTGGCCGTAGCGGCGGTGCCGTGAGGCGTACGAGTCCAGTGCGCTGCGGAACTCGTCCCGGCTGAAGGCGGGCCACGGGGCTTCGCAGAAGTAGTACTCGGAGACGGCCGCCTGCCACAGCAGGAAGCCGGAGAGGCGCTGTTCGCCGGAGGTCCGGATGATCAGGTCCGGGTCGGGCTGGTCGGGGGTGTAGAGGTGCTTGGCGATCAGCAGCTGCCAGTCGTCCACCGGGTCGCCGTCGGCCGGTGGCGCGACACCGGTCAGCAGGATCCGGCGTAGCGCGTGGGCGATCTCCCGGCGGCCGTCGTAGGCGATCGCGATGTTCAGGTTGTCGGTGGACAGCACCCACAGCGTGAGCGTCTCGACGGCGGCCTCGGCGGCCCATTCGCACACTTCGCCGAGCCGCAGGGCCCCTTCGCGGTGGCCGTCGACGGGATCGAGGCCGCGGGCCCGCGCCCAGCGCCGGTTCCCGTCCATGATGACGGCCACGTGCCGGGGCACCGACCGGGCCGCAGGGGGGGGAGGGGCTTGACCGTCGCTGCGCCGGCGCCTATGGACACGAACTGCCTCCTTGCCGTTGCGGCGTCCGCCTCGCGCGCACGCACACGAGCCCGGCACATCGCGCGCACGCACACGCGCGCGCAACGGCGCGAAGCCGCGATGAACCGCCGGTTCCGGCACGGGCCGGCGGGCACCGGGGCCGACCGCTTCAGCGACCGGCCCCGTGCGGACCGCGGTCTCAGCCGCGCAGGCCGACCTTGACGGTGGCCGACGCCGACGACGGGTCGTGCAGGTCGTCGCCGTTCCACGTCACGGTGTACGTGGTGGAGCCGGCCGCCCAGGGCGTGTCGACGACGTGGAACGTGCCGTCGGCGGCCACCGGCGCCGTGCCCAGCATCTTCGTGCCGAGCGGGGTCTTGCGGATCACGGTGACGAGCTGCCCGGACGGGATCCGCGCACCGTCCGTGGCGAGCTTCCCGGTGAAGTCGAGCTCGTGGCCGATGCGGGCGCGCGCGGGGGCCGCGAGCGTGACGGTCGTGCCGGCCTTGGCGATCTCGACGGTGAGCGTGGTGTCCCGCGCGGGCCGGTGCGTCCCGTCGCCCGCGAAGGAGACGGTGTACGTGGCGCGTCCGACGCGGGACGGGGTGTCCTCGACGGTGAACGTGCCGTCCTTCGCGACGGTCGCTTCCGCGAGGGTGCGCTTTCCGTCCGCGTCCTCGCGGGTCGCGGTGACCTTGACGGGCTCGGCGGGTGCGGGTCCGTCCAGCTCCAGCCGGCCGCTGAGCTTCAGCTTGCCGCCCACGACGGGCCGGTCCGGGCCGGTGCCGAGCTGCCCGGCGAAGCGCGCCTCGTACAGCGGCTTCGGGTCGGGGAGGACGTGCAGCCAGTAGCCGCTGTGCTCGGCGTTCGTCGTGACGGCGAACAGGGTGTTGCTCTTGTCGCCCCAGGCCAGGCCGCGCCGGGCGACCTGGTCGCCCTGGTCCGCCCGGTCGAGGACGTAGGAGCGCTGCTGGGTGCCGGTGGCCGGGTCGGCGTTCTGCACGACGATGTCGGCACCGCTGCCGGGGGCGGCGGAGCCCCGGGCGACGAGCCGGCCGTCGCTGCTGAACGCCACGGCCGTGGGGACGGCGCCGTCGGCCGGGGGCTGGTAGCCGGCCGGGGCGTCGGAGAGGTCGGAGGAGTTGAGGAGGCGGTGGCCGGCCTTGCCGTCGGCGACGGCGAGCCGGGTGCCGTCGGGGGAGAAGGCCATGTCCTTGAGGTCGAGGCCCGCGGCGGAGGACTCCCTCGGGGCGAAGTACCGCTCGCCCGCGAGCTTGATCTTCTCGCCGGAGGTGTCGAGCACGTAGAGGCCGGGGTTGGGGTAGCCCGGGACGGCCTCCGTGCCGAGGATCATGCGGCCGGGCAGCTTGGGCGACGCGGCGAGGTGCCACGGGCCGGGCATGGCGTAGAGGAAGTCGCGCTCACGGCTCTCGTCGTTCGCGGGCCCCTTCACCGTCCACAGCTCGTACCCCGTGCCTCCGATGCAGTCGTTGTACCGGTTGTGCGTGTACCAGAGCTTGTTCCCGGAGAGGGCGAGCTGCCGGTCGCACGACTCCGAAGGGCCGTTCTGGAACCAGTTCTTGAGCTTCCGGGTCAGTGTCACCGGGTCGTACTCGTACACGCCGCCGGTGTCGGCCACGTACAGGCTCTTGCCGTCCTCGCTGAGGACCATCCCGGTGGCGGCCACGTGGTCGATGCTCTTGACCAGCTCGCCCCGGAAGTCGTAGACGAGGATCTTGGCCGTCCGGCTGCCGGAGTTCAGGCTCGGGGTGATGAAGACCCGCTGGTGGGCCTCGTCCACCACCATCTGAGAGTACGAAGCGACCGGCAGCTTCACCACCGTGCCCGCCGGGCGTTCGCCGGCGTCCGCACGCGCGGTCCCGGCGGCGAGCGCGCCCCCGCCGAGTGCGAGCGCGAGTGCGAGCGGAATGGATGCGATGCGTCTGCGACGCGTCATGAAAGCCCCCCACAGGCAGAAGTGTGTGACGACTGCCCGAAAACCGGACAGGTCGTACCGGAAATGTAACAGCACCTCAAAGCCTGCTTTCTGGTGACCTGTCAGGTACGGCCGGCGCCGCGGGCGCATGGCGGAAAAGCGGCCGGGGCACGGGCGTTCGCCTTCCGGCTCTCCTGTCCCACGCGTACGGTGCGCCCCGTCTCCGACACGAGAGGGGCACCATCGTGAAGGCCATGGACAGACGCACCGTGCTGCGCGCAGGCGCGGGAGCGGGGCTTGCCGCGGGCTTGTGGGGGTCCGCGGGGCGGGCGACGGCGGCGGCGCGCCCCGCGGCGCTCAAGGACCGCGACTGGGCGGGGCTGAAGCGACTGCTCGGCGGCCGGCTGTACTTCCCCGGCGACCCCGGGTTCGCCGCGCTGAACCTGCCGTCCAACCACCTCTACTCCCACCGCGTCCCGGCGGCCATCGCCTGCCCGCGGAGCCACGAGGACGTGCTCTCGGTGGTCGAGTGGGCGGGGCGGAACGTCATCAACGTCGTCCCGCGGAGCGGCGGGAACAGCTCTGCGGGCCATTCGACGTCGGACGGCGGCCTCCTGGTCCACCTGGGCGGCATGCGCGACGTGACGGTGAAGGGCACGACCCTCACGGCCGGCGCGGGCGCCCGCGAGCTCGACGTGTACGCGGCGCTCAAGGACACCGGCCTGCTCCTGCCCGGCGGGCGCTGTCCGGACGTCGGCGTCGGCGGCTCGGTGCTGGGCGGCGGCATCGGCCCGGCCACCCGGTCCCACGGCCTGACCTGCGACAGCCTGACCGGCACCACCGTCGTGACGGGCGACGCGTACACCGCGCGCTGCGACGAGAACAGCAACTCCGAGCTGTTCTGGGCGTGCCGGGGCGGGGCGGGCGGCAACTTCGGGATCAACACGTCGTTCACGTTCGACCTGCACCCGGTCCGGAAGGCGACGGCCTGGTTCGATCTGGCGTGGGACTGGAAGGACGCCGCGCCCGCCCTGAAGAGGCTCGCCGAACTGATCGCGGATCCGCGCCACCGGAAGGACCTCACCTGCCGGTTCGGTCTCCGCACCGCCGGCGGGGCGCGCGTCTACGCGCAGGGGCTGTTCTTCGGCGCCGAGCAGACCCTGCGGCAGCTCGTCACCCCGCTCCGGCCGGGGCGGAGCGCCATCGGCAGCGCCGGGATCTGGGAGTGCGTGCACCGCTTCCACGAGACGCCGCCGGGAGACCCGTACGCCTCCAGCTCGATCGTGGCCGGGCGGGACCTCGGCGCGTCCGCCGTCGACGAGCTCGTGGACGCGCTCGGCCGCTGGAAGCAGGCGTCCCCCGCCTCCCGGGCCACCGTCTCCTTCTCCGCCATGGGCGGCGCGGACACGGCCCTGCGCCCCGCCGACACCGCGTACGTCCACCGTGACGCGACCTTCATCGCGGACCTGACGGCGTACTGGTCGGACGCGGATCCGGCGCCGGTGTCCGAGGCCGGCAGGCAGCGGCTCAGGGCGCTCTACCGCGGGCTGAGCAGGACCCTCGGCACGGATGCCTACCAGAACTTCCCCGACCCGGAACTGAAGAACTGGCAGACCGCCTACTACGGCGGGAACTACGCACGGCTGCAGACGGTCAAGAGGATCGTCGACCCGGAGCGGCTGTTCGGCCACCCCCAGGGCATCGTCCCGGCGTAGTGCGCACGCACGGCCCCCGGACCGCGAACCCGGGGGCCGTCATCCGTCAGCCGAGGCGCCGCACCAGCGCCCGGTACTCGTCCCACAGCTCCTTCGGCGTGTGCTCGCCGAAGGTGTTCAGGTGCTCGGGGATGAGCGCGGCCTCCTCGCGCCACACCTCCTCGTCGACCGTGAGCAGCAGGTCGAGGTCCGCGTCGGAGATGTCCAGGCCCCGGGTGTCGAGCGCCTCGCGGGTCGGCAGGATGCCGATGGGGGTCTCGACGCCCTCGGCGCGGCCGTCGAGGCGGTCGACGATCCACTTCAGGACGCGGCTGTTGTCACCGAAGCCCGGCCACACGAACCGGCCGTCGGCGTCCTTGCGGAACCAGTTCACGTAGTAGATCTTCGGCAGCTTGTCCGCGTCCCTGCCCTGGCCGACCTTGACCCAGTGGCCCATGTAGTCGCCCATGTTGTAGCCGCAGAACGGCAGCATGGCGAACGGGTCGCGGCGCAGCTCGCCGACCTTGCCCTCGGCGGCGGCGGTCTTCTCGGAGGCGACGTTGGCGCCGAGGAAGACGCCGTGCTGCCAGTCGAAGGACTCGGTCACCAGCGGGACGGCGGAGGCGCGGCGGCCGCCGAAGAGGATCGCCGAGATCGGCACGCCCTTGGGGTCCTCCCACTCGGGCGCGATGATCGGGCACTGCGCGGCGGGCACGGTGAAGCGGGCGTTCGGGTGGGCGGCCGGGGTGTCCGAGGCCGGGGTCCAGTCGTTGCCCTTCCAGTCCGTCAGGTGGGCGGGCTGCTCCTCGGTCATGCCCTCCCACCACACGTCGCCGTCGTCGGTGAGGGCGACGTTGGTGAAGACGGAGTTGCCCCAGAGGGTCTTCATGGCGTTGGCGTTGGTGTGCTCGCCGGTGCCGGGGGCGACGCCGAAGAAGCCGGCCTCGGGGTTGATGGCGTAGAGGCGGCCGTCCTCGCCGAAGCGCATCCAGGCGATGTCGTCGCCGATGGTCTCCACCGTCCAGCCGGAGACGGTGGGCTCCAGCATGGCGAGGTTGGTCTTGCCGCAGGCGGACGGGAAGGCGGCGGCGACGTACTTCGACTCGCCCTGGGGCGGGGTGAGCTTGAGGATCAGCATGTGCTCGGCGAGCCAGCCCTCGTCGCGGGCCATCACCGAGGCGATGCGCAGGGCGTAGCACTTCTTGCCGAGCAGGGCGTTGCCGCCGTAGCCGGAGCCGTACGACCAGATCTCGCGGTCCTCGGGGAAGTGCGAGATGTACTTCGTGGTGTTGCAGGGCCAGGGGACGTCGGCCTCGCCCTCGGCGAGCGGCGCGCCGAGGGTGTGGACGGCCTTGACGAAGAAGCCGTCGGTGCCGAGCTCGTCGAGGACGGCCTGACCCATGCGGGTCATCGTGCGCATGGAGACGGCGACGTAGGCCGAGTCGGTGATCTCGACGCCGATGGCGGACAGCGGGGAGCCGACCGGGCCCATGCAGAAGGGCACGACGTACATGGTGCGGCCGCGCATGGAGCCGCGGAAGATGCCGCCCTCGTCGTCCTTGCCCCGGAAGATCTCCCGCATCTCGGCGGGGGCCTTCCAGTGGTTGGTCGGGCCGGCGTCCTCCTCCTTCGCGGAGCAGATGAACGTGCGGTCCTCGACGCGCGCCACGTCGCTGGGGTCGGAGGCGGCGTAGTACGAGTTGGGGCGCTTGACCGGGTCGAGCTTCCTGAAGGTGCCCTTGGCGACGAGCTCCTCGCACAGGCGCTCGTACTCGGCCTCGGAGCCGTCGCACCAGACCACGCGGTCCGGCTGGGTGAGGGCGGCGATCTCGTCGACCCAGGAGATCAGCTCCTGGTGCTGGGTGGGGGTGGTGGGAGCCGCACTGATGCGCGCCACGATCGCTCCGTCCCGCCGGAAACCACACTGCCCCGGCGTAGAGATTGAGGGTTGAACGGAACTGCCCGGCGCTCGGCGCACCGGGAAGCCCGCTTCGTCGTTGTCTGCCCCTTGGGGGCTGCGACCCAGACGCTTCGTGACCGCTCATCCGGTGCCGCCCGCACTCATTTGATCATCCGACTCCGTTTACGTTCTGTCCAGGGGGCGCTCCCGTGACCATCGCCACGTGATACTGATCCGTAACTTACGGTGGCGTAGGTAGCATGTCGGCCATGACTCCCGCGCCCGACGCAGCGCCTCCCGCGCTCCCCGCGCCCGCCGGCGACGCGGCCGCAGCAGCCCTCCCCGCCGATGCTGCCCACTCCGCCGCCACCCCGCTCGCCGAGCCGCCGATCCCGGCCAAACCGCGCCTCCGCGGCTGGCTGCACGCGGGCATGTTCCCCGCCGTGCTGATCGCCGGCGTCTTCCTGACCGCCCTCGCCGACAGCACCCGCGGCCGGATCGCCTGCGCGGTCTACGTCCTCACCGCGGGCTCCCTCTTCGGCATCAGCGCCCTCTACCACCGGGGCGACTGGAGCCCGCGCGTCAACGCCGTGCTGCGCCGCCTCGACCACGCGAACATCTTCCTGATCATCGCTGGTACGTACACTCCGCTTACGATGCTGCTGGTCCCCGGCGGCCGGGGGCAGGTGCTCCTGTGGGCCGTCTGGGCGGCCGCGGCGGCGGGCATCGCCTTCCGCGTCTTCTGGGTGGGGGCCCCGCGCTGGCTCTACACCCCGTGCTACATCGCCATGGGCTGGGCCGCGGTGTTCTTCCTGCCCGACTTCCTGCGCAAGGGCGGCATCGCCGTCCTCGTCCTGGTGGTCATCGGCGGCCTGCTCTACAGCGCGGGCGGCGTCATCTACGGCATCAAGCGGCCGAACCCGTCACCGCGCTGGTTCGGCTTCCACGAGGTCTTCCACTCGCTCACGCTGGCGGCGTTCATCGTGCACTACGTCGGCATCTCGCTGGTGGCGTACACCCACGCCTGAGGCTGCCCCGCCCTTTTCCGGACATGGCCGCGACCTACGGGTCGCGGCCGTTTTCGTGTCCTTGCGGCGTGCACCGCGCGCCCGGACGCCGCGCTGCGCGCCACCCACGGCCTTGCGGCCTGCCGCCCGCGGCCTGCACGGCACCGCCGGACTCCACGGCCGTGGTTGCTCACCGCGGCGGCGGATTCAGGGGCCCGGCGAGCGCTTGACCCGGCCGGGGGGCGCCGCGAACCCCTCAGCTCAAGCGCAGCGTGAGCGTTTCCGGGTCCGTCGCCGGGGCGTCGCAGACGAAGCCGCGGCAGACGTACGCGACCGGGCGTCCGTCCGCCAGGGGCCGGTTCGCCAGCAGCGGCACCTCCACGGCGGTGGGGTCGCCCGCCGGCGCCGGCGGGCCGACGGCGACGGCGAGGCCGGGCGCCGTGGACAGCAGGGCCGTGCGGTGGAGGGCGGCCGTGGCCGGGTCGTCGGGCGGGCCGACGACCGCGACCTCGCGCGGCCCGTCGAGCAGCGCCTCCGCCACCGCCAGCCCCCAGCTGATGAAGCGCGGCGCCCGCGGGCCCAGCGCCCGGACCACGCCGAGCGCCCGCTCGGCGGCCTCGCGGTGCACGGTGCTGCCGGTGTACGCGGCGTACGTCAGCAGCGCGCCGCACGCGGCGGTCCAGCCCGACGGCGTGGCGTTGTCCGTCGGATCCTGCGGGCGCCGGATGAGGGCCTCGGCGTCGTCGGCGGTGTCGAAGAGGGCACCGTCCGGGCCGGTGAAGCGGGCGAGGACCGTGTCCAGGAGGAGGCCCGAGAAGTCCACCCACACGCCCTCGCCGGTGACGGCGCCGAGCGCGAGGAAGCCCTCGGCGACGTCCGCGTAGTCCTCCAGGACGCCCGCGTGCGCGCCGGCCGTGCCGTCGAGGGAGGTGCGGAAGAGCCGCGCGTGCCAGTCCATGTGCGTACGGACGAGCAGGTCGGCGGCGTCGGTGGCGGCCTGGACGAGGTCCGGCCGGTCGAAGAAGGCGCCCGTCTCGGCCAGCGCGGCGATCGCCAGCCCGTTCCAGGCGGCCACCACCTTGTCGTCGCGGCCGGGCCGGGGCCGCTGCTCGCGCGCCGCGAGGAGCCTGCGGCGCACCGAGTCGAGCTTGCCGGCGTCCAGGAGCCGCTCGGAGTCGGGGAGCTGGAGGACGGAGCTGCCGTGCTCGAACGTGCCCTCCTCGGTGACGCCGAAGTGGGCCGCCGCGAGCAGCGCGTCCTCCTCGCCGAGCACGTCGCGCAGCTGCTGGGGCGTCCACACGTAGTAGGCGCCCTCCACGTGCCGGCCGCTGCCGTCGTCACTGTCTGCGTCCAGCGCGGACGCGAAGCCGCCCTGCTCGGTGCGCAGCTCGCGGACCATGAAGTCCGCCGTCTCCAGCGCGACGCGGCGGGCGAGCTCGGAGCCCGTGGCCCGCCACAGGTGCGCGTAGGCGCGGCAGAGCAGGGCGTTGTCGTAGAGCATCTTCTCGAAGTGCGGCACCACCCACTCCGCGTCGACGGAGTAGCGCGCGAAGCCGCCGCCCAGCTGGTCGTAGATGCCGCCGCGGGCCATCGCCTCGCAGGTCGCCTGCGCCATCTCCAGGGCGCCCTCGGAGCCCGTGCGGGCGTGGTGGCGCAGGAGGAACTCCAGCGTCATGGACGGCGGGAACTTCGGGGCCCCGCCGAAGCCGCCGCGCACCGCGTCGAACTCGCGGGTCAGCCCCAGCAGGGCCGCGCCCAGGTCCTCGGCGGCGGGCGGCCGCGCGGGCGCGTCCTTCTCCGCCGGGACGCCGAGGGCGAGCGTGCGCTCGGAGAGGTCGCGCACGATGCGGCCCGCGACCTGCCCGACCTCGTCGCGGCGGTCCCGCCACGCGGCCCGCACGCCCTCCAGGACCTGCGGGAAGCCCGGCATGCCGTGCCGGGGCGCGGGCGGGAAGTACGTGCCGAAGTAGAACGGCTCGGCGTCGGGCGTGAGGAACACCGTCATGGGCCAGCCGCCCTGGCCGGTCGCGGCCTGGACGGCCTCCATGTACACGGCGTCGACGTCGGGCCGCTCCTCGCGGTCGACCTTGACGGCGACGAAGTGCTCGTTGAGGAGCTCGGCAGTGGCCTCGTCCTCGAAGGACTCGTGCGCCATCACGTGGCACCAGTGGCAGCTGGAGTAGCCGACGCTCAGCAGCACCGGCACGTTCCGGCGCCGGGCCTCGGCGAAGGCCTCGGCCGACCACGGCCACCAGTCGACCGGGTTCTCGGCGTGCTGGAGGAGGTAGGGGGACGTCTCGTGCGCCAGGCGGTTGGGCATGGGCCCATCCTTGCGCACGGGGCACCCTCCCGGGCGGGTGGCCGTGGGGCCGTGTCCGCGGGGAGGCCTGGCCGGCCCGGCGCGGGCCGGCGGCCGTGCGGTGCCGCCGTCAGCTGCCGGGCGACTTGCCGTCACGGCGGGCCTCCGGCCGCGAGGGCGCAGCCCTGCGGTGCGGGCAGGTCCGGCACCGCCGGACCCCGCCGACGTGGCTGATCGCCGCTGCGGCGATGTTCCTTCCGCCGCAACGGCGGGAAGTCCGACGGCGGCTTCCGGCGGTGCCGGGCCGCATGAGCCGTCAGGCCGTGGGGCCGGCCTTGTCCGCCGGCACCGCTCCGGAGGCGTCCGGTTCCTCGACGAAGTCGACCCGCTTCATGTGCCGGTTCATGCTCTTCATCAGGAACCACACCGCCACGCCGATGACGGCGAAGACGATGAAGCCGAGGACACCGGGGGTGACCTTGTTCTTGTCGAGTTCTTCGGCGAGCGGCACCAGCTGCGTGGCGGCGAGGGAGCTCATCATGGGGTCAATTGTTGCGGATGCCCGCGAAGAGGTCGTCCTCGGGGAGGGACGTGCCGACGAGAGACTTCGCCAGTTCGTATTCCTCCGTCGGCCAGACCTCCCGCTGGAGGTCCAGCGGCACGCGGAACCAGCCGCCGTCCGGGTCGATCTGCGTGGCGTGCGCGATCAGCGCCTTGTCGCGGATCTCGAAGAAGTCGCCGCAGGGCACGTACGTGGTCAGGGTGCGCTCGCGGCCCATCGTGTGCCAGCGCTCCAGCCACTCCCCGTACGGGGACTCCATGCCGCGCTCCAGCAGCGCGTCGTGCAGCGCCTGGGTGCGCGGCCGGTTGAAGCCCTGGTTGTAGTAGAGCTTCAGCGGCTGCCACGGCTCGCCCGCCTCGGGGTAGCGGGACGCGTCGCCGGCCGCCTCGAAGGCCACCATCGAGATCTTGTGCGTCATGATGTGGTCGGGGTGCGGGTAGCCGCCGTTCTCGTCGTACGTGGTGACCACGTGCGGACGGAACTCGCGGATCAGCTTCACCAGCCGGCCGGCCGCCTCATCGACGTCCTGCAGGGCGAAGCAGCCTTCCGGCAGCGGCGGCAGCGGGTCGCCCTCCGGCAGGCCGGAGTCGACGAAGCCCAGCCACTCCTGCTTGACGCCCAGGATGTCGCGCGCCTCGGCCATCTCCTTGGCGCGGACCTCGTGGATGTGCTCCTCGATGTAGGGATCGCCCTGGAGCTTGGGGTTGAGGATGGAGCCGCGCTCGCCGCCCGTGCAGGTGGCCACCAGCACGTCCACCCCCTCGGACACGTACTTGGCCATCGTGGCCGCGCCCTTGCTCGACTCGTCGTCGGGGTGGGCATGCACGGCCATCAGTCGCAGCTGCTCAGTCAAGGCTCGATCCTCAGTCACTGGTCATGGCCCGTCTTATCGGTGTGTCGGGGCGCCTCCTATAGTGACCGAAGCGGGAGGGCGTTTCATTCCTGTTCTCCCGAGCGGCACCGAACCGGAGGAAAGATCATGGCTGCGGCACGCGAGGGGCTGCCCGACGGTCGCTACGGCCGCTCGGCGGACGCACGCGCGGACCGCAAGCTCAAGATCGTCGGCGCGGTGCTGGGCGCCGGGCTGCTCGGCGTGATCGCCTGGTCCGGGGTGCACTACATCACCAAGTCGGACGTGACCGGCCAGCTCCTCCGCTCGAAGCCGGTGTCGGACGACACCGTGCAGGCCGTCGTGGAGATCCGCAAGGGCAAGGACCAGACCGGCGTGTGCACGCTGCGCTCGCTCGGCGCCGACGGCTCGGAGGTCGGCCGCAAGGACGTCACGCTGGACCGCCGCGAGGAGCACTTCACCGAGTACGTCGTCATGCGGACGACGCAGCACGCGGCGGCCACGGAGCTCGAGGGCTGCCGGGCGACGTCGGGGCGCTGACGCGTACAACGGGGGCGGCTCGGGCGGCCCGGACCGCACGAGTGCGCTGAAGCGGCGGTTCCGCCGACGCGGGCGCCACGCGCCGCAGCTGATCCGATACGGCATGCAGCCACCCGCCTGACCTGCATTGACGCGATTCTTGCGTGATTTCTCCCGTTTACTTCTTCCCCCTCTCCGGACCCAATTGTTAGGCTCGTGGTTTCGCCCCGCTTTGAAGGTGCACCCTTCTGAGTAGGGCGTTCATTTGTTATCGCGATGTATCCCCAAGCATTCCCCAGTACCGACGAGGAGCACCTGTGACCCAGACCAGCGACAACGTCACCTGGCTGACTCAGGAGGCGTACGACCAGCTCAAGGCCGAGCTGGAGTACCTGTCTGGTCCCGCTCGCACCGAGATCGCGGCCAAGATCGCGGCCGCCCGCGAGGAGGGTGACCTGCGAGAGAACGGCGGGTACCACGCGGCCAAGGAGGAGCAGGGCAAGCAGGAGCTCCGCGTGCGCCAGCTCACCCAGCTGCTGGAGAACGCGAAGGTCGGCGAGGCCCCGGCGGCCACCGGCGTCGTCGCGCCCGGCATGGTCGTGACCATCGCCTTCGACGGCGACGTGGACGACACCCTGGACTTCCTCCTCGCCTCCCGCGAGTACGCCAGCTCGGACATCGAGACGTACTCGCCGCAGTCCCCGCTGGGCTCCGGCGTCAACGGCAAGAAGATCGGCGAGGACGCCGAGTACGAGCTGCCGAACGGCAAGAAGGCCATGGTCCGCATCCTGGAGGCCAAGCCGTACACCGGCTGAGCCCCACGGGCGTGACCGTGCCCCGCACTCCCTTCCCGGGAGTGCGGGGCACGGTGCTGTCCGGGAGTGCGGGGCACGGTGTCTTCCGGGTGGTGAACGCCCCTCAGGCCGTCGCCGACCGGAACTTCCGCACCGCCAGCGTCCGGAACAGCACGATGATCAGCACCGACCAGATCAGCGACGCCCACACCGGGTGCTGCATCGGCCACGCCGCCGGCACGGGATAGCCCTCCGGCAGGTTGCCGAAGAGCTGCCGCGCCGCCTGCACGGTCGCGCTGAAGGGGTTCCACTCGGCGATGGTGCGCAGCACGGTGGGCATGTTGTCGGCGGGCACGAAGGCGTTGGAGATGAAGGTGAGCGGGAAGAGCCAGATCAGCCCGCCCGAGGTGGCCGCCTCCGGGGTCCGTACGGACAGCCCGATCAGCGCGCCGATCCAGGAGAAGGCGTAGCCGAGCAGGAGCAGCAGCGCGAAGCCGCCCAGCGCCTTGAGGACGCCTTCGTGGATCCGCCAGCCGACGATGACCGCCACGATCGCCAGGACGACGAGCGTGAGCGCGGTCTGGACGAGGTCGGCGAGCGTGCGGCCGGTGAGGACGGCGCCGCGGGCCATGGGCAGGGACCGGAAGCGGTCGATGAGTCCCTTGTGCATGTCGTCGGCGATGCCGGCGCCCGCGCCGGCCGTGGCGAAGGTGACCGTCTGGGCGAAGATGCCCGCCATGAGGAACTGGCGGTACGCGTTCGGGTCCGTGTTGCCGCCGACGGCGATCGAGCCGCCGAAGACGTAGCTGAACAGCACCACGAACATGATCGGCTGGATGAGGCCGAAGATGACCACCTCGGGTATGCGGATCATCCGGATCAGGTTGCGCTTGGCGACGACGAGGGAGTCGCGCACGGAGCGGCCGATGCCGCCGTGGACACGGAGGGCGGCGGCTCTGGAGGCGGGGCTTCCGATGACGCTCATGAGGAGACCTCCTGCTGCGCGCCGGGCTCCTCGGCCTCGGCCGGCCCCGTCGTGTCTGTAGTACCTGCTGCCCCTGTCGTGCCTGTAGTACCTGCTGTTCCTGCCGTCCCTGCGGTACCTGCCGTCTCGCCGGCGTCCGACTCCGCGGCGTGCCCGGTGAGCGAGATGAAGACGTCGTCGAGGGTCGGGCGGCGCAGGGCGATGTCGTCGATCTCGATGCCGCGGCCGTCGAGCTCCCGGATGACCTCGGCGAGCAGCTTCGCGCCGCCGGAGACCGGCACGGTCACCCTGCGGGTGTGCTTCTCGACCGAGGACGTGCCCTTGCCGAAGCCGCGCAGGACCGCGTCGGCGGGGGCGATGTGCTCGGGGCTGCGCACGACGACCTCGACGCGCTCGCCGCCCGTACGGGCCTTGAGCTGGTCGGAGGTGCCGCGGGCGATGACCCGGCCGTGGTCGACCACGCAGATGTCGTGCGCGAGGTGGTCGGCCTCCTCCAGGTACTGCGTGGTGAGCAGGAGGGTGGTGCCGCCGGCCACCAGCTCCTGGATGACCTCCCACAGGGCCTGCCGGTTGCGCGGGTCGAGGCCGGTCGTGGGCTCGTCCATGAACATCACGGGCGGGCTGACGACGAGGGCGGCGGCGAGGTCGAGGCGGCGGCGCATGCCGCCGGAGTAGGTCTTGGCGATGCGATCGGCGGCGTCGGCGAGGTCGAAGCGCTCCAGCAGCTCGCCGGCCCGGGCCTTCGCGTCGCGGGCGGACATCTGGTAGAGCTGGCCGACCATCCGCAGGTTCTCACGCCCCGTCAGGTATTCGTCGACGGCGGCGAACTGCCCCGAGAGGCCGATGGAGCGCCGGACCTCGTCGGGCTTTCTGAGGACGTCGATGCCCGCCACGGAGGCGGAACCGCTGTCGGGTTTGATGAGCGTGGTGAGGACGCGTACCGCCGTGGTCTTGCCGGCGCCGTTGGGGCCGAGCAGTCCTAGAACGGTTCCTTCCGGTACGTCGAGATCGACGCCGTCCAGAGCTCTGACGTCGCCGAAGGTCTTCACCAGGCCTTCGGCGTAAATGGCGCCTGGCATGGAAGTTCTCCCCGCTGGGTGACGTATTACCTGATTTTACGTTCGGTGGTGTGATTTCGCCGTGTGAATGCGGTTCCCCGCTTGTGCAGGACAACTGCCTTTTGTGCAGGGCAACTGCCCTTCCCCGTAAGCGCGCCGGGCCCTCATCCGGCTACCCACCCCTCATCCGGCCACCCCGTATCCCGCTTCCTGCTGTCCCACCTCCCGGTATCCCGCCTCCCGCAGCGCCGCGGTCACCTCGTCGCAGTGCGCGGGCCCCTTCGTCTCCAGGTGCAGCTCCACCTCCGCCTCGGCCAGGCCGAGCCTCGGGTCGGTGCGGACGTGCCCGACGTCCAGCACGTTGGCGTCGGCAGCGGAGAGCACTTCCAGGAGCGCCGCGAGGGCTCCCGGTCGGTCGGTCAGCCGCAGCCGCAGGCTCAGGTAGCGGCCGGCCGCCGCCATCCCGTGCCGCAGGACGCGCTGCAGCAGCAGCGGGTCGACGTTGCCGCCCGACAACACGGCGACGAGGGGTCCCTCGAACGAGTCGGGATCGGCCAGCAGCGCCGCCACCGGGCCCGCGCCGGCCGGCTCCACGACCATCTTGGCCCGCTCCAGGCAGAGCAGCAGCGCCCCGGCGAGAGCGTCCTCGGAGACCGTGCGCACCCCGTCGACCAGCTCCCGGACGATGCCGAAGGGCACGTCCCCGGGGCGGCCCACCCGGATGCCGTCGGCCATCGTGACCGGCTCCGCGACCGCCACGGGGTGACCCGCGGCCAGCGACGGCGGGTACGCGGCCGCGCCCGCCGCCTGTACGCCCACGATCCGGACGTCCGGCCGCAGCGCCTTGACCGCCGTCGCGATGCCGGCCGCGAGGCCGCCGCCTCCCACGGCCACCACGATCGTGCGCACTTCGGGGCACTGCTGCAGGATTTCCAGGCCGACGGTGCCCTGACCGGCGACGACGTCCGGGTGGTCGAAGGGGTGGACGAAGACCGCGCCCGTCGCGCGGGCGCACTCCCGGGCGGCGCTCAGCGCCTCGTCCAGAACCTGCCCCCGCAGGCGCACCTCGGCGCCGTACGCGCGGGTCGCGGCGACCTTCGGCAGGGGCGCGCTCACCGGCATGAACACCGTGGCGCGCACGCCCAGGAGCGCAGCCGCCAGGGCCACGCCCTGCGCATGGTTGCCCGCGCTGGCGGCCACGACCCCCGCCGCGCGCTCCCCCCGCGACAGCCCGGCGATGCGGGTGTACGCGCCGCGGACCTTGAAGGAACCGGTCCGCTGGAGGTTCTCGCACTTGAGGTGGACGGGGGCGCCGATCAGGCGGGAGAGGTGCCGGCTGCCCTCCAGGGCCGTGACGCGGGTGACGCCCGCGAGGACCTTCCGGGCGCGCAGGACGTCGTCGAGGGTGACAGCGGGGACGGCGGGCAGGACGGGCCGGTCCGCCGCGCGTACGGCCATGAGGCCAGTGTGGCAGCCGGGCGGGCGGCCCGCGCACGGCCTCGGGGGAGCGGGCCCGCGGTGGGGCCGGGGCTCGGTTTCGGCTCGCTTGCGGCTCGTTTACGTAACGACCTTACGTAACGACCGTCGTGGCCGGCGCATATCGCCCGGCCGATTTCGGTGCACATCGCAGTGCATATCCATGCATACCGAGCGGATTGTCAGGCACCGCTCCAGCGGATTGTCCGCCACCGGCCCAGGGGCCCTCCGGGCCGCGTACTCTGTCCCCCAATCTTCCCTGCCCGACGCACGAAGTGAGCCCCAGGCCATGCCCACCCCTTCGGACATGACGACCGACATCGCCCCAGGTGTCCTCGACGCGCTCCAGCACCAGGTTGCCGTCTTCGCACGCCGCGCCGAACAGACGCGGCTCGGCGGCGTGGGACAGGTCCGCAACTCGATGGACCGCGCCGCTTATCTGCTGCTCAACCGCCTCGACCAGGAAGGCCCGATGGGCGTCAAGGCGCTCGCCGCCGGCATGGGCATCGACTCCTCGACCGTCACCCGCCAGGTGGCGCCGCTGGTCGACACCGGCCTGGTCAAGCGCACCTCGCACCCCGAGGACGGCCGTGCCGTGGTCCTCCAGCTCTCCCCGCGCGGCAAGGCGCGCCTGGAGGAGGTGCGGGCCTCGCGGCGCGCGCTGATGGCGCTGGTGACGGACGGCTGGAGCGAGGACGAGCGGGACGCGTTCTGCTCGCTGCTCACGCGCTTCAACACCGCCCTGTCCGAGGTGCACAACGCCCTGCCGCCGGTGACGCCGACGGCCTGACCGCACTGATTCACGTACCGATCCACGTACTGACTCACGTACTGATTCGCGTACTGAACGCACTACGCCGGGTGGGCCGCGATCCGCGGCCCA
>NZ_PXWG01000044.1 GCF_003011965.1 Streptosporangium nondiastaticum
GGGGGCGCCGGGCTCCGGACCGGGCCGCGTCCGGGCCGCCCGGCGGCCCGTCTCCGGCGCTCCGTGCGCGACCGCCCAGGCGACCGCGGCCAGGACCACGTGCGGAAGGTAGGCGGTCGCCATCGGGTGCGGCAGCCACTGGGCGATCAGCGCGGCCACGAGCCCGCCCGAGGCGAAGCCCGCCGAGACGAACAGCCCGGCCCGCCGGGCGGCCGTCCCCGCCGCTGCGTCGGGTGCGTGCGGCGGGCAGGACAATTCCTTGACCCAGGCGCTGCCGGCGGCCAGGAGTGCGCCCGCGCTGACGCCGGTCAGGAAGCGGCCGGGCAGGAGCCAGCCCGTGGCGGCCGAGCCCGCCATCAGCAGACAGGACGAGAGCAGGTTGACGGCCAGGGCGGTCAGCGCCACCGGGCGGCGCCCGCGCCGGTCGGCCAGCGGCCCGCCGAGCAGCAGGCCCGGCACGAGGCCCACGACGTACACCGCGAACAGGCCGGTGACCGTGGACTCGGACAGGCCGAGTTCGGAGCGGTAGGCGCCGAGCAGGGCGGAGAACTGGTTCGCGCTCCAGCCGGAGGCGGTCATCATCCAGCCGGTGCGCAGCCAAGGGCGGGTCCCGGCCGCCAGGCTCGCGTCGGGGCCGGACGGGCGGGAAGCGGAAGTGCGGGAGGCGGAAGTGCGCTGCTCCATTGCCGCGTTCTTTGTCACAGAAGTACTCACGCCATCCAGTCCTACGGGCCCCGCCCGGGGCCCCGCCGCCCCCGTTCACGACTTGTGAACGTGCGTACGAGTCGGCCGGTGGTCGTGTCTATCGTGGCCGTCATGGATCTCCGCCTGCTGTCGTCCTTCCTGGCGGTGGTCGAGGAAGGGCACTTCGGACGGGCCGCCGCGCGGCTCTTCCTCTCCCCGCCCGCCGTCACCCAGCACGTCCGGCGGCTGGAGTCCGACCTCGGCACCCGCCTGCTGCACCGCAACCCCGTGTCGCCCACTCCCGCCGGCGAACGGCTGGCCCGCCACGCCCGCACCCTGCTCGCGGCCGCCAACGCCGCGCTGGACGACGTGGCCGAGGCGGCGGACCGGGCGCCGTTCGCCGCCGACCGGCCGCTGCGCGTCGGCATCATGGGCCACGGCTCGGCGGAGCTGACCCCCGCCTCGGTCAACGCCTACCGCAGGGCCCGCCCGCACATCGCCGTCGAGCTGCGGCAGCTCGACTTCACGGAACACGTCTCGGCGCTCGTCGAGGACCGCGTCGACGTCGCGTTCGTCCGCCCCACGCCCGCGGACGAGCGCGTCATCGCCGACGTCCTCACCACCGAGCAGCGCATCGTGGCCGTACCGGAGTCGCACGCGCTCGCGGACGCCCGCGACACCGGCGCCCGGCTCGACGACATCACCGACCTGCCCTTCTTCCGGGTACCGGGCCACACGCCGCGCTCCTTCACCGACTACCTGTACTTCGACCGCGCGGCCCGGCGCCGCAGCACGCACTACGCGCTGACGCCGCAGGAAGTGCTCACCGGGGTGGTCTCCGGACGCGCGGCCGGCTCGGGCCTGAAGTCCTTCGCCCGCTACTACGCCTGGCCCGGCGCGGTCTTCGTCCCCGTCCTGGACGCTCCCCGCGAGAGCAGCTACCTGGCGGTCCGTGCCGCGGACCGCAACCCCGAGGTCCAGATCTTCCGCGCGCTGACCCTCGCCCTGGCGAAGGAGCTGGGCCCGCGGATCAGCGAGTGAGCGGCGCGCGCGATCCGCGAGTGAGCGACGCGCCGGTCCGCGGCCGGGGCAGCTGGTTGCGCCGTGGCAGGAGGGATCACAGACTGGAAATGAAGGCGAGGACGAAGGGGCGGAAACGGTGGAAAACCGACTGCAGATCCTCCTCTCCGAAGAGGGCGCGGAAGCCGAGGACGTCGACAAGCTGACCGGCTACCTCCGCCGGGAACTCCTCCAGCTCGACGTGGACGACGTCACGGCCCTCCCCGCCGCCGAAGAGGTGCCGCCGGGCGCGCGGGCGGTGGACCCCGCCCAGGTCGGCGCCCTGCTCGTGAGCCTCGGAAGCTCCGCCAACGCGCTGCGGCAGGTCATCGGCGCCGTCCACGAGTGGTGGGGCCGCTGCCGGGACTCCCGCCCGTCGATGCGGCTCGCGATGGACGACGACGTGCTGGAGCTCTCCGAGGCGACCCCGGAACAGGTCACCGAGGCGTTCGACCTCTTCGTGCGCCGCCACTCCGCCGCCGGGTCCGGTGCTGATGCCGGTGCGGATGCCAGCGCGGATGCCGACGCCGGTGCCGGTGCCGGCAGCGCCGCCGGCGGCGGGGCACCGCCATGACCTCGCCCGCCCGGGCGTCCCCGTACCCGCCCGCGTCCCGGCACGCCCTGATCATCGCCAACGACACCTACCAGGACGAAGGCCTCCGGCAGCTGACGTCCCCGGCGCAGGACGCCGAGGCTCTCGCCGCGGTCCTGGGCGACCCGCAGATCGGCGGGTTCGACGTCCAGGTCGTACGGAACGAGCCCTCGCACACCATCGCCACGCGGCTGGACGACTTCTTCTCCGACCGCCGCCCGGGCGACACGCTCGTCGTCCACTTCTCCTGTCACGGACTCAAGAGCGAGTCCGGCGAGCTCTACTTCGCGGCCGGCAACACCCGTCCCCGCCGGCTGGCCTCCACCGCCGTCCCGGCCGACTTCGTGCGGCGCTGCATGTCCAGCACCCGCGCGCGCTCCGTCGCCCTCTTCCTCGACTGCTGCTACGGCGGCGCCTTCCCCCAGGGCGCGGCCGCCCGCGCCTCCGGCGACGTCAACGTCCTCGACTCGTTCGCCGGCGACAGGCCCGGCGGCGGCCGCGGCTGGGCCGTCATCACCGCCTCCAGCTCCATGGAGTACGCCTTCGAGGGCACCGAGCTCACCAGGACCTCCGGCCCGCGGCCCTCGGTCTTCACCAGCGCCCTCGTCTCCGGCCTCGCCACCGGCGAGGCCGACCTGGACCAGGACGGCAGGATCTCCCTCGACGAGTTGTACGACTACGTCTTCGACCGCGTCCGGCAGGAGAACCCCCACCAGACACCGAGCCGTAGCGTTGACATGCAGGGAGACCTGTACCTGGCCCGCAGCCGCCGGCGGCGGATCGCCCCCTCGCCCGTGCCGGACGACGTGCGCGCCGCGATGCACAGCCCCGACCTCTACTCCCGCCGCGGCGCCATCGCCGAACTCCGGGCCCGCATGGACAACCCCGACCCGGCCGTCGCGGCCGGGGCCCGTGAGGCCCTGGACGAGATGGCGCGCAGGGACATCCGGGCCGTCGCGGACGAGGCCGCCCGCGCGCTGGACGAGGTCCGCGTCACCCCGCGACCGGCCCGGCTCGACTTCGGTCCGGTGCCCGAGCACGCGCCCTCGCCGCACCGGCCCGTACGGCTCCT
This sequence comes from Streptosporangium nondiastaticum, assembly GCF_003011965.1. GTDB lineage: Bacteria > Actinomycetota > Actinomycetes > Streptomycetales > Streptomycetaceae > Streptomyces > Streptomyces nondiastaticus. The sequence goes on from NZ_PXWG01000044.1 coordinate 3,408, forward strand.
CGGGCCGCCCCTGGCCCGCAGTTGCGCGGTGCACGTCGAGGACGACTGGCTGCGGGCCACGGAGTCCTCCGACGGGCTCGACGTCAGCGTCGACACCTCCCGGCCGGGGCGCCGCAGCGGCGACATCGTGCTGAAGGGCGCCGCCGGAGAGGCCGTGGTCCACGTGGAGGCCGAGGTGCTGCCGACGCCCGCGCCCCCGGACAGGCCGCCGGCGCCCCCGGACAGCCCGCCCGTGCCGCCGGAAGTCCCGAAGGCGCCGCCCCCGCACGGCGCGACACGGCCGGCGAGCCCGCCGCCCGCGAGGCTCCGCCCGCCGCCGGCAAGCCCGCCGACCAGACCGCACGCGGCGCCGAAGCCCCCTCCGGTGCCGGCCGCACGGACCTCACCGCCCGCTCCCGCCCGGCCCGCGCACCCTCCGGCGCCAGCGCACCATCCGGCGCCCTCCACCGCCAAGCGCGCCTCCGCCCTGGCGGCCGCCGCACTCGGCCTGGCCGTCACCTCGCTGATCACCCTGGTCCTCACTGCCGTCGGGGCGGCCCGTGCACTGGCGAACCAGGCGAGGAACGACCGGTTGCACCTGACGTGGACCCTCAATGACGAGATCCACAAAAGCGGGATGATGACGCCGCTCGTCATCTGTCTGATCACCTCAGTACTGGCGCTGATCCTCGTCTCCATGACCCGGCGGACCCTCCGCCCGGCCGCACCGGTGCGCACCACCCGCACCCTCACCCTGACCGCCAAGGCCCTCGCCGTTCCGGCGCTGGCGCTGGCGGTCCTCGCCCTGGTCATGTGTCTCGTCGCCGCGGCGCAGGCGTGAACGCGGCCGCCCGGCAACGGCCCGGGACCGATATCGGTTTGAGCGGTCAGCACCCGTAGAGCTAGGTTTTGCCTCGTTAGTTCGATTAGCGAGGAAAACTTCATGCACAAGCTCACGTCGGGCGCGGTGGCCGCCGTCGTTTCGATCGGCATGCTCACCGGCTGCTCGTCCGGTGCCGGGAAGAGCGGCGGCCCCGCCGAGCAGAGCCCGGCCCCCGCCTCCGCCAAGGCGGCGAACGAGAGCGAGAAGCCGAAGGACAAGGCCGGTTCGGGCGGCGCGGCCGGCAAGCAGGGGAAGAAGGCCGAGTGGAAGGACGGCGGCCGGGTCGGGGGCGCCGGAGCCGTCTGCGAGTTCCCGGTGTCGTTCGAGGTGGCGAAGGCGTGGCAGCCCAAGGGGGTCGACGCCGAGGGCGCGGTGTTCCTCAGCAAGTGGCTGGGCCACCCGTCGTTCAAGGGCGCGTGCGAGATCGACGCGAAGCCCGCGGGCATGATCGGCTACATCCGCGTGTGGACGTCCGAGCGGACGGACATGTCGCCGCGTCAGGCGCTGGAGACGTTCGTGGCCGAGGAGAAGAACGTCACGAGCAAGGAGTTCAGCGACACGAAGGCCGGTGACCTGCCCGCCGCGGAGGTCGCCTACGAGCGGAAGAGCCCTCTTTTCGACGAGCCGCAGCCGGAACAGGCCTTCGCCGTGACGACGCCGAAAGGCGTGACCGTCGTACACCTCGGCGGGCTCGAATCCGGCGAGCACAAGGAGATGCTCCCGGCCTACGAACTCGCCAAGAGGACCACGAAGCTCCCCTGACGTCTGACCGTCTGACCGTCCGGTGTTCAGTGCGGGCCGCCGCCCATCGCCCGCAGCATGTTCCTCCCTCCCGTGCGGAGGAAGCGCACGAGCAGCGCGGCGGCCAGGCCGAGGAAGGCGAGGTTGAGCCACGTCGTGTAGTTCCAGCTCACGCCCTCCTCGGGGATCGTGGCGTGCCCGCGGCCGGGAACGAGCCCCAGGCCGCCGAAGACGAACTCGACGGCGTACCCGGCGGCGACCATGGCCACGTAGAAGGTGACCAGCAGGAAGAGCGCCGTCCGCGCGCCGTAGTACTTCCGGTAGATGTTGAGGATCGGCAGGATCAGCAGGTCGGCGAAGATGAACGCGACCACGCCGCCGAAGCTGATGCCGCCCTTCCACAGGACGACGGCGAGCGGCACGTTCCCGATGGAGCACACGAACGAGGCGATCGCCACCAGGGGGCCGACGAGCGGTCCCCACCACTTCGCGAGCCCGGGGTCGTCGGTGAGGAAGAACGCCTGCCAGAACGACTCCGGGACCCAGGCGGCGATGGCACCGGCGATCAGCAGGCCGGCCACGAGGTCGCGCAGGATCGCGGCCCACTCCATGACGAAGACGTGCGCCGTGGCCGTGAAGCCCTCGCCGGAGAACAGCCGCCGGGCGAACGTCCCCTCGCGCCGTACGGACATGTCCATGGCCGCGTGCCCCTCCATGGAGCCGGCGACCCCGCGCGCGGCCTGCGCGCGGGCCTCGTCCAGCAGGGCGGGCCGCAGGAACAGCCGGAAGAGCAGCGCCAAAGCGATGATCATGAGCGGTCCGCCCGTGAACTCCGCGAGCGTGAACTGCCATCCCATGAGCAGCGCCAGGATCACCCCGAGCTCGACCACCAGGTTGGTGGAGGCGATCTCGAAAGCCATCGCCGCCGTGAAGTGCGCCCCTTTGCGGAACAAGGTGCGGGCCAGTGCCACGGCCGCGTAGGAGCAGGACGAGGAGGCCGCGCCCAGCCCCGCGGCGCGCGCCAGCGTACGGGGCCGGGCGTCGCCGAGAAGGGCGACGACGGTCGCCTTCCGCACCACCGCTTGGACCACGGCGGACAGCGCGAATCCCAGGATCAGGGCCCAGGTGATCTCCCAGGTCATGGACCCGGCGATGGACAGCGCGTGCGCGATCGCCTGCATGTGTCTCCGCCCCCTCTTCTCCCGTCATTGTCTTGACCATACAGATTCCCGCCTTCGATTCGGTGGACCGGATCGAGCAGGTTCACCCGCAACATGCTGGCAGTCTCGTGTTCATGCCGTACGGATCAAGCTGCGCGCATACGGCGGCGGCTTGTTGACTTCCTACTTGTGCATGGAGGGGCGAGGATGAGCAGCAACACCGAGGTGCTCGTGACGGGCGTCGGCGGGATCACCCCGCTGGGCGCGGACATGGCGCAGTCGTGGAAGGGGATGGTCGCCGGCGAGTCCGGCGTGACGCGGCTCGGCGAGGAGTGGCCGGCGGACCTGCCGGTGAGGGTGGCCGGTGCGGCCGCCGTGGATCCGCTGTCGCTGCTGGAGCGCGTGGAGGCCCGTAAGTGGGACCGGTGCGAGCAGCTCGCGATGATCGGTGCGCGTGAGGCGTGGCGGGACGCCGGGGAGCCGGAGGTGGAGCCCGAGCGGCTGGCCGTCGTCATCGGCACGGGGACCGGCGGCATCCTCACCACCCTCGGGCAGGACGACGTCTACGAGCGGTCGGGCCCGCGCCGGCTCTCCCCGTACGCCGTGCCCATGCTGATGCCGAACGGCCCGGCCGCCTGGGTCAGCATGGAGCTGGGTGCGCGGGGCGGCGCGCGGACGCCGGTGAGCGCGTGCGCTTCCGGGGCGGAGGCGATCGCCATGGGCCTCGACCTGATCCGGGCCGGGCGCGCCGACGTGGTGGTCGCGGGAGGCGTCGAGGCGTCCCTGCACCCGTTCTGCGTCGCCGCGTTCGCGCAGATGAAGGCCCTGTCCACGGACGACGGCGACCCGGCGGCGGTCTCCCGGCCGTTCGACGCCGCCCGCAGCGGCTTCGTCATGGCCGAGGGGTCGGGCGTGGTGGTCCTGGAGCGCGCCGGGTTCGCGCGGGCCCGCTCGGCCCGGGCATACGGGAAGCTGGCCGGGGCCGCCGTGTCCTCCAGCGCGCACCACATCACCGCTTCGGACGCGGAGGGCCAGGTGCACGCCGTCCGGACGGCGCTGCGCGACGCGGGCCTCGGGCCGCGGGACATCGACAACGTGCACGCGCACGCCACGTCCACGGAGTCCGGGGACCTGGCCGAGGCGCAGGCGATCGCGAGCGCGCTCGGCGGGCACGTGGCGGTCACGGCCACGAAGTCGATGACCGGTCACATGCTGGGCGCGTCGGGCGCGGTGGCCGCGATCGCCGCCCTGCTCACGCTCCGGGACGGCGTGCTGCCCGCGACCCGCAACTTCGAGACGCCCGGCGCGGGCATCGACCTGGATGTCGTCCACGGCGAGAGCCGGGCCGGCGACTGGTCGGCGGGGCTGGTGAACTCCTTCGGCTTCGGCGGTCACAACGTCAGCCTCGTGGTGACCCGCGAGGGTTAGCCGGCCCGGAGCCTCGTGGTGATCCGCGAGGACGGCGGCGGGCGTCCCCGCACCCGACCGGACCATCTCAGCGGTGACAAGGCGTACCAAAAGCTTCCGGGCCGTGGCCACGAGGTTCGACAAGCGCGTCTACGTCTTCCACGGCACCGTTACCGTTACCGTTGCCACGATCCGGCTGTGGCTCAGGACGTGGTCGGGCGGCCGGGATTCAGAGCCACCGCTGTGCCGCCTCGACACTGTCCCCGCCACTGGTGTTGAACGCTATCGCGGCCTGGGGCGCATGGCGCCGGATCAGGTTCACGATCTGTTCGAAGAGCGGAAGCAGTGGCTCGGCCTTGCGGATCCCGCCGCCGACGACCACGACATCCCACGGCTGCTTGGTCAACGATGCGACGAGGGTGGACTCTGCCGATTCGTCGAACACGATCAGAGTCATGGCCGCGTCGATGCCGTGTTCACCGAACCGGGCCAGCTCCGCGTCGAGCGCCGCACGAGGAGCCTCTCCGTCGACGCCAGGTATCGCTTGCGGGTCGTAACCAACAACAAGTGCAGAAGACATGCAGCCACCTACCGAGCCCTGCCCGAACATGATCCGCCGGACAGGCCCTAACCGGCCCGGCGGCGCTGTCCCCCGTAGAAGATGGTGGCGGCGGTCAGCAGGCCGAGGCCCGCGGAGGCGTAGACCGCGATGCGGGTGCTGTCCTGCTGGTCGGGGCCGTCGGGCAGCCGGGGTTCGAGCAGGCCGAGCGGGTCCTTGCGGATCTCGACGCGGTCGCCTTCCCGGGCCTGTCCGAAGCAGTTCTGCTGCTCGGACACCGAGTGCTTCTCGTGGCCGCCGCCGGTCTCCTCGACGGTGCAGAACATGCTGGCGCCCTTCCGGGCGTGCCGGTCGGTCACCTCGGTCACCACGGCCGGGACCGGCTCGCCCACGGTCTTCATGTAGACCTCGTACATCGCGGGGCCCGCGAAGAGCATCAGCGCGAAGCCGCCGACCGAGGCGAGCGTCGCGGCCCCGGCGCGGTGCCAGACGCCCCCGATCAGACAGGCGGTGACCGCGACCCCCGCCATCATGACGACCACACCGAGCAACAGCACCCACTGGGCGAGCCCGGCGCCGAACAACAGCAGGGCGGTGAGCCCGACGGCCCACAGCAGGGACCCGAGGGCCTTCCGTGCGCCGGACACAGGCACTGGCGGGCGGTACACCGGACCTTTGACCGTTCCACCGGGTACCACGGTCGTCGCCTCGCGCCCGCCCATTGTCTCCTGCCCCTGCCGTCCACTCGTTTCACTCATCGCCGTCACACTAACGGCACACGGAGGGGCTCAACGCTTCGCCAGCCGCCTGCGCACCGCCTTCAGCAGTTCCACGCGGCCGACGCGCAGGGTCAGGGCGTCGCGTCCCGGGAGCGGCTTCGCATACCAAGGGAGGCCGAATCGCCGCCAGCGGGCGGGCTTCAGGGACGGCTGGGGCGGTACGGGTACGGACCACTCCTTGTCCGCCACGGCGAGGCTGAGCGTCAGTTCCCGTTCGCCGGGGATCGTGCAGGGGATCCGTACGGTGAAAGTCCCGTCGGAGGGCGCGGGTTCGACCCGGATGCGCTCCTCCTCGCCGTGCGGCCCCGCGGCTCGTACGGTCAGGGCGCCCTGAGGCCGGCTCGCCAGGCCGCAGCGGCCCTTCACGACGAGGGTGGCCGGGGCGTCGGCGGACCACTCCGCGCCGGTGACACGCAGGTGCGGCCGTACGCGGTGGCGGGTCTCGCCCACGTCCAGGGTGAGGTTGCCGTAAGGCTTGGTGGTGTAGAGGGCGACCGCCGTGCCCGTGTCCGTGACGAGCATGGTCGTCGCCGTGGTCACGGAGTCCGCGCGGCTGCTGCCGAGGCGGACTTCCTTCACGATGCCCTGGGCGCCGACGGCGAGTGAGAGGTCCCAGAGGCCGGGCGTCAGGGACGCGAGGTCGACCGTCACGTCGTACCCGGCCAGGTCGTAGGTGTACAGGCCGCCGTCCTCGTCGGCGCCCAGGCCCGGCGTCGGGGTGTGATGGACGGGGAGACGGCGCTCCGCGTCCGTCCCGCGCTTGCGGAGGACGAGTTCGGTGGTGACGTCCCGCGTGGAGATGCGGTGGATGCGGGCGTGACCCGTGAGGCGCAGGCCCGTGGCGCTGATGCCGGCGGAGTCGACGCGGTGGCGGACGGGCAGTTCGGCGGTGATGTCGTAGCAGTCCTCGGGGATGTTGAGCGCGGGATCGCGGAAGTACGGGTAGAGGGCGTAAGCCCGGCCCGCCTCGATCCGGAGCTCCGGGCCCGTGGCGACCTTGGCGGCGAGGGTGGTGATGCCGTACGTCGCGGCGCCCCGGTCGAGCTCCCAGTGGACGAGGGTGAGGAGTTCGTCGAGGAGCCGGTGGCGGATGAGGTGGCAGCGCAGGCGGACCACGGCGGGCAGGCGGGCGGCCAGGCCGTCGGTCCAGTGCAGGGCGACCAAGTCGGCCAGCTCGTAGAGCAGTTTGTCCTGGGTCTCGCGCTGCGGTTCGCGGCTCAGCTGGAGGACGGCGTCGCGCAGTTCGATCGCGTAGTGCCGGTGCATCAGCGTGTCGCGGCCGGGGCCGGCGGGGACGCGTGCGGCGACGAGCCCGGTCATCTTCCGGAAGAGGTCGACGCGCGTCCGCGCGGCGTGCTCCTCCGCGGTGATGTTGTTGCCGTCCTCGCGGGCGACCCAGTGGACGCAGTCGTGGTCGGCGACGACGGAGATCGCGGCGGCCTCCAGGTAGGCGGTGGCGACGAACGGCTGGTCCTCGCCGATCGACAGGCCGGTGTCGAAGCGGAGCCCGAGCCGGTCGATCAGCTCGCGGCGGAACAGCTTCATCGGGTTGAGCGTCCAGTAGACCCGGGAGGAGAAGACGTCCGTCCGGGGCTGGTTCCGGCGGAACATCGACCCGGGCGCGCGGCGGCCACCCTCCCCCACGATCCGCCCGAGGACGACGTCGGAGCCGTTCTCGTCCGCCGCCGCGACCATGCGCTCCAGGGCCTCGGGGCCGAGATGGTCGTCCGCGTCGAGGAAGAAGACGTAGCGCCCGGTCGCCCGGTCCAGCCCGAGGTTGCGCGGGCCCGCCGGGCCGCCGGAGTTGGGTTGGTGGATCACGTGCATCAGCGGCGCCCGCTCCGCCAGGCGGTCCAGCTCGGCCGCCGTACCGTCCGTGGAACCGTCGTCGACGGCTATGAGCTCGATCCGGTCCGCCCCGAGGGACTGGCGGAGGACGGAGCCGACGCTGCGGGTCACGTACGGCATGGCGTCGAACGCGGCGATGATGACCGTGACTTCGGGCCCAGGCACGGCACCAGGCTCCGCCCGCGGGCCCCGCGGACTCCACAGTTCCGCAGAATCCGCAGCCCGGAATGGCTTTATCGGGGAAAAGTCGCCATCAGAGCCGCCCCACCCGCAACTTAGGTTAACCTAAGTCCCCCTTCGTCGAGGACGGTCACGATGCAGCGACTGCAGCAGCACAGCCAGGGCACACCCGGTATCGCACGGACCCGTGACGGCCGGGAGTTGCACTTCATGGAGCTCGCCGGACCGGTCGGCGGCGACGCCTCCGCGACGGCCGTGGACGCCCCCGTCACGGAGGTGGACGCCCCCGTGACGGTGGTGTTCGAAGGCGGCCTGGCGTCGGTCCGCTCGTACTGGGCGCTCGTCCAGCAAGCCGTGGCGGGCTCGGCGCGAGCGGTGGTCTACGACCGCAGCGGCCTCGGCCGCAGCGCCCCCGACCCGTCGGGGCAACGCCGTCTCGCCCGGCTCGCCGACGACTTGGGTGACCTGCTCGACCGCCTCGGGCCGGGCCCGTACGTGCTGGTCGGGCACAGCTGGGGCGGCCCGGTCATACGGCTCGCCGCGGCGGCCCGGCCCGGGCGGATCGCCGGCCTGGTGCTGGTCGACCCCACGGACGAGGCCTGCGACCTGCTCTTCGACAACTCCATTCGCCGCCTGGAGAAGGTCCGGTACGGGGCCGCCCTGCTGCTGGCGCGCCTGGGGCTGCTCGGCCTCCTCTTCCGCAAGGTGACGGCCGCCCTGCCGCCCGACGCGGCCGCCGACATGCGTGCGGAGGCGTTCACCGTCGCGACGATGCGCACGATGGGCGCCGAGCAGGCCGGCATCGCGGCGGACCTGCGCGCCCTGCGCGACGACCCGCCGGTCCTCGGTGACATCCCCGTCACCGTCATCTCCGCGACCCTGCCCACCCCGGGGATGAACGCACAGGCCCGCGCGTCCATCAACGCGGCGCACGCCCACCGGGCCGGGCAGTCGCCCCGCGGGCGGCACGTGCTCGCGCGGCACGCGGATCACATGGTGCCGACGGCGGAACCCGGCATCATCGTGGCGGAGGTGGAACGCCTGCTGGAGGCGGCGGGGCAGCGGGATCAATGGGAACAGAACGGGCAGGTCACGCCATAGCGGGATAGATTAGGCGGAGGTCCACGAGAGGAGACCCGCATGTCCTCCAAGCGACGCCGCAAGAAGAAGGCCCGCGCCCGCCGCAAGGCCGCGAACCACGGCAGGCGCCCACAGTGCTGAGCACGCGCCTCTGAGGCTACGGCGACGCGTCAGTCGGCGACGCGTCAGCGGCTGTGCCGGACGCGGAACCGGATGCCCGCCGCCTCCAGCCGCCCGATCAGCGCGTCCCCCATCGCCGTGGCCGTCGTGACCTGCCCCGAGGTCTTCGGCAGGTCGTCCAGGGCGAGGCACAGCGACGCCTCCGCGAGGATCTTCGCCGTCTCGCCGTAGCCCGGGTCGCCGCCCGTGACCTCGGTGAACACGCGCCGTCCGCCGCCTTCCCCGACGGCCCGCACCTGGAACCAGGCGCGGGCCCGCTGCTCCTCGCTCGGCCCCCGGCCCGGCTCCCAGCGGCGGGAGATCCAGGAGCGGACGGGAGCGACCTGCGCGGCGGCCGCCAGCGCGGCCAGGCCCACCGGCCCGGCCAGGGCCATGGGCAGCGTCTTCACGGACGCGTAGTGCCGGTAGCGGAAGTCGGGGCCGTAGCGTTCCAGGGCCGCGGCCGAGCGGCGCACGACCTGGGGGTCGAGCGTGGGCATCGGCAGCGCCCACGTGCCCGTCTCCTTGCTGAACCGCGGCGCGCCCAGCGGGGCCCGGACCCGGCGCCCGGCCGGCTGCGGCTCGTACCGGCTCCGTTCCTCCGCCGCGGCCTTCGCCTGCCGCTGCCGCGCGGCGATCAGCATCGACGTGGCCAGCGTCCCGCCGGAGATGAGCCCCGACGCCCGGACGAAGCCGTCGACCGTCAGCGGCACCCCTTCCGGCAGCTGCTGGACGGTGAAGTACGCGAGGAGGTCGTGCGGGACGGAGTCGAAGCCGCAGGCGTGCACGATCCGCGCGCCGGTCCTGCGTGCCTCGGCATCGTGGCGCACGTACGTGAGGTCCACGAACTCCGGCTCGCCGGTGAGGTCGGTGTAGTCGGTGCCGGCTTCCGCGCAGGCCGCCACCAGCTCCCGGCCGTGGCGGATGTACGGGCCGACGGTCGAGGCGACGACGTGCGCGGACCCGGCCAGCTCGCGCATGGCGTCTGGATCGGCCGCATCTGCCGTCACGAGATCCGGCTCAGCGGCCCGTACGGGGTCGAGCGCGGCCAGCCGCTCGCGGAGCCGCTCCAGCTTCGCGCGGCTGCGCCCGGCGAGGGCCCACCGGAGCCCCTCGGGGGCGTTCTCCAGCAGGTATTCGGCGGTGAGCTGCCCGACGAACCCCGTGGCGCCGAAGAGCACGAGGTCGTACGGCCGTTCAGAGCCGTTCCGCCGGTTCATGGAGCCTCCGGCCGAGTCCGCTGCGATCGAAGTCACCGGGCATACGTCCCTTCTCGCGTCCGAACAGCATCGAACCCATTGTCCACATCCGGCTGACGTGCGCTCAGGAAACACCGACGCCCCGCTTCCGCACCGACGCCCCGCTTCCGGCCCGCACCGGCACCGGCCGCACGCCCGGCGCCCCCGGACGCGCGGCGCCGCGGCCGCGCACGCGGCGGACCCGTATGCCCATGCACGAACCGGTGGTGGGGAACGGTTCCGGTGGGGGCGCAACGGCCGCCGGGCCCATGCTCATGTGCGAACAGCGCGGTTCTCAGGGGCGAACGGTTCGCCTCCCCGGCACCACGCGCAGAAACGGCAGGACGACCATGCCAGTGCACCCGCTCCCGCTCGCCCGGCGGTCCGCGATCCTCGTGGCCGCCGCAACACTGGCCGCCCTGGCCCCCGGCACGGCCCGGGCCGACTCCCCGGCACCGGCGCCGATCAAGAACGAGGGGGCCGGGTGGTACCTCGACAGCGGCGGTGACACCTCCTCCGCGAAGGCGCCCTCGTACACGACGAAGTACACGGGCGAGCCGGCGTCGGCGCCCGGCAACCTGAAGTGGTCCTACGACGCCTCGACCAAGCTCATCAAGAACGAGGCGAACGGCTGGTACCTGGGCAGCGGCGGCGACTCCTCGTCCGACAAGGCCCCCGCGTACACCACCAAGTACACGGGCGACCCGGCCTCCGCTCCCCCGCAGCTCAAGTGGTCCTACGACGCCTCCACCAAGCTCGTCAAGAACGAGGGGAACGGCTGGTACCTGGGCAGCAGCGGCGACGACTACGGCAAGGCGCCCGCGTACACCACGAAGTACACCGGCAGCCCGGCGTCGGCGCCGGCGCCGCTGAAGTGGTCGATATCGTCCTAGGCGCCCCGGGTCCCCCGGGTGACCGGGGGACCCGGATGTCCGTCCGCTACGGCGCCGCGCCCCGCAAAGCGGTTCAGTCCTCCCAGGGCCGGCGGGCGTCGCGGCCGCGCTCCAGCAGCGGCACCATGCGGAACGCCTCGTCGGGCGGAAGGGGAACTGCCCGGAGCGGGCGACCTCTTCGGGGTCGGCGATCCGCGCGGCCGCCTGCCCGGCGACCTCGTCACTGACGCCGGCCTGGTCGAAGTTGCGCAGGTTGCGGACCAGGGCCATGGTCCCCATGGACGGGATGACGGCCTCCCGCGCCGCCGCGTCCATCGGCCCCTGCAGCCAGCCCGCCGACACGCCCTTGTGTGCGGGAGGCGGGGGTTATTCCCGCATGCCCATGACGTCGATGGCTCGTCCCTGTGTCGTGCGCCAGGTCGACAGGACCGCCGCAACCGTCGCGACGACCATGCACAGTGCCGCGGTGTGCCAGATATCCGGCCAGGGGACGGTCAGTCGGGGGGACGTGACGATGCGCTCCAGTGACAGTCTCTGCGTGGCGATCACGGCAGCGCCGGCGCCGAGCGCCAGGACCGTTCCGATCGCCGCTGCCAGTACCGCCTCCGCGCCCACCATGCGCAGCGTCTGGGCGCGGGTGCCACCGGCGAGATGGAGAGCGGCGAGTTCGCGGCGTCGGCCGGCCGCCGCCATGATGAGGGTGTTGGCGACCGAGATCAGTGAGTAGCCCACCGAGATGCCGAGGATGACCGTCGCTGCCGTGGCTGTCTTCTGCGCGTGGGCGTCCTTCACGCGGGCGAAGTAGGCCTCCGCCGGGCCGGTTTCGACCGGCTGGTGGGCGAGGGCGGCGGCCAGTCGCTGCCGTACGTCCTTGATGTCGGCACCGGGGCGGAGCGTCACCCAGGCATGCTTCACGTCCGTGCCGGCGGGTGCCCGGGCGGCGGACAGGAAGGTGGCGTCCCCGTCGAGGCCGGTCTGGATGATGGCGCCGATCCTCGCCGGGCGGCGGGAGCCGTCCGGCAGCCAGGTGTAGACGTGCTGTCCGAGGGTGAGGTTGTCGCTCTTGGCGGTCCTCTCGTCGATGACGAGGAAGTCGTCGCCCAGGTTCTTCAGGGATCCCTCGATCACCTTAGGGGTGAAGACGCTGCCCAGGGCGCGGGAGGGAACGGCCTGGCCGGTGAGGGTGTCGACGACCTCGCCCTTCAGGGTGCTCACGTAGATCCGCATGGGGGCCACCGTCGTCACCGTGGTGCCGGGCACGGCACGCAGGGCCTGGACGGTCTGGTCGTTCAGGGCCGAGCCCTGCTGGGGGGTGACGACGAAATCGGCCCGGGTCTGCCGGCGGGCCTGATCGACCCTGGCCCGGTCGCCCGCGACCTGGACGCACAGCATGGTGGCCACCAGGCCCACGGCGACCACGACGGGAACGACGGTGGAGACGGTGCGGCGGCGGGCGTTGAGCATGTTCTGGCGCACCAGGAGGGGGCCGGCGCCGAAGCGGGTCAGCGGCCAGGTCAGCAGGCGGGCGATCGGCCAGACGACGACCGGGGACAGCAGTGCGAAGGCGCCTGTGAACAGGAGGGGGACCGCGCCGTACTTGCGCGGGTTGACCGCGATCTCCGGGGTGTCCCGGAGCGCGTAGCCCGTGATGACCGCGCCGGCCAGCATGCCGAGACCGAGCAGCCAGCGCGGCGCGGTCATGGAACGGCGGTTCGCGGCGGCGTCGCGCAGCGCCTCGACCGGGCGCACCCTGGAGGCGCGCAGGGCGACGGTGGCCGCTCCGGCCAGGGCTGAGGCGACGCCCAGGAGGAAGGCGAGGAGGAGCGCGAAGGGATTGACCCCGATCTCGAACCATCGCGGGGCGACCCCGTGGTCGATCATCCAGGTGTTCAGGGCGCCCGAGGCGACCGTGCCCAGGACACAGCCCACGGCGGCCGCGGCGGCACCCACCAGGGCGGACTCGGTCAGCACCATGCGGCGTACCTGCCGGGGTGTGCCGCCCACCAGGCGGAGCAGGGCCAGTTCGCGGCGGCGCTGGTCCACGACGAAGGCGAAGGTGGCGATGACGATGAAGGCCGCCACCGACGTGGCGATGGCCATCGTGGTACCCGCCATGGAGCTGGCGCCGGCCAGCGCGTTCGCGCCGCCGGACGGGTCGGGGTCGGCTTTCACGCGGTCGTTCCCGTCGAGGACGAGCATGCCGTGGCCGGCGGCCTTCCTGATGTCTTCGACGTCCGCGTTCCCGGTGACCACCAGGGCGTTGACGGGCGGCGAGATCCGGGCCGCCTCGGCGTCCGTGAAGAACACCGCGTCCTCGAACCAGACCTGATCGGTGACACCGACGACCTGATAGGCGCCGACACCGGCCGGGGTGCTGATCTGCACGGTGCGGCCGAGCCGGGACCGGGATCCGCCGCCGATGACGACCTGGTCCCGGGCCGTCGGGGCGTGGCCCGCAGCGAGGCGGTACGGCGCGAACCGGGCGACGGACCAGCCGTGGCCCACGCCCGCCGAACCGTCGTGCGTCACATCGAAGGTGCGGTCGGCAGTCACCTCGGCGTCGGTGGCGATGCGCGCGACCGTGCGGGCGGGGACGGCTGCGGGCCGGCGCACGGGATCACCGCGAGGATCGGCGGGCACCACCACGCTGTCCGCCCGGCTGAAGCGCTGCGGCCCGGAGTGCGGAGTCCCCGTGGTGGCGAAGAGGGTGAGGGCCATCATCGCGATCATGGCGGTGCCGAGAGCGAGCGCGACGAACGCGCCCAGGAAGCTGACCCACCGGGTGCGGACGGTGGCCATGGCGATGCTCAGCACGGCGTCACCTCGAGGCGCGCCATGCGAGCGGCGACGCCTTCGGCGGTGGGACGGTCGATCTCGTCCACGATCCGGCCGTCGGCCAGGAAGACCGCTCGCCCGGCATAGGAGGCGGCGACCGGGTCGTGGGTGACCATGATGATGGTCTGGCCGCGCTCGGCGACGATCCGCCGCATCAGGGAGAGCACGTCGCGGGAAGTCTTGGAGTCGAGCGCGCCGGTCGGTTCGTCGGCGAAGAGCACCTCGGGGCGGGTGACCAGCGCGCGGGCGATGGCCACGCGCTGCTGCTGGCCGCCGGACAGTTCACTCGGCAGGTGCCCGGCGCGATCCCGGATGCCCACGTCCTTGAGTACCTGGTCCACGTCGTCACGGCGCGGTGACCGTCCGGCGAGACGCAGAGGCAGCTCCACGTTCTGACGGGCAGTCAGTGACGGCAGCAGGTTGAACTGCTGGAAGACGAAACCGATCTTCTCGCGGCGAAGCACCGTCAGTGCCGTCTCGGACATCCGGGCCGGGTCGGTGCCGGCCAGAAGCACCTGACCGCTGTCCACCCGGTCCAGTCCGGCGGCGCACTGCAGCAATGTCGACTTGCCGGACCCGGACGGGCCCATGATGGCCGTGAACGTGCCCGAGAAGAAAGACAGATCGACTCCGGCGAGCGCAGTTACCTGATTCTCACCGCTTCCGTATTTCCTGTACGCGGCGGACAAGCTGACGACCGCACGGCCGCCCACCGCTGCGCCGGAGGGAGACGGCGTCCGCCCACTCTTGCTCAGAAACACTCTCGCGCCTTTTCCTCGGGGTGTTCACGAAACATCACGCTCACGCTAGGTGTTGCCGCGATGGCGGTGCCTCCGGGTCCACCCTGAGACCACCCTCAAACCGACCCTGACCAGCTCGCGTTTGAGCCCTTTCATTACTCGTGGCGGCTATGACAGCCCGGTGGTGAGTTCGGAGTTCGCCTTCGTCGGCGCACCAGCCGCGCCCGGCTGTGACGGCTTACTACGACGCCGGCCGCCTGGCCGTCGACCTGCTGGCCGAGGATGCCTTCCGTCGTCGCAGGCGACGGTGACCATGACCTTGCCAACGTCGCGGCTGCGAGGTGGCGGGTGGCCGTGCAGGTCTGGAGCGCGGCGTACAGGGCGGGGTCGGTGGGGGCGTACACGTGGGCGTGGATCCACTTGTCCTGTAGTGCGGTGCCGGGTCCAGACCTTGATGGCGTCGGCGCCGAGGTGTGCGGTGCGGCAGGCCTTGGTGGCGTGGCGGCCGTACCAGGAGCGGTGGCCGTGGCGGACGCACCCGAGGCCACCGCGCCCAGGCATACGACGCCCAGCCCATCCGTGTCCCTGACCTGCTCTGGAACGCCTACGGACGCATCTGCGAGCGGCTCGGCACTGAGCGCACAGGCGACCTCCTTGACCACATGCGCAGCCGCGTACGTGAACATGGCGACGACCGAGACCTCGCCGGCCTGGAGGCCGCGGAGAAGGAACTGGCTGAACGTCGCGCGCAAGGGCGGTCGGCCGAGGCGTCAACCATGACTGCTGACCTGGTGGCGTTCCTCCGCGTCCGACGGCTCGCGTACGCGTTCCCGGCGCCCCAAGCTTGCCGGGCCGGACGCCCCCGCCGGGCGCCGAGTGGGGGCGTGCCGGGTGGAATCACGTCAGGCGGATGACGTCACCGGTGTTCACCGGGCCCGGTGTCGCCACCGTGGCCAGGGCGTCCAGGCGGGTGTCGTGGGCTCGGGCTATGGCTCGCAGGATCAGCGGTGAGTGCGGGAGGTCCTGCTGGGCCTCGTTGGTCATCGCGCAGCGTTCGCTGGAGCGCATGAACTGCACGCGCAGGGTGTCCCCGATCCGGGCCGTGTGCCCGAGCCAGTCGTCCTCGGTGAACGGGCGGGTGCCCGGTGGGGTCCGGACCACGAGGTTCGGGCGGAAGCGGCGTTCGTCGGCCGGGACGCCGGGAACGGCCGCGCGCACCCAGTCGAGGGTGGCGGTGGTGAGGACGCTGAGGGGGAGCTGGTCGAAGTGGGAGACGGTCTCCTCGCGGGCCAGTCCGACGTCGTCCCGGCCGAGGTAGCGGCGGAGGTAGGCGTCCGGGTCGGGTACGGCGGCGCCGTGCGGGTCCAGGAGTTCGGGCCGACCCTCGGGGCCGTCCGGGTAGCAGGAGCGCAGGTGCAGCAGGCCAGGCATGCGGCGGAAGCGGCGGGTGTTCTTTCCCGAGCCGAGCCTGCCTTCGGCGTCCCGCACCGCGAACAGGCGGTCGCCCGCGATGCCTCGCGTACCGACGTGCGCGTGCTGTAGCCGTTCACCGCCCGTCGATTTGATCGGATAGCACCAGATGGCCTCGATCGTTCCTATCAGTTCTGTCATTTGATCGACGATATCTTGGATTCCTGCCCGATTACGGGCAGAAAATAGGGAGTTCGCGGTTCCGGCGGTACAGTGGCAGCCCATGATCACACTCTCCGCCCTGGGGTCCTTCGCCCTGATCGTGGGGCTCCTCACGCTCACGCCCGGTCTCGACACCGCCCTCATCCTGCGCACCGCCGCCCTCGGCCACCGCAGTCGCGCCTGGGGCGTGGTGCTCGGGATCCAGACCGGCACGCTCGTCTGGGGCGTGCTCAGCTCGCTGGGCATCACCGCCCTGCTGACCGCCTCCCACCTCGCCTACACAATCCTCCGCTGGGTGGGCGCCGCCTACCTGGTGTGGATGGGAGGCCGGATGCTCATACCGGCCCTGCGCCGGAGCGGCAGCGCGGCGGAGTCCGCTGCTGCGGAAGACGCGGAAGACGCGGACGACACGGAAGACGCCTCGGACGCCGGCGGCGGCTTCCGCGCCGGCTGGCGGCGCGGCGTCGTGACCAACCTGCTCAACCCCAAGATGGGCGCCTTCTATGTGGCCGTCCTGCCTCAGTTCATCCCGGCCGGCGCCCCGCACGTGGCGACCGGCACCCTGCTGGCCGGCGTGCACATCGTGTTCGCCTCGCTCTGGGCGGCCGTTCTGATCGCCTTCGCGCGGGCGCTCCGCACCACCCTCCGGAAGCCCTCGGCGCGCCGGGTCCTGGACCGGGTCACCGGCACCGTCATCGCCGCCTTCGGGGTCCGGCTCGCCCTCGGCGACTGAACCTCACGGCCGTACGGTCCGTCACGCGCCTTTGTTGAGGCGATCGTTGACGCGGGCTCCGTCGTCCGGAGTGATGCGCCCGTCGCGCAGCGTCAGGCCGAACAGGCTCGCGATCAGCTGCTGGTTGACGTCCACGGCCGCCTCGGCCAGGTCGGCGAAGGCCGCGGCGCCGGCCCGCCCCTGCCGGACCCCCGCCGCCGCGGCCACCAGGCCGGCCAGGCCCGCCGGCCACCAGGCGAGCCCGAGGGGCAGGTAGAGCAGGCCCCACGCGGTGAGGGCGGCCGCCTCGGCGAACGCGGTGCGCGCCGCGTCCACGGGGGCGCGCTGCTCGGGCGGGAGGGCCAGCCACAGGCGTGGCCACAGCAGCGCGATGCGCAGCCCGTACTCGGCGTGCACCCGGTCGTCGACGAGCCGCAGGCGGTCGGCGATCCAGGTGGGGCGGTCGGGCAGGTAGCGGGTGACGGCCGGGGGCTCGGGCGATCGTGCGGCGCGGCTGCGGCGGCTGCGGGTGATCACCCGGGCCGCCGGGGCGGCCCAGGCCGGCCAGGGCCCGGCCCATACCCGTTGCACGAGCGCGGCGAGGCAGCGCGCGGCCAGGCCCGCCGCGGCCGCGGCCAGCAGCACGCCCGCCAGCGCGAGGACGGCGGACGCCGGCTCGTGCAGCCGCGGCCCCACGTGCCGCAGGGCCGCGGTCAGGGGCCGGTGGTCGAACGGGGCGCCGTGGTGCAGCAGGCGGGCGCAGGACGCCGCCGCGAGGAAGAGCAGGCCCGGCAGGACCAGCAGGCTGAGCCACTTCTCGGCCAGCTTGTCGGCCAGGTGGGTCAGGAAGCCGCCCACGGCCCGCCCCTCGCCCGCCCTGCCGGCCGGCCCCTCACCCGTCAGCCACCGTCGCCCGTGGCGCCGGGGCGCAGCCGCAGCGGTTCCTCGAAGAGCACGCAGGCGGGGATCCTGCCGTCCGCGTCGCGTCCTTCGCGGCGGCCGCACTGCCGCCGGGGGCACGTGTACGTGCTGACAGGGATGCGGGGCGGCTCCAGGCCGGGCAGCGGGCTGTAGGCATTGGGCGAAGGCGCGCCCGGCAGGGTGCCGCGGGTGACGGGCGGGAGCGGGATCCCGACCCGTGCGC
The DNA here is from genome assembly GCF_003011965.1 of Streptosporangium nondiastaticum. Classification (GTDB taxonomy): domain Bacteria; phylum Actinomycetota; class Actinomycetes; order Streptomycetales; family Streptomycetaceae; genus Streptomyces; species Streptomyces nondiastaticus. The sequence goes on from NZ_PXWG01000044.1 coordinate 21,377, forward strand.
ACACCTCGACGGCGGAGACCGTCCCGGTGCGCAGCCCGTCGATGCCCTCCTCCAGGAGTGCGAGCCGGGCCCCGCTCCAGCGGTTCCGCAGGTCCGGCAGCAGGCCGCACAACTCGCCCAGCGCGCTTCGCTCGTCCATCCCCCGCCCCCAACTGCCCCGCATTCGCGTCATGTTCAGCATAGACGTACGACATGTGCGTGCGAGGGATCCATCTCGCCTGGGCGTCCCAGCCGCCGGCGCAGTTCCTGTGCATGGGGCCCTGAGAGGGCCCCATGCGCCCCGCGTTTCAGGAGGAGGACGCCAGCCAGCTGCCGTCCTCGAACTCCGCGGGAACCTCGTCCTCCCACGGGTCGATGCCGCGGGCCTCCATCTCCTCGAACCACCGGTCCCGCTGCGACTCGGGAAGGCGCCGGCCGCACCACGGGCAGAAGTCGATGCCGCTGCACGCCGTACCGCCGTCGTGGATGATCAGGCCGTACTCCCGGAACTTCGCGCTGAAGTTGACGAGCGCATCGGGGCAGGCGTACGGGTCGGCATGGGTGTCGCAGTGCCAGTCAACCTGGCGCGTCATCTCTTCACAGCAGTGGTCGTACATCCGCTCATTCTCTCCCACCAGCGGCGGCCGCCGTCCCCGGGGCCGGACAGGTGAGCTGCTCCGGGATCTTGGTGCTGATCAGGTATGCGGTCTCGCGCTCCCTCGCGCAGGCGGAGTTGTAGTAGGAGACGTGGCCGTTCACGTCGGTGACCAGCAGCCGGCTGCCGTCGATCTCCCGCTGGAGGCGGCGGCCGCCGGCCAGGGGCGTGGACGGGTCGTGGGTGTTGGCGGCGATCAGAACGGGGGGCGCGCCACGCACGGTCGTCGGCTGCCACGGGCTGGTCGGCTCGACGGGCCAGTCCGCGCAGCTGGCGGAGATGACCCAGCCCTCCACGGCGGCGCCCGTGCGCGGAGCGACCTTGCGGGCCTGCGCGAGACGGGCCGCCGCGTCGGCGTAGCCGGTGAACTGCGGCGGGAGGTCCAGGCAGGAGACGGCGGTGTAGGCGATCTCCTGGTCGCCGACGTAGCTTCCGCCTTCGACGAGGCCCGTGGCGTCGTTCTTCCGGTCCGCGGCGGCCAGCCGCTCGGCCAGCTTCGCCCACGCGTCGAAGCCCAGGGTGTCCTCCAGCAGGCGGACGCGCACGAGCTGGTTCGGCAGGGCCATGCGGATCCAGTCGCCGTTGACGGCGGGCTGTCCCTTCGCGCCGGGCGCGGGGATCGGGGTGCGGTCGGCCCGGGCGACCACCCGGTCGTAGACCTTCCCGGCGTCCTCGCCGTGCAGGGCGCACGAAGCGGTCGCGGCGCACCATGCGGAGAAGCGGTCGAACTCGCCCTCCATGACGGCGGCTTCCTCCAGCATGAAGCGACTGGAGCCCGAGGCGTGGTCGAGCGGGCCGTCCAGCACCATGGCCCGGATCCGGTGCGGGAACAGCTGGGCGTAGGTCGCGCCGAGGTAGGTGCCGTAGGACACGCCGAGGTAGGTGAGGCGCTGCTCGCCGAGCGCGGCGCGGAAGGCGTCCATGTCGCGGGCGACCGAGGCGGTGTCGACGCGCCGGACGAAGTCGCCGTGGCGGGCCAGGCACCGATCGCCCCTGGCCCGGCTGTTCCGCTTCATCTCCTCGTACTCGCGGGCGCTCTTGGGCAGGACGACCTGGCCGGGGTCGAGCACGGGCCCGCAGTCGAGCGGCCGGCTGCCTCCGGTTCCGCGCGGGTCGAGGCTGACGATGTCGAACCGGTCCCGCAGCGGTCCCTTGAAGAGCGTGTCGGCGTAGCCGTAGGCGAGCATGGAGGCTCCCTGACCGCCGGGGCCGCCGGGGTTGAAGAACAGCGCGCCGACGCGGTGTTCCTGGTCCCGGGCCGGCACGCGGGCGACCTTGACGTCGGTCTGCTCTCCGGCCGGCTTCTTCCAGTCGAGCGGTACGCGCATCGTGCCGCACTGGACGGGGTATCCGGCGGGGGCCTCGGCACAGGGCTGCCACGCGACGGAAGGCGCCGGGACGGAAGGCGTCGGGGCAGGGGCCGCCTGAGTCGCGGGGGCGAGCGCGGTCGTCGCCAGTAAGGTCAGGGCGCCGAGGGCCACGCCGTGGCGTACGGGGCGCGGAGTGCGCCGGTGCCGAGTCCGGGTCTGTGTCCGGGTCTTGTTCATGAACATAGACCTATCCCAGCCCGGTTGCGATCACCCCGGCAAGTGGATTCACGGCACCCTGTATAACGACTGCATGGCACACATATCACGACGGCGTTCCCTGGTACCGGCCATGACCGTGGCGCTCGCCCTGACGGCCCTTCTCGGCCCGGCCGCCGGCGGTGCGGCGGCAGTCACGCCGGCGGCCGGGTCCCGGCCCGCCCCTGCCGCCAGCGCGGACGACCGCGCCGTAGTGGCCGGGCTGGAGCGGTACGCCCACCCGCTGCGCAGCACCGAGCCCGGCGGGTCCATGGACGACTTGCGGGCGTTCGGGCGGATGACCCGGGGCGCGGACATCGTCGGCCTCGGCGAGGCCTCGCACGGTTCGAAGGACGTCTTCACCGTCAAGGAGCGGCTGTTCCGGCAGCTGGCCGAGCACGAGGGCTTCTCCGCGTACGCCATGGAGATCAGCTGGTCGGCGGCCGTCCGCCTCAACACGTACCTCGCCACCGGCGAGGGCGACGTCCGGCAGATCATGCGGGACGAGTTCCAGGACGGGTACTCCCTGCTCAACACCGAGGAGCTCGCGCACCTGTTCAGCTGGATGCGCGAGCACAACCGCGGCGGCGGCCGGCAGCTGCGGGTCGTGGGCCTGGACTACTCCGACGCCGACCCCGAGCAGTACGACCGCATCCTCACCTGGGCGGAGCGCAACGAACCCGCCCTCCTGCCCGAGCTCCGCCGCCGCTACGCCGCGCTGCGCGCCCTGCCCACCGGCGTGGCCGCGCGCATGGCCGCGTACAACGCCCTTCCTCTCGCCGAGAAGAAGACGATGGCGAAGGACGCGGCGGCCGCCCACCAGCTGCTGTCCGGGGCCGGAAAGCGGGATCCCTGGGTGCTGCAGGAGGCGCTGGTCCTCTCACACATGGCCGCCGAGTACACAGTCGACTGGAGCGACCCGGCCCAGGCGAAGGCCGCGAGCCGCCTGCGCGACCGGACCATGGCCGAGACCGCCGTGTGGTGGCAGCGGCAGACCGGCGAGCGGATCGCCGTCTCGGCCCACGACGGCCACGTCTCCTACGAGACCGTGATGCCCGAGGCCTACCCCGTCACGATGGGCGCGGACCTGCGCGAGCTCGCCGGCCGCAAGTACCTCGCCGTCGGCACCTCCCTCTACGGCGGCGACTACCGCGCCAGGACGGCGACGGGCGGGGAAGGCACGTACAGCGTCGGCCCGGCCGCGCCCGGCAGCAACGAGTACACGCTCGACAAGGTGCGTCACCGCGACTTCTACGTCGACCTGCGGGCGGCGGGCCGCGACCCGGTCGTGGGCGGCTGGCTGACCACAGCGCGCCCCACGTTCGTCATCCCCGGCCGCTACCCCAACCAGCCGGCGCCGCCGCTCGCACTGGGCCGCGCGTTCGACGTCGTGGTGCACCTACACCACGTGCGGGCGTCCGTGCCGGTGGCTCCGGCGCGGTAACCGCGCCCCTTGGCCGCCACGGCCGCACCCCTTCGCCGCCCTCGGCGCCGCGGTCGGCGCCGGGCGGTCAGCGGGTACGTGACCGGCGCTCGGCCCCGGGGACGGCCATCTCCTCGACCTCGTCCAGCGGGCGGTCGAGGACGGCCAGGGTGGGGCGGCTGAGGTGGAGGGAGACGGCGAGGCCCGCCATCACCACCATCAGGGCGAGGATCGCGCCGGGCACGTCGAAGGCGTCGGCCAGGAAGCCCGCGGCCAGCGGGCCCGTCCACTGCAGGGCCTGCATGCCGAAGCGGGTGACCGCGGCGACCCGGCCGCTGTACTCGTCCGGCACGAGGCGCACCTCGTACGACTCCAGGACCACGTTCAGCGGCACCATCGTGGTCATGGCGACGAGCAGGACGCAGCCGATCTGCCAGGGCTCGGGGACGAAGGCGACGACCGCGAAGGACTCGACGAACACCCACAGGGCCACGATCACGACGCGGCGGGCCCGCATCCGCTTGAGGACCAGCGGGCCCGCGATCGCGCCGAGGACGCCGCCGGCCAGGGCCATCGAGTTGACCAGGCCGACCGTGGCGGGGCCGCCGCCGCGGTGTTTGACCAGGGCGACGAAGAGCAGGAAGAAGCCTTGCGCAACGGCGTTGAGCAGGGCTCCCCACACCACGGTGAACCGCAGGTAGGGGTGACTGCGCACCAGGCGCAGGCCGGCGGCCATGTCGGCGAAGAGGCCGTCCTTGCTCTTCTTGCTCTTGTCCGCCTCCCCCACCTCCCCCGCTTCGCCGCCCGGCCCCAGCGGCTTCCTCACCAGCGCGACCCCCAGCGCCGCGAAGAGATATGACACCGCGTCGGCCGCGAACGGGAACCAGCGGGAGACGGAGAACAGCAGGCCGCCCAGCGGCGAGCCCACCAGCTGGGCCGTCATGTCGCGGCCCAGGCCCTGCGCGGTGGCCGCGCCCACCTGTTCGCGGGGGACGATCCGGCGCAGCGCGGGCGTCATCGCTCCCATGGCCAGCCCCGAGGCCATGCCGCTGACGGCCGCGGCGGCGGCCAGCAGCGGCACGGACACCTCCCCGGACCGCACCAGCAGGGCGATCGTGCCGAGCACGAGCGCCTGGACGAGCGGGCTGCACAGGAGGATGGCGCGGCGCGAGACGCGGTCGGCGAGGGCGCCGCCCAGGAGCGTCGTCAGCAGGGAGCCGAGCATGGTGGCGGCGGTGATGACGCCCGCCCGCGCGACGGAGCCCGTGGTGGCGAGCACCAGCAGCGGGTAGGAGATCGACGAGACGCTGTTGCCGAGGACGGAGAGGCCGTTCCCGGTCCACCAGGCCATGTAGTCGCGGTTGCGCCAGAGCGAGGGCGGCGCGGCCGCTTCCCGGGAAGCGGCCCCTTCCGGGGAAGCAGCCTCCTCCTGGGAAGCCGTGGGCTCGGGCTCCCCAGGAGCGGCGGGCTCCCGGACGGCGGTCGGCTGCGGCTCGGCGTGTGGCATCGGTTCTTCTTCCGTCGGCGGCCGGTCTGCGGGCGACCGGCGCGGCGGGCCCGCCGCCCCGCCGTCGATGCTCTCCCTCCCCCTCCCGGGCCTGCCAGGCAATCAACCGGCAGACCGGTGCGGGTCCGGTTTCCCCGTCAGTTGCCGGGTGCTTGCCTGGAGCGCGCGCCGGGGCCGCTGACATGATTCCGGCCTGGCCGTGGATCCTCCGCGCGGTGCGGCGCCGCACCCGGCGCGTGCGGCGGCCACCCCTGCGTCCCCGCGGCCGGTCCCGTGCCGCCGGCGAGGCGCCCACTTGAAGCACAGAGGGAGTCCGAACATGCCTGCCGGTACCCGTCACGACGCCAGCGCCGGTGCCCGGCTGCGGCGGACCATCGCGGAGAGCGTCAGCGAGGTGACCGGCACGCCGGTCGGGGACGTGCCCGCGGACGTCACGCTGACCGCGCTCGGCGCGACGTCGCTGGAGATCGGCCGCGTCTGCGCGCGGCTCGGCACCGTCCTGGAACGGCCCGTCCCGCTCTCCCAGATGTACCGCACGCCGACGGTCGAAAGCCTGGCCGCCTGGCTGGAGACGACCGCTCCGGCCGCGGACGCGGACGCCGCCCCGGCCGCTCCCGCCCTCCACGCCCCCGACGCGCAGGCGCCGTTGTCGGCGACCCAGGCGTTCATGTTCATGAAGCACGTCTTCAACCCGGGCGACCTGTCGCTGCACTGCGTGCGCAGCTGGCGCATCGCCGGGCGCCCGGACCGCGCGGCTCTGCGGGCCGCCGTCGCCCACGTCCACGGCAAGCACCGCTACCTGAGCGCCGAGTACCAGTTCAAGGACGTGCCGTACGCGAAGCCGGTGGACGTGCCGGCGCCGCCGCTCGCCGAGTTCCTCGTGGAGACCGAGAAGGACGCCCGCGCGGTCCTGGCCCGCGAGCTGGCCCGGCCGTTCAACCTGGTGACGGGCCAGGTGTGGCGCGCCGTGTTCGTGGCCGTGCGGCAGGAGCACCTGACGCTGTTCGGCTTCGCCGTCCACCACGTCGCCTTCGACGGCGGCTCGGCCGGGCTCATGGCCGGCGACCTGGCGCGCGCCTACAACGCGTTCAAGGCCGGCGCCGAGCCCGATCCGGCCCCGGCGCCCGCCCTCGCCGCGGTCGCCGCCGCGCGCGACGCGCACCTGCCGCACGTCGACCTCGACGCGCAGCGCGCGTACTGGCGCGAGGCGGTGCGGGACGTGACACAGGCCGACTTCCCCGGAGGCGGCGAGGCCCCGCGCGGCACCCCCTGCCGGATGGTCGAGGCCCCGCTGCCCGACGGCACCGTGACCGGGGTACGGACCCTGGCCCGCCGGCTCGGCGTGAGCCCGTTCGCGGTCTACCTGAGCGCGTACGGCCAGACCATGGCCGAGCTGACCGGCAGCTCGGGCTTCGGCGTCGGCACGCCCGTCAACCGGCGCGGCAACACGGTCATGTTCGACACGGTCGGCTGTGCCATCGACATCCTGTGCCTGCGCCCGGAGACCGACCCGCAGACCCCCGTCGAAGAGGCCGTCACGGGTACGGCGCGGGCCGTCCTGGACGCCTTCGCCGCGCAGGACGTGCCGGTCTCCGAGGTGGCCGACATGAAGCGCGCCCCGGCCTCCGCGTCGCGCAACGCGCTGTTCCAGACGATGTTCGTGCTGCAGGACAACAACCCGGGCGACCTGCCCCTCGACGGGCTGCGCAGCGACTTCTTCCGCCCCGACTACCCGGGCGTCGCCAGCGAGGTCTACACCGAGGTGTGGCCCGCCGCGGACGGCAGCGCCCGCCTGGTGATCGGCTACCAGCCGGACCGGGCGAGCGGGGACTTCTGCCGCTCGCTGGCCGAGCGCTTCACCGCCCGGCTGACGACGTACCTCGCCTGACCTGGGCACGGCCCGCGGCGGAACGGCGACCAGGCCCGGCGGCGGCAGGCAGAACCGGCGGCAGGCGGAAACGGCGACAGGCAGCACAGGGACGAGGAGGAGACACGGGCGTGGCAGCCACCGAGAGCACGACCACCAGCGGTAGAGGCAGCGGCAGCGGTACGGATTCCGGTCCCGGTGACGGGCCGCTGGACGCGCTGCTCACCGCCATCGGCTGGCTGCCGGGCCGGCAGGGCATGCCTTCCGGCGCAGCCCTCGCCACGTCTCCGGCGCCCCCGGCCGCTCCCCAGACACCTGCCACGTCCCCGGCCGCTCCCCGGACACCTGCCACGCCCTCGGCCGCTCCCCGGACCCCTGCCGCCGCTCCGGCCGCGACTCCAACCGCTCCCCCGGCGACCACAGCCGCCGTGCCGTCCACCAGCCCGGTCGTGGGCCGCGTCGCCGCCGGTGAGCCCCGCGTACGGCTGATCTGCCTGCCGCAGGCGGGCGGCAGTGCGGGCACGTTCTCGTCGTGGCGCGGCCACCTGCCGCCCGGCTTCGAGCTCGCCGCCGTCGACCTGCCCGGCCGGGGCACGCGCGGCGCGGAGCCCCTGCCGGCCGGCCTCGGTACCCTCGCCGACCGGCTGGCCGACGCCCTAGCCCCCGAACTCGGCATGCCGTACGCGCTGTTCGGGCACAGCATGGGCGCCCTGGTCGCCTACGAGCTCGCCGTGCGCATCGAGCGGCGCGGCCTGCGCCCGCCGCTCGCCCTCCTGGTGTCCGCGTCGCGCGCGCCCCACGTCCCGGTCACCGCCCGCGTGTCCGGCCGTGACGACCAGGCCCTCCTCGCCTGGCTCACCGCCATCGGCGGCATCCCGCAGGACCTGCTCCGGTACCCCGCCTACCTCCGTCACGCGCTGCGCGTCATCCGCGCGGACCTCGGGCTCGCCGAGCGCTACCACGCACCGGACCCCGTGCGCGTCCGGACGCCGCTGCACGTGTTCGGCGGGACCGAGGACCAGCTGGTGCCCGCGGACCAGCTCGCCCGGTGGAGCGCGTGCGCCGCCGGGGAACACACCCTGACCCTGCTGCCGGGCGGCCACTCGTACCCGTACACCGGCGCGCCGGCCGTGCTCGCCGCGCTCGCCGCCCTCCCGGCCCTCGCCCAAGAGAATCCACAGAAAGAAGCCGTCCGTTGACCACTTCCGCACAGCCCGACACCGTCCGCGAGCGGACCCGCGCCTACATGGAGGAGTACATCGGCCAGAGGATCGGTGACGACGAGGACATCTTCGCCGCCGGCCTGGCCAGTTCCCTCTTCGTCATCCAGCTCGTCACGTTCGTCGAGGAGGCCTTCGGCGTGACCGTGCACACCGAGGAGCTCACCTTCGCCAACTTCGGCTCCCCGGACGCCGTCACCCGCTTCGTGGCCGCCAAGGCGGCGCAGGAGGAGGGCCGATGACGGCGCAGGCCGCTACGGACGACCTCGCCGGGATCGCCGTGACCGAGGCGCCCGGCGGCGACCTCGCCGCCTTCGTCGCGAGCCGCGCCGAGGAGCTCGGCCGGGCGCTGGCCGAGCACGGCGCGTTCCTGGTGCGGGGCTGCGCCGGCGGCGGCCCCGAGGAGTTCCGGCGCGTCGTGGACGCCCTCGGGTTCGCCCCGCTGCCCTACACCGAGCGGTCGACGCCGCGCGACGAGGTCACGTCCGGGGTGTACACCTCGACCGAGTACCCCGCCCGCGAGGTCATCCCGCAGCACTGCGAGTCCTCCTACGCAGGCGCCTGGCCGGGCCGGCTCGCGTTCTTCTGCGCGACGGCCCCCGAGAGCGGCGGCGCCACGCCCATCGCCGACGTCGCCGCCGTGCTGCGCGACGTGCCCGCCGACGTCGTCGAGACGGTGCGCGCCCGCGGCCTGCGCTACGTGCGGAACTACGGGAGCGGCGTCGGCCTGGACTGGCGGGCGGCGTTCCAGACGGAGTCACGGGAGGACGTCGAGCGGTTCTGCGCCGCGGGCGGGCTGTCGTGGGAGTGGCTGGAGGACGACTGCCTGCGGACGGTGCGGCACGCGCCCGGGCTCGCCGTGCACCCGCGCACCGGCGTGCCCGTCTGGTTCAACCACCTCGTGCTCTTCCACCAGTCGGCGCTGCGGCCGGAGATCCGCGAGGCCCTGATCGCCGTCCTGGGTGAGGACCGGCTGCCCAACGACGTGCTGTACGGGGACGGCACGCCGATCCCGGACGCCGTGGTCGACGCGGTCCGGGGCGCGTTCGCGCGGCACACCCGGCGCTTCTCCTGGCGCCCGGGCGACCTGCTGGTCATCGACAACATGCGCTGGTCGCACGGCCGTGAGGCGTTCACGGGCGAGCGGCGCATCCTCGTGTCGATGTCCGACGCGATCAGCCGGGAGGCGTGAGGCGTGACCGCCCGCGCGGGTGCGGGCGGGTGACGGGTCCGGAGGCCGCCCGGCTTCCGGACCCGTCCCGCGTTTCCGCACGTCCGCGCACCCTGCGCCTAACGCGCCTCCCCGCCTCCCCGCCTCCCGCCTCCCGCCTCCCGCCTCCCGCAGGCAACGCCTCGGCAACCGGGCGGCAGGGAAGATGCCGACCGCCCTTCCTGGTGCCGCCGTCCCGCCCCTGAGGTACTGGGATCATGCAACCACTCGCGGACAGCGCAACCGACGTGTGGGCCGGCGCCGCCGGCCACCTGGTCCCCGGCATGGCCGACCGCCACCGGCTCCTCGGCCTCGGCGCCTTCGAAGCCGGCGCCGAGGGCGCCGAGGTCCACCTCTCCAGCGGCCGGAAGGTCCTCGACTTCGGCAGCTACGCGGTGCCCCTGTTCGGGCACCGGCCGGAACCCGTGACCGGGGCGGTACGTGACGCCCTCGACACCATGCCGGTCTCCACCCGGCTGCTGGCCAACCCCTACGCGGCCCGGCTGGCCGCCAGGCTGGCGCAGACGGTCGACCCGGGCCGCCTGAACCGGGCCTGGCTGGGCCTCAACGGCTCCGACGCGGTGGAGGCCGCGCTGAAGCTGGCCCTCGCCCGCACCGGGCGCAGCACGGTCCTCGCCGTCGAGGGCGGCTTCCACGGCAAGACGCTGGGCGCCCTCGCCACGACCTTCGACCCCGAGCGCCGCAAGGCCGTCCAGGGGTTCCTGGGCGCGGTCCGGCACGTTCCGGCCGAGCCGGACGCCGTGGCCCGCGCCGCGGCGGAGGAGCCGTTCGCCGCGCTGATCGTGGAGCCGGTGCAGGGCGAGGGCGGCGGGCGGGCGTTCCCGGCGGAGCTGCTGCGCCGCTGGAGCGAGGACGCCCATGCGGCCGGGGCGTTCGTGATCGCCGACGAGATCCAGTGCGGGCTGCGCCGGTGCGGGGCGGTGTCGCTGTCGGTGGAGGCGGGGATGCGGCCGGACGCGGTGCTGTTCGGGAAGGCGCTCGGGGGCGGGGTCATGCCCCTGTCGGCGGCGCTCACCACGGACGAGCTGTTCGCGCCGCTGGTGGAGGACCCGTACTTCCACACAGCGACGTTCGCGGGGCACCCGCTGTCCTGTGCCGCGGGCCTGGCGGCGCTCGACCTGCTCGACGCGTCGGCGGAGCTGTTCCCGGCGGCGGGCGAGGCCCTGGCCGGCGCGGTCGCCGCGGCCCGCCGGGAGCATCCGCGGGTGCTTGTGGAGACGCGGGTCCAGGGGCTGTTCGGCGCGCTGGAGTTCGCCACGGAGGCCCAGGCGGGGCTGGCCCTGCTGGAGGCGTCCCGGCGCGGCCTGCTGCTGGCCCAGTGCCTGACCGCGCCCCGGGTGCTGCGCATGCTGCCGCCGGTGGTGACCACCGCGGAGCAGTGGGAGCAGGCGGCCTCCGCGCTGCTGGCGGCCTGCCGCGCCGTGGAGCGCAAGACGGTCCGCTGAGGACCGCGGACCGCGGACCGCGGCACGGCCCCCGCCCGGGGGCCGTGCCCTGCCGCGTCAGGCGCTGACCGTGGCCCGCTCGGGCACGGGTGCCGGGCCGTGCGCGAGGCCGTTGACGTACTCCCGGACGAAGCCGAGGACGTGGTACTCGTAGTTCCGGCCGCGGCGCACCTGCACCATCGAGGCGTCGACGAGCTCCGCCAGGAGGTTGATGTTGCTGGCCCCGTTCTTGCTGCCGAAGGGGGCCGTGCCGACGACGTCCTCGATGGTGAAGGCGTGCGGCTGGTGCGCAAGGTGGTGCAGGAGGCTGCGCTGGGGCTTGTCGAGCAGGTCGTAGCCCCATTTGACGGTGCCGGACAGCGGCCGGTGGTGCGACAGCCCGCCCAGGTTGACCTGGTCCAGGATGGGCAGGATGGGCCCTTCCCGCAGCATCGCCTCCAGCGGGACGGAGCGCAGCCGGTGGGCGGCGATCTCGATGGCCAGCGGCAGCCCGGCGAGCCGGCGGCACACCTCGGCCACCATCGTCAGCCGGTCGCCGAGGTCCAGGGTGGGGACACTGGACCGGGTGCGGCGCAGGAAGAGCTCGACCGCGGCCGACTGGGTGGGTGCCCGGCCGTCCAGGGGGTCGATCTCCAGCGGTGCCACGTCCCAGGCGTCGGCGGAGAAGACGTTGAGGGGCCGGCGCGACGTCACCAGGACCTGCAGCCCCGGGTAGGTGTCGAGCAGGCGCTGCGTCAGGAACGAGACGCAGTCGATGACGTGCTCGGCGTTGTCGATGACGAGCAGCATCCGGACGTCCGCGGGCGCGGGGTCGTCGAGGGTGGGGTCCAGGGCCACGACGGCGTCGACCGTCCTGCGCACCTCCTCGAACGCCGCCCGGCCGTCGCCCGCCTCGGCGGTCAGGGAGCCGAGCTCGACGACGGCCACCCCGTCGCGGAACAGGGGCGCCATCTCCTCGGCGGCGGCGAGGGCGAGCCGTGTCTTGCCGACGCCGCCGGGCCCGGTGAGGACCACGAGGCGGCTGCGGCGCGCGGTGTCGAGGACGTGCCGCAGGTCGGCCTGGCGGCCCACCATCGAGTCCGGGCGGGGGCGGATGCCCCGCCAGCTGGCCCGGCAGGACGCGCCGTCCTCCTCCGGCCCGTCCTCCGTCTCCGCGTGGGGGGAGTGCGGAAAGGAGCGCGGGGCCGGGTCGGTGGGAAAGTGGGCGAGTGCGGCGAGCGGCAGGGGCAGCGACGCCCCCTCGAAGGCCGCGAGGAGCAGTTCGACGGAGACGCGGCGCGGGTTCCTGTTGGTGCCGGTCTCCAGGTTCCGGATGGTGCGGACGCTGACTCCGGAGCGTTCCGCGAGTTCCTCCTGACTCCAGCCGACCGCCTTGCGCTGGGTCAGCAGGAGAGTGCGAATCTGATCGATGTTCAATTTACCCCCAAGGTGTCCCCGGGTGGTCCCGGATCTCCCAGGCGCCCGCCCCCGCCGGAAAACCGATGAGAGCCGGACGCCGCGCCCACTCAAGAGCCGGACGCACACGTTTCCGTGAATTCGCCCACTCCCCCGAGGAAGGCTTTGCCGATTCTTTTCTGATTCTTTTCACTCCGGAAACCCTTCGCCGCCCCATAGGACGAAGAGCCCGGACCGCCCCCGCAACAGGCCCCGCTCCAGGCCAAGGTGTGCGAGCCGGTCCCGCCCGGCACCGGTCGAAGCCGCGGCCCCCGCAGAAATGAATTCCTGTCAACCTGCGGGTAAAGCGGTGTACACCGCCGGGGCCCCGGAAACTACCAGTAACTTCCGGAAGCGAACATTACGGCCTGACTTCCCTTCAGGCAAGTGTGTCATGTGCAAGTACTCTTGCTAACGATTACCACTGGCATGACACAGAATTGACGTACGCGACGCACCGAATGGGATTCGTACCCTCCGGTCCGGTAAGGAGCCGGCCCGGCCGCACGGGAAGTCAGGCGGGCACGTCCAGGACGACGCGGAAGCCCTCCCCGGCCGGCCCCGCGTGCAGGGAGCCGCCCAGCAGCGCGGCCCGCTCCCGCATGCCCAGCAGCCCCAGACCGCTGCCCGCGCCGGCCAGGCCCTCCACCGCCGCGGACCGGGCACAGGACGCCTCCCCCGCCCGCTCCGGTGACGGCCGGTCGCACACCTCCAGCAGAACCGAGCCGGGAGCATAGACCAGCCGCACCGTCACGTCATGGGCGGGCGCGTGCTTGCGGGCGTTCGTCAGGGCCTCCTGGGCCACGCGGCGGACGGTCTGCGCGCACTCCTCCCCCAGGGGGCGCGGCGTGCCCTCGGCACGGAAACGCGCCCCCTGCTCCTCGGCGAGCTCCCGCACCAGTCCCGCCACCGGCACGGCCTCGCCGCGCAGCGCCGACAGGGCCCGGCGGGCCTCCGCCATCCCCTCCTCGGCCATCCGGCGGGCCGTCACCACCCGCTCGCGCACCAGCTCCCGGGAGCCCTCCGGGCCGGGCCGGTCCAGCAGCAGCCTGGCCGCCTCCAGGTGGACGAGCTGGGCCGAGAGGCTGTGGGCCAGCACGTCGTGCATGTCCCGGGCGATGCGGGCCCGCTCCGCGAGGGCCGCCGACTCCGCCTGCGCGGCGTGCGCCGCCCGCTCGGCGGCCCGGGCGGCGCGCTCCTGCTCCAGCAGCCTGCGGGTGCAGGCCCGGGCCTCGCGGTCCTGGCGGCTCAGATAGCCGCCCAGCACGCAGTTCAGGGCGAGCACCGAGACGGGCTCCCACAACCCGCCGCCCCCCGCGGCGGACACCGCGCAGCAGGCGGCCGCCGCGTACGCCACGGCCAGCCCGGCCGGGGCCAGGTGCATCAGCCAGACGACCGGGACGCACAGCACGGCCAGCGCCAGGAACTCGGACCCCAGCAGCTCGCAGGCCGCCGCCGAGGCCGCCAGGAAGGCCAGGCAGCCGGCGAGCCCGGCCGCGTCCCGGCGGAAGGCGGCCCGGCGCGCCGCGTGACCGGCGGCGGCCACGGCCAGCCCCAGACCGCCGAGGGCGACGCGGTGGCCGGCGGGGTGGGCGCCGCCCGGCAGCTTGACCACGGCCACCACCAGCACCAGCACGGTGAGGACGTCCCGCAGCCGGCGGCCGGCCAGACGCATCCGGGGGCTGTCGAACCGGTACCGGGCCCCGGGGGAGGGCCAGGAGGTCCAGGTGACCTGTCGTGCCATCGTGCTCGCTCCGCTCGCCGTGGTGCCGGTGCTCATGCCGTCGGTGAGCCGCCGCGGCAAGCGGGGAGGCTACCGGACCACGTACGAAGGGGCGGGCCGTTGCTGATGGAGCGTCAGCGAAGGAGGGAGGGCGGGGAGATCAGCGGTGCGTGCACCACCGTACGAGCCCGCCCGGCCCGGCCGCCTCGGCTCCTGGGTGGAGATCCCTTCTCCACCCAGGGGTGGAGAAGGGTGGAGAGCCCGGCGGCACAGAGGCATGGCGGAGGCACGGCGGAGGAGTGCCGCCGGCCGACCGGTAACTCCGGCCGCGCTGCCGGTAGGCACCAGCAACACCGATTGCCGGTCGGCTGCCTGGTGACGGGGGGTGCCCGGCCGTCAGCATCGTGGGGCGGGCGGACCTCAGGCGGGCCCGGCACAGAGCGAAAGCACCCTGGAGATCCCGAAGTGAAACAGTCGCCACTGGAAACCGTCCTCCCCCTGTCCCCGCTGCAGGAGGGCATGCTCTTCCACGCCCTCTACGACGAGGGCGGCGTCGACGTCTACACCATCCAGGTGGCCTTCCCCCTGGAGGGAGAGCTCGACGCGGAGCGGCTGCGGACGGCCTGCGCCGCGCTCCTGCGCCGCCACCCCGTGCTGCGGACCGGCTTCCAGCTGCGCGCCAACGGGCAGCCCGTGCAGCTCGTGCGGCGCGCGGTCGACCTCCCCTGGACCCTGCTGGACCTGCGGGAGCACGACGCGGACACCCGGCGCAAGGAGCTCCTGCGCTACCTGGAGGAGGAACGGCTGCGGCGCTTCGACCCGGCCGCCCCGCCGCTCATGCGCTTCACCCTGGCCCGTACCGCCGGCGACCGCCACGTCCTGGCCCTGACGTACCACCACATCCTGCTCGACGGCTGGTCCGTCCCCCTGGTGCTGCGCGACCTCTTCGCGCTCTACGCTGCCGGCGGGGACGACGCGGCGCTGCCGCCCGCCGTGCCCTACCGCGACTACCTGGCCTGGCTCGCCCGGCAGGACCGCGGCGCGGCCGAGGAGGCCTGGCGCGCGGCCCTCGCCGGCCTCGCCGGGCCGACGCTGGTGGCGCCCGGCTCGGGCGCGGACGGCACCGCCGCCATGCCCCGGCTGGCCGCGGCCGAGCTGCCGGAGGAGACCACCGCCGCGCTCACCGCGGCCGCACGGCGGCGGGGCCTGACCCTCAACACCGTGGTCGAGGGCGCCTGGGCGCTGCTGCTGGCCACCCTGACCGGGCGCGACGACGTCGTCTTCGGCCACACCGTCTCCGGCCGGCCACCGCGCCTGCGCGGCGTCGAGGAGATGGTCGGCCTCCTCATGAACGCCGCCCCCGTGCGCGTACGACTGGATCCCGCCGAGCCGTTCGAGGCCCTGCTGGCCCGGCTGCAGGACGAGCAGGCCGCGCTCGCCGACCACCAGTACCTCGGCCTCGCCGAGGTCCAGCGCATCGCCGGCACCGGCGAGCTCTTCGACACCTCCGTCGGCTTCGGCAACGCGCCCTCGGGCGGGGACGACCTCAGCCTGCCCGTGCCCGGGCTGCGGATCGGCACACTGGACGCGGGCGCCGGCGCGAACGCCGGGGAAGACACCGGCGTCAGCGGCTCGACGCACTACCCGCTCAGCCTCGTCGCCGTCCCCGGCCCCCGGCTGGCGCTCCTGCTCAACCACCGCGCCGACCTCTTCCCCGCCGACGAGATCGACCGCATTCACACGCGGCTGCGCCTGTTCCTGGAGACGTTCGCGAACGCACCCGGGACACCGGTCGGCAGCATCGCCCTGCTCACCGGGGCGGAACGGGAGCAGCTCTTCGCCCAGGGCACCGGCCCCGCCCCGGAGGCCCCCGCGACGACGCTGCCGGAGCTGTTCGAGGAGCAGGCTCGGCGCACCCCCGGGGCCCCCGCGCTGACCGCGGGCGACGTCACGCTGACGTACGCGGAGCTGGACGCGGCCGCCAACCGCACGGCCCGCGAGCTGCTGGCCCGCGGCGCCGGGCCCGAGCGGCTCGTCGCCGTGACCCTGCCGCGCTCGGCCGACCTGGTGGTCGCGCTCCTCGCCGTCCTGAAGACGGGCGCCGCCTACCTGCCCGTCGACCCGGGGCTGCCGGCCGAGCGCGTCGCCTTCATGCTCGCCGACGCCGCCCCCGTGACGGGCGTGTGCCTCTCCGGCCCCGCCGCCCGCCCCGGCGACCTCGTCCTCGACGCGCCCGGCGTCCGCGACGCGCTCGCCGCACGGCCGGCCCACGGCCTCACCGCCGCCGAGCGCCCGGCCCCGGCCCGGCCCTCCCACGGCGCCTACGTCATCTACACCTCCGGCTCCACCGGCCGCCCCAAGGGCGTGCTCGTGGAGCACCGTTCGGCGGTGGCCTACCTGGACTTCGCCCGCCGCGCCTACCCGGGCCTCGCCGGGCGCGCCCTCGTCCACTCGCCCGTGTCCTTCGACCTGACCGTCACCGGGATCTTCGGCACCCTCACCGCGGGCGGCGAAGTCCACCTGCACGACCTCGACGGGCCGCCGCCCACGGCGCCCGGCGCCCCCGCCTTCCTCAAGGCGACGCCCAGCCACCTGCCGCTGCTGGCCTCCGCCGACCCGCGCCTCTCCCCCGGCAGCGACCTCGTGGTGGGCGGTGAGCAGCTGACCGGCGAGGCCCTGTGCGCCTGGCGCGAGCTCCACCCGGGCACCACGGTCATCAACGAGTACGGGCCGACCGAGGCCACCGTCGGCTGCATGGAGTACCGCATCGGCCCCGGCGAGACGCCGGCACCCGGCGCCGTGCCCATCGGCCGGCCGATCGCGGGCGCCCGGGTCTACGTGCTCGACCGCCGGCTGCGCCCCGTGCCCACGGGCGTCCCCGGCGAGCTGTACGTCGCGGGGGCCGGGCTCGCCCGCGGGTACGTGAACCGGCCCGGCCTGACCGCGGAGCGCTTCGTCGCCGACCCGTTCGGGGCGCCGGGCACGCGCATGTACCGCACCGGGGACATCGCCTGGTGGCGGCCCGACGGCGAACTCGTCTACGGCGGGCGCGCCGACGACCAGGTCAAGGTCCGCGGCTACCGCATCGAGCCCGGCGAGATCGAGACCGCCATGGCCGCGGACCCGTCCGTCGCGAGCGCCGTGGTCGTCGTCGACGGGGAGCGCCCGGGCGCGCCCCGCCTGGTCGGGTACGCCGTGCCCGCGCCCGGCCTGCGCGTCGACACCGCGGCGCTGCGCGAGCGCCTGGAGGCCCGCCTGCCCGCGTACATGGTGCCCGCGGCCCTGGTGGAGCTCGCGGAGCTGCCGCTGACCCCGAACGGGAAGCTGGACCGCAAGGCGCTGCCCTCGCCGCAGGCCGCCGCCGCGCCCGCCGCCCCGGCGGGCCGGGAGCCGCGCACCGAGGCGGAGGAGGCGCTGTGCGCGCTGTTCGCCGAGGTCCTCGGCATCGAACGGGCCGGTGCCGACGACGCGTTCTTCGACCTCGGCGGCGACTCGATCCTCTCCATCCAGCTCGTGGCCAGGGCCCGCAAGGCCGGTCTCGTCCTGACCCCGAAGGACGTGTTCACGCACCGCACCCCGGCGGCCCTCGCCGCCGTCGCGGGGCGGCCCGGGGCGGCGCCCGCCCGGCACGACGCGGGCACCGGCACCGTGCCGCCCACGCCGATCGTGCACTGGCTGCGCGAACTCGGCGGTCCCGTCGACGCGTTCAACCAGTCCACGCTGCTGACCGTGCCCGGCGGGCTCGGCCACGACCGGCTCGTCGCCGCCGTCCAGTCCGTCCTCGACCACCACGGCGCGCTCCGCCTCGTCCTGGGCGACGACTGGACCCTGACCGTCGCCGGGCCCGGCACCGTCCGCGCGGCCGACCGCGTCACGCGCGTCGACTGCACCGCGCTGGACGGGGACGCCCTGACCGCCGCCGTCGGCGAGCAGTCCGCGGCGGCCGTGGCCCGGCTCGCGCCCCGCAGCGGCAACGTCGTGCAGGTCGTCTGGTTCGACGCCGGCCCGGACCGGTCCGGACGGCTGCTCGTCGTCGTCCACCACCTGGCCGTCGACGGCGTCTCCTGGCGCATCCTCCTGCCGGACCTGCACGCCGCGTGGAAGGCCGCCGGGCGGGGCGAGCCGGCCGCCCTCGATCCCGTGCCCACCTCCCTGCACGCCTGGGGCCGGGCCCTCGCCTCCGACGCCGTGACCGCGGCCCGCGAAGCCGAACTGGACTACTGGCGGGGGCGGACGCCCGGCGACGACCCCGCCCTCGCCGCCCGGCCGCTCGACCCCGCGCGCGACGTCCACGCCGGCGCCGGCAGCCTCACCGTCGCCCTGGGGCCCGAGGACACCGACGCCCTGCTCACCACCGTCCCGGCCGCGTTCCGCGCCGGACCCGACGACGTGCTCCTGACCGCCCTCGCCCTGGCCGTCGCCTCCTGGCGCCGGGACCGCGGCACGGGCGACGGGACCACCGTCCTCGTCGACCTGGAGGGCCACGGCCGCGAGCCGGTCGGCGCCGGACCCGACCTCGCGCGCACGGTCGGCTGGCTCACGAGCCTGTACCCCGTACGCCTGGACACCGGCATCACCGACTGGGACGACGCCCTGGCCGGCGGCCCCGAGGCCGGCCGCGCCCTCAAGCGCGTCAAGGAGCAGCTGCGCGCCGTGCCCGGCCACGGCATCGGCCACGGCATGCTCCGCCACCTCAACCCGCGCACCGCGCCCGCCCTCGCCGGCCTCCCCGCGCCCCAGATCGGCTTCAACTACCTGGGCCGCTACGCCGCGGCGGGCGACGGCGCCGAGTGGAGCGTCGCCCCCGAGTCGGCAGCGGTCGCCCCCGGCGTCGACGGCCGCATGCCGATGGCCCACACCGTCGAGGTCAACGCCGTCACCGAGGACCGACCGGAGGGACCGCACCTCGTCGCCACCTGGTCGTGGCCCGGCGAACTGCTCGCCGAGGACGACGTGCGCGGCCTCGCCGACGCGTGGACCGCGGCGCTGCGCGGCCTCGTGCGGCACGCCGCCCGCCCGGGAGCGGGCGGCCTCACGCCCTCGGACACCCCGCTGGTGACGATCGGCCAGGAGGAGCTGGACGGGCTCGCCGCGCTCACGGCGCCGCACGCCCTGGCCGACGTGCTGCCGCTGTCCCCGCTGCAGGAAGGGCTGCTCTTCCACGCGCGGTACGACCACCGGGCGCTGGACGTGCACAACATCCAGCTCGTCTTCGAGCTGAGCGGCTCCCTCGACGCCGGAGCCCTGCGCGCCGCGTGCGGGCAGCTGGTGGCCCGGCACCCCGCGCTGCGGGCCGGGTTCACGCTCCTGCCCGACGGCGAGCCCGTCCAGGTGATCGCCGCGACGGCGGACGTGCCCTGGCAGGAGACCGACCTCAGCGGGCTCGCAGCCGGGGACCAGCGCGCCCGCCTGGACGCCCTGCTCGCCGAGGACCGGCGCCGCGCCTTCGACCTGGCCGCGCCGCCGCTGGTGCGGGGCCTGCTGGTCACGCTCGCGCCGGACCGGCACGCCTTCGTCCTGACGAACCATCACATCCTGACGGACGGCTGGTCGACGTCGATCCTGCTGGACGAGCTCTTCCGGCTCTACGTCCACCGCGGCTCGAACGCCCCGGTGCCGGGCCTGCGGAGCGTCGCACCGCACCGCGCGCACCTCGCCTGGCTCGCGGGGCAGGACACGGCCGCGGCCGAGGAGGCCTGGCGGTCGGCCCTCGCCGGCCTGCCGGGCCCCACCCTCGTCGCACCGGGCGCCGAGACCGCGCAGGTCCCGGCGCTGCCCGAACGCACCACGCACGAACTGGACGAGGCGGCGACGGCCGCGCTGACCCGGACCGCGCGGGCCCACGGCGTCACGCTCAACACGGTCGTGCAGGCCGCGTGGGCGCTGACGCTCGCCGCCGCGACCGGGGGCCGCGACATCGTCTTCGGCGCCACCGTCTCCGGCCGCCCGCCGGAGCTGGCCGGCGTCGAGGACATCGTCGGCCTGCTCATCAACACCGTGCCCGTACGCGTACGGCTCGACCCGGCCGACGGCCTCGGAGCCCTGCTCCGGCGCGTCCAGGACGAGCAGGCGGCGCTGAGCGGCCACCACCACCTGGGCCTCGCGGCGATCCGCCGCCTGGCGGGTGCCGGCGAGCTCTTCGACACCTCCGTCGTCTTCGAGAACTACCCGACCGCGTCCGAACTGCCCTCCGCACCCGGGTCGCTCACCGTCACCGGCTTCTCGGGCCGCGACGCCTACCACTACCCGCTCAAGCTCATGGCCGTGCCCGGAGAGCGCCTCTACCTGGAGCTCAGCCACCGGCCCGACCTCGTGGCCGGGGAGACCGCGGCCCGCGCCGGTGCGCGGCTGCTGCGGATCCTGGCCGCGCTCGGCGCGGAGCCCGACGCCCCCGTCGGCCGGCTCCTGGACCTCGCCGGATCCACCCGGATCCCGGCACCGGTGGACGCCGCGGCGCTCGCCGCGCTCTTCGCCGCCGTCCTGGGCGCCGGATCCGTCGGCGAGGACGAGGACTTCTTCGCCCTCGGCGGCGACTCGCTGCTCGCCCTGCGCCTCGCGGGCCGCGTCGAGACGGCCCTCGGCGCCCGGCTGGACGTCCGCGAGGTCTTCCGCCGGCCCACCCCGCGCGGCCTGGCCGCGCTGCTCGCCTGACCGGCCGGGCCACCGAACCCCTTCGCCCACCCACCGCCCCGGCCGCACCGGCCGGGACCCGAACCCGAGGAAGAAAAGATGGACAACCCCTTCGACAACGCCGAGGGCCGCTTCCTGGTGCTCACCAACGACGAGGGACAGCACTCCCTGTGGCCCTCGTTCGCGGAGGTGCCCGCCGGCTGGACCGTCGCGCACCCCGAGGACACCCGGCAGGCCTGCGTCGACTTCGTGGAGGCCAACTGGACCGACATGCGCCCCAAGAGCCTCGTCGAAGCGATGAACGCCGCATGACGAGCCCCGCCCGGACCCCCGCCGTCGTCGTCACCGGCCTCGGGGCCACGACGCCGCTCGGCGGGGACACCGCCGCCACCTGGGCGGCACTGCTCGCGGGGCGGAGCGCCACCGCCGCGCTCACCGAGGAGTGGGCGGCCGGGCTGCCCGTGCGCATCGCCGCGCGGGCGGCCGCCGAGCCGTCCCTGCTGCTCGACCGCGTGGAGGCCCGGCGGCTGGACCGCGCCGCCCAGTTCTGCGTGGTCGCCCTGCGCGAGGCGTGGGCGGACGCCGGGTTCACCGGCCCCGCCCGCGAGCCCGGCGAGGGCGAGGCGGCGGCCCCCGACGCCGAGCGGGTGGGCGTCGTCATCGGCAGCGGCATCGGCGGCCTGCACACCGTCACCGGCAACTACGACCAGCTGCGCGAGCGCGGGCCCCGGCTCGTCTCGCCGGTCGCCCTGCCGATGCTCATGGCCAACAGCCCCGCCGCCCAGGCGAGCATGGCGATCGGCGCCCGCGCCGCCCTGCACGCCCCGTCCACCGCCTGCGCGGCGGGCGCCGAGGCCGTCGCGGCGGGCCTCGACATGATCCGGCTGGGCCGGGCCGACGTGGTCGTGGTGGGCGGCGCCGACGCCGCCGTCCACCCGCTGGCGATCGCCGGGTTCGCGAACATGGGCGCGCTGTCCGCGCGGCACCACGACCCGGCGGGCGCCTCGCGCCCCTTCGACCGCTCCCGCGACGGCTTCGTCATGGGCGAGGGCGCCGCCGTCCTCGTCCTGGAGAGCGCCGAGCACGCCCGGGCCCGCGGCGCCCGCGTCTACTGCGAGCTCGCGGGCGCCGGACTCAGCGCCGACGCCCACCACATGGCCCGCCCGGAGCCCGGCGGCCGCGGCATGGCCTCCGCCCTGCGCAAGGCCCTCGCCGAGGCCGGGCTGGCCCCGGCCGACGTCGCGCACGTCAACGCGCACGCCACCTCGACCGTGGGCGGCGACCTGGTCGAAGGCCGCGCCATCAGCGCGGTCCTCGGGCCGGGCGCGGCCCCCGTGTCGGCGGTCAAGTCGATGACCGGTCACCTGCTCGGCGCGGCCGGCGCGCTCGGGGCGCTCACCAGCGTGCTCGCCCTGCACCGGCGCGTCGCGCCGCCCACCGCCAACCTCGACGTCCTCGACGAGGGCCTCGACCTGGACGTGGTGGGGAGCGCACCGCGCCCGCTGCCGGCCGGCGACGCCGCCGTGATCGCCAACGCGTCCGGGTTCGGCGGGCACAACGTGGTGCTCGCGTTCCGCCCCGCGGCCTGACCCGCCGCGCCCCTTCCTTTTTCGCTCATCCCTCCCGTCACACCCGTTACTGCTGTACGAAAGGCACGCCACCATGCGCCGCATCATGCTCAAGTCCAAGATCCACCGCGCGACCGTCACCGAGGCCGACCTCAACTACATCGGCTCGCTGACCCTCGACCCCGTCCTGATGGAGCAGGCCGACCTGCTGCCCGGCGAGCAGATCCACATCGTCGACGTCAACAACGGCTCCCGCCTGGAGACCTACGTCATCGAGGGCGAGCGCGGCTCCGGCGTGGTCTGCATCAACGGCGCCGCGGCCCGCCTCGTGGCCCCCGGCGACATCGTCATCATCATCGCCTACGCCTCCGTGGAGGACGGCGAGGCCGCGGACGTGAAGCCGCGCGTGGTGTTCGTCGACGAGAACAACAAGGCCGTCAGCGTCGGCGACGACCCGTCGGTCTGACCGTAGCGGCAGGACGCGCGAAGGGCCCCCTCCGAGGAGGGGGCCCTTCGCGCATGGTGTCCTCGGTGAAGCACCGCGGCTGCTTCCACTCCATAACCACTGGTTCTGGGAGTGAGAAGAATCCGCTCTTGGACTTATGGCGGCCGGGAGGTGATCGTGGAGGCATGGACCTCACGAGCATGATCGCCGCCGAACGGCGGGAGTTCGCCGACCTGCTGGACGGGCTGACGGCGCAGCAGTGGGAGGCCCCGAGCCTGTGCGCGGGCTGGCGGGTGCGGGACGTCGCCGCCCACATGTCGATGGGCTTCCGCTACTCGCTCCCCCAGGTGCTCGCGCACTTCGTCAGGGCGCGCGGCAGCCTGCACCGCATGACCGACCGCCTGGCCCGCCACGACGCGGCCGCCGCGAGCACGGGCCAACTGGCCGGCTGGCTGCGGGACAATGCCCGTCACCCCTGGACGCCGCCGGTCGGCGGCCTCGTCTCGGCCCTGGGCCACGACGTGGTGCACGGCCTGGACATCACCGTCGCGCTCGGCCTGGACCGGCAGGTGCCCGAGGACCGCCTGCGGGTGCTCCTGGACGGCGTGACGCACAAGGGCGCACGGTTCTTCGGCGCCGACCTGACCGGTCTTCAGCTGCGGGCCGACGACCTCGACTGGTCCTTCGGCACCGGGACGCCCCTGACCGGCCCGGCACAGGACCTGCTCCTGTTCGCGTTCGGGCGCAGGCTGCCGGAGGGCCGGCTCAGGGGCGCGGTGCCGCGGGCCGCCGCCGCGGGCTGAGCCCGCCGGCCGCACGGCGCGTCAGCGCAGGAACTCCGTCACCGAGAAGTACGTCCCCGACGCGCGGCACTCCTCCATCACGCGCTCGACCTGGGGCACGTACGCGTAGTCCAGGCGCGCTGCCGGGTCCAGGCGCTGCAGGAGCCGCTGGAGGACGAGGATCAGCCAGCCCGCTCCGCTGCGGCCGGGCGCGTTGTGCAGCCAGGCCAGCACGCACGACACGGCGGCGTGGTACACGCAGTGCTCCGCGGCCGTGCGGGCCGCCTCCGTGGACGCCGGGTCCAGGCCCTGCTCGGCGACGCCCGCGTAGAAGGCGGTGCGGCGGGCGTCGAGGGCGGCCACCGCGCGGGCGAGGTCGCGGGCCTCTCCGGCGCCGAGCCGGTCCCCGGCCTCGCGGGCGAGCGCGGCCACGGCCGGTCCCCAGCCGCGGGTGATCTCGTCCTGGCTGGCGTTGGTCAGCTGCAGCTCGCGGCCCGAGGGCTCCCACACGGGGGCCTCCTGCGACCAGTCGAAGAGGGTCCGCAGCACCGCGTCGGCGCCCTCGGCGGGCGTTCCCGCGAACCCGGCGACGTGCGGCAGCTGGGTGGCGATGTTGTGCAGGTTGACGTGGGTGGTGCCCTCGAAGATGCTCGCCACCGCGTGGTCGCGCTGCAGCTTCTGGAACGCCCCGCCGGCCACGCCCTCGCGCAGGTAGCTCCGGGCCCCGAGGACCCGGCCGACGTGGGCGGTCACCTCCTCGCCGACGACCGGCACCAGGTACTTCACCACCGAGGACCACAGGCTCATGCGCGAGGGGACGACCGACAGCGCGCGGGCCACCGGCAGCGCCGTGCACTCGGCGGCGAGCAGGTCCAGGTGGGCGCCCACGAGGTGTTCGCGGATCACCGGGAGGCGGTAGATGCCGCCGCCGTAGAGCTGCCGCTCGTGCGCGTAGTCCAGGCCGATGCGCAGGGCCGAGTCCATCGTGCCCAGCGACATCGCGCCGATGGCCGTGCGGGTGATCTGCAGGGTCTTGAGGACCTCGACCAGGCCCTGTCCGGGCCGGCCCACCAGGTGCGTGCGCGGGACCCGGGCGCCGTGCAGGACGATGCCGCTCAGGTCGTGGCCGCGCAGGCCCACCGGCCGGACGAACGGGCGGTGGCTCCACTCCCCCTCCGCCAGCCGTTCCTTGTCGACGAGGACCAGGGAGTGGCCGCGGCCCTCCAGGCGCGCGAGGACGGTGACGAAGCGCCCGCGGGTCGCGTTGCCCACCGGCCACTTCTCGCCCGTGAGCACGAGCTCCTCGCCGTCGGCGACCGCGACCGTCTCGTTGGCGTTCAGGTCGCTGCCGTGGTCGGGCTCCGACGCGCCGAAGCACGCCAGGTCACCGGCCAGCATCCCGCCGGCGACCAGCGCGCGCTGCTCCTCGTCGCCCCACAGCCACACCGGCTGGGCGCCGAGCGCGGCCGAGCCGAACATCACCGCGAGCGTGAGGTTGCGGCGCGACAGCGAGCGGGTCAGGCCGAAGGCGGTCTCCAGGTTGCGCAGCCGGCCGCCGTCCCGCTCCGGGATGAAGCACGTCGCCAGGCCCCACTCGCGCAGCAGCTCCACGGCGCCGGGCGGGAGTTCGTCCCGCTCCTCGTGCTCCACGGTGCCGGCGAAGGCGAACGGCCCCCCGGCGGCGAGCGGATCGCCGAGGACCCGTTCGAAGTCGGCGACGAGCCGGTGGGTCGGCCGTGCGGGGGCGGCGGGCGGCGGCGTCATCAGGGCAGCTCCTGTTGCGGGTCGCGCCGTGCGGCCCGCAACAGGGCCGCCGGCGTGCGGACACGACGGTGATCCCGCCATCGTCACGCGCGGTACGGGGCGGGCCCAGGCAAGCGACCGGCAATCGGGCCTGCCGCCAAGTTGCCCAGCGCCCTTCCTGGAGAAGGGGGCGGCGCGGGCGGAGAGTCCGGGGTGGGCGACCGTGCCGAGCGGGCCGGCCAGGCCGAAAGGAACCTCCACCCCGATGACGACTACTCCCGACGACGCAACGCTCTTCACCCTCGACCGGACCAGGGCGGACCTCATGGAGGTCGACGCGGTCTTCCGCGCCTGTCTCAACTGGGACTACGGGGAGCGGAACAACCGGATCTGGAGCCTGTACGAGAAGAACAAGACCGCCCAGTGGAACGCCGCCACGGACATCGACTGGGACTACGACGTGCGCTTCGGCGCCGAGCTGCAGGACGAGCACAGCGCGGGCGTCGCCTCGTTCGTCGTCGGCAACGACAGCCCCGTGCCGCGCGAGCTGCTCAACCAGTTCCGCTGGGAGTACCAGGCCTGGATGGTCAGCCAGTTCCTCCACGGCGAGCAGGGCGCCCTCGTGGCCACCGCCCGGCTGGTGGAGACCGTCCCCGACATGGAGGCCAAGGTCTACGCCGCCTCCCAGGTCGCCGACGAGGCCCGGCACGTCGAGGCGTACGCCCGCTACATCGACGAGAAGCTCGGCGTCTCCTACCCCATCAACCCCGGTCTGAAGGCGCTCCTGCGCGACCTGCTGGCCGAGTCCGAGTGGGACATCGTCTACCTCGGCATGCAGGTGATCGTCGAGGGGCTCGCGCTCGCCGCGACCCGCCTGGCCAGCAGCGGCTTCGGCGACCCGATCATCACCTCGATCACCCGCATGATCGCCCGTGACGAGGCCCGGCACATCGCGTTCGGCACGGTCTCCCTCAACGGCATGTACGAGGACATGACGAGCGCCGAGATGAACCGGCGCGAGGAGTTCCTGCTGGAGGCGATCCACCTGATGTCGCGCCGCTTCCTGCTGCGCGAGGTGTGGGAGCGCATGGACCTCGACGTCGAGCGCGGCCTGCGCTTCGCCCGCACCGACCCGATGATGTACGGCTACCGGCAGCTGCTGTTCCAGCAGGTCATCCACATCCTGCGGCAGCTCGGGCTGCTGTCGCCCAAGCTCCGCGACCTCTTCCTGGCCGAGTCCCTGGCCCGGCCGGAGGCGTTCCACGGTATGCCGTGATGCGCGCCGGCACCGAGGAGGTGGTCGTCACCGGGCTGGGCGCCACCACCCCGCTGGGCGGCGACGCGGCGGCCACCTGGGCGGCGCTCCTCGCGGGCCGGTCCGGGGCCCGTGCGCTCACCGAGGAGTGGGCCGCGGGCCTGCCGGCCCGGGTGGCGGCGACGGCCGCCGTCGACCCCGCCGGAGTCCTGGGCCGCACCGAGGCCC
>NZ_PXWG01000045.1 GCF_003011965.1 Streptosporangium nondiastaticum
AGCGCCCGGGCGGCGGGCTGGGCCGCGCCCGCCCCGCGGCCGCGGCCCGCCGCCGGGTTGACGAAGAGCGTGATGTCGCTGGTCACCCGGCGGACCCTATCGGGTCAGGTCACGTCGTCGTAGCCGTTGCGGGCGGCGTGCTGACGGCCGTCCTCGGAGCGGTCCCGCAGGGCCGGCATCGGCTCGGAGTCGCCGAGGGACTGCGGGGTGAGGTCCAGCGGTGCGGCCTCGTCGTCCGACAGCATCCGGTCGGGGTTGCTCCGCGCCCGGCGCTTGTCGTTGAGCATCGAGAACCCGACCGCACCGAAGTACAGGATGATGATCGGGACGGCCAGGATGCACATGCCGAACGGGTCGGTGCTGGGCGTGGCGACGGCGCCGAAGACGAAGGTGCCCATGACGACGCCGCGCCACCACTTGACCATGGTCTTGCCCGTGACCATGCCGGCGATGTTCATCATCACCAGGAGCAGGGGCAGCTCGAAGGCGAGGCCGAAGACCAGGATCATCCGGACGGTGAAGTCGAGGATGTCGTCGAGGTTGAGGGTGTTGGCCGCCGACTCGGGGGTGATCTTCAGCAGCACCCGCATGCTCATCGGCATGATCGAGTAGGCCAGCCAGGCGCCCGCGACGAAGAGCGGGGCCGCCGTCGCCACGAAGGCGATCGTGTACTTCTTCTCGTTCTTGTGCAGGCCGGGGGCGAGGAACGCCCACAGCTGGTAGAGCCAGATCGGTGCGGAGACCGTCACGCCCGCCAGGAGGCAGATCTTGACGATCGTGGTGAACGGCGACGACAGGCTGTTGAAGACCACGACCGCGCAGTTGCCGCCGTGGCTCTGGGCGAGGTCGCGCCCCTCGCACTTGGGGACGGGGCTCGAGAGGAAGTCCGTGAGCTGCTTCTGGTAGAAGGCCGCGACGATCGCGACCACGACGATCGCGAGGACCGCCTTGGCCAGCCGGTTGCGCAGCTCACGGAGGTGCTCCGCGAGCGGCATCCGCCCCTCGGGGTCCTTCTCCTTCTTGCGGGCAGACTTGGGCAACCCACGTCCCTATCTCGTGCGGCAGACGGACGCCACGGGGGCGGCCGCCTCGATCGTCCCTGGAAAAACCTGGAAAAGCTGGAAACCTGAAAGACCCGGCTGAGCGGTGCTCAGTGCTGGGTCGTGCGGTCGCTCGGCTCGGTGACCGGCCGGGCGCCGGCGACATCGCCGGGAGCCGCCTTGATCGTGCGGGGGGCCTGGCCGGCGGGCGGGTCGGCCGGAGCGGAGGCGTTGTCCTGGCCCTCCGACTTCATGGCCTTGGCCTCGCTCTTGAGGATGCGGGCGGACTTGCCGAGGGAACGCGCCATGTCCGGGAGCTTCTTCGCACCGAACAGCAGGACGATGACGACGAGAATGAGGATGATCTCGGGGGCGCCGAGCCTACCGAACATTTGCGTTTACCTTCTCACCGAGGCGGCATGGGGTGGGGTACTGCCCGACTGATCGGACATTTGTCCATCAGACGTACGGCAGCGATCGTAACGCGCAGGGGTAAACGCTGGGCAATCCCCTTGCGTACTCCCGGTTGCGGCCCCCCGCCTCGTAGCCAGGGCCGCCGAAACAGCGTACCGCCCGGTCAGCGGCCCCAGCAGAGAGCGGGAGCGACGTTGTCAGAACCGCTCATTCCTGGCGCAAAGTCTGCACCGCCCGGGCGCTCGCGGCGGCGAGCGGGGCCGCGGCGCGCTCCAGGTCCTCCGCCGCCCGGCTGATCCGCACCGAGCTCTCCGACACCTGGCGGGCCAGCCGCCGCACCTCGGCCAGCACCCGGGCGGCCAGCACCCCGAGCACGGCGATGCCCAGGAAGGCGAGGGCGACGGCAAGCATGGGCCAGAACATGGGACGAACCTATCGGGATGTCGGAACGACGCGAAGCATCGGAATGACTCAAAACAGCTGTTTGTCCGGGCGGCGCGCTCAGACCGTGGAGTGCAGCCGCAGCGTCCGCACGCCGCCGCCGGTCAGCAGCTCCACGATCCGCTCCCCCGCCGGCTTGCGGACCGCCGTACCGCAGTCCGGGCACGTGAAGGAGTAGAAGGTGGTGCGCCGGCTGCCGCCGATCGCCAGCCGCAGCGCGCTCGCCGCCAGCTCGAAGCTGCCGCGGCAGTCCGGGCAGGCCGCCTTGAACATCGCGGCGCCCGGCACCCTCCCGTCCATCCCCTCCACCCTCACTCCCCGTACGCCGCAAGGGCCTCGCGGGCCGCGTCCCGGGCGCTGTCCGCCAGCGCGGCGGGCGAGACGATCCGCCCGTCGCCGCCGAGCCGCAGCGCGAGCCGGCGCAGCGAGGCCGGGTCCGGGGTGCGCAGCGTGATCCGCAGGCCCCCGTCGGGCAGCTCCTCGGCGCTGTCGTGGGGGTAGTACTCGGCGACCCAGCGGCCGCCGGGGCCGACCTCGATCACGACCTCCGGGTCCTCGGCGGCGGGCTGCACCAGCCCCTCGGAGAGGTCCCGCAGCTCGACCGGCGGCGGGTCGGAGGGCTCGTCCAGCAGCCTGATTTCGGCCACCCGGTCCAGGCGGAAGGTGCGCCGGGCCTCCGAGAGCCGGCACCACGCCTCCATGTACGTGTGCCCGACGACGAACAGCCGGATCGGGTCGACCTCGCGCTCGGTGAGCTCGTCGCGCGCGGGCGAGTAGTACGTGATCCAGACGCGGCGGCGCTCGGCGATCGCCCGGTCGACGTCCGCGAAGACGCCGCCCTCGGACTCGAAGGTCACCGACAGCCGGGAGCTGGCCCCGGCGGCCTCGCCCGCGGCGGCCTCGATCTTCGCGGTGGCCCGCACCAGCGCCTGCCGGCCGCTCTCGCGCAGGCCCGGCAGCGTGGCCACGGCGCGCGCGGCCACCAGCAGGGCCGTGGCCTCGTCGGCGGCGAGCCGCAGCGGCTCACCGGTGCTGCTGCCCGAGGCGTCCGGGTTGTGCCACCAGATGCGGTCGCCGTCGGTGTCGATGTCGAGCAGGTCACCGCCGCGGAAGCTGGTGCCGCACATGGGCAGCACGTCGAGGTCGCCGATGAGCTCGTCCTCGGTGATCCCGAAGGCCCGTGCCACGTCCGTGACCCGGGCGCCGGGGCGCTCCCGCAGATAGGTGACGAGCGACAGCATGCGCCGCGTCTGGTCAATGGCGTTTCCGGCCATCAGAAGTCGGTCCGTTCCTCTCAGCCCTCGCCGGGCCCTCGGGCCCGTCGTCCGCCTGTCCCCGTATCAGCCTGTCTCAGCCCTTGGCCACGGCACGCAGCCGGTCCAGGACCGCGTCCCGCAGCTCGGCCGGCTCCAGCACGACCACGTCCGGGCCGAACTCCACCAGCCACGCGTCCAGCCCGTGCCCGTAGGGGATCTCCAGCTCGTCCCAGCCGTCGCCCAGCTCGCGTGTGCTCGTGGCCCGGGCGCGCAGCGGATAGCCGTGGTCGGCCCGCACCTTGATCCGGGCCGTGCCCGTCGCCGTCTCGCCCGCCCAGCGCTCGACGGTCTCGCGGACCGTCACGTGGTCGGGCACCGGCGCCGTGAAGGGGATGCCCCGCGAGCGGACCTTGCCGGTGATCCGGGACAGCCGGAAGACCCGCTCCGCCTTGCGGTCGCGGTCCCAGCCCGCCAGGTACCAGTGGCCGCGCCAGCACTCCAGGGTCCACGGCTCGACGTGCCGCTGCTCGGGGCGGGCCGAGTTCGCCTTGCGGTAGTCGAAGACCACCGGGCGCCGGTCGCGCGCGGCGAGCATCAGCGGCTCGAAGGCCGCCTCGTGCACCGGGATCCGCGTCTCCAGCGCGCTGTGGCTGCCGTAGACCTCTTCCGCGAGCGGCATGCCGGCGGCCCGCAGCTTCTGCAGCGCCCCGCTGGCCGCGGCGGCCAGGCGGGCCTGCTGCCAGACGCTGGCCGCAAGGCCCAGGGCGGCGGCCTCCTCCACGTCCAGCGTGATGGGGGGCAGGCGGTTGCTGTCGCGGCGGGCCAGGTAGCCGGTCTCGCCGTCGACGCTCTCCACCGTCTCGATGATCAGGCCGAGCTCGCGCAGATCGTCCTTGTCGCGCTCGAACATGCGGTTGAAGGCGTCATCGCTGCCCGTGGCGTTGTCCGCGGCGCCGGACTCGGCGCCCGAAGCCGCCCCGTTCCCCGGCCCGAAGGCCTCCAGGTAGGCCTCGATGGACCCGCGAAGCTCCCGCTTGCTCAGCGGGCGGCGGGTCCCCAGCAGGCACAGCGCCAGGTTCATCAGCCGCTCGGCCTTGGCAATCGCCATCGACGCCCTCTCTACTTGTGCTCTCAACCGCTGACCGTACCGCCCCGGTCTTCCTGCGCAAAAGCCGAGGGTCCATGCCCCTCGGGGCATGGACCCTCGGCCCGTCAGCGGATGACGTCAGACCGCGATCAGGTCACAGACGAAGATCAGCGTCTCGCCCGGGGCGATCACGCCGCCACCGGCGCCACGCTCGCCGTAGGCGAGGTGGGCGGGGATGACCAGCTTGCGGCGGCCACCGACCTTCATGCCCTGGATGCCCTTGTCCCAGCCCTCGATGACCTGGCCGGCGCCCAGCTTGAACTCCAGCGGGTTGCCACGGTTCCAGCTCGCGTCGAACTCCTCGCCGGTGGAGAACGCCACGCCCACGTAGTGGACCTTGACGAAGTCGCCGGCCTTGGCGACCGCGCCGTCGCCCTCCCAGACCTCGGTGATCTCCAGCTCGGTGGGCGCCGGGCCCTCGGGGAAGTCGATCTCCGGCTTGTCGATGCTCACGAAAGTGCTCCTACGAACGAATCTTGTAGACAACCGTGCAAGTCTGGCAGATCCCGGTCAAGGTTCGGACCTTACGGGTCAGACCTTGCCCACGATGTCCACGACGAAGACCAGGGTGTTCTTGTCCAGGCCGCTGCCGGCCTGGCCCTCGTAGCCCAGCTTCGGCGGGATCACCAGCTCCACACGGTCGCCGACGTGCTTGCCGACCAGGCCCTTGTCCCAGCCCTGGACGACCGAACCGGTGCCGATCTGGAAGCTCGTCGCGCCCGAGTGGTCCCAGGAGGAGTCGAACTTCTTGCCGTCCTCCCACTTCACACCCGTGTACTGGGCGATCAGCCCCTCGCCGGCCTTGATCTCCGGGCCGCTGCCCTTGATCAGCACCTGCTCCTTGAGGTCCGACGGCGCCTTGGCGTCCTTCGGAATGGTGATCTCCGCGGCCTTCTGCGGCACCACCTTCACCTCGGGCATGCCCTCGTCCGGCTTCGCCTGATCGCCCTTGACCTCGCTCTTCGG
The DNA here is from genome assembly GCF_003011965.1 of Streptosporangium nondiastaticum. Lineage (GTDB taxonomy): Bacteria > Actinomycetota > Actinomycetes > Streptomycetales > Streptomycetaceae > Streptomyces > Streptomyces nondiastaticus. The sequence continues at coordinate 5,265 of NZ_PXWG01000045.1, forward strand.
GTCGACCTTCTGGCCGCCGACCACGTCCACGACCCAGACCAGGCCGTCCTCCGGAGCCAGGCCGAGCTGCGGGTTGACCTGCTCGCCGATGGTCTCCTTCACCGTGCCCACGACCTCGACCCGGCTGCCGGCCCGCTGGCCGATCACGGCGTCCGCCACCTTCGCCGGCACCTGCTGCCCCGGCTGGCCCGCCGCGAAGACGTCCTGGCGGCGCACGTCCTTGTTGCCCGGAACCTGCCCCTGGCTCGACCAGGAGCCGCCCAGCGGCTTGTCGTCCTTCATGCTCTGCACGGCGAAGTCGAGGCGCACGAACGTGCCCTTCTCGACCTTGTCGCCCTTGCCCTCGGAGAGCGTCTTGACGGTGAGCTCGTCGCCCGCCTTCGACCCCTTCTCCACGGAGATCTCGGGCTTCTGACCGAAGTCGCCCTTCACCGAGACCTTCGCCTCGGACGAGCCCTTGTCGTCACCACCGCACGCGGCGGCGGAGAACAGCAGGGCAGGCACGGCCAGCGCCGCGGCCAGGCGACGCGTGTTCTTCGTGAGGTTCATCAGTCCAACTCGGGCTAGGGGGGTGACTGAGCAAGTGCCCGCCACTCTACGGGCTCAACCTGTGCGATCAACCCCGCTCGACACGGCGGTGCACCGGGCCCGGCCGCCCGGTGCACCACGCTGCCCGCGCCGCCCGGTCACATCCCGGCGATCAGCTTCTCCACCCGGTCGTCCACCGACCGGAACGGGTCCTTGCACAGCACCGTCCGCTGCGCCTGGTCATTGAGCTTCAGGTGCACCCAGTCGACCGTGAAGTCCCGCCGCTGCTCCTGCGCGCGGCGGATGAAGTCGCCCCGCAGCCGGGCCCGCGTCGTCTGCGGCGGCACCGACTTGCCCTCGAAGATCTTGAGGTCGTTGCACACCCGGGCCGCCTGACCGCGCTTCTCCAGCAGGTAGTACAACCCGCGGCGGCGGTGGATGTCGTGGTACGCGAGGTCTATCTGCGCCACCCTCGGGTGCGACATCGTGATGTTGTTCTTCGCGCGGTAGCGCTCGATGAGCTGGTACTTCATCACCCAGTCGATCTCCGTGGAGATGCGGTCCAGGTCCTCGTCCCGGACGGCCTCCAGGGTGCGGCCCCACAGCTCCAGGACCCGCTCCACCGTGCCCGTGCGGATGCCTCGGCGCTCGCAGAAGTCCACGGCCTTCTCGTAGTACTCCTGCTGGACCTCCAGGGCCGAGGCCTCGCGCCCGCTCGCGAGCCGGACCTTCCGCCGGCCCGTGATGTCGTGACTGACCTCGCGGATGGCCCGGATCGGATTCTCCAGCGTCAGGTCCCGCATGACCGTGCCGGCCTCGATCATGCGCAGCACCAGGTCGGTCGCGCCGACCTTCAGCAGCATCGTCGTCTCCGACATGTTGGAGTCCCCGACGATCACGTGCAGCCGGCGGTAGCGCTCGGCGTCGGCGTGCGGCTCGTCCCGCGTGTTGATGATCGGGCGGGAGCGGGTCGTCGCCGAGCTGACGCCCTCCCAGATGTGCTCCGCGCGCTGGCTGACGCAGTAGACCGCGCCCCGCGGCGTCTGCAGGACCTTCCCGGCCCCGCACAGCAGCTGCCGCGTCACCAGGAACGGGATGAGGATGTCCGCAAGACGCGAGAACTCCCCGTGCCGCGCGACGAGATAGTTCTCGTGGCAGCCGTAGGAGTTCCCGGCGGAGTCGGTGTTGTTCTTGAAGAGGTAGACGTCGCCCGCGATCCCCTCCTCGTGCAGGCGCCGTTCGGCATCGACCAGCAGACCCTCGAGAATGCGCTCGCCCGCCTTGTCGTGGGTGACCAGCTCGATCACACTGTCGCACTCCGGCGTTGCGTATTCCGGGTGCGAGCCCACATCCAGGTAGAGACGCGCTCCGTTGCGCAGGAAGACATTGCTGCTGCGGCCCCAGGAAACGACACGGCGGAAGAGGTAGCGCGCCACTTCGTCAGGCGACAGCCGGCGCTGTCCCCTGAAGGTGCACGTGACGCCGTACTCGTTCTCCAGCCCGAAAATGCGGCGGTCCATGCCTGAACATTACGCCTGATGCCCTGCGCTGAAACCGGGTTCGACCGCACCGTTCCGATCATTTTCCGACCGCGCCACGGCGGGCTCCTCCTCCGACCGCGCCACGATGGGAGACGGCGTCGCGGGAGCCTGCAGCGCCCGCCGCGCCAGCAGCATGACGAGCAGGGCGGCCACGCCGCAGCCCACGGCGACCGCGAAGCCCGCACGGAGGCTGACGTTCTGGAGCGCGGGACCGGCGAAGGCCGTGCCGATGGCCGCGCCCACGCCGAAGGAGGTCACCAGCCACGAGAACGCCTCGGTCACGGTGCCGCGCAGCGCGTGCCGGTCCACGACCACGAAGGCACAGGCCAGGCAGGGGGCCAGGAAGACGCCCGCGACACCGGCGAAGACCGTCATCAGGACCGGGCCCGGAACCAGCAGCAACGGCAGGTAACACACCGCGAGGCCCGTCACGAGCAGCCGCAGCCGCTGCTCCGGGGTGCCGGGCCACTGGCGGTGACCGTAGACGGTCCCGCCGATGAAGGCGCCGACACCGACCGCGGAGAGCATGTAGCCGGAGATGTTGCCGTCGTGGTGGGCCTCTCCGTAGGCCACCGCGGAGACGGCGATCGAGCCGAGCGCGGAACCGATGAAGAAGAACGTGCCGAGCAGCACGAGCAGGCCGCGCGAGCGCAGGGCGCCCAGCCAGTGCGCCTCACGGGGCGCGCTGCGCCACTCGCGGGACGGCGGCGAGGTGACGACGGCGAGCGCGCCGAGGGCGCCCAGGGCGTTGATCACGAACAGCGAGCCGGCCGGGGACCACAGGGAGACGAGCCCGGTGATGATCAGCGGACCGACGACGTACATCACTTCCTGGGCGATGGCGTCGAGGGAGTACGCGGCGTGGATGCGCTCCTCGCTCTTGAGGACCGAGGGCCACAGGGCCCGCAGCCCGCCCTCCAGCGGCGGCGTGAAGAAACCGGACACCACCATGGCCGCGTAAGCTAGGGCGACGGGCTCCAGACCGACGGCCGCGAAGACCGTCATGCCGAGCGCGGCCAGCAGGGCCGACGGCAGCATGACGCGCGGCTGGCCGTAGAGGTCGACGGCCCGGCCCAGCAGTGGCTGGCCCACCGCGTTCGCCACGCCGTAGACGGCGGAGAGCGCCGAGGCGAGCGCGAGGCTGCCGCCCTCGGCACGGACGAAGAGGACGATCGCGAGCGCGGCCGTGGCATTCGGCAGACGGCCGACCAGCGTGCCTGTGAGCAGGCGCGCGGCATGCCGCGTTCGGAGCATCTCGCCGTAGCCGGCCGCCATCGGTGACTTCCTCTCTTCCCCGAGCCTCGGGTTTTACGTATAACTAGAAGCGTCATACGTATCATGGCCGCAGCCCGCGGGTCCAACGCCGCAGGCCGCGGCAGTCAGGGGAGGCACCGACAGTGACCAGCGGCGAAGAGAAGGCGCAGCCCCGCGACGAGCGGTGGCCCACGGCCCGCGGCCCCCGCGCCGGAGCCCGCGCCACCAGCCGCGACGTCGCCCGCGCCGCCGGCGTCTCCCAGGCCACCGTCTCCCTCGTCATGGGCGAGAAGTGGCGCGGCCGCGTCTCCGAACGCACCGCCGAAGCCGTCCGCTCCGCCGCCCGCAGCCTGGGCTACCGCCCCAACCTCGCCGCCCGCGACCTCCGCCTCGGCCGCACCCGCACGGTCCTGCTCGTCGTCCCCGCGCTCACCAACGAGTTCTTCGCCCGGGTCCACACCGGCGTCGTCCGCGTCGCCCAGGAACACGGCCTCGGCGTCGTCCTCTACCTCTCCCCCGGAGGCACCGGCCCCGCCCAGGACCCCTTCGCCTCCGCCAGCGCCACCCTCGACGGCGTCCTCGCCTCCTCGATGGCCGCCGAAGCCCTCGGCGCCATCCGCGGCGGCGGCCTCCCGCTCGTCATGCTCGACAGCGACCCCGGCCACGAAGGAGCCTCCGCCACCGTCAACCCCGACATCGCCGACGGCATGCGCCAGGTCGCCGGACACCTCCTGGGCCTCGGCCACCGGCGCTTCCTGCACCTCGCCTCGGACATCGACACCTGGACCTTCCGGGTCCGCGCCCGCGCCCTCACCGAAGCCCTCCGCGGCACGGCCGGCGCCACGGTGCGCACCGAGCGGGCACCCCTCACCGTCGCCGACGGCCTGCGCGCCACCGAGAAGGCCCTCGCCGAGCCCGGCCACCGCCCCACCGCGATCATCTGCGACGACGACGTCCTCGCCGCGGGCGCCTGCAAGGCCGCCCGCCGGCTGGGCCTGCACGTCCCCGCCGACCTCTCCGTCACCGGCTTCACCGACCTCGCCCTCGCCACGGCCGTCGAGCCCGAGCTCACCACCGTCCAGCTGCCGGCCGAGGCCGTCGGCGAGGCCGGGATGCGCGCCCTCGTGGCCGTCCTCGACGGCCGCACCCCGGCTCCCGAGGCCCTCCCCGTCCGCCTCGTCACCCGCGGCACCACGGCACACGCCCGCACCTAGCGGGACCGCCCGAGCGAACCGGAGCGAAAACGCCGTGCGCCCCGGCGGGGAAACCCGGCGGGGCGCACGGCGACGGCTGAGGCAGCAGGAAATCAGCTCTCGGCGGAGGACTCTCCGCCCTCCTCCGGAGCCGCCTCCGGCTCCGTACCCGGCTCGGCGCCGGCGGCGGACGCGCCCGAACCCTCCTCCAGCAGCCGCGACAACTGCCGGCCCAGCAGCCGCTTGAACTTCCGCTGCTGCGGCCGCGTACGGTCCAGGACCGCGACCTCCAGCTGCTCCGCGGTCAGCGTCCGCTCACCGCCGTTGCTGTCCCGGGTGAGGGACTCCACGGCCAGCTTCAGCGCCTCGGACAGCGTCATGCCGTCGCGGTGCCGCTGATCGAGGTAATTGCTGATCTGATCGGCATTGCCGCCGATGGCGACCGAACCGTGCTCGTCCACGATCGATCCGTCGTGCGGCAGCCGGTAGATCTGGTCGTCCTCGGGGCCCGCGCCGACCTCGGCGACGATCAGCTCGACCTCATAGGGCTTCTCGGCCGCGCTGGAGAAGATCCCGCCCAGCGTCTGGGCGTAGACGTTGGCCAGGCCACGGGCCGTGACATCGTCCCGGTCATAGGTGTAACCACGGAGATCGGCGTAACGCACGCCGCCGATCCGCAGATTCTCGAATTCGTTGTACTTCCCGACCGCGGCGAACGCGATCCGGTCATAGATTTCGCTGACCTTGTGCAGGGCCCGGGACGGGTTCTCGGCGACGAAGACAACGCCATCGGTGTACTGGAGCACCACGACGCTGCGGCCGCGCGCGATGCCCTTGCGGGCGTACTCGGCGCGGTCGGCCATGGCCTGCTGAGGTGATACGTAGAACGGCGTCGACACCGGTTATCCGTCCCTTTCTGTCATTGACGAGTTCACAACCGCGGCCCTCAGAGGAGGGCGGCCCGCGGGCCGTCCGGCTCTTCCAGCCGCCGGTCGTGGATGGCCCGGACGATCTCGGAGCACTGTGCCTCGGTGAGCTTCCGGAACCCCTCGTCGGTGATGACGGTGACGATCGGATAGATGCGCCGCGCAAGATCCGGTCCGCCGGTGGCGGAGTCGTCGTCGGCGGCGTCGTAGAGCGCCTGGACGACGAGCGTGAGGGCCTGTCCCTCCGTCAGGTCCTCCCGGAAGAGCTTCTTCAGCGACCCCCGGGCGAAGACCGAGCCCGAGCCGGTGGCGGCGAAGCCGTGCTCCTCCGAGCGCCCGCCGGTCACGTCGTAGGAGAAGATCCGGCCCTTCTGGCGGTCCACGTCCCAGCCGGCGAACAGCGGCACCACGGCCAGGCCCTGCATGGCCATGCCGAGGTTGCTGCGGATCATCGTCGACAGCCGGTTCGCCTTGCCCTCCAGCGAGAGCTGGACCCCCTCGACCTTCTCGAAGTGCTCCAGCTCCAGCTGGAAGAGCTTGACCATCTCCACGGCCAGACCGGCCGTGCCGGCGATGCCCACCGCCGAGTACTCGTCGGCCGGGAAGACCTTCTCGATGTCGCGCTGGGCGATGACGTTGCCCATCGTCGCCCGGCGGTCACCGGCCAGCACCACACCGCCGGGGAACGAGGCCGCGACGATGGTCGTCCCATGGGGGATCTCGATCGCGCCCTGCACCGGGGGCAGCGCCCGGTTGCCCGGGAGCAGCTCCGGCTGGTGCGCGGAGAGGAAGTCCATGAAGGACGAGGAACCGGGGGTCAGGAAGGCAGCCGGCAGACGCCCGGTGCTACGAGTGTTGGCTTCCACACGTTTCCTTCCAGGTATGCAGCGGCCCGCCCCATGACGTCCGCTCGATCCTTGAACCGCCCCAGGCCCGCGTCGGAGCTGGGGCGCACTACGCCAGGGACCTTACCGGTCCCATGATCGTGATCCGCAGGCGGCGGCCGGGGCCTACTGGCCGCCCTTCTGGACGAAGGACCGCACGAAGTCCTCGGCGTTCTCCTCGAGGACGTCGTCGATCTCGTCCAGCACGGAGTCGACGTCGTCCGACAGCTTCTCCTGCCGTTCCTTGAGGTCCTCCGAGACCTGCGCGTCCTGCGCCTGTTCCTCGACGTCCTCGGTGGATCGCGTGGCCTTCTGCTGACCGCCGCCGGTGTCCTTGGTCGCCATATCCCTCACCCCGCTCGGTTCGACGTACTGGATCGGACGTGCACAGTCGTACTCAGCCGTACTCGGCCCTGCATGATCAGACCCTATAACCCGGGTCCGGCATCGGCCCTGCACTTGCTACAACGTCCCGGAACCACCGTGATGATTCCCTGAACGTCCTCCTCTCAGACCTGCTCAGCCCCCGGAGAGGACCCGGACCAGCTCCTCCGCGGTGCGGCAGCGGTCCAGGAGCTCCTTGACGTGGTTGCGCGTGCCGCGCAGTGGCTCCAGGGTGGGCACCCGTTGCAGGGAGTCACGGCCCGGCAGGTCGAAGATCACCGAGTCCCAGGAGGCCGCGGCCACGTCGTCCGCGTACTGCTCCAGGCAGCGGCCGCGGAAGTAGGCCCGGGTGTCCTCGGGCGGGACCGTGCGGGCGCGCTCCACCTCGGTCTCGTCCAGCAGGCGCTTCATCCTGCCGCGGGCCGCGAGGCGGTTGTACAGCCCCTTCTCGGGCCGGACGTCCGCGTACTGCAGGTCCACCAGGTGCAGCCGGGCCGCGTCCCAGCCCAGGCCGTCGCGGCGGCGGTAGCCCTCCAGGAGCTCCCGCTTGGCCACCCAGTCCAGCTCGCCGGCCAGGCTCATCGGGTCGTGCTCCAGCCGGTTCAGCACGTCCTCCCAGCGGCCCAGGACGTCCTTGGTCTGCTCGTCGGCGCCGGCCCCGAAGCGGTTCTCGACGTACTTGCGGGCCAGCTCGCAGTACTCCATCTGGAGCTGTACGGCGGTGAGCGTGCGGCCGCTGCGGAGCGTGATCAGGCGTTGCAGGGTGGGGTCGTGGCTGACCTGGTGGAGCGTGCGGACGGGCTGGTCGACGGCCAGGTCGGAGACGATGAAGCCGTCCTCGATCATGGACAGGACCAGGGCGGTGGTGCCCAGCTTGAGGTAGGTGGAGATCTCCGAGAGGTTGGCGTCGCCGATGATCACGTGGAGCCGGCGGTACTTCTCGGCGTCGGCGTGCGGCTCGTCGCGGGTGTTGATGATCGGCCGCTTGAGGGTGGTCTCCAGGCCCACCTCGACCTCGAAGTAGTCCGCGCGCTGGCTGAGCTGGAAGCCGTGCTCGTGGCCGTCCTGGCCGATGCCGACGCGGCCGGCGCCGGTGACGACCTGGCGGGAGACGAAGAAGGGCGTCAGGTGGCGCACGATGTCCGAGAAGGGGGTCTCCCGCTTCATCAGGTAGTTCTCGTGGGTGCCGTAGGACGCGCCCTTGTTGTCGGTGTTGTTCTTGTAGAGGTGGATCGGCTGGGCTCCGGGCAGCTGGGCGGCGCGCTCGGCGGCCTCGGCCATGATCCGCTCTCCGGCCTTGTCCCACAGGACGGCGTCGCGGGGGTTGGTGATCTCCGGGGAGCTGTATTCGGGGTGGGCGTGGTCGACGTAGAGTCGCGCGCCGTTGGTCAGGATGACGTTGGCGAGGCCGATGTCCTCGTCGGTGAGCTGGCTGGAGTCCGCGGCTTCGCGGGCGAGGTCGAAGCCCCGGGCGTCCCGCAGCGGGTTCTCCTCCTCGAAGTCCCAGCGGGCGCGTCGCGCCCGGTGCATCGCCGCGGCGTAGGCGTTGACGATCTGGGACGAGGTGAGCATGGCATTGGCGTTCGGGTGACCGGGGACGGAGATTCCGTACTCCGTCTCGATGCCCATTACTCGCCGTACGGTCATGCGGCCCTCCTTGCCCGGCGGCGCCCCCTGGTGGGGTCGGCGCTCAAGTACCGCTGCGCATCCGGTCCGTGTCCGGCCTTCTGTCCCCCGGCGCGCGCTGCGGCGGTATCGAAGAGCCTAGAACGGCTTTGCGGCGGTGGGGAGATCATTACAGTCATTGCTCCGGTTCGTGGCGTACCCGGGCCATGGGCGCTCCCCGTGGCGCGATCCTGGCGGAAATCCTGCGGCGGGCCGGGAGAGGAGTGCGCTCCCGGGAAAAACGCGTCCGGCCGCGGTTGTCCCGGGGTGTGCCCCCGCCGGGGGCGGGGGCGGGACATCCGCAGCCGGACGGCGGTCCTACAGGTACTGGCCGGTATTCGCCACCGTGTCGATGGAGCGACCGGTGTCGGCGCCCTGCTTTCCGGTGACCAGGGTGCGGATGAAGACGATCCGCTCGCCCTTCTTGCCGGAGATCCGGGCCCAGTCGTCCGGGTTGGTGGTGTTGGGCAGGTCCTCGTTCTCCTTGAACTCGTCGACGCAGGCGGCGAGCAGGTGGGAGACGCGCAGGCCCTTCTGGTTGTGGTCGAGGAAGGCCTTGATCGCCATCTTCTTCGCCCGGTCCACAATGTTCTGGATCATGGCGCCGGAGTTGAAGTCCTTGAAGTAGAGGACTTCCTTGTCGCCATTGGCGTAGGTGACCTCGAGGAAGCGGTTCTCCTCGGATTCCGCGTACATCTGCTCGACGACCGACTGGATCATGCCGGCCACGGCGGCCTTGGCGTCCCCGCCGTGCTCGGTGAGGTCGTCCGCGTGGATGGGCAGGGTCTCGGTGAGGTACTTCGAGAAGATGTCCTTGGCGGCCTCGGCGTCCGGGCGCTCGATCTTGATCTTCACGTCGAGGCGGCCGGGGCGCAGGATGGCCGGGTCGATCATGTCCTCGCGGTTGGAGGCGCCGATCACGATCACGTTCTCCAGGCCCTCGACGCCGTCGATCTCGGAGAGGAGCTGGGGGACGATGGTGTTCTCGACGTCCGAGCTGACTCCGGAGCCGCGGGTGCGGAAGAGGGAGTCCATCTCGTCGAAGAAGACGATGACCGGGGTGCCCTCGCTGGCCTTCTCCCGGGCGCGCTGGAAGATCAGCCGGATGTGCCGCTCGGTCTCCCCGACGTATTTGTTGAGGAGCTCGGGGCCCTTGATGTTGAGGAAGAAGCTCTTCCCCGCGGGCTTGCCGGTGACCTCGGCGACCTTCTTGGCAAGGGAGTTGGCGACGGCCTTGGCGATGAGCGTCTTGCCGCAGCCGGGCGGGCCGTACAGCAGCACGCCCTTGGGCGGCCGCAGTTCGTGCTCCTTGAAGAGGTCGGGGTAGAGGTAGGGGAGCTCGACCGCGTCGCGGATCAGCTCGATCTGGTTTCCCAGGCCGCCGATCTTGGTGTAGTCGATGTCCGGGACCTCTTCGAGGACGAGCTCCTCGACCTCGCTCTTCGGGATGATCTCGTAGACGTAGCCGGATCGGGGTTCCAGGAGCAGGGCGTCGCCGGGGCGGATGGTGGTGTCCAGCAGCGGCTCGGCGAGCCTCACCACCCGCTCCTCGTCGGTGTGCCCGATGACCAGGGCGCGCTCGCCGTCCTCGAGGATCTCCTTGAGGGTGACGATGTCTCCGGCCCGCTCGAACTCCATGGCTTCGACCACGTTGAGCGCTTCGTTGAGCATGACCTCCTGGCCGCGCCGGAGGTCTTCGACCTCGACGCCGGGGCTGACGTTCACCCGGAGCTTGCGGCCCCCGGTGAAGATGTCGGCCGTGCCGTCGTCGTTGGCCTTGAGGAAGACTCCGAAGCCGGCCGGCGGCTGCGCGAGCCGGTCGACCTCCTCCTTGAGGGCGACGATCTGGTCGCGTGCCTCGCGGAGGGTGTTGGCGAGCCGCTCGTTCTGAGCGGACACGCCGGCCAGGTTGGCCTGGAGCTCGACGATCCGCTCTTCGAGAATCCTCGTGTGACGCGGAGAGTCGGCGAGCTTGCGTCGCAGGACGGCGATCTCCTGCTCGTAATAGGCAACCTGGCTCGCGAGGTCGTCGGACGCTCGTCCCGGCCGGATGCCGCGGTTCATGTCGTCGTCGTGGGCTGCCACGGTCCTCACCTCCTCCAAGGGGAGCTGGACGCTTCCTGACCCTACCTGGGCCGGTGCAGGTTGAAACCCCTAGATCACAAACCCGGTCGGAGTGTGTCCGATCTTCACCCTTGCGCACGTCCCCACAGCAGGGGAATACCCACCCATCAACATCGGAAAGCGGGCGGTTGTATCGTCGAGTCGGTCAACACCCGTCAGGGCTGGCTCCAATTGATTCACAGACGTAGCGAACGGCAGGGCGAGATGACCGTGCAGAACGACGACCGCGCAGACACGGCCGGGGCTCCGGTGGGCCTGGATGCTACGGACGAGGCTCTGGAGGTCTGGATCGACCAGGACCTGTGCACGGGGGACGGGATCTGCGCCCAGTACGCGCCGGAGGTCTTCGAGCTGGACATCGACGGCCTGGCCTATGTGAAGAGCGCCGACGACGAGCTGCTGCAGGAGCCCGGCGCGACGACTCCGGTGCCGCTGACCCTGCTCACGGACGTCCGGGACTCCGCGAAGGAGTGCCCGGGCGACTGCATTCACGTGCGTCGCGTCTCGGACAAGGTGGAGGTCTACGGCCCCGACGCGGAGTGACGGATCACACACTCCCCGCGACCGGGCGCGGCCGGAGGACGAACTTCCCGTTCTTCCAGTGCCATTCGACGGTCCGCTGCATGTCCGGGCAGCAACGCGGCACGCTCGGGGCGGAATAGCCGAGCAGAGTGGCCGAAACGATGCCCTCGGTGACCGTGAGACCGGTGACGGTCATCTTCTCTTTGGGGTCGACGAGCGTGGCGAGCACGCGCGGCGGCTCACCGTACGCGGAGGGCTCGGCGAGGAGGTAGACGCCACTGGGCGGGGTGCCGCCGCCGGCGCGGCAGCGCACGACGGCCACGGTCTCCAGGCGGCCGTCGTGGTCGAGGTCCGAGGTGATCTGCTGGACGACGTCGGGTCCGCCGCCGGGGCCGCACTCGAGGGGGTAGCGGGCGGCGAGCGCGTCGGGGGCCCGGGTGGCCGCGGCGGGGGCGACGGCCCGGGCCGGGGCGGGGTCCTCGCGGGGGCCGGTGACGCAGGCCGCGGCGATCACGGCGGCCAGGGCCACGGCGGTGACCAGCCAGTGCACGGGCCCGGGGCGGGTGTGCGGGAGGGGCTCGGCGGGCTCGGGATCGGGCTGAGCACGGTCTGGACGAGGACTGCCGGCCGGTGGCTGCACGCGCGCTGACTCCTGTGGCGGTGACTGCGGGGGATGCGGGGGGTGCTGAATTGATCAGCATCGTGCCACATCACCGCGTACCGGTGAACAGCGGGCACGCCGGTGGAGGGCCGCCGGAATGAGCGGGCCGGGAAGCGGGCGGGAGCCGGGCGGGTGAGCCGAACGAAGAGGCGCCGCCCCCGAGTTCCCCGCGGTGCGGGGTCCCGGGGGCGGCGCCGTGCGTGCCGGGCACGCGGCGTTCGGGGTCAGCCCTTGTTGGGGCCTTCGTAGTCCTCGCCGTAGGCGCCCTTGGCCGGGCGGCGGCGGCGCATGGGCGGCTCGACGCCGTCCGCGAGGCGGCGGGCGGTGACCAGGAAGCCGGTGTGGCCGATCATGCGGTGGTCCGGGCGGACGGCCAGGCCCTCGACGTGCCAGTTGCGGATCATCGACTCCCACGGCTGCGGCTCGGCGAAGCAGCCGATCTCGCGGATGGACTCGACGGTCCGGGCGAGCTGGGTGGTCGTCGCCACGTAGCAGCAGAGGATGCCGCCGGGGACGAGCGCCTTGGAGACGGCCTCCAGGCACTCCCAGGGGGCGAGCATGTCGAGGATGACGCGGTCGACGTCGGTGTCCGACAGGTTGTCCTGGAGGTCGCCGACGGTGAGCTGCCAGGCGGGGTGCGGGCCGCCGAAGTAGCGCTCGACGTTCGCCTGGGCGATCTCGGCGAAGTCCGCGCGGCGCTCGTAGGAGTGCAGCATGCCCTGGTCACCGATGGCGCGCAGCAGGAAGCTGCTCAGGGAGCCGGAGCCCACGCCCGCTTCCACGACGCGGGCGCCGGGGAAGATGTCGGCGAAGGCGAGGATCTGCCCCGCGTCCTTGGGGTAGACCACGGCGGCGCCGCGGGGCATGGACAGGACGTAGTCGGGGAGCAGGGGGCGCAGCGCGAGGTAGGCGACGTTTCCCGTGGTACGGACAACACTGCCTTCGGGGGCGCCGATCAGCTCGTCGTGGGGGAAGGCACCCTTGTGGGTGTGGAACTGCTTCCCGGCTTCGAGCGTGAACGTGTAGTGGCGTCCCTTGGGGTCGGTGAGCTGGACCTGGTCCCCGACCTGGAAGGGCCCGCGACGGCGGGCGGCACCGGTCGGTTCGGACATGTGACCAGCGTACCCGTCATCCGGCGGGGGTACGGACACGGCGCCGGTGCGCGGCCCCGGGCGGAGGCTCGCGGGGGGCCTCAGGAGGGCGTGCGGGCGGAGGAGGGGTTCCGGGACATGGCGGCCACGAAGGCCCGCTCGACGTCGGAGGTGGACAGCACGCCGTAGACCTCTCCGCCGGCCTCGACGACCAGGTATTCGGTGGCGGGGGTGGCGCGGAGGGTGTCGAGGAGCTCCTCGCCGGCGAGGTCGGCGGGGACGCGCATGCCGTCCTTGAGGTCCTGGGCGAGGGCGCTGACGGCGACCCAGGGGCGGCGGTGCTCGGGGACGCCGACGATGGCGGCTTCGCGGACGAGGGCGGTGGGGCTGCCGCGGCCGTCGACGACGACGAGGGCGCGGGCGCCGGCTTCCCCGGCGCGGCGCAGGGCCTCGGAGAGGGGGGTGGCGGCCTGGACGGGGACGGCGCGGCGGGTGAGGGCGCGGGCCGAGAGGGCGGGGAGGCGCTCGCGCAGGCGGGCCATGCGGAGGCTGTTGCCGGCGCCGGTCCAGATGATGGCGGCGAGGATCGCCGCGAGGAGGGCGTCGGTGAGGGAGTCGAGGCCCCCGAGGTCCGCCCCGGACTCGCCGAGGCCGCCGCCGGCGCGGGTGAGCAGGGGCAGGCCGATGAGGACGGCGACGGCGAGGGCGCGGCCGATCCAGGCGGCGGCGACGGTGCCGGTCATGGGGTTGCCGCTGAGCTTCCAGACGACGGCGCGGAGCATGCGGCCGCCGTCCAGCGGGAGGCCGGGGAGCAGGTTGAAGGCGGCGACGAGGAGGTTGGAGACCATGAGGCCGGCGAGGAGGACGCCGGGGACGGTGCCGGGCTCGACGGCGAGCACGCCGAGGTAGAAGACGCCGGCGAGGACGAGGGAGAGGAGGGGGCCGACGAAGGCGAGGACGAACTCGCGGCCGGGGGTCTCGGTCTCCTTCTCGATTTCGGAGACGCCGCCGAAGAACTGGAGCTGGATGCGGCGCACGGGGAGCTTGAAGCGGAGGGCGGCGACGGTGTGGGCGAGCTCGTGGACGAGGACCGAGGCGTAGAAGGCGACGGCGAAGAAGAGGGAGACGAGGTAGCGGGCGCGGCCGAGCTCGGGGAGCACGCGGTCGAGCTGGCCGCCGAAGACCCAGGTGATGAGGGCGGCGACGAGGAACCAGCTGGGGGCCACGTAGACGGGTACGCCGAAGGGGCGTCCCATGAGGATGCCGCCGCCGCTGCCCCGGGCGCGTTCGGGCGGGGGCTTGCCGGGCTCGTGCCGGTGACCGGCGTCCCCGCCGCCGGACCTGCTCTGCCCGCTGTTCTCCACGGTGTCCCCTCGTCGGATGCGGCCCTCGCAGGTGACCGGTGCTGCTCCGATCATGCAGTGCGAAGGGGTCTGTGGTCGATGGTATGACGCCGGCTGTCGGTGGCGGGCCTTAGGGTTTTCTGTCATGGGTATGGACAGTGGGGCCCCTGCCGGGCAGGCCGGGTCGGACGCGCGCCGCGGGCCTGCGGAGACGGGGACGGGTGCGGGGCGGCCGAAGGCGCTCTCGCCGTCGCGGGCGGGCGATTTCATGCAGTGCCCGCTGCTGTACCGGTTCCGGGTGATCGACCGGCTGCCGGAGAAGCCGAGCGCGGCGGCCACGCGCGGCACGGTGGTGCACGCGGTGCTGGAGCGGCTCTTCGACGCTCCCGCGGCGGAGCGGACGACGGAGCGGGCCCGGGGGCTGGTGCCCGGCGAGTGGGAGCGGCTGCTGGCCTCCCGCCCGGAGCTGGCCGAGCTCTTCCACGACGAGGACGGCGCGCACGATCCGGCGCTGCTGGCGAAGTGGCTGGGTGAGGCGGAGCGGCTGGTCGAGCGCTGGTTCACGCTGGAGGACCCGACGCGGCTGGAGCCCGCGGAGCGCGAGCTGTACGTGGAGACGGCGCTGGAGTCGGGCCCGCTGCTGCGCGGATTCATCGACCGGGTGGACGTGGCGCCGACGGGCGACGTGCGCATCGTGGACTACAAGACGGGCAAGGCTCCGGCCCCGCGGTTCCGCTCCGAGGCGCTGTTCCAGATGACGTTCTACGCGCTGGTGCTGTGGAAGCTGAAGGGCCGGGTGCCGCGCCGGCTCCAGCTGGTCTACCTCGGCAGTGGTGACGTGCTGACGTACGACCCGGTGGAGGAGGAGCTGCGGGCGGTCGAGCGCAAGCTGCGGGCGCTGTGGGACGCGATCGTGCTGGCCACGGAGACCGGTGAGTGGCGGCCGCGGCCGACGAAGCTGTGCGGCTGGTGCGACCACCAGGCGGTGTGCCCGGAGTTCGGCGGCACTCCCCCGCCGTATCCGCTGCCGATCGTGGCGCAGCGCGACGGCCGGGTGGCCACCGGGGAGGGCGAGCAGGGCAGAATGGACTCGGTCTAACGAAGGAGTTCCTGTGGCGATCCGCGTCCTACTGGTCGACGACCAGCCGCTGCTGCGCACCGGCTTCCGGATGATTCTCGAAGCGGAACAGGACCTCGCGGTGGTGGGCGAGGCGGGGGACGGCCTGCAGGCGCTGGATCAGGTGCGGGCCCTGCAGCCGGACGTGGTCCTGATGGACATCCGGATGCCCCGGATGGACGGCGTCGAGGCGACGCGCCAGATCACCGGTCCGGACCGGAACGGCCCGGCGAAGGTGCTGGTGCTGACCACCTTCGACCTCGACGAGTACGTGGTGGAGGCGCTGCGGGCGGGTGCGAGCGGTTTCCTGCTGAAGGACGCGCCGGCGAATGAGCTGGTGCAGGCGATCCGGGTGGTGGCGGGCGGTGAGGCGATGCTCGCGCCGAGCATCACGCGCCGGCTGCTGGACAAGTACGCGGGTCATCTGCCGTCGGGCGAGGAGCCGCTGCCGGACACGCTGCACACGCTGACGGACCGCGAGGTCGAGGTGCTGAAGCTGGTGGCGCGCGGTCTGTCGAACGCGGAGATCGCGGCGGATCTGTTCGTCAGTGAGACCACGGTGAAGACGCATGTGGGGCACGTCCTGACGAAGCTGGGGCTGCGGGACCGGGTGCAGGCTGCGGTCTACGCGTACGAGAGCGGGCTGGTGCGGCCGGGCGCGCAGTAGCCGCCCGCTTCTCTCCCTTGAAAAGCACGGTGCCCTCCCCCGGATGTCCCGGGGGAGGGCACGTTCGCGTCGGGGGCGGGTCAGCCCTTCGCGGACTTGCTGATCTCCCAGAAGCGGAAGACGGTCGAGGCGTCGAGGGTCCACTGGAGACCGGAGACGCGCTCGCTGGCCACGGCGTACTGCTTGCCCTGCCAGAGCGGGAGGAGCGGCACGTCCTGGGCGACGGTGTTCTGCACCTTGGCGTAGTCGCTGACGGTGGAGGGCCGGCTGCCGTTGGCGGCGGTGGCCAGGATGCGGCTGGTGATCTCCTTGGACTCGTAGTTGTTGGAGACCACGTTGTCCTCGCCGAAGAAGGGCGCGGTGAAGTTGTCCGGGTCCGGGTAGTCGGGGACCCAGCCCTTCACGTAGACGCCGTACTTGCCGGCGGCGATGCCCTGCTCGTACTCCTCCAGCGGGACGGACTTCACGTCCGCCTCGAAGAGGCCGCTCTTGTTGAGCTGCTGCGCGATGGCCTGGAACTCCGGGACGGTGCCCGGGCCGTAGCGGACCGGGGTGGCCCACAGGGTGAGCTTGACCTTGTCCTTGATGCCGGCGGAGCTCAGGGCGGCGGCGGCCTTGTCCTGCTGCGGCCGGTCGCCGTAGGTGTCGTAGAACGAGGTCTTGTGACCGGTGATGCCGCTGGGGACGATCGAGTACAGCGGCTCGGCGGTGCGCTTGTAGACGTCGCGGACGAGGGCGCTGCGGTCGATCAGGTAGGCGATGGCCTTGCGGACGCCGACCTTGCCGACGACGGGGTCCTTGGTGTTGAACACCAGGTGCTGGACCTCGGCGCTGGTGCCCTCGACGACCTTGAGGTTGTGCTTGCCGGCCGCGGCGTCGAGGTCGGCGATGTCCTTCATGGCGAGACCACGGTAGGCGAGGTCGATGTCGCCCTTCTGGACGGCTTCCTTCAGCGCGGTCTGCTCGCCGTGGAAGAGCTTCATCGTCACGCCGCGGTTCTGGACGACGGCGCTGCCCTTGTAGTCCTTGTTGACCGAGAACTTGGCCTGCTTCTCGTCGTAGGAGTCCAGCTTGTAGACGCCGGAGCCGACGGCCTTGCCGTCGGTGCGGAGCTTGTCCGCGGGGTACTCCTGGTGGTCCACGATCGAGCCGGCGCCCGAGGCGATCTTCTGCGGGAAGGTGGCGTCGGAGCGCTTGAGCTCGAAGACGACGTTCAGCTTGTCCGGCGTCCTGATGTTCTTGATCGAGGACAGCAGGGCCGAGGCGGGACCCTTCTTGTCGTTGATCTTCAGGGTGCGGTTGAAGGAGTAGGCGACGTCCTCGGAGGTGAGGTCGTGGCCGTTGCTGAACTTGAGCCCCTCCTTGAGGGTGCACTGGTAGACGGTGCTGCTCTCGTCCTTGAAGCTGCACTTGTCGGCGGCGTCGGGCTAGGGGATGGTGCTCCCCTTGGGGAAGCTCATCAGCGACTGGAAGATGTTGTTGAACACGATCCAGGAGCCCGGGTCGTAGCCGGATGCCGGGTCGGTGGACACGACCTCGTCGGACATCCCCATGACCACCGACTCACCGGTGCCGCCGGCGTTGCCGTCTTCCGAACCGCACCCGGTGAGCAGGGCGGCGGCGAGCCCCGCACCGAGCGGGGCGGCAAGCCACTGGTCACGTTTCCTCACGTGCACGTTCCTCACAGTTTCCTTGTTCGTCTCTGAACAAATCGTGAACAGGTCGTCGGCAGAACCGGTCTGACGGCTGGGTGCCTCACACGCCGCGGGCGAGTTCCCACGGCTGCATCTCGGAGGCGGAGTTGAGCGCCCACTCGGCACCGGTGACGTTCTCCCGGGCCGCCACGTACTGCTTGCCCTGCCACAGCGGCAGCACCGGCACCTCGTCGGCGACGATGTCCTGAGCCTGCTGGAAGTACTTGGCCGCCGCTTCGCGCTGCGCGGCCTCGCGGGAGTCCGGGATCAGCTCGTTGCTGATCTTGTTGTTCCGGTACGGCGAGCGGAGGAAGTTGTCCCGGCCGATGAAGGGGGCGACGAAGTTGTCGGGGTCCGGGAAGTCGGGGAACCAGCCCATGCCGTAGACGGCGTACTTGCCGGCGGCGGCCTCGGGCCGGAAGTCGGACCACTCCTTGCCCTGGAGCTTGACGCTGAACAGCCCGCTGTCGTTGAGCTGCTTCTGCAGGGTCTTGAAGGACTTCTCGGTCGCCTCACCGTAGTGGTCGGTGGTGTAGGTGAGGGTGAGCGGTACGGGGGTGCTGACGTTGCCGGAGCGCAGGATGCCGCGGGCCTTCTCCGCGCTGGGGTCGCCGTACTTGTTGGAGAACGAGTTCTGGTGACCGGTGATGCCCATGGGGACCAGCGAGTACAGCGGGTCGTTGGTGCGGTCGTAGGAGTCGCGGGCCAGCGCCGCGCGGTCGACGATCTGGGCCATGGCCTGGCGGACGGCCTTGTTCTTCACCGTCGGGTCGTCGGTGTTGAAGGCGAGATAGCTGATCTCCTGGCCGGGGGCTTCGAGCAGCTTGACGTCCTTGCCCGCCTCCCCGCGCAGGCGGCTGACCTGGTCCGGGGAGAGGGTGCGGTTCATGATGTCG
The DNA here is from genome assembly GCF_003011965.1 of Streptosporangium nondiastaticum. GTDB lineage: Bacteria > Actinomycetota > Actinomycetes > Streptomycetales > Streptomycetaceae > Streptomyces > Streptomyces nondiastaticus. The sequence continues at coordinate 23,755 of NZ_PXWG01000045.1, forward strand.
ATGTCGCCCGCCTTGAGGGCCTTCTCCATCGACCGGGAGTCGTCGTAGAAGCGCATCTCGACCTTGTCGTTCTGCGGCTCGACGGCGCCCTGGTAGTCCTTGTTGCGGTTGAGCACGGCCTTGACGACGCGGCCGTCCTTCTCCTCGGTCTGCAGCGTGTACGGGCCGGAGCCGACGACCTTGAAGCCGTTGTCGAGCTTGTTCTTGTCGTAGGACTCGGCGTCGACGATGGCGGCGGCCGGGGTGGCGATCTTCTGCGGGAAGGTCGCGTCGGGCGTCTTCAGCTGGAAGACGACCTCCAGCTCGCTCGGCGTCTCGACCCGGTCGATGTTGCTGAGCAGCGAGACCGGGCCGTTCTCGAAGTTGATGGTGCGGGCGCGGTCGATGGAGAACTTGACGTCCTCGGCGGTGAGCGCGTGCCCGTTGGAGAACTTCAGGCCGCTGCGCAGGGTGCAGCGGAACTGCTCGTTCTTGCGGTCGCCCCACGAGCACTTGGAGGCGGCGTCGGGGGCGGGGGTGGTCCCGGAGCGGGGCAGCCGCAGCAGCGTCTGGAAGGTGCTGTGGAGGACGTTCCAGACGCCGATGTCGTACGCGGCGGCCGGATCGAACGGCGCGGGGGCGTCGGTGGTCTCCTCGAACCGGTCGGTGGTGCCGATGACGATGGCGCCGCCGCCCTTGCCGGCTCCGCCGCTCCCGCCGCAGGCGACGAGCACGGGGGCCAACAGGGCTGCCACGGTCGGCAGCACCAGCGTCTTGCGGTTCATTGTGTGGGGTTCTCCCTGTGATGCGTTCGGTTCCCGGGACCCTACCGAGGAGCGGTGCGCGGGCCCACGGGCAAGCCGTGAAGTTCTCGCGAAAAGATTAGTGCCGGGGGCCGGTGCCACCGGAACACGGAGAAGTTGACGCGATATCACGCGGCGATAACAGCGGCGGGTTTCACCGATATCCGGACGCAGGAACGATCCACGCACTCGATCACCAATCGGGACACAAGGGTGCGCTTCAACCCGGGTCAGGGCGCCATCGGGTGATCGTTTCCGCACACAACGCCGCCGTGGGCGGTGACGAAGGTCACTCGGGCGACTTTCCCCCGGCCGCGGGAATTAAGTCACCGCATTCGTCACGGAAAACACTCGTTCCGGCGCCCAGAGTTCCTTGAACTTTCCCCGGGGCACGCTCAGTGCACGGGCCGGTGCATTCCCGTGATCAGACCCCGGAGAAAACCGAGATCCACTTCCTCCAGGGAGCCGACGACGGTCCGCCCGGCGGCGGGCGGGATGGGTGCCACCGACGGCACCGCCACCACCCGGCAGCCGGCCGCCTCCGCGGCCGTGACCCCGGTCAGGGTGTCCTCCACGACCGCGCACCGGCCGGGCTCGGCCCCGAGCCGGGCGGCCGCCAGCAGATACGGGTCAGGATGCGGCTTCGTGCGCTCGATCTCGTCGCCCGCGACGGTCAGCGCGAAGTTCTCCCGGCCCAGGGAGAGCAGCACGCGGTCGATGATCTCCCGGTGCGAGGCCGAGACCAGGGCGGTGGGGATCTTGTGGGCGGCGAGCTCGGCGAGCAGCCGGCGGGCGCCCGGCATCAGCGGCACCCCGCGCCCGATCATCTCGGAGAAGCGCGTGTTGAGCAGGACGGTGAGCTCCGTCAGAGCGATCTTCGCGCCCGTGGCCCGGATCAGGAAGGAGGCGCTGCGCGCCATCGGGCCGCCGACGACGACCTCGCGGTACTCCTCCAGCAGCTGGTGCCCCAGCTCGGCGAAGACGGCGACCTCCACCTCCCACCAGAAGCCCTCCGTGTCGACGAGGGTGCCGTCCATGTCGAGCAGGACCGCCTGCAGGGCGGAGCCCGCGGCCGCACGGGGCGGGGCAACGGGGATGCTGCTGGTCATCCGGGGCACACCTCCTGGGGGACGAGAAGGCCGGTTCGCGCGGCCCCCGGCGGGGCTGTGCGAACCGGCCTTCACCGGACCGACAAGTGTACGGCGGACGGTTGCGGACGTCTCTTCAATATCGGGGATTCGTCACATCGGGGGCCCCGGGACCGGGCCCCCCGCCCCACCTGCCGCTGCTGCCTCAGGCCTCTTCTTCGGGCCCCTCGGGCTCCTCCTCGGGCGCCGCCCCCTCGTCCTTCGGCGACCGCTGCGGGCGCGTGCGCCCGCTGGTGGTGTCGCGCAGGTACGAGCCGTCGCCCTGCTGCGGGTCGCGGCGGCGCAGATAGCGCTCGAACTCGCGGGCGATGGCCTCGCCGGAGGCCTCCGGCAGGTCCGCCGTGTCGCGCGCCTCCTCCAGGGACTGCACGTACTCGGCGACCTCGCTGTCCTCGGCCGCCAGCTGGTCGACGCCCAGCTGCCAGGCCCGCGCGTCCTCCGGCAGCTCGCCGAGCGGGATGCGCAGGTCGATCAGGTCCTCCAGGCGGTTCAGGAGCGCCAGGGTGGCCTTCGGGTTGGGCGGCTGCGAGACGTAGTGCGGCACGGCGGCCCACAGGCTCACCGCCGGGACACCGGCGTGGGCGCAGGCCTCCTGGAGGATGCCGACGATCCCGGTCGGGCCCTCGTAGCGGGACTCCTCCAGGTCCATGGTCCGTGCGAGGTCGGGGTCGGAGGTGACGCCGCTGACCGGCACGGGCCGCGTGTGCGGGGTGTCCCCGAGCAGCGAGCCCAGGACGACCACCAGCTCCACGCCGAGCTCGTGGGCGAAGCCCAGGATCTCGTTGCAGAACGAGCGCCAGCGCATGCTGGGCTCGATGCCGCGCACCAGCACGAGGTCGCGCGGTGCCCCCTTGCCGTCGCCGCCGGTGCGGACGACGGACAGTCTGGTCGTCGGCCACGTGACCTTGCGGACCCCGCCGTCGAGCCAGACCGTGGGGCGGTTGACCTGGAAGTCGTAGTAGTCCTCGGCGTCGAGCGCGCCGAACACCTCGCCCTTCCACTCCCGGTCCAGGTGCGCGACCGCGCTGGAAGCAGCGTCCCCCGCGTCGTTCCAGCCCTCGAAGGCACAGATCATGACCGGGTCGATCAGCTCGGGTACCCCCTCAAGCTCGATCACCCAGCGCCTCCTTCCGACCGGGCCCCCGCACGGTGGCTCCGGTTGCTGTTCCTTGCGGATTTTTCTGCTGCTCTGTTGTGCGACCCCAAGACTACGACTTCCCTGCTGCCCGGTCGCAGCCCCTGTACGGGCTCTTCCTCAGCCCCTTGCGCCCCATCCGTTCCGGTAGGCACGCCAGTCGTCCTCGGTGGCGGCGAAGTCCACGTAGAGCGCCAGGCCGAAGCGCGTGCGGCCGCGGTCCTCGCGGGACAGGCCGAGCCGCGCGCCGCGGACGGCCGCCGCGGCCGTCTCGGCGTGACCGTGGTGGCCGAGATCGTCCGTGTGGTAGAAGGGCAGGCCCATCAGCAGGTCGGTGCCGGCGGGCGTGACCTGCAGGGCGAGCTCGGTCTGCCGGGCGACGTAGCCGCCGTAGAGGCTCTCGACGGGCAGGGCCGTGTCGTACGACATGACCGCGATCTGGTCGGTGCGGCGCGCGACTTGGGCGAAGTAGCGCTGCGTCCACCACTTGGGGCTGCCGGCCAGGCGGGCGGCGGCGTGCATCGCGGGCACCGGGTCGATCTGCTGGGCGGCGACCGACAGCACTCCCCCGGCGTCCCGCACCGCCGGGTGCAGGGCGTCGAGCAGCGCGAGGAAGCCGCGGTCGCCGGTGCGGACGGGTTCGACGTCGAGGTGGACGCCCTCGAAGCCGGCCCGCACGACCTGCCGCGCGCTCTCGACGACGGCGGCGCGGGCCCGCGGGTCGTCCAGGCGCAGGCCGCCGGAACCCTCGCCGGGGCGCACCAGCTTGTCGCCCAGCCAGGCCTGGATGCGGATGCCGGGCAGCTCGCGGTGCAGGACGCCGAGCATCCGGCGGGCGTCGGGGTAGGCGGTGGCGGGCAGGGTGCCGTCGTGCTCCAGCGGGCCCGCGTGGATGTACAGGTCGCGCATGCCGGTGCCGGCGAGGTTGCGCTTGAGCGCGGCGACGTCCTCGGGCCCGCGCCGTCCGTCGAGCCACGCGTGGCCGAGCCACACGGCGTCCCGGCCGCGGGTCACGGCGTCGGCGGCGGGCGTCCCGGCGTACGAGGCCCGCAGGACGCTGCCCGCGGCGACGACGGGCGCCAGCACCACCAGGACGAGGGCCAGGAGAACCCGTATCGCCGTCTTCCTGCGCGGACGCCACGCGCGCACCCGGGCCACCAGGGACCGGCCGGCCTGCTTCTTCATCTCGTCCCCCTCGTTTTTTCTTAGGGACGACAAAAAGAGCAGGTCAGTTGCCCTGTGGCGAAAACGGGACGCCCCGGGGGCGGGACACGCAGGGTGTCCCGCCCCCGGGGCCGCGGCGGGTGCCGGCGGATCAGCCCTTGTCGGCCAGCATGTCCTTGACGCGGGCGCGGACGTTCTCGTCGTCCAGGCCGCGGATGGTCAGGGTCGTGCGGCGGCGCAGGACGTCGTCGACGGTCTCGGCCCACTCGTGGTCGCGGGCGTAGGCGACCTGGGCCCAGATCTCCGGGCCGTCGGGGTGGATGCGCTCGCCCAGCTCGGGGTTCTCGTTGACCATGCGCGCGATGTCGAAGGACAGCGAGCCGTAGTGCGAGGCGAGGTGGCGGGCGGTCAGCGGGTCCATGCGGGCGCCGGGCTCGCGGTCGACGAGCAGGCGGTGGGCGACCGCGTTGGGGTTGGCGACGCCGGGCAGCGGGGTGCGGCGGACGAGGCTGGAGATGGGCTCCATGTCCTCGGTCAGCGGGCTGCCGGGCACCTGGGCCAGCTTCTTCATGACCGTGCGGCCGATGTGACGGTAGGTCGTCCACTTGCCGCCGGCGACGGAGAGCATGCCGCCCTTGCCCTCGGAGACGACCGTCTCGCGCTTGGCCTGGGCGACGTCGCCCGGGCCGCCGGGCAGCACGCGCAGGCCCGCGAAGGCGTACGTCATCAGGTCGCGGTCGAGGTCCGCGTCCTGGATGGAGAACGCCGCCTCGTCGAGGATCTGCTGGATGTCCGCCTCGGTGGCGCGCACGTCCGCCGGGTCACCCTCGTACTGGGTGTCCGTGGTGCCCAGCAGCAGCTGGTCCTCCCACGGCAGGGCGAAGGTGATGCGGTACTTGTCGATCGGGGTGGCCATGGCGGCCTTCCACGGCGACTTGCGCTTCATCACGATGTGCGCGCCCTTGGAGAGGCGGATCGACGGCGCGGCGCCCTTGTCTTCCAGCTTGCGCAGGTGGTCCACCCACGGGCCGGTGGCGTTGAGGACGACGCGCGCGTCGATGCCGAACTCGGTGCCGTCCATGCGGTCCTTGAGCTCGGCGCCGGTGACCTTGCCGTGCGTGAAGCGCAGGCCGGTCACCTCGGCGTGGTTGAGCACCACGGCACCGGACTCGACCGCCGCGCGGACCGTCATGACGGCCACGCGGGAGTCGTTCATCTGGTGGTCGTAGTAGACCGCGACGGCCTTCAGGTTGTCCGTGCGCAGACCGGGGTTGTCGGCCTTGGCCTTGGCCGGGGAGATCACCTTGCCGACGCCGTCGCCGAAGGCGGACAGCGCCGAGTAGGCGAAGACACCGGCGCCGAGCTTGGCCGCGCCGACCGGGCCGCCCTTGTACACGGGCAGGTAGAAGGTGAGCGGGTTGACCAGGTGCGGGGCCACGTCCTTGGCCAGCACCCGGCGCTCGTGGTGGTTCTCCGCGACCAGCTTGACCGCGCCGGTCTGCAGGTAGCGCAGACCGCCGTGGACCAGCTTGGAGGAGGCGGAGGAGGTGGCGCCGGCGAAGTCGCCGGCGTCCACCATCGCGACCCGCAGGCCGGACTGCGCGGCGTGCCAGGCCACCGAGGTGCCCAGGATGCCGCCACCGATCACCAGGAGGTCGTACGTCGCCTTGGACAGCCGTTCCCGGGTCTCGGCGCGGCCCGGGTTGGCGCCGGCAGCCGGGTGCGTTCCCAGGGTCGGAACGCTCTGCGGGGTTGTCATGATTACTCCTCGTCCTCGATCCAGCCCATGGTCCGCTCGACGGCCTTGAGCCAGTTCTTGTACTCGCGGTCACGCGTGTCCGCGTCCATGCGGGGGGTCCACTCGGCGGCCCGGCGCCAGTTGGCGCGCAGCGCGTCGGTGTCCGGCCAGAAGCCGACGGCCAGGCCGGCGGCGTAGGCAGCGCCGAGGCAGGTCGTCTCGGCGACCATCGGGCGCACGACGGGTGCGTCCAGGAAGTCCGAGAGGGTCTGCATCAGCAAGTTGTTGGAGGTCATGCCGCCGTCGACCTTGAGTGCGGTCAGCTCGACGCCCGAGTCCTTGGTCATGGCGTCGGTGATCTCGCGGGTCTGCCAGGCGGTGGCCTCGAGCACGGCGCGGGCGATGTGCGCCTTGGTGACGTAGCGGGTCAGGCCCGCGATCACGCCGCGCGCGTCGGAGCGCCAGTAGGGGGCGAACAGGCCGGAGAAGGCCGGCACGAAGTAGGCGCCGCCGTTGTCCTCGACGGAGCTGGCGAGCGTCTCGATCTCGGCGGCGCTCTTGATCAGGCCCATCTGGTCGCGCATCCACTGCACGAGGGAGCCGGTGACGGCGATGGAGCCCTCGAGGGCGTAGACGGGCTTCTCGTTCCCGATGCGGTAGCCGACGGTGGTCAGCAGGCCGTTGTAGGAGTTGACGGGCTCGTCGCCGGTGTTCATCAGCATGAACGTGCCGGTGCCGTAGGTCGACTTGGCCTCGCCCTCGGAGAAGCAGGTCTGGCCGAAGAGGGCGGCCTGCTGGTCGCCGAGCGCGGAGGCGACGGGGACGCCGGCGAGGGCGCCGCCCTTGGCGGTGCCGTAGACCTCGGCGGAGGAGCGGATCTCCGGCAGCACGGCGGCCGGGACCTCCATCGACTCCAGGATGCGCTCGTCCCAGTCGAGGCTGCGGAGGTTCATCAGCATCGTGCGGGAGGCGTTGGTGACGTCGGTCACGTGGACGCCGCCGTCGGCACCGCCGGTGAGGTTCCAGATGACCCAGGAGTCCATGGTGCCGAAGAGGATGTCGCCGGCCTCGGCGCGCTCGCGCAGGCCCTCGACGTTGTCCAGCAGCCAGCGGACCTTCGGGCCGGAGAAGTAGGAGGCCAGCGGCAGGCCGGTCTCACGGCGGAAGCGGTCCTGGCCGACGTTGCGGCCGAGCTCCTTGCACAGCGCGTCGGTGCGGGTGTCCTGCCAGACGATGGCGTTGTAGACCGGCTCGCCCGTGTTCTTGTCCCAGAGCAGCGTGGTCTCGCGCTGGTTGGTGATGCCGATGGCCTTGACGTCGGCGGCGGTGATGCCCGCCTTCTCGACGGCGCCGGCGACGACTTCCTGGACGTTGGCCCAGATCTCCTTGGCGTCGTGCTCGACCCAGCCCGGCTTCGGGAAGATCTGCTCGTGCTCCTTCTGGTCGACGGAGACGATGCGGCCGTCGCGGTCGAAGACGATGCAGCGGGAGGAGGTGGTGCCCTGGTCGATCGCCGCGATGAACGGGCCCTGGTTGTGCGCGTCGGTCATGGTGTGTCTGCTCCTGAAGGTCGGATGGTCTCGGCGGTGATCAGAACGCGATCTTGTGGATGCCTGCGGCCAGGGCGGCACCGACGAGCGGGCCGACCACGGGGATCCAGGCGTAGCCCCAGTCGGAACCGCCCTTGTTCGGCAGCGGCAGCAGGGCGTGCACGATGCGCGGACCCAGGTCACGGGCGGGGTTGATGGCGTAACCGGTCGGGCCGCCGAGCGAGAGGCCGATGCCCACGACGACGAAGGCGACCATGAGGGTGCCCGTGCCGCTGACGGCCAGGCCCTTGGTCAGACCCATGGTGAGGATGAACAGCACCAGGGCGGCGGTGCCGATGATCTCGGTGACGAGGTTCTGCACCACGTTGCGGATCTCGGGGCCGGTGGAGAAGATGCCGAGCACCGGACCGGCCTGCGGGGTCGCGGTCTGGTCGACCATGCCCTCGGCGGGGTTCAGGGTCGACACGAGCTCCGGGTCCGTCAGGTGGGCCTTGAACTGGCCGTAGTAGGCGAGCCACACCAGCGTGGCGCCGATCATCGCGCCCAGCAGCTGGGAGCCGATGTAGAGCGGCACGTCGCTCCACTTGACCGCGCCGTCGATGGCGAGGCCGAGGGTGACGGCGGGGTTGAGGTGCGCACCGGACTTGGCGCCGATGTAGGCACCCGTCAGCACGGCGAAGCCCCAGCCGAACGTGATGGCGAGCCAGCCCGCGTTCTGCGCCTTCGAACGCTTCAGGGTGACGGCGGCACAGACGCCGCCGCCGAGCAGGATCAACACTGCGGTACCGATGAGCTCACCGGTGAAGATGTCGGAGCTGGACACCCGCGACTCCTTTGTCCTTCGTCCAGGGGAAGGCGGACCCCGGGTCCCTCCGGTGGTCCGCAGCTCTCCGATGGAGAGCTTCGATCGGCCCGCGGCAGTGTCCACCATAGCGAATATTGTCGTTAGGTGTTCGACAATGCCGACCGATGCACGGCAGTTTTCTGCACTGTAAGAACCGCGTCAAGAGCCCTGTGACCGAAAACTCTAGGCAGGAGTGGCTGAAAATCGCCGTGCCGGATACGAGCGGTTACCGACCAGTAGTACCCGGTAGTCACCACCGGGCACAACAAAGTCCCCGGTGTCAGAAGCGGCCCGCGCCCAGGTCGCGGGAGACGGCGCGCGCGCAGTCCCGGACGGCGGCGACCAGCTGCGCCCGCAGCTCGCCGTCCTCGCAGACCCGCTCCACCGCACCCGTGATGCCGACGGCCCCCACGGGCATCCGGTGCCGGTCGTGGATGGGGGCGGCCACCGAGGCCACGCCGTCCCAGGTCTCCTCGACGTCCGCGGCCCAGCCGCGGGCGCGGGTCAGGTCGAGCACGCCCTCCAGGTCGGGCAGCGCGGTGACGGTCCGCCCGGTGAACGCCTCGCGCTCGGCCTCCAGCAGCTGGCTGTGCGCCACCGGGTCGTAGGCGCACAGCACCTTGCCGAGGGCCGTGCTGTGCAGCGGCTGCATGGCGCCCACCTCCAGCACCTGGCGGCTGTCGTCCGGACGGAAGACGTGGTGGACGATGAGCACCCCCTGCTGGTGCAGGACGCCGAGATAGACGCTCTCGCCGCTGGAGCGGGCCAGGTCGTCCGCCCACAGCAGGGCGCGGGCGCGCAGTTCGTGTACGTCCAGGTAGCTGTTGCCCAGGCGCAGCAGCTCGGCGCCGAGCTGGTAGCGGCCCGAGGCGGGGTCCTGCTCGACGAAGCCCTCCTGCTGCAGGGTGCGCAGGATGCCGTGGGCGGTGCCCTTGGCCAGCCCGAGTGCGGAGGCCACATCGGACAGTCCCAGCCGTCGTTCGCCCCCCGCGAGCAGCCGTAGCATCGCTGCCGCCCGTTCGAGCGACTGGATGGTCCGTGCCATCGCTCAACCTCCTCCGAAATGCCCGTTCGGCATTGCTGAACACTATCGGCCGATGCCGACCAGGAGATAGCTGACCGGCGGCGGGACCATGATCGCCGAGACGCTCCGGCCGCCGCGCACGGGCCCGTCCGCCGCGTATCCGTCCCGTATCCGAGGTGTGGGACACCCGCCCGAATTCCGGTTGGGGCGGTTACGCTGACGGCGTGCGCCTTCTTCCGGAGGGCGCAAAGCCGACAGCCGTCGCAACCCCGGGAGCACATCCATGGCCTCGTTCACGCCATCGACCGCAAGCACCGCCCGAGCCTCCGAACTGCGGGAGGCACTCGCCTCCCGGGTCGTCGTGGCCGACGGGGCCATGGGCACGATGCTCCAGGCGCAGGATCCGAGCATGGAGGACTTCGAGCAGCTCGAAGGCTGCAACGAGATCCTGAACGTCACCCGGCCCGACATCGTCCGCTCCGTCCACGAGGCGTACTTCGCGGTGGGCGTGGACTGCGTGGAGACCAACACCTTCGGCGCCAACCTCGCCGCCCTCGGCGAGTACGACGTCGCGCACCGCATCTTCGAGCTCTCCGAGGCCGGCGCCCGCGTCGCCCGCGAGACCGCCGACGACTTCACCGCCCGCGACGGGCGCACCCGCTGGGTGCTGGGCTCGGTGGGCCCGGGCACCAAGCTGCCGACGCTCGGTCACGCCCCGTACACCAGCCTGCGCGACGCCTACCAGCAGAACGTCGAGGGCCTGGTGGCCGGCGGCGTCGACGCGGTCCTGGTGGAGACCACGCAGGACCTGCTGCAGACCAAGGCCTCGGTCATCGGCGCCCGCCGCGCCATGGAGGCCCTCGGCGCGGACCTTCCGCTGCTCGTCCAGGTGACCGTCGAGACCACCGGCACGATGCTCCTGGGCTCCGAGATCGGCGCGGCGCTGACCGCCCTGGAGCCGCTGGGCATCGACATGATCGGCCTCAACTGCGCCACCGGACCGGCCGAGATGAGCGAGCACCTGCGCTATCTCTCGCGGCACGCCCGCACCCGCGTCTCGGCCATGCCCAACGCCGGCCTGCCGGTCCTGGGCAAGGACGGCGCGCACTACCCGCTCAGCCCGGCCGAGCTCGCGGACGCCCACGAGACCTTTGTCCGGGAGTACGGGCTGTCCCTGGTCGGCGGCTGCTGCGGCACGACCCCGGAGCACCTGCGCCAGGTGGTCGAGCGCGTCCGCGGGCTGCGGCCGACCGAGCGGGAGCCGCGCCCCGAGCCGGGCGCCGCCTCGCTCTACCAGACGGTCCCCTTCCGCCAGGACACCTCGTACCTCGCCATCGGCGAGCGGACGAACGCCAACGGCTCGAAGAAGTTCCGCGAGGCCATGCTGGACGGCCGCTGGGACGACTGCGTGGAGATGGCCCGCGACCAGATCCGCGAGGGCGCCCACCTGCTCGACCTGTGCGTGGACTACGTGGGCCGGGACGGCGTGGCGGACATGGCCGAGATCGCCGGCCGCTTCGCCACCGCCTCCACCCTGCCCATCGTGCTGGACTCCACCGAGCCGGCCGTCATCCAGGCGGGCCTGGAGAAGCTGGGCGGCCGGGCCGTCATCAACTCCGTCAACTACGAGGACGGGGACGGCCCCGAGTCCCGGTTCGCGCGGATCACCCGGCTGGCGGTCGAGCACGGCGCCGCGCTGATCGCGCTCACCATCGACGAGGAGGGCCAGGCCCGCACCGTCGAGAAGAAGGTCGAGATCGCGGAGCGGCTGATCGACGACCTCACGGGCAACTGGGGGGTGCAGGAGTCGGACATCCTCATCGACTGCCTCACCTTCACCATCTGCACCGGGCAGGAGGAGTCCCGCAAGGACGGCATCGCCACCATCGAGGCCATCCGCGAGCTCAAGCGCCGCCACCCCGACGTGCAGACGACGCTCGGCCTGTCCAACATCTCCTTCGGCCTCAACCCGGCCGCCCGGATGGTCCTCAACTCCGTCTTCCTCGACGAGTGCGTCAAGGCCGGCCTGGACTCCGCCATCGTCCACGCCTCGAAGATCCTCCCCATCGCGCGCCTGGACGAGGAGCAGGTCAAGGTCGCCTCCGACCTCATCTACGACCGCCGCAGCGAGGGCTACGACCCGCTGCAGCGGCTGCTGCAGCTCTTCGAGGGCGTGGACACCAAGTCCATGAAGGCGGGCAAGGCCGAGGAGCTGGCGGCGCTGCCGCTGGAGGAGCGGTTGCGGCGCCGGATCATCGACGGGGAGAAGAACGGCCTGGACGAGGACCTCGACGCGGCGCTCGCCGAGCGCCCGGCGCTGGACATCGTCAACGACACGCTGCTGGAGGGCATGAAGGTCGTCGGCGAGTTGTTCGGCTCGGGGCAGATGCAGTTGCCGTTCGTGCTGCAGTCGGCCGAGGTGATGAAGACGGCGGTAGCCTATCTGGAGCCGCACATGGAGAAGTCGGACGCGGAGGGCAAGGGCACGATCGTGCTGGCCACCGTCCGCGGTGACGTCCACGACATCGGCAAGAACCTCGTCGACATCATCCTGTCCAACAACGGCTACAACGTCGTCAACCTCGGCATCAAGCAGCCCGTCTCGGCGATCCTGGAGGCCGCCGAGGAGCACCGGGCGGACGTCATCGGCATGTCCGGGCTCCTGGTGAAGTCCACCGTGATCATGAAGGAGAACCTGGAGGAGCTCAACCAGCGCAAGCTGGCCGCCACCTACCCGGTCATCCTCGGCGGCGCGGCGCTCACCCGGGCCTACGTCGAGCAGGACCTGCACGAGATCTACGACGGCGAGGTCCGCTACGCCCGCGACGCCTTCGAGGGCCTGCGGCTCATGGACGCGCTGATCGCCGTCAAGCGGGGCGTGCCTGGCGCGTCCCTCCCGGAGCTCAAGCAGCGGCGGGTGGCGAAGAAGGCGGCGGCCGCCGTCCTGGAGGTGGAGGAGCCCGAGGGCTCCGTCCGCTCCGACGTCGCCGTCGACAACCGGGTGCCGGAGCCGCCGTTCTGGGGCACGCGCGTCGTCAAGGGCATCCCGCTGAAGGACTATGCGTCCTGGCTGGACGAGGGCGCGCTGTTCAAGGGCCAGTGGGGCCTGAAGCAGGCCCGCGCCGGCGGCCCGACCTACGAGGAGCTGGTGGAGACCGAGGGCCGCCCGCGGCTGCGCGGCTGGCTGGAGAAGCTCCACACCGAGAACCTGCTCGAAGCGGCCGTCGTCTACGGCTACTTCCCCTGCCACTCCAAGGGCGACGACCTCATCCTCCTCAATGAGGACGGCACCGAGCGCACGCGCTTCACCTTCCCCCGGCAGCGGCGCGGGCGCCGGCTGTGCCTCGCGGACTACTTCCGCCCGGAGGAGTCCGGCGAGAAGGACGTGGTGGGCCTGCAGGTGGTCACGGTCGGCTCCCGGATCGGGGAGGCCACGGCGGAGCTGTTCGCCGCCGACGCCTACCGCGACTACCTCGAACTCCACGGCCTGTCCGTCCAGCTGGCCGAGGCCATGGCCGAGTACTGGCACGCCCGCGTGCGCGCCGAGCTCGGCTTCGCCGGCGAGGACCCGGCGGACGTGGAGGACATGTTCGCCCTGAAGTACCGCGGCGCCCGCTTCTCCCTGGGCTACGGCGCCTGCCCGAACCTGGAGGACCGCGCCAAGATCGCCGAGCTGCTGCGGCCGGAGCGGATCGGGGTCCACCTCTCCGAGGAGTTCCAGCTGCACCCGGAGCAGTCCACCGACGCGATCGTCATCCACCACCCGGAGGCGAAGTACTTCAACGCGCGCTGAGCAGGGCGCCCGAGGGCCGGGCGCACACACCGCGGGTCGGTGTGTGCGCCCGGCCCTTTCGCTTGCCCGGACCATCTCCTGTGCCCGGACCATCTCTTGCTTACGTGAGCAAGACTCGCTATTTTTTGCTCATGGAAGCAAGATCTGACTCGGCCGAGCAAGAAGAGGCCGTGAAGAGGCCGTCCCGCAGGACGTTCACCGAGGCCGCCCGTCGCGCACAGATCGTGAACGCCGCGATCGAGGTCATCGCCGACGCCGGCTACGCCAAGGGCTCGTTCGCGAGGATCGCCCGCGAGGCCGGGCTGAGCAGCACGGGGATGATCTCGTACCACTTCGCCGGCAAGGACGACCTCATGCGGGAGGTCGTCGCCGAGGTCTCCCGGGTCGCCGAGGCGTACGTACGGCCCCGGATGGAGGAGCGGACCGGGGCCCGGGCCCGGCTGCGGGCCTTCATCGAGGCGAGCGTCGGGCTCGCCGGCGCGTACCCCAAGCACCTGCCCGCCATGATCGACGTGCTGGCCCACCTCCGGGACGACGACCCCTCCCGGCACGGCCTCCTCGGCACGGTGGACTCCGCGGCGGACGTGCAGGTCGAGCGGATGCGCGAAGCCCAGCGGAGCGGAGAATTCCGGGAGTTCGACCCGCGGGTGATGGTCACCGCGATCCGGGCGGCCATCGATGCGACGGTGACGCGCGCGGGCCGGGAGCCCGGCTTCGACGCGGCGGCCGCGGGGCGCGAGCTCGCGGACCTCTTCGACCACGCGACCCGGAGCGCGGAGCGGTGACCGCCCCCGCACAGGTGCGGACGGACGGCAGGACGGAGCGTCAGGAGGGCGCCTCTGCACGGAGGTTCCTGCTGCTGCAGCTCGTCTTCGACGTGGCCCTGCCCCTGGGCAGCTACTACGGGCTCCGCGCGCTGGGACTGGGCCAGTGGTGGTGCCTGACGCTGGGCACCCTGCTGGGCCTGCCCTGGATCGTCCATGGCATCGTCAAGCGCCGCAAGGTCGACGTCATGGGGCTGTTCACGCTGAGCATCATGGCCGTCGCCACGCTGCTGTCCCTGGTGACCGGGGACCCGCGGACCCTGCTCATCAGGGACAGCTGGCTCACCGCCGTGATCGGCCTGTGGGTGCTCGGCACCGTGCCGGCCCGCCGCCCCTTCATGCTCGGCGCGATGCGCAACGTCTTCCTGGCGAGGGGCGGGGAGGAAGCGGCGGCCGGGTGGGACTCCCGGTGGGACACCGACCCCGCCTTCCGCCGGAAGCTCCGGCTCCTGACCGGTGTGTGGGGAACGGTGTTCACCCTGGACGCGGGCGTCCGCGTGGCCTGCGCGGCCGTGCTGCCCGTCGACACGGTCCCGACCGTGAACACCGTGCAGTGGCTGGTGGTCCTGGCGGGCCTGATGGTCTTCCACAAGCGGTACATCACGCGGAAGGGCCTGACGGCCTGACACCGGCAGCCGGGCGCCGGACGCGGGACGGACGACGGGGGCCGTCCGGCGCCCGGCAGCGCGTCAGGGGACCCGCCGCACCGCCACCGCGTCGTACTGCGTCCCGGGCGCCGGCGGGATGTCCAGGCGGGAGTTGGGCAGGTAGAGCCGGTCGCCGTACGCGGCGACGGTCGTCGGGACCCGGAAGCGCGGGTCCGTGATCCGGGCGATCGCCCTGCCGCGCAGCCCCGTCGTGTCCATGCGGAAGACGTCCACGGCGTTCTGGAACTGCTGGACGACGTACAGCGTCCGGCCGAGCAGCAGGGCGCCGTCGCCGTCCGGGATCTTCGCGCCGCCCAGGTCCACGCGGCGGGCGCCGCCCGTGCGGGGATCCACGCGGTAGAGGCTGCCGCCCTCCGCGTAGACGTTGATGACCAGCAGGCCCAGGCCGTCGGGGGTGCGTTCGAGCCCGTTGGTGGTGAAGCCCTCGGCGGGCGCCTCGGCCCACTCGCCGCCGAGCGGGAGGGTCACCACCTCGCGCGGGTGCGGCAGCTCGCCGCGCGGGCCGAGCGGCAGGCCGTAGAGCTGCGGCTGGGTGGAGTCGGTGAACCAGGCCGCGCCGGGCGTGAGGACCACGTCGTTGACGACGGTGGCGGGCCTGCCGACCTCGTACGTGGCGAGGATCCGGCCCGTGCGTCCCTCGACGACGCGCAGCTGGCGCGATCCCCCGCCGGCGATGAAGACGCGGCCGTGCCGGTCGGTCTTGAGGCCGACGGACATGGCGTCCGTGCCGGTGGCGACGGTCTCGCCGCGGCCGGTGGCCAGGCTCGCGCGGTAGAGCGAGCCCCCGCCGAGCGAGCCGAACCAGGCGTACGGGCCGGGGCCGGTCGCGATGCCCTCGGGCCGGAAGCCGTCCGGCAGGGGGAACGCGGTGGGCCAGGAGGCGTCCGCCGGCTCGGCGCGGGCCGGCGCGGCGAGCGGCCCCGCGGCGGCGAGGGCGCCCAGAGCGGCGCCCGCTCCGAGGACTCTTCGGCGGGAGAGGGGACGGGAGGGCTGTTCAGCCATGGCGTGCGTCCTTCCGTGCTGCTGGTCGGCCGACCGGCTTACGGAACCACGGCCCGCACGGCGCCACGCCGCACGCGTAAGGATCTCCCCACAGATCTCCCCACAGGTCTCCACATGTGAGAGGGGGCGCTCCCGGCCGGGAGCGCCCCCTGTGCTGTCGTGCGGTTCAGCGCGTCACAGCGCGACGCCGAGCAGGGCGTCGGCGGCCCGGGAGACGAGGCCGGGCGCGCCCTCGTCCGTGCCGCCGCCGGCGGCCTGGGCGGCCGCCCAGCGGTCGATCGCCGCGAGGGCGCGGGGCGAGTCGAGGTCGTCCGCGAGGGCCTCACGGACCTCCTCGACCAGCGCGTCGGCGGACGGGCCGTCGGGGCGCGAAACGGCGGCGCGCCAGCGGCCGAGGCGCTCGACGGCCTCGTGCAGGACCGCGTCGGTCCACTCCCAGTCGGCGCGGTAGTGGTGCGCGAGGAGCGCGAGCCGGATCGCGGCCGGGTCGACGCCGTCGCGGCGCAGGGCCGAGACGAAGACGAGGTTGCCCTTGGATTTGGACATCTTCTCGCCGTGGAGCGCGACCATGCCGGCGTGGACGTACGTCTTGGCGTAGGGGTGTTCGCCGGTGAGGACCTGGGCGTGCGAGGCGCCCATCTCGTGGTGCGGGAAGACGAGGTCGGAGCCGCCGCCCTGGACGTCGAAGCCCATGCCGAAGTGCTCCAGGGCGATGGCGACGCACTCGATGTGCCAGCCGGGGCGGCCGGGGCCGAGCGAGGCGCCGTCCCAGCTGGGCTCGCCCGGGCGGGCGGCCATCCACAGCATGGGGTCCAGCGGGTTCTTCTTGCCCGGGCGGTCCGGGTCGCCGCCGCGCTCCGCGGAGAGCAGGCGCATGGCCTCGGCGTCGAGGCCGGAGACCTCGCCGAAGCGGGCGTCGGACTCGACGGAGAAGTAGACGTCGCCGTCGAGCTCGTAGGCGGCGCCGGCGTCGCGCAGGCGCTCCACCAGGGGGACGATCTTCGGTATCGATTCGACGGCGCCGACGTAGTGCCGGGGCGGGAGCATCCGCAGGGCGGTCATGTCCTCGCGGAAGAGGGCGGTCTCCCGCTCGGCGAGCTCGGTCCAGTCGTCGCCGTTGGCGACGGCCCGCTCCAGCAGCGGGTCGTCGATGTCGGTGACGTTCTGGACGTAGTGAACCTGCCGCTTGGTGTCGAGCCACACGCGCTGAACGAGGTCGAACGCGTTGTAGGTCGCCGCGTGTCCCATGTGGGTGGCGTCGTACGGCGTGATGCCGCAGACGTAGATACGGGCGACGGGGCCGGGGACGAGGGTCACCCGTCCGCCGGTCGCGGTGTCGTGGATCCGGAGGTCGCGGCCACTGCCGGGCAGGGCGGGAACCTCAGAAGCGGGCCAGGCATGCATGTCACGAGCGTAACCGGACGCATGTTCCGGATACGAACCGGATCCTGCTGTTGGCCGAACAGGCACTCTTGTGGAAATTACCGGGCTGTGCACGGGCATAAAACGAGCCCGCACGGCGTTTGCGGGCCGCACTCACCCGGGCCCGCGACGGGGCCCGGTCCTCACACCGGCGGCCACGGAATCGCGGGCCACTGCCCGGACGGCTCGCGGTGCCGGCCCGTGCGGAGCAGCTCCGCCACCCGCGCCCGCAGCGCCGCGATCTCCTCCGCCGTGATCAGCTCGGCGAGCCGCTCCGCCAAGGGGCTCCCGTCGGCCAGATTGGCCGAAAGACGCCGCAGCGCCTCCATGGCCTCGTCCGTGAGCGGCTCGCCCGCCCAGCCCCACAGCAGCGTGCGCAGCTTGTCGTCGGCGTTGAAGGTCACTCCGTGATCGATCGCATAGAGCCGGCCGTCCGCGGCCGGGAGCAGGTGGCCGCCCTTGCGGTCCCCGTTGTTGATCACGGCGTCCAGCACGGCCAGCCGGCGCAGCCGCTCGTCGTCGGCGTGCACGAGCAGGGCGGTGCGCTCCTCCCCCACGTCCGCGGGGCCCACGGCCTTCCAGCCCGGTTCCGGCTCCTCGCCGTCGACGAGCGCGAGCAGCGCGGAGTCCTCGGCCGAGGCCTCGATCCACAGCTGGCACATGCCCTCGCCGTACGGGCCGTCGCGCAGCACCGTGGGCGGGATCAGGCCCCACCCCATGGCCTCGGAGAGCTCGTACGCGGCGACCTCGCGCTGGGCGAGGGTGCCGTCGGGGAAGTCCCACAGGGGCCGCTCCCCGGCGACGGGCTTGTAGACGCAGGCGGCGCTCACGCCCTCGTGCTCGACCGTGCAGTACAGCACCGCGTTGGACGCGCCGGGAATCCGGCCACGGACCGTCAGCTCACCCTCGGCCAGCAGCTCCTGCGGGCTCACGCGCCGCGGCGGTATCCGTTCTGGCGCGGACATACGTGTCCTTCCGGGTCGAGCGGCAGACTGCACAGCGGGCAGGGCGGGCGGCCGGCGTTGACGACCTCCAGGGCGCGCTTGGCGAAGGCGCGGGCCATGGTGCCGGTGATGCGGACGCGCAGCATCGGCGGGCCGTTCGTCTCGTCCTGCAGGAGGCGCTCCTCGGCCTCGGCGAGGTCCTCGTCGGTGGCGGCGTCCAGCTCGACGAGGGCCTGGGCCTCGACGATCATGCGCTGGTGCTCGCCGTCCCAGGCGAGGGCCATGGTGCCGACGCGGAACTCCTCCTCGACGGGGGTCTCCAGGGGGGCCGTGTCGGCGAGCTCGGCCGGGGCGACCGCGGGCACGGGGGCGCTGCCGCCGGTGCGCCGGACGACCTCGTCCAGCAGCTCGTCGATGCGCTCGGCGAGCGCCTCGACCTGGGCCTTCTCAAGGGCGACGGTGGTGGTGCGGCCGGCCGCGGTGGCCTGCAGGAAGAAGGTGCGGCGGCCAGGCAGCCCGACCGTGCCGGCGACGAAACGGTCCGGCGGGTCGTAGAGGAACACCTGACGGGACAACGTCCTGCTCCATTTGGTTCGGGCGGTTCGGGCGATCGTGGTGCGGGCGATCGTGCTCGGTGGGTCCGGCGCCGGTCACGGGGTGACGGGCGGACTCTGCCGCGTCACCACCCTACTGCGCGGCACGATCACGGTGCCCCCGCCCCGCCCCCCACGACGCCGTCCTCCTCCGGGCGCGGCCCCTGGCCCGGCGTCTCCTCGTGCGGCGCGAGGCCGCGCAGGTCGCCGGTGTCGCCGAGGCGCACCAGGAAGGGGCGCAGCCGGGTGTAGCGGATCGCGGTGACCGAGCAGGGGTCGACGGCGATGCGCTGGAACAGGTCGAGGTGCAGGCCCAGGGCGTCGGCGACGAGGGCCTTGATGATGTCGCCGTGGGTGCACACCAGGTAACAGGCGTCGTGGCCGTGGCCGGCCTCCATGCGGGCGTTCCAGTCCCGCACGGCGTCGACGGCGCGGGCCTGCATGGCCCGTACGGACTCGCCGCCCGGGAAGGCGGCGGAGGACGGGTGGCGCTGGACGACCTCCCAGAGCGGTTCGCCCGTGAGCTCGGCGATCCCGCGGCCGGACCAGTCCCCGTAGTCGCACTCGCCGACGCGCTCGTCGGTGTGCAGGGGCAGCCCGGGGCGGGCGGCGAGGAGGGGCGCCAGGGTCTCGCGGCAGCGCTGGAGGGGGCTCGTGACGGCGGCCGCGAGCGGCACCTGCGCGAGCCGGTCCGGGAGGGCGGCCGCCTGGGCGGTGCCGCGCTCGTCCAGGGCGATGCCGGGGGTCCGTCCCGCGAGCACTCCGCCGGTGTTGGCGGTGGAGCGGCCGTGCCGGACCAGGATCAGCGTGGGCATGGCGGCCAGCCTAGTCCCGGGCCGGTCCGGGCCGTCGCGGTCATTTTCCGTGCCCTTGGCGTCCGGTGCCGTGTGCCCGGGCGCGATCGGCGGCACAATGCCCTGCGTGATCGTGGACTGCGCCATCTACCGCAACGGACGCCGCACCGACGGCCCCGCCGACTTCTCCGACGCCCTGGACGAGGCGCGGGCGGTGGGGGACTCCTTCCTGTGGGTCGGGCTGCACGAGCCGACGGAGGAGGAGTTCGACCTCATCACGAGCGAGTTCACCCTGCACCCGCTGGCGGTGGAGGACGCGCTGAAGGCGCACCAGCGGCCGAAGCTGGAGCTCTACAACGGCTCGCTGTTCGTCGTCCTCAAGCCGGTCACGTACGACGACGAGGCGGACACGGTCACGACGGGCGAGCTGATGCTGTTCGTCGGCGACTCGTTCGTCGTGACCGTGCGGCACGGCGAGGGCAGCCCGCTCGCGCAGGTGCGGCAGCGGCTGGAGCTCGAGCCGGAGGTGCTGCGGCACGGGCCGGCTTCGGTGCTGTACGCGGTGTGCGACGCGGTCGTGGACCAGTACACCGAGGTGGCGACGGAGCTGCAGCTGGACCTGGAGGAGCTGGAGGCGGAGGTGTTCGCCCCGATGGGCGGCGACAACCGGACCATCGCGTCGCGGATCTACTCCTTCAAGCGCCAGGTGCTGGAGTTCCGGCGGGCGTCGGCGCCGCTGGCCGAGCCGATGTCGCGGCTGGCGGGGGTGGGCGTGCCGTTCGTGCCGGAGCGGTCGCAGCCGTTCTTCCGGGACGTCGGCGACCACTTGATGCGGGCGAACGAGTCCGTCGAGGGCCTGGACCGGCTGCTGTCGGACATACTGTCCGCCCACCTCGCGCAGATGGGCGTCCAGCAGAACGACGACATGCGCAAGATCTCGGCGTGGGCGGCGATGGCGGCCGTCCCCACGATGATCGCCGGGATCTACGGGATGAACTTCACGCACATGTGGGAGCTGCGGCAGCCGTGGGGCTATCCGGCGGCCGTGCTGGTGATGGCGGGGCTGGTGTTCTGGCTGCACCGGCTGTTCAAGCGGCGCGGCTGGCTGTGAGGCCGGGGCGGGCGGGTCGCCTGCGGCGGGTCTCGGGGCCGTGGCCGCCCCTCAGGCGAACTCGGGCTCGGAAGCCGGGGTTCCGCTCAGTGCGTCGCGGCGCTCCGGCATGCGCAGGGTGACCATCCGCCGCCAGCCCGCAAGCCGCTCGTAGCCGTACACGGCCCGGATGCCGAGGGACAGCGCGAGCGCCTTCGGCCGGGGCCAGCGCAGGATCTCCCCCATGCGCGCCATGACGGCCAGGCTCACGTCCCGGTAGACGCGGATCTCGGTGCGGGCGCTCTCCCGCAGGACCGCGCGGATGGTCCGGCCGTGGCCCTCGCGCACCAGGCGCAGCAGTTCCTCGTGACAGTACGAGAGGTGGTTGGTCTCGTCGTGGGCGATCATCCGGATCGCCCTGCCGACCTCGGGGTGGTCGCCGAAGTGGGTGATGAGCATCTCCATCTGGTCGGCGGCGCGCTGCTCGGTGACGCGGCTGTGCGCGAGGTAGGTGACGATGTCCTGCTCGGTCAGCGGCCCGTCGCCGCGCAGGAGCGTGTGGGGCAGGCCGATGCCGCTGCGTTCGAGGAGCATCGTGTAGTCGGTGTCGTACGGCACCGGGGCGGGGTCGAGGCCGCGCTTGCGCAGCAGGGCCCGGAAGATGCGGCCGTGCTTGTCCTCGTCGGCGCCGTGCCGGGCGATCTTCGGGGCGAGGGCGCGCTGTTCCTCCGGCACGAGGGCGGCGATCCGGCCGTTCTCCCAGCCGCCCTGTTCCTCGCCGCTGGCGGCGATGGAGCAGAAGAGCCGGTACGCCTCGTCGTCGTCGAGGATCTCCTGGAACAGGCTTCTGGCCGAGAGCATGCCGGACCCACCTCCGTTCACGGCGCACTGCGCGTGCGTCCGTGAGACCCGAGTCAAGTCCCCTGCGCGCGGAGCGGCAATCGGGGGCGGTGCACGCTCGGCCGAATGCGCGACGCCGGAGCCGGTGCCGGGCGCGTAACCCGGCGCCGGTACGGGCGTTGTCTTCTGTACCGGCCGTGGCGGGGAAGGCCCCCGAGCCCCCACCACGGCCGCTGTCGTTCCCTCCCGGCCCTCCCGGCCCTTCTTCCGCCGTTACGCCAGGCCGGCGCGCTCCAGGGCCTCGACGCCCGCCCGCAGGCTCGCGATCCGCTCGTCCAGCGTGAAGCCGGCCGGGGCGAGGGACAGGGTGGTCACGCCGGCCGCGGCGTAGGCCTGCATACGGTCGGCGATGCGGTCCACGGAGCCGATGAGCGTGGTGGAGTCGATCAGGTCGCGGGGGACGGCCGCGGCGGCGCCCGCCTTGTCCCCGGCCAGGTACTTCTCCTGGATCTCGGCGGCGGCCTTCCCGTAGCCCATGCGCTGCGCCAGCTTGTTGTAGAAGTTCTGCTTGGCGCTGCCCATGCCGCCGACGTAGAGGGCGGTGTACGGGCGGAAGAGGTCGGCGAGGCCGTCGATGTCGTCGCCGACGGCCATGGGGACGGTCGGGACGATGTCGAAGCCGCCGAGGTCCTTGCCGGCCTTCGCGCGGCCCGCGCGGAGGGCGCCGAGCGTGGTCTCCTCGGCGTGCTCGGGGGCGAAGAAGACGAGCAGCGCGCCGTCGGCGATCTCGCCGGTCTGCTCCAGGTTCTTCGGGCCGATGGCGGCGATGTACAGCGGGATGTGCTCGCGGACGGGGTGGACGGTGAGCTTGATGGGCTTGCCGGGGCCGTCGGGGAGCGGCAGGGTCCAGTGCTCGCCCTCGTGCGTGAGGCGCTCGCGGGACATGGCCTTGCGGATGATCTCCACGTACTCGCGGGTGCGGGCGAGGGGCTTGTCGAACCGCACGCCGTACCAGCCCTCGGACACCTGCGGGCCGGACACGCCGAGGCCGAGCCGGAAGCGGCCGCCGGAGAGCGAGTCCAGGGTGGCGGCGGTCATCGCCGTCATGCTGGGCGTGCGGGCGGGGATCTGGAAGATGCCCGAGCCGATGTCGATGCGCTCGGTCTGCGCGGCCACCCAGGACAGGACGGTGGCGGCGTCGGAGCCGTAGGCCTCGGCGGCCCAGCAGACCGAGTAGCCCAGCCGGTCGGCCTCGCGGGCGACGGCGAGGTTGTCGGCGTCCATCCCCGCGCCCCAGTAGCCGAGGTTGATGCCGAGCTTCATTCGACTCATGCGGGCTCCCCTTACTGATCAGTAACGTCGTCGTTGCGGGGACTGTAGCGCGCCGGTGCGGGGTACGTCACCGGTCGGCCTGCGGTGCCGTCGTCCACAGGCCGGCGGGGCCGTCGTCCACAGGCGGCCACGGCGCGGGCCGCGGCCAGTAATCTCAGCGCTCATGGAACTGAGGCATCTCGGCCGTACGGGCCTGCGAGTGTCCCGGATCGGGCTCGGCACGCTCACCTGGGGCCGGGACACCGACGAGGGCGACGCCGCGGAGCAGTTGAAGGCGTTCTGGGAAGCCGGCGGCACCCTGATCGACACGGCCGACGTGTACGGGGACGGCGCCGCCGAGTATCTGCTCGGGCAGCTGATGGAGGAGCTGGTCCCCCGCCGCGACCTGGTCGTCGCGACCAAGTCCGGCAGCGTCCCCGACCCCGACCGGCGCTTCGACGGCTCGCGCGGCCACCTGCTCGCCGCGCTCGACGCCTCCCTGGAGCGCCTCGGCACGGATCACGTGGATCTCTGGCAGATCCACGCCTTCGATCCGCACACGCCCGTCGAGGAGACACTGCAGGCCATGGACATCGCGGTCACCAGCGGCCGCGCCCGCTACGCCGGCGTCTCCAACTTCTGCGGCTGGCAGCTCGCCCGCGCCGCCACCTGGCAGCTCGCCGCGCCCGGCGTCCGCACCCGGCTCGCCAGCACCCAGATGGAGTACTCGCTGCTGCAGCGCGGCATCGAGCGCGAGGTGCTGCCCGCCGCGCTCGACCTCGGCATCGGGGTGCTGCCCTCCTCCCCGCTCGGCCGCGGCGTCCTCACCGGCAAGTACCGCCACACGACGCCCGCCGACTCCCGCGGCGCCTCCGAGCACCTGGCGCCCTTCGTCGCCCCCTATCTGGACGAGACGGCGGGCCGCGTGGTCGACGCCGTCGCCACCGCGGCGGACGGGCTCGCCACGACGGCCCTCAAGGTCGCCCTCGCCTGGGTCCGCGACCGGCCCGGGGTCGTCGCCCCGATCGTCGGCGCGCGCACGGCGCAGCAGCTCAGGGCCGCGTTGTCAGTGGAGAGCCTTACGCTTCCGGACGAGATCTGCCGGGCGCTGGACGATGTGTCGGCGCCCGTGCACCGCTATCCCGATCAGGACTGGAGCACCCTGTGAACACCGACCGCCGCGCCGGCGACCCCGCACCCACGGACGGCGTTCCGGAACCGGACTCCGCTCCCGGGCAGGATCCGGCTTCCCCGGCGGACAGCGCACCGGCTCCTGACGGCGGGACCGCGTCTCCCTCGGCCGAAGGCGCG
Organism: Streptosporangium nondiastaticum; assembly: GCF_003011965.1. Taxonomy (GTDB): domain Bacteria; phylum Actinomycetota; class Actinomycetes; order Streptomycetales; family Streptomycetaceae; genus Streptomyces; species Streptomyces nondiastaticus. The sequence goes on from NZ_PXWG01000045.1 coordinate 47,732, forward strand.
GATGCCGGTGCTGGTGCCAGTGCTGGTGCTGGTGCCGGTGCTGCCGCCGGAGCGGAGCCCGCCGCGGCGCCGGCGGCGCCGAAGAGCGCCGTCGCCGAAGCGCTCGCCGCGGCCGTCCGGGCCGTGGAGAGCGGGGAGCGCTCCGCCGCGTCCTTCTTCACGGAGGCCCGAGATATCAGCCGGATCGTGCGACACACCGGGCCAATTGGCGGAATCCCCTGCGCGTACCCCTCTACGGTGTGAAGTGTGAGCAGCAGCGGCCTCATCTACGCAGTCATCGTCGGGGCCTGGGCCG
>NZ_PXWG01000046.1 GCF_003011965.1 Streptosporangium nondiastaticum
GGCCGCGGCCTCGCCGGCCAGCCCGCCGACCGGTCCGGCGGGCCCGGCGGCGGCCCGGGCGGCGCCTCCGGCCAGAGCAACGGCTCCGCCCTCGCCGCCAACGCCACCCTGCGCTGGTCCTCCGACAAGGGCTGGATCGAGCGGCCCGGCACCGGCGGCCCCGGAGAGCCCCCCGAAACCGCCTCGCTCCCGATGCTCGCCCAGCTCACCAGCGCCGAGCAGCGCTGGGCCGACCGCGAGGAGGACATCACCACCGTCGGCGGCGACCCCTTCGAGGTCGGCCAGGTCTTCGCCCGGCGCTGGGCCGAGCGCCTCCCCGACCCCGTCCACCTGCAGCACCTCTCCACCGAATACCCCCGCATCCCGCACCGCATTGACGGGGAGCTGCTGCGCTACGCCGCCCGCTTCGGCCTGCTCGCCCACAAGGACGACCAGATCGACGAGCACGACCGCTATGCCATCCGGGCCGGCTTCTGGCGCGAAATCGACACCCGCACGGCGGCCGAGAAGGCACCGGCGGGCGACTGACCGCGCCACGCTCCGCGCCCGGGCCGCCCCGACGGCCGGGGCGCGCGTCCCACCGCGTACCCTCATAGCTCGTGAGGACGGGCGTGAAAGAGGCGGCTGCAGCCGCCACGGTGTGCACCGTGCGCGGCCTGGTCAAGACCTACCCCGCCGCGCGCGGCCGCCGCGGCGCGCCCGGCACCGACGCCGTACGCGCGAGCGACGGCATCGACCTGGAGGTCCGGCGCGGCGAGATCTTCGGACTGCTCGGCCCCAACGGCGCCGGCAAGTCCACCCTCGTCCGCCAGCTGACCGGACTGCTCCGCCCCGACGAGGGCAGCGTCGAGCTCCTCGGCCACGACCTCGTGCGCCACCCCGAGCGCGCCGCGCGCCTCGTCGGCTACCTCGGCCAGGAGTCCACCGCCCTCGACGAGCTGACCGTCGCCCTGGCCGCCGAGACCACCGGCCGGCTCCGCGGCCTGAGCCTGCGAGCGGCCCGCGCCGAGCGCGACGCCGTCCTGGACGAACTGGGCCTCGCCCCGATCGCCGGGCGCCCCCTCAAGAAGCTCTCCGGCGGCCAGCGCCGCCTCGCCTGCTTCGCCGCCGCGCTCGTCGGCGACCGGCCCGTCCTCGTCCTCGACGAGCCCACCGCCGGCATGGACCCCGTCGCGCGCCGCGCCGTCTGGGCCGCCGTCGACCGACGCCGCGCCGAGCACGGCACGACCGTCCTGCTCGTCACCCACAACGTCATCGAGGCCGAGACCGTCCTCGACCGCGTCGCCGTGCTGGAGCGCGGCCGGATCATCGCCTGCGACACGCCCGCCGGGCTGAAGGAGCTCGTCGGCGACGAGGTCCGCGTCGAGCTCGTCTGGCGCGCCGAGGCCCCCCTGCACGTCCCCGAGGTCGCCGCCCTGCGCGACGCCGCGCAGGCCGCCGGCCGGCGCTGGACGCTGCGGCTCGCCCCCGCCGAGGCGCGCGCCGCCGTCGCCGCCGTGACCGGCGGGCCCGCCTTCGCCGCGCTCGACGACTTCACCCTCACCACCCCCAGCCTGGAGGACGTGTACCTCGCGCTCGGCGGCCGCGCGGAGGGCGCGGAAGGGCTGGTGAAGGCGTGACGAGAGCCCTGCCGACCGGACTGAACAGGAGCTGTGCCGGGTGAGTGCTGTGTCCGCAGAAGCGGTGACCCCTGGGGCGGTCAGGTCCGGGAGCGACTCCCGGCCGCGGTCCGGCGGCGACGGCGCCGCCCCGCTCGCGCCCCGGGCGAAGCTGCTGCCCGCCCTGGCCGCCGTGTACCGCGCGCAGCTCTCGCGGGCCCGGGTCGCACGGATCCCCCTGCTGTTCGTCGCGACGTTCCAGTCCGTCGGCATCATGATCATGATGCGGGGCGTGGTGGACGGCGGCGACGAGGCGCGGGCCGTCGTGGCCGGCTCCAGCGTGCTCGTCGTGGCCTTCGTCGCCCTCAACCTCCTCGCCCAGTACTTCGGCCAGCTGCGCGCGAGCGGCGGTCTCGACCACTACGCGACGCTGCCCGTGCCGCCCGCGGCCGTCGTGCTCGGCGCGGCCGCCGCGTACGCCTCCTTCACCGTGCCCGGCACCGCCGTCACGGCCGTCGTGGGCAGCGCGCTCTTCGGCCTCCCCATGGCCCACCTGTGGGTGCTCGCCGCGGTCGTCCCGCTCTCCGGCGCGGCCCTCGCCGGCCTCGGCGCGGCCCTCGGGCTGCTCGCACCGCGCCAGGAGCTGGCCACGCTCTGCGGACAGCTCGGCATGTCGGCGGCGCTGCTCCTGGGCGTGCTGCCCGCCGCGCACATGCCCGCGCCCATCGCCTACGCCCGCGACCTGCTCCCCTCCACCTACGGGGTGGAGGCGCTCGCCCGCAGCTTCGACGCGCGCCCCGACTGGGCCGTGGTCGCCGCCGACCTCGGCGTGTGCGCGGCCGTCGGCGTGGTCTCGCTGGCCGTCGCCACGTGGGCGTACCGCCGGGCGGCCGTGCGGTGACGCGCCAGGACGGTCCTGCCGCCGGGTCCGCGGCGCCGACCTGGCACGATGACAGGGTGACCGCACCGCTGACGCCGCATGACCCGCCCTCGAACGAGCCCGGCACCGGGGCCGGGCCCACGGAGCCCGCGCCCGGCGACGCGTTCGTCCCCGCGGACGAGGCCGAGCGCCGTGCCGAGATGCGCGCCGAGGCGCGTGCCGAACTGCGGCAGGCCGCGGTCATCGCCGCGGTGGTGGCGGTCTCCGGCGTGCTGCTGGGGCTGCTGTGGGCGTGGCTCGCGCCGCGGGTCCCGCTCATCTCGGACGGCAAGGCCGTCTACCTGAAGAACAGCGAGGGCGAGCAGGCCATCGGCGCCGACGGCACGTTCGCGCTGCTGGCCCTCGGGTTCGGCGCGCTCAGCGGGGCCGTCGTCTTCTGGCTGCGGCGCCGCGGGGGAGTTCCGCTCGTGGTCGGGCTGGCCGCGGGGTCCTTCCTCGCCTCGCTGGTCGCCTGGCGCCTCGGCATGTGGCTGGGCCCCACGTCGGACGTGGTGGCGGCCGCGCGTGCGGCGGGGCGCGGTGTCGTCTTCGACGCGCCTTTGAAACTCGCGGCCAAGGGGGCGCTGCTGGCGTGGCCGCTGGCGGCGATGGCGGTGCACTTGGTTCTGACGGCGCTGTTCGGGCCGCGGGACCCGGAGCCGGTGCCGGACTGGACTCCGTCCGGGGATCCGGACGGCCCGGCCTGAGCGGGTCCGGCACCGCCGGTCACCTCCGGCGGGGGTTGCGCGCCGCCGCGGCGGGGGAGTAGCCCCGGCCCCGCCCTTTCACCGTTTCCTCCTGCGGAGGGCCGGGGGCCGGACGGCCCGCCGCGGCGGCGCGCAAGGGCCTACGCCGGCCTGCGGCCGTGATTCGCTCGGTTCTTCTTCAGGCGCCAGCGACGCTTGCGGGTGCGCTTCGACATGGGCGTCCCTCCCGGATCGCGGGCCGCACGCGCGGCGTCCCGCTCCGACGGTCGTAGCCGAGGGACGGGCGGCCGTCCAGACCCCCCGCACCCGCAGGGTCACCCGCGGGCGATCGGCGCGATCACCGCGTCCGTGAGGGCGGCCAGGTCACCGGGCGAGAGCTCGACCTCCAGGCCCCGGCGCCCGGCCGAGACGCAGATGGTCGCGTGGGAGCGCGCGGAGGCGTCCAGCGCGGTCGGCAGCCGCCGGCGCTGGCCGAGCGGCGAGATCCCGCCCCGTACGTACCCCGTCGTGCGCTCCGCGGCCGCCGGGTCGGCCATCGCCGCCCGCTTGCCGCCGACGGCCGCCGCGAGGGCCTTCAGATCGAGGGAGCCGGAGACGGGCACGACGGCGACCGTCAGCGCGCCGTCGACCTCGGCGACGAGGGTCTTGAAGACCTGCGCGGGATCCCGGCCGAGGGCCTCCGCGGCCTCCGTCCCGTAGGACGCGGTGGCCGGGTCGTGGTCGTAGGAGTGCACGGTGAAGGCGGTCCCCGCCTTCTCCAGGGCGACGATGGCCGGGGTCGAGCCGGAGCCCGGGTTCGATCGCTGCTTGCGCGCCAAGAGTCCGTTCCGTCCGGGTCAGTTGGGGTTCGTCGGCTGCCGGATCAGGTCCGTGGCCGGCAGCGACGGGAGCTTACCGATCACCGCGGTCTCGGCGCGCAGGATTTTCAGCTCGCGCGCGAGCCGCGTCGCGGTGTCCGGCGTCTCCAGGAGCCGCTGCTTCGCCGGGACGTCGAGCATGGCCGCCGCGGCGACGAGGTAGGAGAGCACGGACGGCTCGCCCGGCAGGTCGGTCTGCCCGGCGAGCGTGCGCTCGGTCGCCCCGGCGAGCCGCTTCTGGTAGGCGCGGAAGGCCCGGACGACGCCGGAGGCGAGCGCGCCCGCGCCCTCGCCCTGCTCCTCCGCGATGTCCTCGACCTCACCCGTCAGGTACGGCCCGGAGGCGTCGACGGACAGCAGCCGGAAGCGGGTGGTGCCGGTGGCGAGGACCTCGTACGTGCCGCCGGTGCGCTCGCGGATGGTGGCCGCCTCCGCCACGCAGCCGACGGTGTGGAACGCCTTGAGCGGGTCGGGGCCGAAGCCGGACGCCGGGCCGGGCTCGGGGCGGGCGCCCTCGGGCAGGCCGGGCGCCGTGGGCGCGACCTCGCTGCCGTCGCGGATGGCGACGACGCCGAAGCGGCGCGGTTCCTCCTCGGGAAGCGCCGACAGGTCGCGCATCAGCGCGCGGTACCGCTGCTCGAAGACGTTCAGGGGCAGGACGAGCCCGGGGAACAGCACCGAGTTCAGCGGGAAGAGGGGCAGGCGCGCGGTGGTCACAGCCGGTAAGCCTAATGGCCTGTGCACCGGTGCCGCCCGGGCGTTCACTGCCGGCGCAGCAGCCGGGAGGCGCCCGCCGCCACGGTCGTCGCGAGCATCCACCCGAGCAGGATCAGCGCCGCGACCACCCACTGGGTGAGGCCCGTGGGCCGCCAGGCGTTGCCCTGCCCGAGATCGATGACCGGCACGAGCAGGTCGAGGGCGTACAGCCAGGGGTTCCAGGCGGGGCCCTCGCCCTCCTTCAGCGGCGGCACGGGCCGCAGGGTGAAGTAGACGGTGGCGGCGGCCCACAGCACGGCCATCCACACGGCCGCCCGGCCGGGCCGGTAGCCGTAGGCCACCATCCAGTCCTGGAGGTAGCCCCAGGCCTTGCCGGCCGGGGGCAGCGTCTCGCGGCGGCGGCGCTGCTTGGCGAGGAGGACGGCCCGGGCGTCGGCGTCCTCGCCGCTGTCGCGCAGGGCGCCCGCCAGCTGCTCGTACGGCTCGGGGGCGTACTCGGGCGTGGCGGCGGCCACCCACTCCAGCCGCAGAGCGAGGGGGAAGTGGCCGAGCGGTATCAGCGTCTCGTAGGCGAAGCCGGCCATCACCAGGCTGCCGGGCCCGGGCCAGCTGTCGTAGCGGTCGACCAGGTTGGAGACGCGGGCGCCGGAGAGCACCACGCGGCCGCGCTGCGCCCACTCGCCGAGGAAGCGCAGCTCGGGCGTCTGGATGCGGCGCAGCGACAGCTCCTGGTCGGCCTCCAGCGCGAACCGGGCCTGGCTGAAGTCGACGGCGTCGCCGAACCGGCCGTCGTCCAGCCGCACCCCGCCCCGGCACTCGAAGGCCTGCGTGCGGACGCCGTGCTGCGGGGTGGTGGTGATGCCGTACGGGGGAGTGGTGCCGGTCGTGAACGGATAGCCGCCGACCCCCGCGCCCGTCAGGTAGAGGGTGCGCTCCACGGTCAGCTGCGGGGCGTTGAAGGCGCGTCTGCCGTGGGGGTTGCTCAGCGTGGAGCCGCGCAGGCTCAGCGAGACCCCTATCGTCGCGGCCCGCATGCTGAGCTCGCCGTACGAGCGCATCATCTCCGCCTGCATGTCCTGCCCGACGCTCATCCCGTCGGCCGCTATGGAGACCCCGCGCCGGTCGGGGCGCACGACCAGCTGGTTGAGCAGGAGGTCGGTGCCTATCTGGGCGTCGGTCAGCCGGATGCCGCGCTGGACGACGCAGCGCGGCAGGTGCAGGTCGCCCTCGGTGCGCAGCCGGGCGGCCTCCAGCCGGGGCAGCGAGCAGGCGATCAGGCGCAGGGTGGTGAACTGGCTCTCGGGCAGGAGCACCTCCTGCTCGAAGCGGCAGTTGTGCATTTCGACGTAGGGCACGACCCTGCCGCCGGAGAGGTCGAGCGTGCCGGTGATCTGCACGCCGTTCAGCTTGAGGGCGGTCACCCGGCCCGGCAGCGGGGGCGGGCCGTCCAGCAGGAGCAGGGCCACGACGCGGGCCCGGACGCTGCGCTCGGGGCCCCACGCGTGCGGGCCGCGCGGGTCGTTCCACTCGGGCCGGGGCGTGCGCAGGTCGTGCGTGCGGCCCGCACGGAACGCCTTCCACATCGCCTGCTCGATCGCGGTCAGCCCCAGCTCCGGCGGCGGGCCGCCGTCTCGCGGGTCGGTCACGCTCCGCACCCCCTCCCGTCCCGTGCACCTCGGTGTACCATCCCCATTCCCTCCGGGTGACCGGTTGAACACTCTCGGTGAAACACCTGTACCAGTGAGTGGTACGGGGCGCGGTGCGACGGGGCGGGTCTGAGACAATTACCGTGTGATCTCCCGAATCGATCTGCGCGGTGCCGCCTCCTCCGAGGCCGGCGTCGACCGCGACCTGCTGCCCCGAGCCGAACTCGACGTCGAGGCCGCCCTGGAGAAGGTGCGGCCCATCTGCGAGGACGTGCATCATCGGGGCACCGCGGCCCTGATCGACTACGCGGAGCGCTTCGACGGAGTGAAGATCGACCGGGTGCGGGTCCCCGCCGCGGCGATCACCAAGGCCCTGGAGGAGCTCGACCCGGCCGTGCGCGCCGCGCTGGAGGAGTCCATCCGCCGCGCCCGCATCGTCCACCGCGAGCAGCGCCGCACCGACACGACCGTCCAGGTCGTCCCCGGCGGCACGGTCACCGAGCGCTGGGTCCCCGTCCAGCGCGTCGGGCTGTACGTGCCGGGCGGCCGGTCCGTCTACCCCTCGTCCGTGATCATGAACGTGGTGCCGGCCCAGGAGGCCGGCGTCGGCTCCATGGCCGTCTCCTCGCCGCCCCAGGCCGCCTTCGGCGGCCTGCCGCACCCCACGATCCTGGCCGCCTGCGCGCTGCTCGGCATCGATGAGGTGTACGCGGCGGGAGGCGCCCAGGCCGTCGCCATGTTCGCCTACGGCACCGAGGAGTGCCGCCCGGTCAACATGGTCACCGGCCCGGGCAACATCTGGGTCGCCGCCGCCAAGCGGCTGCTCAAGGGCCGCATCGGCATCGACGCCGAGGCCGGCCCCACCGAGATCGCCGTCCTCGCCGACGCGACCGCCGACCCCGTGCACGTCGCCGCCGACCTGATCAGCCAGGCCGAGCACGACCCGCTGGCCGCCTCCGTCCTCGTCACCGACTCGGAAGAGCTCGCGACGGCGGTCGAGAAGGAGCTGGAGACCCAGGTCGCCATGACCCGGCACGTCGAGGACCGCATCGTGCCCGCGCTCGGCGGCCGCCAGTCCGGCATCGTCCTGGTCGACTCCGTCGACCACGGCCTCGCCGTCGTCGACGCCTACGGCGCCGAGCACCTGGAGATCCAGACCGCGGACGCCGCGGCCGTCGCCGCCCGCGTGCGGAACGCCGGCGCGATCTTCGTCGGCCCCTACGCCCCCGTCTCCCTCGGCGACTACGCCGCCGGCTCCAACCACGTGCTGCCCACCGGCGGCTGCGCCTGCCACTCCTCCGGGCTGTCCGTGCAGTCCTTCCTGCGCGGCATCCACGTCGTCGACTACACCCGCGAGGCCCTGGCCGAGGTCGCGGGCCACGTCGTGACGCTCGCCGAAGCCGAGGACCTGCCCGCCCACGGCGCGGCGGTCAAGGCGCGTTTTGCCGAAGGCGAACTGGACAAGCACAGTGACTGGAAGGTCCCGGAAAGCAAGTGACCGGTATTGACGATCTCCCCATCCGGGACGAGCTGCGCGGCAAGTCCTCGTACGGCGCCCCCCAGCTCGACGTGCCCGTACGCCTGAACACCAACGAGAACCCCTACCCGCTGCCCGACCCCCTCGTCGCCCGCATCGCCGAGCGCGTCGCCGAGGCCGCCCGGCACCTCAACCGCTACCCCGACCGGGACGCGGTCGAGCTGCGCACCGAGCTCGCCAAGTACCTCACCCGCACCACGGACCACGAGGTCACCACCGCGAACGTCTGGGCCGCCAACGGCTCCAACGAGGTCCTCCAGCAGCTGCTGCAGACCTTCGGCGGGCCCGGCCGCACGGCCATGGGCTTCGAGCCCTCGTACTCGATGCACGCCCTGATCTCCCGCGGCACCGGCACCGGCTGGATCTCCGGCGCCCGCAGCGCGGACTTCACCATCGACACCCCGGCCGCCGAGCGCGCCATCGCCGAGCACCGCCCCCACGTCGTCTTCATCTGCTCGCCCAACAACCCCACGGGCACGGCGGTCGAGGCGGAGACGGTCCTGCGGCTGTACGAGGCCGCGCAGGCGGCCCGGCCGTCGCTCGTCGTCGTCGACGAGGCGTACGGAGAGTTCAGCCACCGCCCCTCGCTGCTGCCCCTCATCGCGGGCCGCCCGAACCTCGTCGTCTCCCGCACCATGTCCAAGGCCTTCGGCGCGGCCGGGCTCCGCCTCGGCTACCTCGCCGCGGACCCCGCGGTCGTCGACGCCGTCCAGCTCGTGCGCCTGCCGTACCACCTGTCGGCCGTCACCCAGGCCACGGCGCTCGCCGCCCTGGAGCACACCGACACCCTGCTCGGCTACGTCGAGCAGCTCAAGGCCGAACGCGACCGCCTCGTCACCGAGCTGCGCGCGATGGGCTGCGAGGTGACCGACTCCGACGCCAACTTCGTGCAGTTCGGGCGCTTCGACGACAGCCACGCCGCCTGGCAGGCCATCCTCGACCACGGTGTCCTGGTACGGGACAACGGCGTCCCGGGGTGGCTGCGCGTCACCGCCGGCACGCCCGAGGAGAACGACGCCTTCCTGGACGCCGTACGCGCCATTCGCAAGGAGAACCACTCATGAGCCGCGTTGGGCGCGTCGAGCGCACCACCAAGGAGACCTCCGTCCTCGTCGAGATCGACCTCGACGGGACCGGGCAGGTCGACGTGTCGACCGGGGTCGGCTTCTACGACCACATGCTCGACCAGCTCGGTCGCCACGGCCTCTTCGACCTCACCGTCAAGACCGACGGCGACCTGCACATCGACACCCACCACACCATCGAGGACACCGCCCTCGCGCTGGGCGCCGCCTTCAAGCAGGCCCTCGGCGACAAGGTGGGCATCTACCGCTTCGGCAACTGCACCGTGCCCCTGGACGAGTCCCTCGCCCAGGTCACCGTCGACCTCTCCGGCCGCCCCTACCTCGTGCACACCGAGCCCGAGAACATGGCGCCCATGATCGGCACGTACGACACGACGATGACCCGGCACATCCTGGAGTCCTTCGTCGCGCAGGCCCGGATCGCCCTGCACGTGCACGTCCCCTACGGGCGCAACGCCCACCACATCGTGGAGTGCCAGTTCAAGGCGCTCGCCCGGGCCCTGCGCTACGCGTGCGAACGCGACGCCCGCGCGGCCGGGATCATCCCGTCGACGAAGGGTGCGCTCTAGTGAACGGCCTGTCCACCACGCTCATCGTCGTCGGCCTGTTCCTGGTCGGCGGCATCATCTCCTTCCTCAAGCAGGGCATGCCCAAGAGCATCATCGTGCTCCTCGGCATAGGCGCCGCGATGTGCCTGACCGCCGGCACCCTCCGCATCGAAGGAATCTGGTCATGAGCGCCCCGAAGAAGGTCGTCGTCTTCGACTACGGCTTCGGCAACGTCCGCTCCGCCGAGCGCGCCCTCGCCCACGTCGGCGCGGACGTCGAGATCACCGGCGACTACGAGAAGGCGATGAACGCCGACGGCCTCCTCGTCCCCGGCGTCGGCGCCTTTGCCGCCTGCATGCAGGGCCTGCGCGCCGCCCGCGGCGACTGGATCGTCGGCCGCCGCCTCTCCGGCGGCCGCCCCGTGATGGGCATCTGCGTCGGCATGCAGATCCTCTTCGAGCGCGGCATCGAACACGGCGTTGCGACCGAAGGCCTCGACGAGTGGCCCGGCCTCGTGGAGCCCCTCAAGGCCGACGTCGTCCCGCACATGGGCTGGAACACCGTCACCCCCGCCGAGGACTCCCAGCTCTTCGCCGGCCTCGGCGCGGACACCCGCTACTACTTCGTGCACTCCTACGCGGTGCGCGAGTGGAGCCTCGAGGTCACCAACCCCAACATCCGCGCCCCCAAGGTCACCTGGGCCACGCACGGCGAGCCCTTCGTGGCCGCCGTGGAGAACGGCCCCCTGTGGGCCACCCAGTTCCACCCCGAGAAGTCCGGCGACGCCGGAGCCCAGCTCCTCACCAACTGGATCGGAACCCTGTGAGCAAGCTCGAACTCCTCCCCGCCGTCGACGTCCGCGACGGCCAGGCCGTGCGCCTCGTCCACGGCGAGTCCGGCTCCGAGACCTCGTACGGCTCCCCGCTGGAGGCGGCCCTCGCGTGGCAGCGCTCGGGCGCCGAGTGGCTGCACCTGGTCGACCTGGACGCCGCGTTCGGCACCGGTGACAACCGCGAGCTCATCGCCGAGGTGGCCGGGGCCATGGACATCAAGGTCGAGCTGTCCGGCGGCATCCGCGACGACGCCTCGCTCGCCGCCGCCCTCGCCACCGGCTGCACCCGCGTCAACCTCGGCACCGCCGCCCTGGAGACCCCCGAGTGGGTCGCCAAGGTCATCGCCGAGCACGGCGACAAGATCGCGGTCGGCCTCGACGTCCGCGGCACCACCCTGCGCGGCCGCGGCTGGACCCGCGACGGCGGCGACCTCTACGAGACCCTCGCCCGCCTCGACCGCGAGGGCTGCGCCCGCTACGTCGTCACCGACATCGCCAAGGACGGCACGCTCCAGGGCCCCAACCTGGAGCTGCTGAAGAACGTCTGCGCCGCCACCGACAAGCCGGTCGTCGCCTCCGGCGGGGTTTCCTCCCTTGACGATCTGCGCGCGATCGCCAACCTGGTACCGGAGGGTGTCGAAGGCGCCATCGTCGGAAAGGCCCTCTACGCCAAGGCGTTCACCTTGGAAGAGGCCCTGGAGGCTGTGTCCGCATGACCGAAGCCGTGCAGCGTGTGCAGAGCGACAGTCCCTGGGAAGAGATGTTCGGTTGTGCGCACGCCGTCGCGGCGGGGGACCGGGTCCTGGTGTCCGGCAGCATGCCGTTCACCGGAAACGTGCTGGTGGGCGAGGGCGATCCGTACGAGCAGGCGAAGGCGGCCTTCGGCAACGCCCTCGCCGCGCTGGAGCGGTTCGCCCTCGGCCCCGAGGCCGTCGTCCGGACCCGGACGTATCTGACCCACGCGCGGGACGTGGACGCGGTCTGCCGCGCCCACAAGGAGATCTTCGACGCGGTCCGGCCGGCGGCGACCCTGGTCGTCGTCTCCGGGTTCGTCGACTCGCGCGTGCTGGTCGAAGCAGAGCTGGAAGCGTACCGAGGAGCAACGAGCACATGACCCTCGCGGTCCGAGTCATCCCCTGCCTGGACGTCGACAACGGCCGGGTCGTCAAGGGCGTCAACTTCCAGAACCTGCGCGACGCGGGCGACCCCGTGGAAATGGCCAAGGTCTACGGGCAGGAGGGCGCCGACGAGCTGACGTTCCTCGACATCACCGCCTCCTCCGGCAACCGCGAGACCACCTACGACGTGGTGCGCCGCACCGCCGAGCAGGTCTTCATCCCGCTGACCGTCGGCGGCGGCGTCCGCACCGCGGCCGACGTCGACAAGCTGCTGCGGGCCGGCGCCGACAAGGTCGGCGTCAACACGGCGGCCATCGAGCGGCCCGAGCTGATCCGCGAGATCGCCGAACGCTTCGGCCGGCAGGTCCTGGTCCTGTCGGTGGACGCCCGCCGTACGCCGTCGGGCTCCTTCGAGGTCACCACCCACGGCGGGCGCCGCGGCACCGGCCTCGACGCCGTCGAGTGGGCCCACCGCGCGGCGGAGCTCGGCGCCGGCGAGATCCTGCTGAACTCCATGGACGCCGACGGCACCAAGGACGGCTACGACACCGAGATGATCCGCGCCGTGCGCAAGCACGTCACGGTCCCGGTCATCGCGAGCGGCGGCGCCGGCCGCCTGGAGCACTTCGCCCCGGCGGTGGAGGCGGGCGCGGACGCGGTCCTGGCCGCGTCGGTCTTCCACTTCGGCGACCTGCGGATCGCCGACGTCAAGACGGCCCTGCGCGAGTCGGGTCACCCGGTCCGCTAACCGCGTGCGGCGGATCATCGCGGTGGTGGCCCGTTCCGCCGGACTCCCGCCGTCGGACGGGAGCCCGGCTAGTCGCGGATCAGCAGGAACACCGCCCCGACCACCAGGGCCAGGGCGATCGCCGCGACCCCGTACGACAGCCGGTGATGCCGCACCACCGGCAGGTACGCGTCCGCCGCGTACCGGCCCGGGCCCGTGAGGGCGAGCGCCGCCGCCGAAACGGCCACCAGCAGGGTGAACTCCACGCCCTTCGGCAGGAGGAAACCGCCGTCCCACGTCACCCCGAGCGCGTTGACCATCGTGCCCAGCACGGCGGCCGCGGCGAGCGGCGTGAGGAGTCCGAGGAAGAGGCCCGCGCCGCCGAGCGTCTCGCTGAGGCCGGCGATGACCGCCATCGCCTTGGGCATGGGATAGCCCCAGGCCTCGAAGCCCCGCGCCGTGCCGTCGAGGCCGGGGCCGTCGAACCAGCCGAAGAGCTTCTGCGTGCCGTGCGCGACCATGATGATGCCGAGCATCAGCCGCAGGAGCAGGACCCCGAGCGAGAAGCCGGCCGGGGAGAGCGCGGTGGTGGCCGGGGCGGCGGCGTGGGCGGGTCTGCTGGTGTAGGCCATGGCAGGGGCACCTCGGGGGTCGGGGTCCGGCGCGGACCCTCAGATTCCCAGCCGTGCCCCCTCCAGCTTCGCCACCGCGTCCTTGTCGCCGTCAAGCTCCACCCGGGCGGCGGCTTGGCGGCCGAACACGAAGAGGGTCAGCTCGCCGGGCTCCCCGGTGACGGTGACGACGGGCGCACCGCGCCGGGCGACCGCCGTACGGCCGTCGGGGCGGCGCAGGACCAGGCCGACGGGGGAGCGGCGGCCGAGCATCCGGGCCACCCGCTCCAGGCGGGACCAGAGGGCGTCCGCGAAGACGGGGTCCACCTCGCGCGGGGCCCAGTCCTCCTGGGCCCGGCGCACGTCCTCGGCGTGCACGTAGAACTCGACGGTGTTCGCGGCCTCGTCGATCTGCTTGAGGGCGTACGGCGACAGCCGCGGCGGCCCGGTGCGGATGAGCTGGATCAGCTCCTCGTACGGCTTGGCGGCGAACTCCGCCTGCACCCGGTCCAGGCGCGCGGCCAGCGGCTTGAACACGAGCCCGGCGGCGGCGTCGGAGCGGCGTTCCCGCACGACGACGTGGGCCGCCAGGTCACGCGTCCGCCAGCCGTCGCAGAGCGTCGGGGCGTTCGGGCCCGCCGACTCCAACAGATCGGCGAGGAGCAGACGTTCGCGCTGGGCGTGGGTCGACATGGCGCCACCCTACGGCCGGCGCCCCGCCGCTGCCACGCCCCCGCGGCTACTGGGGCAGCGGCGCGTCCATCTTCTGGCCGCCCTGCGAGACGCTCAGCGTCATCGAACACGTGATCTGGTCCTGGCCGCGGGCGTAGGTGACCGGGGTCGGGTAGAGCACGTACGAGTAGTAGTTCTTGCCGTCGGTTATGGAGCGCATCCGGGCCTGTGCGTCCTTCTTGCACATGTCGCGGGCCTTGGTCTGGATGTCCAGCTCGGAGTCGAACTTGCCGGTCAGGGTCTCGTTGGCGATGACCTCGCCGTCGTGCGGACCGCTGCACGGCTTCGTCTTGACCTCGGTGAGGCCGATGGACATGCGCGGGTGGTCGAAGCACTGGCCGGGCTTGAGGACCACGTACGGCACGCGGGACACCGACGGGGAAGAGGAGGACGCGGACGGGTCGGGGTTCGACGGGTCGGCGCCGGGGCCGCCGGGGGCGGCGCTCGGCGCGGAGGGCGCCGCCGACGGGGCCGACGAGCTCTTCGGCTTGGCGACCGGGTCCTTCTTGTCCTTGTCGCCACCGGCCGTCAGCAGGAGACCGCCCGCGACGAGGCCGACGAGCAGCACGCCGCCGATGACGATCGCGGCGACCTTCGCGCCCTTGTTGCCCGAGGGCGGCGGAGGGGGCGGCATCGGCGGGGCGAACTGCTGGCCGTACTGCTGCTGCCCGTACTGACCGAAGCCCGGCTGCTGGCCCGGCTGGCCGAATCCCGGCTGCTGGCCGTACCCCTGCGGCGCTTGCGGCTGTCCGTAGGGCGGGGCGGGCGGCTGGGCTGACGGCGGCCCGAACTGCTGCGGCGGGCCGAACCCACCGCCGCCACCGGGAGGCTGCGGGGAGTTCGAGGGCGGAGTACTCATGGGCGAAGCATGCCGTACGCCACTGACACCGCCGCCCGGGGGGTCCCGGCCCGTCCGCGCGGCAGAATGGACCCATGACCGGCAACACCGCCCCCGCGTCCTCCCTCGACCCCGCCATCGCCGCACGCCTCAAGCGCAGCGCCGACGGGCTCGTCCCCGCCATCGCCCAGCAGTACGACACCGGCGAGGTCCTCATGCTCGGCTGGATGGACGACGAGGCGCTCCACCGCACCCTCACCACCGGCCGCTGCACGTACTGGAGCCGCAGCCGGCAGGAGTACTGGGTCAAGGGCGACACGTCCGGACACGTCCAGCACGTGAAGTCCGTGGCCCTCGACTGCGACGCGGACACCCTCCTCGTCAAGGTCGACCAGGTCGGCGCCGCCTGCCACACAGGCGACCGCACCTGTTTCGATGCCGACGTCCTCCCGCTCGGCCAGTAGGCTCCGCTGCCATGGCTGCCACGACCACCGGTGACGTCACCCCGGACGCCGAGACCTTCCGTACGCTCGCGAAGGACCGCCGGGTCATCCCCGTCACGCGGCGCTTCCTCGCCGACGGCGACACGCCCGTAGGCCTGTACCGCAAGCTCGCCGCGGAGCGGCCGGGCACCTTCCTGCTGGAGTCCGCCGAGAACGGCCGCACCTGGTCGCGCTACTCGTTCGTGGGCGTCCGCAGCTCCGCGACCCTCACCGCGCGAGGCGGCCGGACGCACTGGCTGGGCGCCCCGCCCGTCGGCGTGCCCACCGACGGCGACCCGCTGGAGGCGCTGCGCGCGACCGTGGCCGCCCTGCACACCCCGCGCGACCTCATGGAGGGCGCCGGGCTGCCGCCCTTCACCGGCGGCATGGTGGGCTACCTCGGCTACGACGTCGTCCGCCGCCTGGAGAAGATCGGCGAGCACGGCGGCGAGGACCGCGACCCGCTCGGCCTGCCCGAGCTCACCATGCTCCTCACCTCCGACCTCGCCGTCCTCGACCACTGGAACGGCACCGTCCTGCTGATCGCCAACGCGATCAACCACAACGACCTCGACAGCGGTGTGGACGAGGCGTACGCGGACGCCGTCGCCCGGCTGGACGCCATGGCCGCCGACCTCCGCCGGCCCACGCCCTCGGCCCCCACCGCCCTGCCGCCCTCCGAGCTGCCCGGGTACACGGCCCGCTGGGGCGGCCCCGACTACATGGCGGCCGTCGAGGACATCAAGGAGCGCATCCGCGCCGGCGAGGCCTTCCAGGTCGTGCCCTCGCAGCGCTTCGAGACGCCCTGCACGGCCTCCGCGCTCGACGTCTACCGCGTGCTGCGGGCCACGAACCCCAGCCCGTACATGTACCTGTTCCGGTTCGACGGGTTCGACGTCGTCGGCTCCAGCCCCGAGGCCCTCGTCAAGGTCGAGGACGGGCAGGCCATGGTGCATCCCATCGCCGGCACCCGGCCGCGCGGCGCCACCCCGCAGGCGGACGCGGCCCTCGCCGAGGAGCTCCTCGGCGACGCCAAGGAGCGCGCCGAGCACCTCATGCTCGTCGACCTCGGCCGCAACGACCTCGGGCGGGTCTGCGAGCCCGGCAGCGTCGAGGTCGTCGACTTCATGTCGATCGAGCGCTACAGCCACGTGATGCACATCGTCTCCACGGTCACCGGCCGCGTGGCCGCCGGGCGCACCGCCTTCGACGTGCTCACCGCCTGCTTCCCGGCCGGCACGCTCTCCGGGGCGCCCAAGCCGCGGGCCATGCAGATCATCGAGGAGCTGGAGCCGTCGCGGCGCGGGCTCTACGGCGGCTGCGTCGGCTACCTGGACTTCGCCGGGGACTCCGACACCGCCATCGCGATTCGCACCGCCGTCCTGAAGGAGGGCACGGCCTACGTCCAGGCCGGCGCGGGCGTCGTCGCCGACTCCGACCCGGCCGCGGAGGACGCGGAGTGCCGCAACAAGGCGGCGGCGGTGCTCCGCGCCGTGCACTCGGCGAACCGGCTCGCCTAGCGCGACCCCGGCAGCGCCCCGAACACCCCCACAAGGGATAGTGGACCCGTGAGCAAAGCCGTAACCCCCCGCCGCGGAACCGTCGGCACCGCGCTGCTCCTGGGCGCCGCCGGCGCCGCCCTCGCCCTGCTCGCGGGCGGCCGCACCTGGGCCGAGGGCACGACGACCGTCGCCCAGAGCACCGTCACCAAGCACGTCAGCGGCCAGGACGTCACGGGCCTGCCCGGCGCCCTCGCCGTCGTCGGCCTCGCCGCCCTCGTCGCGGTCTTCGCCGTCCGCGGCGTCTGGCGCACCGTGGTGTCCGCCGGCCTCGTCCTCGCGGGCGCGGGCGTCGTCGCCGGCGCGGTCACCGGCGCGGGCGACACCTCCGCCCTGGAGGAGCAGGCCGCCAAGGCCAACGGCCTCACCAGCGGCGCCGTCGACCACGTCACCCACACCGCCTGGCCGTGGGTCGCCCTTGCGGGCGGTGTCCTGCTGCTGCTCGCCGGGCTCCTGGCCCTGCGCTTCGGCCGCCACTGGCCGGCCATGTCCGGCCGCTACGAGCGCGACGGCACCCCCCGTCCCCGCCGCGTCCGCACGGCCCCGGACCCCGAGCGCCCCGAGGAGCTCTGGAAGGCCCTCGACCGCGGCGAGGACCCGACCGGGGCGTGACACGCCCTACCGCCTCCCCCCGGATCGAGGCGGCCCCGGCCGTCGGGGACAATGACCATGAGCGTTCTCCGCGCCCGCGGGCGCGCCACAGCAACGAGGAGTCTTAGTCATGGCGGGTAGCAGCCACGGACACACCCCGGCCGCCTGGACCGGTGTCACCATCGCCTTCATCGGCTTCTGCGTCTCCGGCGCCTTCACGGTGGCCGCGAAGCCGGTCGGCTTCTGGGCCGGCATCGTGATCATCGCGCTCGGCGGTGTCGTGGGCGGCGTCATGGCCATGATGGGCATGGGTCAGGGCAAGAAGGCTCCCCTGAAGGTGGCCGGGCAGGCGAGCAAGGGCTGACGCCCCGCCTTCCCCTGACGCCCCGAGGCGCGGCCCGGGCCCGTACGACCCCCGTACGACGGCCCTGAGCTGCGCCTTCGTGCTGTCCGGCGGAGACTGTGCCCTGTGAAGGGCTGGAAGAGGGGCTGGACGGGGGGCCGGGTGGGGGACGGCGCGCGCCGGATCGCCGCCCCGCTGGGCGTCGCGGGCGGCCTCGCCGCGGCCGCCGGCTACGTCGCGGCCGTGGACCCCAACCGCCCCGGCCGCTACCCCGCCTGCCCCCTGCTGCGCTGCACGGGCCTGTACTGCCCGGGCTGCGGCGGGCTGCGCGGCCTCCACGCCCTCACCCACGGCGACCTCCCCGGAGCGCTCGGGGCCAACGCCCTGGCCGTCGCCGCGTACGCCGCGTTCGCCGTCTTCTGGTGCGTGTGGTTCACCAGGGCCCTGCGGGGCCGCGGGGGCGTGTCGCTGTCGCCGCGCGCCCGCCATTGGTGGGGCCTCGGCGCCGTCGTCACGCTCTTCACGGTCCTGCGGAACCTGCCCGTGGGCACAGCCCTCGCCCCCTAACGGGTGTCCGGCGGGCGTCCACAGGATGGGACCCGCGTCAACCGGATGCGAAACCTTCGCCCGGCGGCAAGTACCATCGCAAGACCTGGTGGGGGGAGGATTCCCGCCGCACCAGCCAGACCATCCGAGTCCGGAAGGGGGCCGCTCGCGTGAGTGTGCTCGACGAGATCATCGAGGGCGTCCGTGCCGACCTCGCGGAGCGGCAGGCGCGCGTCAGCCTCGACGAGCTCAAGGAGCGGGCTGCCAGGGCGCCGCAGGCCAAGGACGGCGCCGCGGCCCTCCGCGGCGAGAACGTCGGCGTGATCTGCGAGGTCAAGCGATCCAGCCCCTCCAAGGGCGCGCTGGCCGCGATCGCCGACCCCGCCGGCCTCGCCGCCGACTACGAGGCGGGCGGCGCGTCCGTCATCAGCGTGCTGACCGAGGAGCGCCGCTTCGGCGGCTCGCTCGCCGACCTGGAGGCCGTCCGCGCCCGGGTCGACATCCCCATCCTCCGCAAGGACTTCATCGTCACCGCCTACCAGCTGTGGGAGGCCCGCGCCTACGGCGCCGACCTCGTCCTGCTGATCGTCGCCGCGCTGGAGCAGGAGGCCCTGGTCTCCCTCATCGAGCGCGCCGAGTCGATCGGCCTCACGCCGCTGGTCGAGGTGCACGACGAGGAGGAGGTCCAGCGCGCGGTGGACGCCGGCGCGCGGATCATCGGCGTCAACGCCCGCAACCTCAAGACCCTGGAGGTCGACCGGGGCACCTTCGCCCGGGTCGCCCCGGAGATCCCGGACGGCATCATCAAGATCGCCGAGTCCGGCGTGCGCGGCCCGCACGACCTCATCGCCTACGCCAACGACGGCGCCGACGCGGTGCTCGTCGGCGAGTCCCTGGTCACCGGCCGCGACCCCAAGGGGGCCGTCGCCGATCTCGTTGCCGCGGGCGCGCACCCCGCGCTGCGGCACGGGCGGGGCTGACCGGCCATGACGGCGTACGCACGGCTCGCCCGCGGCTGCCGGCCGCGCGGCTGCCGTGCGCCCGCGCGCCGCGTCCTCGGACGCCGCGTGCGGTACCACATCGGCTGTGAGCCGGGGCAGATCAACGGGATGCGATGGCGCGGCGGCGCCACGCTCTGACCGTTGTCCCGCCCGAAAACATCACAGCTGTTCGAGGAGTACGTACGTGTCCTCTGAATTCTTCGTCCCGGACCCGGAGGGTCAGGTTCCAAGCGCCGAAGGCTACTTCGGCGCGTTCGGCGGCAAATTCATCCCCGAAGCCCTCGTCGCCGCCGTCGACGAGGTCGCCGCCGAATACGAGAAGGCCAAGGCGGACCCCGCCTTCGCCGCCGAGCTCAACGACCTGATGGTCAACTACACCGGCCGCCCCAGCGCCCTCACCGAGGTGCCGCGCTTCGCCGAGCACGCCGGCGGCGCCCGCGTCTTCCTCAAGCGCGAGGACCTCAACCACACCGGCTCGCACAAGATCAACAACGTGCTGGGCCAGGCCCTGCTCACCAAGCGCATGGGCAAGACCCGCGTCATCGCCGAGACCGGCGCCGGCCAGCACGGCGTCGCCACCGCCACCGCCTGCGCCCTCTTCGGCCTCGAATGCACCATCTACATGGGCGAGGTCGACACGCAGCGCCAGGCGCTGAACGTCGCCCGCATGCGGATGCTCGGCGCCGAGGTCATCGCCGTGAAGTCCGGCAGCCGCACCCTGAAGGACGCCATCAACGAGGCGTTCCGCGACTGGGTCGCCAACGTCGACCGCACCCACTACCTCTTCGGCACGGTCGCCGGCCCGCACCCCTTCCCGGCCCTCGTGCGCGACTTCCACCGCGTCATCGGCGTCGAGGCGCGCCGCCAGATCCTGGAGCGCGCCGGCCGCCTGCCGGACGCCGCCGTGGCCTGCGTGGGCGGCGGCTCCAACGCCATCGGCCTCTTCCACGCCTTCCTCCCCGACGAGGGCGTGCGCCTGATCGGCTGCGAGCCCGGCGGCCACGGCCTCGCCACCGGCGAGCACGCGGCCACGCTCACCGCCGGCACCCCCGGCATCCTGCACGGCTCGCGCTCCTACGTCCTGCAGGACGAGGACGGCCAGATCACCGAGCCGTACTCGATCTCGGCCGGGCTCGACTACCCCGGCATCGGCCCGGAGCACTCCTACCTCAAGGACGCCGGCCGCGCCGAGTACCGCGCCGTCACCGACGACGAGGCCATGCAGGCGCTGCGCCTGCTCTCGCGCACCGAGGGCATCATCCCGGCCATCGAGAGCGCGCACGCGCTCGCCGGAGCCCTGGAGATCGGCAAGGAGCTGGGGCAGGACGGGCTGGTCCTCGTCAACCTCTCCGGCCGCGGCGACAAGGACATGGACACGGCGGCCCGCTACTTCGGGCTGTACGACGACGAGGCGGGGGAGCGGTAATGGCGGGCAACATCGAACTCCTGAGCTCCGTGCTGGCGGCGGCGAAGGCGGAGAACCGTGCGGCCCTCGTCGGCTACCTCCCCGCCGGCTTCCCCACCGTGGACGACGGCGTACGGGCCGTCACGGCCATGCTCGACGGCGGCTGCGACGTCGTCGAGGTCGGCCTGCCGCACAGCGACCCGGTCCTCGACGGCCCGGTCATCCAGACCGCCGACGACATCGCCCTGCGCGGCGGCATCAGGATCACCGACGTCATCCGCACGGTGAAGGAGGCGCACGAGATCACGGGCGCCCCCGTGCTGTGCATGACGTACTGGAACCCGGTCGACGCCTACGGCGTGGAGCGGTTCGCCGCCGACCTGGCCGCCGCCGGCGGAGCGGGCTGCATCCTGCCCGACCTGCCGGTCGAGGAGTCCGAGGCCTGGCGCAAGGCCGCCGAGCAGCACGGCCTCGCCACCGTCTTCGTGGTCGCGCCCAGCAGCCGCGACGAGCGGCTCGCCAAGATCACGGCGGCGGGCAGCGGCTTCGTGTACGCGGCCTCGCTGATGGGCGTCACCGGCACCCGGGAGTCCGTGGGCAACGAGGCGCAGGAGCTGGTGCGGCGCACGCGCGCGGTCACCGGGCTGCCTGTCTGCGTGGGGCTCGGCGTCTCCAACGCCGCCCAGGCCACGGAGGTGGCCGCCTTCGCCGACGGCGTGATCGTCGGCTCGGCCTTCGTCAAGCGGCTCCTGGACGCGCCCGACCTGGAAACGGGCCTGGCCGCCGTCCGCGCGCTCGCGGGCGAGCTCGCCGAGGGCGTGCGCAAGCGCGGGTGACGCCTTCGCGCGGGTGACTCCTTCGTACGGGTAACTCTTTTGAAGGAACCGGCGACCGGGGGCGCGCTGCGGCGCGCCCCCGGTTCGTTGTAGGGGGATGTGAGCCAGAAGAACTCGGACGGTAAGCGCAGCGCCCGCGAGCGGCTGCAGGAACAGCGGCAGCGCGAAGAGGCCCGGATCAGGCGCAGGCGCACGCTGATCGCCGCCGCGGTCGTCGTCGCCGTGCTCGGCGCGGGCGCCGGGATCGCGGCGATCGTGGCGAGCACGAGCGGCGGCAAGAAGAAGGAGACCGCCGGCCCCCTCGTCGCCCCGCAGGGCGCCACCGGCAAGGACAGCGTCACCATCCCCGTCGGCAAGCCCGCCGCGAAGGCGACCCTCACGGTCTACGAGGACTTCCGCTGCCCCGCGTGCGCCCAGTTCGAGAACGGCTTCCGCGACACGGTCAACCAGCTGGAGCAGAAGGGCGAGGTCAAGGCCGAGTACCACATCGTCACCCTGATCGACTCCAACCTCGGCGGCACCGGCTCCCTCAACGCCGCCAACGCGGCGGCCTGTGCCCAGGACGCCGGGAAGTTCTCCGCCTACCACGACCTGCTCTACAAGAACCAGCCGCCGGAGACGGACGACGCCTTCGGCAAGAAGGCGCGCCTGCTGGAGCTCGCCGGCCAGGTGCCGGGGCTGGACACGCCCGCCTTCCGCAGCTGCGTGGACGACGGCACGCACGACAGCTGGGTGAAGAAGTCCCACGAGGCCTTCGGCAAGACCTCCTACCGCGCCACCCCGACCGTGGTGCTGGCCGGCAAGAGCATCTACGGCGACCCGGCCAACCCGCTCACCCCGGACAAGCTGCGAAAGATGGTGGCGGAGGCCACGAAGGGCTGAGCGGGGCGTGCAGGGCGTTACGCAGCTGTTGCGCCGGGTGGGTTGCCGTTCCGTCGCCCCGGCAGGGTAGCGTCGGGGACGTCATGGAACTCGCATACATTCCCAGCCCCTCGACCGGCGTGGTCCACCTCGGCCCGGTCCCGCTGCGCGGCTATGCCTTCTGCATCATCATCGGCGTCTTCGTGGCGGTCTGGCTGGGCAACCGGCGGTGGATCGCCCGCGGTGGACGGGCGGGGACGGTGGCGGACATCGCCGTCTGGGCGGTGCCCTTCGGGCTCGTCGGCGGCCGGCTGTACCACGTCATCACCGACTACGAGCTGTACTTCGGCGAGGGCCGCAACTGGGTCAACGCCTTCAAGATCTGGGAGGGCGGCCTCGGCATCTGGGGCGCGGTCGCCCTCGGCGCGGTCGGTGCGTGGATCGGCTGCCGGCGCCGCGGCATCCCGCTGCCGGCCTGGGCCGACGCCCTCGCGCCCGGCATCGCCGTGGCCCAGGCGATCGGCCGCTGGGGCAACTGGTTCAACCAGGAGCTCTACGGCAAGCCGACGGACCTGCCGTGGGCCCTGAAGATCGACGCCGACCCGGCGATCGGGCGGGTGGCGGGCACGTACCACCCCACCTTCCTGTACGAGTCGCTGTGGTGCCTGCTGATCGCGGGCCTGGTGATCTGGGCCGACCGCCGCTTCACGCTCGGTCACGGGCGGGCGTTCGCGCTGTACGTCGCGTCGTACACCGTAGGTCGCTTCTGGTTCGAGTACCTGCGCGTGGACGACGCGCACCACGTGCTGGGCCTGCGGCTCAACGGCTGGACGTCGATCGTGGTGTTCGTGGCGGCCGTCATCTACATGATCATCTCGGCGAAGAGGGTTCCGGGACGGGAGACCGTGGTGGAGCCGCCGCTTGATGGGGACGCGTCGACGGACGACGCGTCCCCCGAAAAGAAGAAGGTCTGACGGCCGGCTCGGCAAAGCCGGACTCCGCCGCAGTGGCTGATCGCCGCTGCGGCGGTTTTTTCGTGCCGCAGGCAAACAAAATCCGCCGCCACGGCGCGCAACCCCCACCGGACGTGTCCGGCGGTGCCGTACCGGGCCTCAACCCGTACGTCTTGCCAGGTCAGCCAGGCCTTCCTTGCTAGCGGATCACCCGCATTCTGCGTACCTTCGAACGCATCGGGGGGCGCACGGGCAAGCCGTCACGCCCCGGCGAAGGGAGCGAACCGGAGATGTCTGTCCTGGAAGCCGTCGCGGCACCGCACATAGCGCACCGCGACAACCACACCCACCGCGACGTGAACGGCGGCTGGCTCCGTCCCGCGGTGTTCGGTGCCATGGACGGTCTGGTCTCCAACGTCGCGCTGATGACGGGCGTGGCGGGCGGGGCCGCCTCCTCGGACACGATCGTGATCGCCGGCCTGGCCGGCCTCGCCGCCGGCGCCTTCTCGATGGCCGCCGGCGAGTACACCTCCGTGGCGTCGCAGCGCGAGCTCGTCCTCGCCGAGCTGGACGTGGAGCGCCGCGAGCTGCACAAGCACCCGGCCGACGAGCTGGCGGAGCTGGCCGCGCTCTACGAGTCGCGGGGCGTGGAGCCGAAGCTGGCGATGGAGGTCGCCATGCAGCTCTCCCGGGACCCGGAGCAGGCGCTGGAGATCCACGCCCGCGAGGAGCTCGGCATCGACCCCTCCGACCTTCCGTCGCCCATGGTCGCGGCGGTGTCGTCGTTCGGTTCGTTCGCGCTGGGCGCGCTCCTGCCCCTGCTGCCGTACCTGCTGGGGGCCACGTCCCTGTGGCCGGCGGTGCTGCTGGCGCTGCTCGGTCTCTTCGCCTGCGGCGCGGTCGTGGCCCGGGTGACGGCCCGCTCCTGGTGGTTCAGCGGCCTGCGCCAGCTGTTCCTGGGCGCGGCCGCGGCGGGTGTGACTTACGCCCTCGGTATTGCCTTCGGCACCGCACTGGGATAATTCTTATGCGGGGTCCCGCATAACGTACGGATGACGGAGCGGTTTCAGGCCCTCGACGACCGGGCACAATCCGGGAGCGCAGCGGGCAACGCCGCCCGCTCTGTGCTGTGTCCGGCGCCGCCGGTACGGGCGATCCCCAAGGCTTCCGGCAGCTCGCCGCATCACCTCGCAGCGTCCACATGCTGAACCGGTGCTTCCACTTTTCGGGAAGCACCCCATCATGTAACCTGCACCAACTTCTTCCGCAGAGGGCCAATGTCGTCCCTCGGCACATGTCACCGGCCGTCCGGCCGTGACCGCCAAGACGACGACGGGAGCCGCCGATGCGATCCGCATCCCACCCCGCCCAGCAGGGAATGTACGACCCGCGGAACGAGCACGACGCCTGTGGCGTCGGCTTCGTCGCGACCCTCACCGGCGAGGCGAGCCACGCGCTCGTGGAACAGGCCCTCACCGTCCTGCGCAACCTGGAGCACCGCGGCGCCACAGGCTCCGAGCCCGACTCCGGCGACGGCGCGGGCATCCTGCTGCAGGTCCCGGACGCCTTCCTGCGGGAGAGCGTTCCCTTCGCCCTCCCCGAGCCCGGGGCGTACGCCGTCGGCATCGCGTTCCTCCCCGCGGACCCCGCGGAGGCGGACACCGCCGTCTCGTCTATCGAGGCGATCGCCCGCGAGGAGGGCCTCACCGTCCTCGGCTGGCGCACCGTCCCCGTCGCCCCCGAACTGCTCGGCGCCGGCGCCCGCGCCACCATGCCGGACTTCCGGCAGCTGTTCGTGAGCGACGGCGAGAACAGCGGACTCGCCCTGGACCGCAAGGCGTTCGTGCTGCGCAAGCGCGCCGAGCGCGAGGCCGGGGTCTACTTCCCCTCGCTCTCCGCCCGCACGATCGTCTACAAGGGCATGCTCACCACCGGTCAGCTGGAGCCCTTCTTCCCGGACCTCTCCGACCGCCGCTGCGCCACCGCCATCGCCCTGGTCCACTCCCGCTTCTCCACCAACACCTTCCCCAGCTGGCCGCTCGCCCACCCGTACCGCTTCGTCGCCCACAACGGCGAGATCAACACCGTCCAGGGCAACCGCAACTGGATGCGGGCGCGCGAATCCCAGCTGGCCAGTGAACTGTTCGGGCAGGGCGGCGAACTCGACCGGCTCTTCCCCGTCTGCACCCCCGACGCCTCCGACTCCGCCTCCTTCGACGAGGTCCTGGAGCTCCTCCACCTCGGCGGCCGGTCCCTGCCGCACAGCGTGCTGATGATGATTCCCGAGGCCTGGGAGAACCACGCCTCCATGGACCCGGCCCGGCGCGCCTTCTACCAGTACCACTCCACCCTGATGGAGCCCTGGGACGGCCCGGCCTGCGTCACCTTCACCGACGGCACCCTCGTCGGCGCCGTCCTCGACCGCAACGGCCTGCGCCCCGGCCGCTACTGGGTCACCGACGACGGCCTCGTCGTGCTCTCCTCCGAGGTCGGCGTCCTCGACATCGACCCGGCTCGGGTCGTCCGCAAGGGCCGCCTCCAGCCCGGCCGGATGTTCCTGGTCGACACCGAGCGCCACCGCATCATCGAGGACGACGAGATCAAGGCCGAGCTCGCCGCCGCCGCGCCCTACGGGGAATGGCTGGAAGCCGGCCTGATCGACCTGGCCGACCTCCCCGAGCGCGAGCACATCGTGCACACCCACGCCTCGGTCACCCGCCGCCAGCAGACCTTCGGCTACACCGAGGAGGAGCTGCGCGTCATCCTCGCCCCCATGGCCCAGGCCGGCGCGGAGCCGATCGGCTCGATGGGCACCGACTCGCCGATCGCCGCGCTCTCCGAGCGGCCCCGGCTGCTCTTCGACTACTTCACCCAGCTGTTCGCGCAGGTCACCAACCCGCCGCTGGACGCCATCCGCGAGGAGCTCGTCACCTCGCTGATCTCCTCCCTCGGCCCGCAGGGCAACCTCCTGGAGCCCACCGCGGCCTCCTGCCGCAGCGTCACCCTGCCCTTCCCCGTCATCGACAACGACGAGCTCGCCAAGCTCATCCACATCAACGCCGACGGGGACATGCCGGGCCTCGCGGCCGTCACCCTCTCCGGCCTCTACCGCGTCGGCGGCGGCGGCGAGGCCCTGGCCGCCCGTCTCACGGAGATCTGCGCCGAGGCCGACGCGGCCATCGCCGGCGGCGCCCGCCTCATCGTCCTCTCCGACCGCCACTCCGACGCCGAGCACGCCCCGATCCCCTCGCTGCTGCTCACCTCCGCCGTCCACCACCACCTCATCCGCACCAAGCAGCGCACCCACGTGGGCCTGCTGGTCGAGGCCGGCGACGTCCGCGAGGTGCACCACGTCGCGCTGCTCATCGGCTACGGCGCGGCCGCCGTCAACCCGTACCTGGCGATGGAGTCGGTCGAGGACCTCGTCCGGGCAGGGACGTTCCTGCAGGGCATCGAGCCCGAGGCCGCGATCCGCAACCTCATCAAGGCGCTCGGCAAGGGCGTCCTGAAGGTCATGTCCAAGATGGGCATCTCCACCGTGGCCTCGTACCGCGGCGCCCAGGTCTTCGAGGCGATCGGCCTGGACGAGGGCTTCGTCGACACCTACTTCCACGGCACCGCCACCAAGATCGGCGGCGCGGGCCTGGACGTCGTCGCCCGCGAGGTCGCGGCCCGCCACGCCAAGGCCTACCCGGCCACCGGCATCGCGGCCAGCCACCGCCGCCTCGACATCGGCGGCGAGTACCAGTGGCGCCGCGAGGGCGAGCCGCACCTGTTCGACCCGGACACCGTCTTCCGGCTCCAGCACGCCACGCGCGCCCGCCGCTACGACATCTTCAAGCAGTACACCGAGCGCGTGAACGAGCAGTCCGAGCGGCTGATGACGCTCCGCGGCCTGTTCTCCCTCACGACCGACCGGCAGCCCGTCCCCCTCGACGAGGTCGAGCCCGTCAGCGAGATCGTCAAGCGCTTCTCCACCGGCGCCATGTCGTACGGCTCGATCTCCCGCGAGGCCCACGAGACCCTCGCCATCGCCATGAACCGGCTGGGCGGCAAGTCCAACACCGGCGAGGGCGGCGAGGACCCCGAGCGCCTCCACGACCCCGAGCGCCGCTCCAGCATCAAGCAGGTCGCCTCCGGCCGCTTCGGCGTGACGAGCGAGTACCTGGTCAACTCCGACGACATCCAGATCAAGATGGCCCAGGGCGCCAAGCCCGGCGAGGGCGGCCAGCTGCCCGGCCACAAGGTCTACCCCTGGGTCGCCAAGACCCGGCACTCCACGCCCGGCGTCGGCCTGATCTCGCCGCCCCCCCACCACGACATCTACTCCATCGAGGACCTCGCCCAGCTCATCCACGACCTGAAGAACGCCAACCCGGCCGCCCGCATCCACGTGAAGCTGGTCTCCGAGGTCGGCGTCGGCACGGTCGCGGCGGGCGTCTCCAAGGCCCACGCCGACGTCGTCCTGATCTCCGGCCACGACGGCGGCACCGGCGCCTCGCCCCTGACGAGCCTCAAGCACGCGGGCGGCCCCTGGGAGCTCGGCCTCGCCGAGACCCAGCAGACGCTGCTGCTCAACGGCCTGCGCGACCGCATCGTCGTGCAGACCGACGGCCAGCTCAAGACCGGCCGCGACGTGATCGTCGCCGCCCTCCTCGGCGCCGAGGAGTTCGGCTTCGCCACCGCCCCGCTCGTCGTCTCCGGCTGCGTCATGATGCGCGTCTGCCACCTGGACACCTGCCCGGTCGGCATCGCCACCCAGAACCCCGTGCTGCGCGAGCGCTTCAGCGGCAAGGCCGAGTTCGTCGTCAACTTCTTCGAGTTCATCGCCGAAGAGGTCCGCGAGCTCCTCGCCGAACTGGGCTTCCGCACCCTCCAGGAGGCCGTCGGCCACGCCGAACTCCTCGACACCGGCCGGGCCGTGACCCACTGGAAGGCCCAGGGCCTCGACCTCGCCCCGCTGCTGCACGTGCCGGACCTGCCCGCCGGGGCCGTCCGCCACCGCACCACCGACCAGGACCACGGCCTGGCCAAGGCCCTCGACAACGAGCTGATCGAGCTCGCCGCCGACGCCCTCGCGGTCCCCTCCGCCGAGGACGCCCGGCCCGTCCGCGCCCAGGTCCCCATCCGCAACATCAACCGGACCGTGGGCACCATGCTCGGCCACGAGGTCACCAAGCGCTTCGGCGGCGCCGGCCTGCCCGACGACACGATCGACATCACCTTCACGGGCTCCGCCGGCCAGTCCTTCGGCGCCTTCCTGCCCCGCGGCGTCACCCTGCGCCTGGAGGGCGACGCCAACGACTACGTCGGCAAGGGCCTCTCCGGCGGCCGGATCGTCGTCCGCCCCGACCGCGACGCCGACCACCTCGCCGAGTACTCGGTCATCGCCGGCAACACCCTCGCCTACGGCGCGACCGGCGGCGAGCTGTTCCTGCGCGGCCGCGTCGGCGAGCGCTTCTGCGTCCGCAACTCCGGCGCCACCGTGGTCTCCGAAGGGGTCGGCGACCACGGCTGCGAGTACATGACGGGCGGCCGGGCCGTCGTCCTCGGCGAGACCGGGCGCAACTTCGCGGCCGGCATGTCCGGCGGCGTCGCCTACGTGATCGACCTCGACCCCGACAACGTCAACAAGGAGCTGGCCGCCGCCGTCGAACCCCTCGGCGCCGACGACCGGCAGTGGCTGCACGACGTCGTGCGCCGCCACCACGAGGAGACCGCCTCCACCGTCGCGGCCGGCCTCCTCGCCGACTGGGACACCGCCGCCGGCCGCTTCAGCAAGGTCGTCCCGGCCACCTACAAGGCAGTGCTCGCCGCCAAGGACGCCGCCGAGCGAGCGGGTCTCTCCGAGACGGAGACCCACGAGAAGATGATGGAGGCGGCGACCAATGGCTGACCCCAAGGGCTTCCTGACCACCGGGCGCGAGGTCGCGCAGACCCGCCCCGTCGCCGAGCGCGTCCGCGACTGGAACGAGGTCTACGTCCCCGGCTCGCTGCTGCCGGTCATCAGCAAGCAGGCGAGCCGCTGCATGGACTGCGGCATCCCCTTCTGCCACAACGGCTGCCCGCTCGGCAACCTCATCCCCGAGTGGAACGACTACGCCTACCGCGACGACTGGCGGGCGGCCAGCGAGCGGCTGCACGCGACCAACAACTTCCCCGAGTTCACCGGCCGGCTCTGCCCGGCCCCCTGCGAGGCCGCCTGCGTCCTCGGCATCAACCAGCAGCCGGTCACCATCAAGAACGTCGAAGTCACCATCATCGACAAGGCGTGGGCCGCGGGCGACGTCACCCCGCAGCCGCCCGAGCGGCTCTCCGGCAAGACCGTCGCCGTCATCGGCTCCGGCCCCGCCGGCCTCGCCGCCGCCCAGCAGCTCACCCGCGCCGGCCACACGGTCGCCGTCTACGAGCGCGCCGACCGCATCGGCGGCCTCCTGCGCTACGGCATCCCCGAGTTCAAGATGGAGAAGCGGCACATCAACCGCCGCATCGAGCAGATGCGCGCGGAAGGCACCAAGTTCCGCACCGAGGTGGAGATCGGCCGCGACATCGACGCCGCCAAGCTCCGCAAGCGCTACGACGCCGTCGTCATCGCCGCCGGCGCCACCACCTCCCGCGACCTGCCCGTCCCCGGCCGCGACCTCAAGGGGGTCCACTTCGCCATGGAGTACCTGCCCGTGGCCAACAAGGTGCAGGAGGGCGACCTGACGGTCTCCCCGATCACCGCCGAGGGCAAGCACGTCGTCGTCATCGGCGGCGGCGACACCGGCGCCGACTGCGTCGGCACCGCCCACCGCCAGGGCGCGGCCTCCGTCACCCAGCTGGAGATCATGCCCAAGCCGGGGGAGGAGCGGAACGCGAACCAGCCCTGGCCGACCTTCCCCATGCTCTACAAGGTCACCTCGGCGCACGAGGAGGGCGGCGAGCGGGTCTACTCCGTCTCCACCACGCACTTCGAGGGCGACGAGGACGGCAACGTCCAGTGGCTGCACCTCGTCGAGGTCGAGTTCACCGACGGCAAGCTCGTCCAGAAGCCGGGCACCGAGCGCCGCATCCCGGCCCAGCTCGTCACCCTCGCGATGGGCTTCACGGGCACGGACCGGCAGAACGGCCTCGTCGACCAGTTCGGCCTGGAACTGGACGCCCGCGGCAACATCGCCCGCGACGCCGACTACGCCACCAACGTCCCCGGCGTGTTCGTCGCCGGCGACGCCGGGCGCGGCCAGTCCCTCATCGTCTGGGCCATCGCCGAGGGCCGCTCCGCCGCCCGCGGCGTGGACCGCTACCTCACCGGCACCAGCACCCTGCCGGCCCCGGTCCGCCCCACGGACCGCGCCCTGACGGTCTGACCCGTCCCCGCAAGGACGGCCCCGCCGTCCCCGGAAAGCTCGCGGCGCCTGCCCCACCCCGACCACAGGTGGCAGGCGCCGCGCTGTCATGCCCGCTACTCCGTCGGGTGCACCATCAGGTCGCGGAACTCCACCTTCGCGTCCTCGGTGTAGACCCCCACGCTGCCCTTCCGGTACGGGCGCTCCCGGTCCTCGTAGGCGACCAGCCCCCGCCCGTCGACGCTCACCTCCATGCGCGCCCCGCGCTGCGCCACCCGCACCGCCGACCACGCGCCGATGGGGAACCGCCCCTGGCCGGTCGCGAGGAAGCGCTGCCCGCCCCCGTAGGCGGGGTCGCGCTTGCCGAGCTCCCAGCCGTTCGGCTTGAGGGTGATGTAGTAGAAGTGCTCGGGGTCCGTGTACGCCCACAGCAGCCACGGCACCTCCCACGGGTTGGGCTCGGGCGTGCGCAGCTGGGCGACGGTCCGCATGCGCGCCTCGAAGTCCACGTCCACGAAGCGTTCCGTGGAGACGATCAGCCCGGCGTGGGTCTCGTCCGGCACGCGGGAGGGCCGGGGGGAGAGGAAGAGGCCGTCGTGGCGGCCGATGTTCTCGCCGTGGCCGTCGAAGACCGACCGCCACGGGCCGTGGACCGATCCCTCGGCCCACGGCCGTTCCGGCGCCTCGTCACCGGACAGGAGGCTGCTCACCGCGAGAACGGCGCCCGCCACCGCGAGGGCGGCGAGCAGTGCGAGACCGAGCAGCCGCTGAACTCTCGTCATGCCGTCGAGTATGACCCCGGCCCCTCGGTGCGGGTGGTGACCAGCTCGGCGGCGTCGCCGTCGTCCGCGTCGGCACCGAAGTCCTCCGCGAGCTGGGCGATGATGCGGTCGGTGGCGTGGCCGTCCCCGAAGGGATTGCCCGCCGTGGCCATCCGCGCGTACGCGGCAGGATCATCCAAAAGGTGGACGGCGGCCTCCAGGATGGCCTCGGGTTCGGTGCCCACGAGCCGGGCCGCCCCGGCCTCGACGGCCTCGGGGCGCTCGGTGGTCGTGCGCAGGACGAGGGCGGGCTTGCCGAGGGTGGGCGCCTCCTCCTGGATGCCGCCGGAGTCGGTGAGGACCAGGTCGCAGGCGGCGAGGGTGGCGGAGAAGTCGAGGTAGCCGAGCGGCTCGGCGATCTCGATGTGCGGGTGGTCCGTCAGCTCGGGCAGGAGCGCCTCGCGGACGGCGGGGCTCTTGTGGAGCGGCAGCACCATCTCCACGTCGCCCCGGTCGGCGAGCCGCCGCAGGGCCCGGCCCATGGAGCGCATCACGGCGCCCTGGTTCTCGCGGCGGTGCAGCGTGACGAGCACGCGCCGCAGGCGGGTGCGGAAGAGGCTCTGCCCGGTGCCCTCCTCCAGCACCCACAGCAGGTTGTCGATGACGGTGTTGCCGGTGGTGAACACCTCGGCGCCGGGGACGCCTTCGGCCGTCAGGTGGTCCGCGGCCCGCTGCGTGGGAGCGAAGTGCCAGCGCGCCATCCGGCCTATCAGGCGGCGGTTGAGCTCCTCGGGGAAGGGGTTGTCGAGGACGCCGGTGCGCAGCCCCGCCTCGACGTGGGCGATGGGGACGTGCTCGTAGAAGGCGGCGAGGGCGCCGGTCAGGGCGGTGGTGGTGTCGCCCTGGACGACGACGAGGTCGGGGCGCTCGGCCCGGACGACCTCGCCGAGGCCGTCCACGAGGCGGGCGGTGAGCGTGGACAGCTGCTGCCGGTCGCGCATGACGTCGAGCTGGGTGTGGACCGGGACGCGCAGGAGGCCCAGCATCTGGTGGAGCATCTCGCGGTGCTGGCCGGTGGTGACGACGAGCGGTTCGAAGAGCGGGGAGAGCGCCATGGCACGGGCCACGGGCGCGAGTTTGATGGCCTCGGGTCGGGTGCCCAGCACGAGCATGGCGCGTACGGGCGCGGTGATGAGGTCAGCGGACATGGTTCTCCCTGGGAAGGGCCTGACGAGTGAGCGGAGCGGGAGCGGTTTCAGGTGCGCGCGGTCTTCAGCCACGTCTGCTTGCCGGTGAGCATCCGCCACAGGCCCCACCAGCCGGCGGCGAACCAGATGTAGCCGTAGAAGATGAAGACGTGCGAGAGCAGGATCGAGCGCAGGAGCCCGAGGCCGCGCTCGCGCCGGCGGTAGACGAAGCCGTACGCGTAGGCCGCCGTGAAGGACAGCACGTACGGGCCGATGATCCACATCGGGGTGATCAGCGGGCGTCCGGCCTGGACGGAGCCGATGACGGTGCCGGCCACCGCGACCAGGAAGGACAGCGGCAGCAGTGAGGTGAGCAGGATGAGGACCGGGCTGGAGAGGTGGTACAGCAGGTCGACGGCGGCGCGGGTGGGGACGGAGCGCAGGATCAGCGGCACCAGCCCCGCCGACTGCAGGTGACCCTGGAACCAGCGCGAGCGCTGGCGCACCAGGCGGCGGACGTCGAGCACGGCCTGCTGCGAGACCGCGGCCGCGGTGCAGTGCTGGTTGGTCCAGCCGCGGGCGATGAGCCGGACCCCGAGGTCGAGGTCCTCGGTGAGCGAGTCGCTCCAGGGCCCGGCCTCCGCGCCGGGGACGGCGAGGGAGTCGAGCGCGGCGAGCCGCATGAACTGTCCGTTGCCGCCCATTCCGACGCTGCCGATATAGCGCCGGGCGCACTGGAAGATATCGCCGTAGATGACGAATTCCATGTCCTGGAGCCGGGCCAGGAGGCCCTGGTGGCGGTTGTACATGCGGACGCCGACCTGGGTGGCGCCGACGCGCGGATTGTCGAAGAAGGGGTCGACGGACTGGACCACGTGTTCGTCGAGGCGGCCGTCGGCGTCGACGACGCAGACGATGACGTCGTGCGGGTCGTAGCCGTCCATGAGGCCCGACTCGCGGAGGTGGCGGATTCCGGCGTTGAGGGCGGCGCCCTTGCCGCGGCGGGCGTTCGGCAGGGTGCGCTGCAGGAGGCGGACGCGCTCGGGGTCGGCGGCGCGGGCGATGCCGGCGGTGCCGTCGTCGGACGCGTCGTCGATCACCAGGGCCAGGAAATTGCCTGCGGGCAGGGCAGTGATCCGGGCAAGGCTCTCCGCGAGAACCTTTTCCTCGTTCAGGCAGGCGAGGAGAAAGACGTACAGCCGTTTGTGGCGGGGGCCCCGGACGCGGCGGACGCGGCGCCGGGAGAGCAGGAACATCGTGGTGTTGTAGCAGCCCGCCATCACGATGATCGCGATGGCGGATCCCAGCAGGACCTCGCTGGTCAAGGCAGGTCACCGCTGGGCCCGGCCGGTGCGCCGGGGGCCGGCGCGCTGTGGTCGGGCGTGTTGCGGACGGCGAACCAGAGTTTGGCGGCGATGATGACGAGCGCGGCCGTGCAGTAGAGCAGGAATCCGGCCCCGGCGGCTTCCTGCAGTCCTTTGGCAAAAGGAATGCCCGGAAGCACTTCAGGCGCCGCCGTCAGCCCGGCCATGGGCAGGACGGAGCCCAGAGCGGGTTTTCCGTACATGAGTTCCCCCCGAATTGCGCCTCTTGCGCCTCTCGATGACGAGGCAAGGCATGCGCAGGGAAGGTATCAGATAAGACAGGTAATACTGTCGGACTTGGTGACTATTGTTGGAGCGGAATCTCAAATTCGAAGAACCTACCGGTCGTTATGCCTGATCACGGTCGGATGTGACGGGTGTGATTTCTGGTCTGCACCAGCGCATCTGCACGGAACTGCCCGCTCGGGACCGAAGTTGTCTATTGACATGCATCGTTCCTCGCCAGAAGAATCTGGCGACTGTCGGGCCCCTGACGGAACGGGGGTGGCGACCGCAGCATTACCAGGGGGAATTCCATGCAGAACCAGCGAGGGAGATCCGGGAAAGTCCGGATCTCCGCCGTCGCCGTGCTCCTCGCCGCCCTGCTGGGCGGCATCCTGTTTTCCTGGACCGCCGGGGCCGCGATATCCCGCCCCAAGCCGCGCAGCACCGACGCCGTGAACCCGCTCGCGCTCTCCCCGGAGAGCAAGAAGGACCTCACCGCCGCGGCGAAGGCCCGCCTCGCCTACGACCGGCTGCGCCGCACGGGGGCCCTCACGGTCACCCCGGCGCCCGTCACGAAGGCCGCCACCGCGAGCACGCTCGCCGCGCCCGCCGGCACCTCGGCCCTCGTCCTCTACGACACCACCGGCCCCTACGGGCAACTGGGCGAGCTCTACGCCATGGCCACCGCCAACCTCGCGGGCCACTTCGCCGCCGTCACCGCCAAGCCCGTCTCGGCCTACACCGCCGGCATGGTCAACCAGTACACGGCCACCGTCTACCTCGGCTCGACCTACTACGGGGGCACCGTCCCCGACGCCGTCCCCGCCGCCTTCTACCAGGACGCCATGGCCACCAGCCGGCCCGTCACCTGGATCGGCGACAACATCTGGAACATGGCCAACGCCGTCGGCGTCACGCAGTTCAAGCAGAAGTACGGCTGGGACCCCACCAACTCGTTCTACGAGAGCGGCGGTTCCATCGGCAACATCAACCAGGTCACGTACAAGAACCAGCAGCTGACCCGGCAGATCCCCGCAGGCCAGGACGGCGGCGTGCTCCACCCCGCCCTCCTCACCGGCCCCGGCTACCCGGCCGTCACCACCCTCGCCGTGGCCAAGGACGGCACCTCCGGCGCCACCAGCCCCTGGGCGATCCGCTCCGCGAACCTCACCTACCTCGGTGAGATCC
The DNA here is from genome assembly GCF_003011965.1 of Streptosporangium nondiastaticum. Taxonomy (GTDB): domain Bacteria; phylum Actinomycetota; class Actinomycetes; order Streptomycetales; family Streptomycetaceae; genus Streptomyces; species Streptomyces nondiastaticus. Next base: position 35,103 of record NZ_PXWG01000046.1, read on the forward strand.
CCTTCGCGTACGTCTCCGAGAGCGACCGCGTCATCGTCTTCGAGGACCTCCTCTTCGACGCCCTCGCGCCCTCGACCACCGAGCGCCACCGGGCCTTCGTCCGCCTGGAGGACATCAGCCCCAAGTCCGACCCGGCCCAGCTGCGGACCATCGCCAACTACCTCAAGACACAGAAGATCCCGTACGGCATCAACGTCATCCCCGTCTACACCGACCCCAAGGGCGTCTACAACAACGGCACCCCCGAGACCATCACCCTCGCCCAGGCACAGCCCGTCGTCACCGAGATCAAGAACATGCTCGCCAACGGCGCCGTCCTGATGAACCACGGCTACACCCACCAGTACGGCACGGCGAACAACCCCTACAACGGCGTCACCGGCGACGACTTCGAGTTCTTCCGCGCCCACGTCGACACGGCGAACAACGTCGTCCTCGACGGGCCCCCCGCGGAGGACTCCACCGCCTGGGCCCAGACCCGGGTCACCCAGGCCCTGGCCGGATTCGCCGCCGCCGGGCTGCCCAAACCGGCCTTGTGGACCACTCCGCACTACGCGGCGTCCGCCACCGACTACCGTGTCCTCGGCCAGAACTACTCCGCCCGCCTGGAGCGCTCGTTGTACTTCGCCGGCACGCTCACCGGTGGCACACCGGACAACAGCCGTTACATCGGCCAGTTCTTCCCGTACGCGGTCAAGGACGTCTACGGCACCACCGTCCTGCCCGAGAACATCGGCAACTACGAGCCCGAGGCCTACAACAACCACCCGCCCCGGCTCCCCGCCGACCTCATCGCCTCCGCCAAGGCCAACCTGGCCGTCCGCGACGGCGTGGCCAGCTTCTTCTACCACCCCTACTACCCGCTGGCGCCGCTGCAGCAGACGATCGAGGGCATCAAGGCCCTCGGCTACACCTTCGTCGGCCCCACGGACCTGAACCAGTGAACGCCGGGAGGAGGGCGGCCGGAGCGCTGCTCACCGCTGCCCTCCTCCTCGCCGGATGCCTCACGGGCTGCTCCTCCGGCCGGGACGCGGACCCCGGCGAGGAGACCACGCCCGGCCCCGGCGCACGCACCGACGAGGGAAAGGCGGCCGGAATGCGCGGCATCACCCTCCCCTCCTGGAACACCGACGACTACGCCGGCCCGGACGCCGCGCCCTACCTGCGGCAGATCGCCGCCACCGGCGCCCGCTGGGTGACCTTCACCCCCACCTGGTACCAGGACGGAACCACCGACTCCGCCATGCACACCACCGGCGAGACCGCCGGCGACGACGCCCTCCGGCACATCATCGGCCTCGCCCACGCCACCGGCCTCAAGGTCATGCTCAAACCCCACGTCGACCTCGCCAAGGGTGGCGACCGGGCCGGCATCCGGCCGAGCGACCCCGGCGCGTGGTTCGCCGCCTACGAGCGCTTCATCACCCACTACGCGGAACTCGCCGCCGCCACCAAGACCGAACAACTCGCCGTCGGCACCGAACTGGCCGGCACCTCCCGCGACGGCACCCGCTGGAGCAAGGTCATCAGCGCCGTCCGCGCCCGCTACCGCGGCCCGCTGACCTACGCCGCCAACTACGACGAATACCGCGCCGTCCCCTTCTGGGACGACCTCGACGTCATCGGCATCGACGCCTACTGGCCCCTCGCCGACCACGCGACCGCCGACACCGCCCGGCTCCGCGACGCCTGGAAACCCATCACCGGCGAACTCGCCGCCTTCTCCGCCCGCCGGCACCGCAAGATCCTCTTCACCGAGGCCGGCTACGTCAGCCAGCGCGGCACCACCACCGCCCCCTACTCCTGGACCGTCAGCAAGAGCGGCGGCGAGGACGAACAGGCCGCGGCCTACGAGGCGCTGCTCACCGCCCTCGACGGACAGCCCTGGTGGGCAGGGGTCTGCTGGTGGATGTGGGACGACTGGCCCGACGCCGGCGAGACGCCGCGCCGCCTCGCGTACACCCCGCACGGGAAACCGGCGGAGAAGGTCCTGCGGCAGCACTGGAAGTGAGGGCCCGCCCTCCTCGACCGGTGAGAGACCGGTGAGAGATCAGTGAGGTGAGGGACCGGGGCGCGGTCACCGCCGCCGGTCCACCGGGAAGCGCGCCGTGACCTCCCAGCCGCCCTCCGGCGCCGGGCCCGCGCGCAGCAGCCCGCCCATCGCCTTCGCCCGCTCGCTCAGGCCCACCAGGCCGAAGCCCCCGCCCCGGGCCTTCTCCGGGAGCGCGGCCGCGTTCCTGCCGTCGTCGGCGATGCGCAGCTCGACGCCCGCGGGCACCCCGCGGACGCCGATCCGTACGGCCGTGGCGTCGGCGGCGTGCTTGCGGATGTTGGTGAGCGCCTCGCGGACGACCCGGTGCACGCCCGCCGCGACCTCGGCGGGGATCCAGTCCTCCAGCCCCTGCTCGATGTAGAGGACGACGGGCGGCCCCGTGCGCGCGAACGCCTCCGTGAGCGCGCGCACCTCGGGCAGCCCGGCGACCGGCTCCGTCTCCGCCTCCCCCTCCCGCAACACGCTCACCAGGCGGCGCATCGCGCCGAGCGCCTCGCCCGCGGACGTCTCGATGCGCTCGAAGGCACCGGCCGCCGCGGGCCCCTCCAGCGCGGTGAAGCGGGCGGCCTGGGCCTGCACGGCGATGCCGGTGATGTGGTGGGCGACGAGGTCGTGGAGCTCGCGGGCGAGCTCCAGGCGCTCGGCGGTGCGGACCGCGGTCAGGTCGCGCACGCGCTGGGCGGCGTGGCCGCGCAGCAGCAGCGAGTACGTGCCCACCACGACCAGCAGCATCGAGAAGAGGGCCGTGAACCACTCGGGGTTGAGGTCGCGCATGGGCGCGGCCACGACGGCGACGGCGAGCAGCGGGCCGAGGACGCCCGCGACCCGGTTCGAGGACTTGCTGACGACGAGGGTGAAGAGGACGAGCAGGGCGACGTCCTCGCCCATGCCCCAGACGACGCGCGGATGCGGCCCGATCATGAGAACGGCGGAGGCGACCAGGGAGACCGCGACCGCGACGCCCGCCCGCACGGTCAGCGGGATCCACCCGTAGGGCACCGCGCACAGACAGACCAGGACGCCCGAGGCGAGGACGACGGCGTGCGGCACGCTCGGCTGCCGGGCGAGCGCGATGCCCTCCAGCCCCACGAGACAGAGCAGGACGGCCCCGAGGGAGGCCTTCGCGAAGACTGCCCCCCGGGGATGGCGGACGGCCCAGCCGCCCCACCTGGTCACGTGCCGCCCGCGGCCAGCCCGCTCTCCCAGGCCCAGGCGGCGATCTCGACGCGGTTACGGGCGTCCAGCTTCAGCTGCACGTTGGCCAGGTGGGTCTTGACCGTGGACAGCGAGACGAAGAGCTCGGCGGCGATCTCCGCGTTCGTCGCACCACGGGCCAGACAGCGCACGACGTCGGCCTCGCGGTCGGTCAGCGGCTCGGAGGGGGCCCGCGCCGGGCCCACCGGGCCGCCGGGGGCCATGTCGCGCAGGAGGCGGACGGTGATCGCGGGCGAGATCAGGGAGTCGCCCACGGCCGCCGCGTGCACGGCCTCGACGAGCATGGCGGGGCTCGCGTCCTTCAGCAGGAAGCCGGACGCGCCGTTGCGCAGCGCGGTGTGCACGTATTCGTCGAGGTCGAAGGTGGTGACGATGACGATCCGCGGGCGCCCGCCCAGCTCCGGCCGCGCGGCCGCGCGCTCCGACAGCCGGCGGGTGACCTCCAGGCCGTCGAGCTTGGGCATGCGGATGTCGAGGAGCAGCACGTCGGGCTCGTGCTCCTCGACGGCGGCGAGGGCGGCCTCGCCGTCCACGACGTCGGCGACGACCTCGATGTCGGGCTGGCTCTCCAGGATCATGCGGAAGCCGGTGCGGACCATCTCCTGGTCGTCCGCGATGACCACGGTGATCGCCATACTCGTTCCTTGCGGTTCCTTGCGCTGTGCTGCCCGTACGGCGGTGCCCGCCGAACGGGGGACTTCCCCGGGGCCTCTCCGCCCCTCCATGTGAGCGGGGGCCGCGGGCCGCCGCAACCGCGGATCAGGCGCCCGTGCGACCGGCCCGGCGGGCGGCGAGACGGCGCACCCCGTAGGCACCGCCGCCGAGGGCGAGCAGGGCCACGCCGCCCGCGAGGGCCGGGGCGCCGATGTCGTGCCGGCCCTTGATGACCTCGCCCGCTTCGACGACCCGCTTGACGGGGTTGCTGGAGGCGGCGCGGAGCGCGCGCGGGCGGGGCGAGGCCTGCGGCTCCTCGCCGCCCCGCACGGTGACGACATGGCCGGAACCGGCGGCGGCGCCGGACACGTGCTTGGCGCCCTTGTGGCGGGCCGCACCGGCCTCGGCCCCGTCCGGAGTGTGCCGCAGCGCGCCCGAGGCGAAGTCGTAGTAGTTCGTCAGCTGGGCCCCGTCGAGGGACGCGCGCAGCGTCGGCTTCGCGGTGTCCCCGCCGAGGAGACGCAGGTGGAGCCGGTCGATGTCGGCCGCGGGGCGGGACGCGTCGATCGTGCGCCGCTGCTTGCCGTGCTTGGTCACCGTGACCGTCGTGCCGCGCTCGCCGGAGGCCAGCTGCGCCCGGCTGCCGTCGGGCAGCTGGACCTGCCGGACGACGACGGGGCGGCCGGAGCTCGTGTCCCTGCCGCCGGCGGAGCGGGCGTCCGCGGCGAGCGCACCGGCCGTCGGCCAGGCGACCGCGCCGACGGCGGCGGCGAGGACGGTGACGGCGGCGATGCGGTGCTTGGCGGACACGGGGGTCCCTTTCCGTAACGGTCGGCTCGGTCTGCGGCCGCCGGGCGGCGGACCACGACCTTCACGTTACGGGCCTTTACGGCGCTCACACCTCGACTGTCCGACCATTCTCGCCTCGGCCGAAAGGATGACGAAGGCCCGCCCACGTCATACCGGAGTCGCGTGGACGGGCCTCGGAAGCGGGTGCGCGATTGGGCCGTCCGGGCGGCCGCCGCCACCCGGACGGCCCGGCGGGGGAGGAGCGGCGCTCAGCCGCTCCGGCGGGAGGGAGCGTGCGGCGCAGTCATACGGTGCCGGGCCGGCGCGTCCCCTCCGCCGCGACGGTGATCAGCCGGGGTCAGCCGTGCCGGCGGTGCCGTACTGCGCTCGGTCCGGCACCGCCGGGCTCCGGGGTGGTGGGTCGCGCGCCGCTGCGGCGGGAGGGGGCGTGCGGCGCAGTCATACGGTGCCGGGCCGGCAAAACCCCCTCGCCCGGGTCAGCCGCCCAGGCTGACGGCGGCGCTCCTGATGTCCGCCGCGAACGTGCTCACCTCGGTGTAGACGCCGGGGTACTGCGGCCGCGCGCAGCCCTGCCCCCAGCTGACGATGCCGACCTGGATCCACGCGCCCGCGCCGTCCTTGCGGAACATCGGGCCGCCGGAGTCGCCCTGGCACGTGTCGACGCCGCCCTGGTCGAGGTATCCGGCGCAGATCTCCTCGTCCGGTATGAGGTTGCCGTAGGCCTGCTGGCAGGCGGCGTCGTCGACGAAGGGCACGGTGGCCTTCAGCAGGTACCGCTGCTGGCTGCCGCCCTCGCGGTCCGCGCCCCAGCCCGCGATGGTGAAGGTGCCGTTGTTGTACGCGTCGCTGTCGGCGGTCTTGAGCGTGGGCAGGTCGACCGGCCGGGCGAGCTTGATCAGCGCCCAGTCCTTGCCGGAGCCGTTGTAGCCGGGCGCCTGGATGACCTGGGTGGACTTGACCTTGATGGCCTGCGGCGAGTTGAGGTCGGCGACTCCGGCGGTGGCCGTGATGGAGGTGTTGGCGCCGCTGCCGCCGACGCAGTGGGCGGCGGTGAGGACGATCTGCTTCGTGTAGAGCGCGCCGCCGCAGCCCATGGACAGCCGCACCATCCACGGGAACTCGCCCTGCTGGGCCTGCGTGCCGCCGACGACGCCCTCGCGCGGGCGCGGGTCGCGCGGGCCGTCGGCGAGGGCGGCTCCGGCGGTGAGGGTGAGCGCGGCGACCGCCGCGGCGCCGGCGGCGAGGGTTCTCCTGAGCGTGCCGAGGAAGAGGAAGGAACGCAAGGGTCTTCCTTTCGTGGGAGGTTACGCGCGAATGTCAGGCCCATGACAATCCCGGTCGTCCGATTACCGGAATCGAGCCTTCGCTGCGCGGTGCGATTATGAGCAGCGAACGAACGTGCGACAAGCACCCCGTTTCGGCCAGCCGTACCGCCGGCACCACGGTCTGCCGCAGCCCCGCACCGCCCCCGTACAGTGGAGGGAGGGGCGCAGCGGCCGGCAGGGGGACCCCAGGGGGTGGTCACGCGTGGGCACCGGGACCGGAGCCGGAAACGGCGTAGAGATCGTGCACGGCTACCCGCACATCGAGACCGTCCGCACCGCGATCACCGCGCTCTACAAGCGCCTCTCCTACGACACGGTGCACACCTTCGAGCTCAGCGTGCCCCCGGCCGACGTCGCCTTCGACGACGACGAGAACCCCTACCTCGGCGTGCAGCGCGTCGCCGGCGCGATGGTGCGCCACCTGCGCCTGCCGGACGCCCGGATGATCGTCAGCTTCCGCGACATGCGGCACGCGGGAAGCGTCGAGCTCGCCGCCGGGCCCGAGTACTTCATCGAGCTCAACTCCCGCTTCAAGACCCACCGCAAGGACATCGGCGCCGCCCTCTCCCACGAGGTCATGCACGTCTATCTGCACCGGCTCGGCCTCGCCTTCCCCGGCACCCGCGACAACGAGATCCTCACCGACACCGCGACGGCCTACCTCGGGGCGGGCTGGCTGCTCCTCGACGCCTACCGCGAGTCGGCGGTCTCCACGCAGAAGCTCGGCTACCTCACCCCGGAGGAGTTCGGCTACGTCCTCGCCAAGCGGGCGCTGGCCTTCGGAGAGGACCCCGCCCCGTGGTTCACCAGCCCCCAGGCGTACGACGCGTACGTCAAGGGCCTCGCGGAGGCGCGGCGCGACGGCCGCCGGCCCCCGCTCGCCGCGGCCGGACGGCTCGGCCGCCACCGCTACGCCCGCGACCGCCGCGCCGTCCAGAACGCCCGGCGCAGCGACCCCTCCGGCTGGGGCTACGCCTTCGAGGGCCACGACCCGCTGCGGGTGAGCTTCCCGTGCCCCACGTGCCACCAGCGGATCCGGGTGCCGGTGCGGGGGAGCGTACGGGTGCGGTGCGGGCTGTGCCGGTCGGTGCTGGAGTGCGACACCTGACGGCCGCCGCCGCTACAGCGACTGCCCGAAGCAGAGGCAGAAGGGGTGCCCCGCGGGGTCGTTGAACACCAGGAAGCCCTTCTCCTTGCCGCCGCTGTCGTGCAGGAACTCCGCCCCCAGCGCGATCACCTCGCCCCGCGCCCGCTCCACGTCCTCCCGCGTGTCCACCTCGAAGTCCAGGTGGAACTGCTGCGGGAAGGCCGGGTCGGGCCAGCGCGGCGGCCGGTGGTCCTTCGCCTCCTGGAAGGCGATCCGCTCGCCCGCGGGAGATGTCAGCCACACCCAGGACGGCTCGGCGGCGTCCACCTCCCAGTCCAGGATCCGGGCGTAGAAGCCGGCCAGCGCGGCCGGGTCGGGACAGTCGACGACGGGATACATCAGCTTCGCGATCATGAGCTGATCCTGCCCGCCGCGGACAGGAGTCCAATACCCGTACCACTTTTGTCCATGGGCGCCACGGCCCCCGCCCTCCACCCTGTGCCCGTGGCCATCGGTACCGAGGAGGACCGCGGAGTGGATGAGGACAGGGCGGACGAGGACAGAGCGGGCGAGGACCGCAGGGCGGGAGAGGGCCGCCGGGCGGGCGAGGACCGCAGGGCGGACGACGCGGCCCCGCGCACCCCCACGGCCCCGCGCACCCCCACCCGCCGCGCCGTGGTCACCACGGGCGCCGCCGCCGGCCTCGCCGCACTCACCGGGCTCACCGGACTCGCCGGGACGGCCGCCGCCGCGCCCGCACGGGCCGACGCCGTCCTGCGCTCCACCGGCCTCGACGTCCGCGTCGGCACCACCTTCCCCTACGTCATCTCCTACACCGACCGCACCACCGGAGACGTCGTCCACGGCCAGGAGGACCCGGTCACCTCCCTGCTCGTGGACGAGAAGGAACACACCCCCCACGTCACCTCCACCATCCGCGGCGACCGCGCCGCGTACGCCCTCACCCTCACCGGCGGCACCCGCATCGATGTCGAGATCCGCGTCACCGGCACGCGCGTCGACTGGCACGTCACCCGCATCACCGAGAACCCCGGCCTGCGCATCGGCACCCTCCGCATCCCCGGCCTCGCCCTGCTCAGCGTCCGCAGCACCCAGCCCGGCGCCGAACTCCTCGCCGCCCGCATCCAGCTCGACAAGGCGAAGAACGGCGACACCCTCGTCCGCCCCGGCCCGGACACGCCCGCCGACGAGGCGCCCATCGGCTGCGCCTACGCCGTCGTCAGCACCGGCCGGCTCGCCGCCGCCATCGACACCAACACAGTCCAGGACCGCCCGGACGCCGCCACCGCCTGGGAGAACGGCCGCCTCCGCCGGCAGACCCGCACCCGGCCCTACGGGACCGAGGCCCGGATCACCTGCGGCCAGTGGACCCACCGCGCCGCCGGCGCGCCCGTCACCGACACCGAGCCCCTGCCCCGCGCCACCATCGTCGTCACCCGCGACCGCAACGGCGACGGCCGAGCCGACTGGCAGGACGCCGCCATCGCCCTGCGCGACGTCATGACCGCGCCGCTCGGCGCCGCCGACCAGCACCTCCGCGTCGTCCCCCACATCCCCTTCAACTTCGCCAGCCAGGCCACGAACCCCTTCCTCGCCACCCTCGACAACGTCAAACGGATCGCCCTCGCCACGGACGGCCTGCGCCAGTTCACTCTCCTCAAGGGCTACCAGTCCGAGGGCCACGACTCCGCTCACCCCGACTACGGCGGCAACCACAACACCCGCGCCGGCGGCCTCACCGACCTCAACACCCTGCTGCGCGCCGGAAAGAAGTGGAACAGCGACTTCGCCGTGCACGTGAACACCACCGAGTCCTACCCCGTCGCCCACGCCTTCTCCGAGACCCTCGTCGACGCGGGCAACAAGCAGTGGGACTGGCTCGACCAGTCGTACAAGATCGACGCCCGCCGCGACCTCCTGTCCGGCGACGTCGTCCGCCGCTTCCGGCAGCTGCGCGCCGAGACCGACCCCGCCCTCACCACCCTCTACATCGACGTCTTCCGCGAGTCCGGCTGGAACTCCGACCGGCTGCAGCGCGCCCTGCGCGACCAGGGCTGGCAGATCGCCACCGAATGGGGCCACGGCCTGGAACGCTCCAGCCTCTGGTCGCACTGGGCGAACGAGACCGACTACGGGCCCGACACCTCGCGCGGCATCAACTCCCGCCTCATCCGCTTCCTCCATCACCACCACAAGGACGTCTTCGCCGACAAGTGGCCCCTCCTCGGCACAGCCAAGCTCGGGACCTTCGAGGGCTGGCAGGGCAAGACCGACTGGGCCCCCTTCCACCGCCTGATCTGGACCGAGAACCTTCCGGCCAAATACCTCCAGGCCCACCCCGTCCGCACCTGGGCCGACCACGAGATCACCTTCGAGGGCCCGGCGCGCACCACCGTCAGCGACGCCGACGGCACCCGCACCATCACCACCGACGGCCGCCTCGTCTACAAGGGCGGGCTCTACCTGCTGCCCTGGGAACCGCGCGAGGCCCTCGACCCCGCCAAGCTCTACCACTACAACCCCACCGGCGGCACCACCCGCTGGCACCTGCCCCGCGGCTGGTCCGGCCGCACCACCGTCGTCCTCCACCGGCTCACCGACCAGGGCCGCACCGACCCGGTCGAACTGCCCGTCCGCGGCGGCGAGGTCACGATCGAGGCCACGGCCGGACAGCCGTACGTCCTCACCCGCGGCCACGGCCGCTCCCCGCGGCCCGCATGGGGCGAAGGCACACCGCTGCACGACCCCGGCTTCCACTCCGGCAGCCTCGACGGCTGGCAGGTCACCGGCCCCGCGGCCGTCGAGCGCAGCCCGCTCGGCGACTGGGAGCTCGTCATCCGCGCCGGAGCGGCGGCCACGGTCGGACAGCGGCTCGCCCGGCTCGGACCCGGCACGTACGCCGCCTCCGTGCAGGTCGAGATCGGCGCCGCCGCGGGGGAGCGGCGCCGGTCCGCCCTGGAGGTCCGCACCGCCGACGGCGTCACCGCCGCCAACTGGACGGACACCTCCACCGCCGGCAACCACGTGGCCGCCGACCGCAAGCACGGCACCCGCTTCCAGCGGATGTTCACCCGCTTCACCGTGCCACCGGGCGGCGGGCCCGTCACCCTCACCCTGAGCGTCGCCGCGGGCAGCGCGCGCGTACGGTTCGACGCACTGCGGGTCGTGGCCGCCGGGCGGCAGACCGAACGCCCCGGCGCCCTCCTCTTCGAGGACTTCGAGAACGTCCCCCAAGGCTGGGGACCCTTCGTCAAAGGCGACGCGGGCGGCACCACCGACCCCCGCACGCACATCGCCCAGCGGCACGCGCCCTACACGCAGCGCGGCTGGAACGGCAAGGCCGTCGACGACGTCATCGACGGCACCCAGTCCCTGAAGTCGCGCGGCGAGAACACCGGGCTCGTCTACCGCACCGTCCCCCACACCGTGCGCTTCCGGCCCGGACGCCGCTACCGCATCGAGTTCCGCTACGAGAACGAGACCGCCGGCCAGTACGCCTGGATCACCGGCGCGGACACCCCCGGCAGCCGCGAACTGCAGCGCACGCCCCTGCCCGCCGCCCACACCCCCACCACCCACACGTACGAGTTCACCGCGCCGGAGACGGGCGAGGCGTGGGTGGGGCTGCGCAAGACCGGCGACAGCGGCACGGCCGAGTTCGTCCTGGACGGCTTCACGGTCTACGAGACGAACGAGGAGACGGGCGAGACCCCGTGAAGCGCTCCGGTGAAGCACTCTGGTGAACCGCACCGCCATGCGCGAAGATCGGCCCACGGCGCCGACACCGCGGGAGGCCGGGACCCATGTACCAGACATGGATGCGCTACTTCAGCCCCGGCCCCGTCCACCACCGGCTCGGCCTCGTCTGCCTCGGCGTGGGCCTCCAGCACGGGGCACTGCCGCCCGTCGGACCCCGCACCCTCGACCACCACGTCGCCGTCGTCATCCACGCCGGCAGCGGCTGGCTCCGCACCCCCGACGGCCGCACCCGCACCGTGACCGCGCCCGCGCTCCTCTGGCTGGCCCCCGGCGTCCCTCACCACTACGGCGCCGCCGGCGGCACCGGCTGGGACGAGGCCTTCGTCGACTTCACCGGCCCCGCCGTCAGCGCCTACACCGAACTGGGCTGCATCGAACCCCACCGGCCCCTCGTCCCTCTCACCGACACCACCGCCGCACACACCGCCGTCCACCGCATCGCCCGCGCGGCACGCCGCGGCAACCCCCTCCTGGAACTCGAAACCTCGGCGGCCGTCCACGAACTGCTCGTGGCCCTGCGCCGGGCACGAGCAGACACCACCCCCGGCGGCGAACCCGTCCTCCAGGCCCTCGCCCGGGACGCCTTCCTCCCCCTCACCGTCGCCCAGCACGCCGCCCGGCACGGCATGACCACCGCCGAACTCCGCGCCGCGGTCCGCCGCGGAGCCGGCTGCAGCCCCAAGGACTACCTCCTCGGCATCCGCCTCGGCCGCGCCAAAGAACTCCTCGCCGCCACCGAACTGCCCGTCGCCGCCGTCGCCCGCCGCGTCGGCTACGCCGACCCCGCCTACTTCAGCCGCCTCTTCACCCGCCGCGTCGGCACCGCGCCCGTCCGCTTCCGCGCCCGGCAGGGACGCGCCGTGCCCGGCGGCTGGAGCGCCCGGATCCCCGATCCGGACCACCCACCGGTGATCGCACCCCGTCCGTCCGCATAGGCTCGGTGACCATGAGCAACAGTTCCATGGACGAGTCCGTACGCGCCGAGCTCGGCCGGCTGCGCGACAGCATCGACAACATCGACGCAGCGGTGATCCACATGCTCGCCGAGCGCTTCAAGGCCACCCAGCAGGTCGGCCACCTCAAGGCCGCCCACAAACTGCCCCCCGCCGACCCGGCCCGCGAGGCCCGCCAGATCGCCCGCCTCCGCGAACTGGCCGAGAACGCCAAACTCGACCCCGCGTTCGCGGAGAAGTTCCTGAACTTCATCATCGCCGAGGTCATCCGCCACCACGAGACGATCGCGCGCGCGTAGCGCGTCCCTGCGGCAACGCCCAAGGGGGCGCCATTCCGAGTGCGGGCCGCGCACTCCCCTTCCGCCGAGGCGGCGCTCAGCCGAGACGGCGCGTTCCGGCGGTGCCGTGCTCACCTGAGGCCGGGCCGGCACCGCCGGCCTCCGCGGCGGGGGTCGCTCGCCGTTGCGGCGGGGGAGAGGATGCGGTGCCCGTCACTA